>JAAVFG010000022.1 GCA_014800895.1 Bacteroidales bacterium
AAGGCGGCTACGCTGCTTACGCTGTCAAGATAGTTGAATATATCATTATCTGTTCTGAATGCTATTTTTTGTGCTGCTCCCATATGCTTTATGTTATAAATCCATTTATCTAATAAGCTTTCACACTCTATTTCTTCCTTATTGAAGCATGGAAGTTGTATATAGACGAAACATTGCGATTTACCTGTTTTCAAATCACACATACCTCCGTATGTAACGGCTGAGTCTCCAAGTCCAGCTACTTTGAAGTTGCAGATAAAGACCCCAACCACAGGCATCAAAGAAAAATCCCAATTTTTATTTTCATCATCTTTCCCTTTGTATCCTTGAGCGGCTATCGCTCTCGCAACATAATATTCACTACGTTCTATAAGATGTTTTTGCTCACCTTTCTGCATCTCAACTATAAAGTGATGACCCGTAGAGGTGATACACTCTATGTCATATCTTATCCCACGTCCTTCAATATATTCATTTGGGTGTTCAGTATTGGTAAAGCGCAAGCTTACGATATTTCCCAATATTGGATCTCCAGCAAAGATACTGTTAAGGAGTTTGATGAGCAGGGGTTCCGACACTCCTTCTCTTCCGAATAGAAGTTTAAATCCTGCGTCTATTAAAGGGTCAATTATATGCATGATAGAATGTAAGTAGGTTTTCTATGCAAATAAAATAAAAAATATTCTTTCATCAAAATCGTTTCTCAATACAATCAATATTTTAGAAAAGATAATAGTAAAAATAAATAAAAAAAGAGACTATTTAGTAATAGCCTCCTTATAAAAGGTATTAAGAATATCTTATATTATATATAATATATTCCTGATTTACACAAAATTTTTAAAGTGGTTATATTAAATCATGCATTAGATAATCAGAAGATAAACTACATAGAGGAAAGCGGCAGGCATAGACAAAAGAAAGGAATCAATCCTATCCAAAATGCCTCCATGACCAGGAATAAGATTGCCGGAATCCTTTACATTAAGGAAGCGTTTTATAAGAGATTCAATCAGATCACCCCATGTGCCAAATATCGTAACGATCAAGGTCCAACCTATCCAAATCCATATATTTGAATGAAAACCAAAATATGAATTTATGCAATAGCAAAAGAGAAAAGCCGCTCCTATATTAAATATAAGTCCTCCGAAGAAACCTTCCCACGACTTTTTGGGTGAAACGCGCTCAAATAGCTTATGTTTCCCAATTAGAGAGCCGACTATATATGCTCCTGTATCATTGATCCACAAGAATATGAATAGAAGAAGGATAATTTTTGGGATAGAGATAGTAGCTGTAGCTACCATAAGTGAAAAGGGGAGTCCAATGTAGAGTTGGATAAGCGCAGAAGTAGCGAGGCTGCGGAGCGGGTTTTCACGTTTTGTATAGAGCTCAGAAATCATTCTGACGATCATGATTGCCACCCAAGCACATAGGGTGATTATCGGAGCGGTAGGATTGAAAGCAAATAAAAGAGCATAAACACCCGCTAAATCAAGAAGTACTAAGGGAAGATTACGTAAGGATAGATTGCCACAAAGCTTTTCAAACTCTATGGTTGCCAAGCCTGCAAAGAGAATGCCAAGCAGGTAAATACCATTCATACCCCAGAGGGTACAACCAATTATTATCGCAACATATATCAATCCGGAACCGGCACGGATGAGAAGTTTCTTTATATCCATTCTTTCGCAAATTTCTATGTTACAAATTTAATATAAGTTATTTAAATATACAAGAAAGGAACATCCCGCAAGATGCTCCTTTCTATTTAGGATTATGGTATCTCTCAATTCTCCTCCTCTATATCCGGGAGAGCAGCGAGTTTATAGTTATGACTCTTTAGGAATTTAAGGATAGCATCCTTCTCCTTGCACTCCGCCACATCCGACATGATACGCTTATATGCGTTATAAGCAGAGGTGTTGGACTGATAGATGTGACGGTAACTCTTCGCTATCTCGCTGATAGTATCTTCCTCCATGCGCCCTTTCTTGAGAATATAGGCATTTACACCATAATACTCGATAGGATTATGCGCCATTATGACGAAAGGAGGAACGTTATTATTTACACGGCATCCGCCCTTGATAAGAGCCCATTCTCCAATCTCGCAATTCTCATGCACAAGAGCATTTGAAGAGAGGATAGTGTAATTGTTGATCTTACATGAGCCTGCAATCTTTACGGCGTTTCCAAGCACACACCAGTTGCCGATTGATGAATCGTGACCGATATGAGACTGAGCCATAATGAATGAATAGCTGCCTATCTTTGTTTCTCCACCGGGGTAGATACTGCGATTGATGATGACATGCTCGCGGATCTTATTGTTATCTCCTATCCTGACATAGCTGTCTTCCCCTTTCCAACGGAAATCTTGAGGAGTGGCAGATATGATACAGCCATCAAAGAAGACATTTCCCTTACCGATGCGAGCTCCCGAGAGGATACTCACATGAGGGTGGATAACACAGTCATCACCGATCTCAACATTTGCATCAATATATGCAAATGGAGCGATAGTGACATTCTCTCCGATCTTAGCATCGGGATGTACGAACGCCTGAGGACTGATTGTTGACATAGTTCTGTATAGTATTAAAGGTTAACGTAAAGACTTTATCGACCGCCGCCTACTGCTTGATATAGGGCTATCAGAGATGCCACTTTATCATGCCAGCAAGCGAGGCTTGAAAGCTGTGCATTAAGAAGTGCGGACCGGGAGGTCAATACTTCAAGATATGTTGTCTTCTGATCAAGAGCAAACAGTTCCTGAGTATAGTTTACTGATTTCTCAAGACTCTCAACCTGCTTCTCAAGAGCCTCTCTCTTTTCATTTGAAGCCTTATATTTTGCTAAGGCATCGCTTACATCAGCACTTGCATTTAACACGGTGGTTTCAAAAGAGAGCATCGCCTTCTTCTGATTAGCCTTTGCCACTTCAAGATTTGCTATATTCTGACCGCGAGAGAATATAGGAGCTGTGAGCTGTCCTGCGAGCTGAATAAACCATTTACCGGGATTTACAATGAGTGCTCCTAACGAATTGGTAAATCCACCATTAGATGAGATACTCAAAGAGGGGTAGAAGGCAGCGCGGGCGCTGTTGGTGGCATAATACGCAGATGCGAGACCTCTTTCAGCTGCTCTTACATCAGGACGTGCCGCAAGGTAGGATAGGGGAACGCCATTCTCGATTGAAACAGGAAGATCAAAATCAAGATTGGTGGTTACCTCCCAGGGACGAGGATACTGACCAAGAAGAATAGAGAATGCATTCTCAGTAGTCTTGATGGCAAGTTCAATATCCGGAATAGAAGCAAGAATAGAGTAGTAGTTAGCCTCACTCTGTACAACCGCCGCCTCATTGGTATAAGCCGCCTCTTTCATTAGTTTCATTGTTTCTACCTGATCTTTCCAGATCTCAGCCGTGCGCTTGGAAAGAGCCAACTGCTGATTAAGAAGTACAAGAGAATAGTAGGTGCTTGCCACTCCACAGATAATCTGTGAATGAACTGCCTGAGCATAATCCTCCATCTGCTCCTTAGAAACTTTAGCCGAACGTTTGCGATTGAGAATCTTGCCAAAGATATCAATCTCCCAGTTGATAGCAGCCGGTATAGTATACGACCATGAGGCACGGCTTCCACCGAAACTTGCCATCGCGCCGTTAGGAGCAAGGGCAAGAGAGGGAAGATAGCTTAATTTCGCTCCTTTTAGCTGAGCATTTGCTATATCAATATTCAGACGCGCCTCCTCCAGATTATGGTTGTTATCAAGAGCCATACGGATGTAAGTCTGAAGAGTAGGATCAGTAAAAACCTTTTCCCAACCCAGATAATCCAGTGCTGTTGAATCTACGGGTGCATCCAGAGATTTCTTGAAGTCGTTGACATATACATTCTCATTGGCAGGAAGTTCATATTTCTTATAGATATGACAGCTGGAGAGTGTAGAGGCTGCTACAACGACCAAGGAATATTTAAGAAATTTATTCATTGTCAAAAATGAAAGTTATTGGAAAGGGTGAAGTAAAAATACTCCTCCCTTTCCGATAATTATATTAATCCTTATTAAAGTTATACTGCTCGATTTCAGAAGAAATACCGCTGTTGTCAGTGTCTTTCCATTTCGGAGGAGTAATCTTCTCCTGAATCATTTGGAAAGCGACGAAGAGAGCGGGAACAATGAGCACCTGAAGAATCATACCGATAAGCATACCGCCGACAGCACCTGATCCAAGGGCTATGTAACCGTTAGCACCGGCACCATGGGCGAACATCATCGGAAGAAGACCGATAATCAATGCCAATGAAGTCATGAGAATCGGACGAAGACGGTCGGATGCGCCCTGAATTGCTGAGTTAATGATACTGAGTCCTGTACGACGTCGTTCAAGGGCAAACTCAACAATAAGGATAGCATTTTTAGCCAACAGACCGATAAGCATGATAAGAGCAATCTGGAGATAGATATTGTTATCCACACCCATCATCTTCGCAAACACGAAAGAACCCATCAATCCGAAAGGTACGGACAAGATAACGGAGAAGGGGAGGATGTAGCTCTCATACTGAGCGGAGAGAATAAGGTATACAAACAGGAGCACAAGACCGAAGATATATCCGGTAGATCCTGAGCCTGAAGAAGTCTCTTCACGAGACATACCTGCATACTCGAAACCGAAGCCGACAGGAAGAGTCTGAGCAGCAACCTGCTCAATAGCTTGGAGTGCCTGACCTGAAGAGAAACCGGGAGCAGGGTTACCGGTAACGGAGATTGAAGTATACATATTGAAACGGTTGATGATATCAGGACCGTAAACACGTGTTAACTTCACGAAGTTATCGATAGGTGCCATCTCTGCGCCGTTGCGTATCTTAATCTGGCGCAATGTCTCAGGAGATACACGAGACTCAGCATTAGCCTGCATCATCACACGATAAAGCTTACCATACTTGTTGAAGTTAGAGATATACATACCTCCGTAATAACCCTGAAGGGCAGAGAGAACTGCGTTCTGCGTCAGACCTGCCTGTTTGATCTTCGCAACATCAAGTTCAACAAGATACTGCGGGAATGTCGGGTTGAAAGTAGAATAAGCCATTGCAATCTCAGGACGCGCGTTCAATGCTCCGATAAACTGCTGGTAGACCTTGAAGAAGTTATCAAGTGACCCACCTGTCTTATCCTGCAGGCGAAGCTCGAAACCGTTAGTCATACCATAACCGGAAATCATAGGAGGCTGGAAGAACATGATAGTACCTTCCTTGATAGCGGCAGTCTTCTGGAAGAGTTGACCCAGAATAGCCTGAGCGGATTGAGACGCTTCCTTACGCTGATCCCATGGCTTAAGCTTGACGATGAACGAACCGTAAGAGTTACCTTGACCACCGATAAAGCTATAACCTGTAATGGCTGTACGCGATTCAATTCCGGGAATAGTGCTTGCGATACTATCCACTTTATCCATGACAGCCTGTGTACGTTCCTGGGAAGTAGCAGGAGGCATATTAACGACACCCATAAGTGTACCTGTATCTTCATTAGGCACAAGTCCTGTCGGGGTAGTCATCATCATCCAGCCCAAGCCTGCAATAGAAAGAAGAACGAACGCTGCAGCTGTAATCTTATGATGGATAAACCATGTTGACGTTTTAGAGTATACATTATGAAGCTTATCAAAAGCATTGTTGAAAGCCTGCTTGAAGTCTTCGGTAAAGATTCCGATTACACCAAGTATAGCCACTACACATGCTATAATAGAAAGGACAACATTTTCAAATGTGTACCATCCCAGCACAAGGAATACGATAGCGGCACAGATAAGAGCGAAAGTAATGATAGGAGGGAAGTGGAGAGAAGCACGCTTCTTTGCAGTAGCCACCACCGCTTCACCGGCTGCTTTGTAAGCTGTCTTCATACGTTCACCCAGCTTATCTTGCTCCTCGCTTCCCTCTCCATCCTCTTTCTTATGGGGCTTTAGGAAGATAGCACAAAGTGCCGGGGTAAGAGTCAACGCATTGATAGCGGAGAGGAAAATCGCCATTGCCATTGTAAGACCAAACTGACGATAGAATACACCAGACGTTCCACCAAGGAATGACACAGGGATAAACACGAGCATCATGACCAGAGTGATGGAGATAAGAGCCGAGGTGATCTCATTCATCGCATCTATAGCCGCACGCTTTGCAGATGAATAACCCTGGTCAAGCTTGGCATGAACTGCCTCGACCACCACAATAGCATCATCGACCACAATCGCAATCGCAAGCACAAGCGCTGAAAGGGTAAGGAGGTTGATTGAGAAGCCGAATATCTTCAATAGGAAGAAAGTACCGATCAATGCAACAGGAATGGCAATCATCGGGATAATAGTGGAGCGGAAGTCCTGAAGGAAGATAAAGACCACAAGGAACACGAGTACGAACGCCTCTATAAGGGTCTTCAACACCTCATGGATAGAGGCGAAAAGGAAGTCGTTGACGTTCATGGAAGTGGAGATCACCATTCCTTTCGGAGCCTCTTTCTGGAATCTGTCAAGTTCCTTCTGGATATTATTGATAACCTCTGTTGCGTTAGATCCGGCAGACTGGAAAATGATGGAGGATGCACCGATATGACCGTTTACCTTATTGGAGAAACCGTAAGAGAGACGACCCAACTCAATATCAGCAACCTCCTTCAGGCGAAGCATATTGCCATCAGGAAGAGCGCGGATAATGATATCGCCGAATTCAGATTCCTCTTTCAGACGACCCTTATATCGCATTACATATTGATAAGTCTGATTACCTTGCTCACCGAACTGTCCGGGAGCAGCCTCGATATTCTGCTCGGCAAGAGCCGCTGTAATATCGGAAGGCATGAGGGAATACTGAGCCATGACGTCAGGTTTCAGCCATACTCGCATTGAATAGTCAGAACCCATGACCATAGCATCACCAACACCATAAATACGCTTGATGACAGGGATGATGTTGATAGCCATATAGTTTTCAATGAATTCCTGAGAGTACTGATCTTTATCAGAATAAACATTGAATACCATCAGCATGGATGACTGACGTTTCTGTGTGATGACACCTACCTGATTCACCTCAGAAGGAAGGAAAGAAGCTGCCTTTGCCACACGGTTCTGGACATCGACTGCAGCCATATCCGGGTCAGTTCCGGGTTTGAAGTAGACCTGAATAGTTGCCGATCCATTATTTGATGCCTGAGAGAACATATAATCCATACCCTCGGCACCGTTGATCTGCTCCTCTATAGGTGCGATCACTGAATTGAGCACCGCATCAGCATTCGCACCGGTATAAGTGGTGGAGACCTGAATAGTTGGAGGTGCGATATCCGGATACTGCTCAATAGGTAGGGAGAAGAGTCCCAAGATACCGAAGATAACGATAAAAATCGAAATCACGGTAGAGAGCACCGGGCGTTTAATGAAGTTTGAAACGTTCATATTTATAAATTCAATTATGAAATTTAGGAGGAGAGAGGGCTAAGAAACAAATCTGAGAGAGCCGTTAATGACTCTACGCTCTACACTTCATTACTTCTTAGGTTTGATCACCATATTGTCCTTCACTGATATACCCACACCCTCAGTGACGATTACATCACCGGGCTTGAGACCGCCGGTCACAATGTAATTCTTGCCATCGTTCTGAGGAGCGATTGTGATAGGAGTAGAGTGAACCTTGCTTGAGTCGCCCACAACGTAAGCAAACTTCATATCTTGAATCTCGAAAGTTGCAGTCTGAGGTATCACGATTGCATTTGTGCGAAGAGAGGGGATGAGCACTTTACCAGTGGCGCCGGAACTGATCATTCCGTCAGGGTTAGGGAAAAGAGCCTTAGCTGAAGCAGAGCCGGTAGAGGGATCAATAACACCTGAAATTGAGACAATCTTACCGGGACGGCTGTACACCTCACCATTCGCCAACTGAAGATTGACAGCCGGCATCTGTGCGATAGCTTCCTTGATAGAGCGTTTACCGTCATCTGTCATGGCAAGAAGATCTTTCTCATTTAGAGAGAAATATGCCTCGATGTCAGAATTATTGGAAAGAACTGTAAGAAGTGTCTGGGGAGAGACAAGTGATCCCTCTTTATTGTCTATTACACCTACCATTCCTGAAACGGGAGCGGTAACGGTTGAGTAGGAAAGGTTTTTGCGAGCAGAAGTAAGGTTGGCGGTAGCCTGACCAAGTCCAGCTTTGGCAGCGTTAAGTTGCGCTTTCGCAGAATTAAGGGCATCGACAGAAGTCTGATAGGCAGATGAAGAGATAATATTCTTATCCAGCAACACTTTATTATTATTAGCGTTTGTCTGAGCGGTATTAACATTAGCCTGAGCTACGTTTACCTGTGCCTGAGCAGACTGAACGGCGGCTTGTGCCGCTTCCACGGCAGCCTGAAGAGTGACCTGATCAATAGTAAAAAGCACCTGACCTTTGGAAACATGCTGACCCTCCTGAACGTGAACCTTGGTTAGGAAGCCTGAAATCTGAGGACGGATCTCAACATCGTTCTGTCCGTGGAGAGTTGCGGGGAAAGCAGTTTCGAGCTGACTATCCTCTTCGCCGATTGTAAGTACGGCTAATTCAGGCACCATAGGACCTTGTTGCTGCTGTCCATTATTCCCTTTGCATGAAGGGAGGAGCAACGCAGCTGCGAGCGCCGGAAGCGCCATAGCATTAAATGTGCTGATTTTCATATTTATAATATTGAAGTAGTTTTATTTACCTTTTGTTATTTACCTTTTTATAACTGATCAAGACCTTTGCAAAAATAATTTACAAAATTAATGATTCTTTGGCGTTTCTTGAAATTTATTAAGGGAAAATACGCCAAATACACCAAAATTAACGTAAATGGAAAACTTTTTATTGTAAAATAGTTTTCAAATCTATATATAATTAGCCGCCTTCATAAAGGCGGCTGACTATATATAAGCTTACTTATTGAAAGGGGGAGGAGTACCGGCATCCTCGTCGTCGGATTCATCTGCCGGTTTTGGAGCGCGCACTTTCTTGTCAAAGAGAGAGTCCATCTCATCCTCGTCATTCTCCTTCTTCTCCTGAGCACGTTTCTGCTCATCCTGCTTATTGATCTCCATGATCTCATCAGTACGGGATTTCCATTGGCGTTTTCCGAGAATTTCCTCAACATCATCGTGGAAGATCACCTCTCGTTCAAGGAGAAGGTCGCGAATCTTGTTATGCTGCTTGGCATATTGACGGAGAAGATCTTTAGCACGCTCATATTGTTCATTAATAATGCGTTTCACTTCGTCATCAATAATCTTTGCTGTCTCCTCGGAATAAGGCTTGGTGAACCCCATGTCCTGACCTGTCGAGTCAGAATAGTTGAGGTTGGGGAGTTTATCGCTCATACCATAAACGAGGACAAGGGCGCGTGCTATTTTAGTGCATCGTTCGAGATCGTTGCTGGCTCCTGTTCCAACCTCGCCAAGGAAAACCTCTTCCGCGGCGCGACCTCCGAGGAGTCCACACATCTCATCAAGGAGTGCTTGAGTAGGCATAATCATACGATCTTCCGGAGCATACCAGGCAGCCCCAAGAGCACGACCACGAGGCACNATAGTCACCTTGACAAGAGGATTGCCATACTGCACGAGCCATGTGATTGTGGCATGTCCNGCCTCATGAGTAGCGATAGATTTCTTCTCNTCAGCTGTAATGATTCGTGATTTTTTCTCAAGACCTCCGACAATACGGTCGACAGCACCCATGAAGTCATCCCAATCTACCTCTTCTTTATTATTACGGGCGGCGATAAGAGCGGCCTCATTACAAACATTGGCAATATCGGCACCGGAGAATCCTTGAGTCTGGCGTGCAAGTTGCTCAACATCGAGTTTGCTGCTGACCTTGATATTGCGTAAATGAACATTGAAGATCTCTATACGGTCGGTNAGTTCGGGAAGATCNACATAAATCTGACGGTCAAAACGCCCCGGACGTAGTAAAGCTTTATCAAGCATATCTGCACGGTTGGTGGCTGCAAGACAGATTACACCGCTATTGGATTGGAAACCATCCATCTCGGTCAGCATGGCATTCAGAGTGTTTTCACGCTCATCGTTTGAACCCATGTTGGGGTTCTTACCACGCGCACGTCCGACTGCATCGATCTCATCGATAAAAATAATACATGGAGCTTTNTCTTTAGCCTGCTTGAAAAGATCGCGGACACGGGCTGCACCGACACCTACAAACATCTCGACGAAATCAGAACCGGACATNGAGAAGAATGGCACACCGGCTTCTCCCGCNACTGCCTTAGCCAAAAGAGTCTTACCTGTTCCCGGAGGNCCNACAAGGAGGGCTCCGTGAGGNATTTTNGCTCCTAATTCGGTGTANCGCTGAGGATTCTTAAGAAACTCTACAATCTCCTCTATCTCAACTTTAGCTTCCGCGAGTCCGGCTACATCCTTAAAGGTAACGTTGGTCTTATTATTCTTATCGAATACAAGCGCCTTTGACTTACCNACATTAAATATGCCGCCGCCACCACCTCCTCCTGACATTTTCCGTGACATGAAATACATGAGGAAGAAAAGAAGAAGTATTGGTCCGAAATAATAGAGNAGTTTGACTATATCGCTCCCTTTTTCGTAAGATACCTTCAACTCAGGTTTTCCCTGGGAAGCAAGCTGTGCGTTCCACTGGTCAATTTTATCCTGAATTTTATCAGGAGAGGGTATGTTGGCACGAATCTTTTTAGCTTCAGTCATACCCATCGGGTTTTGAAACTCATATTTAGGATTCTTTTCTCCCTCTTTGGTTAGATACCCCTCTGCAGTAGAATTTTCCGAGAATACAACTATTTTATCGATTTCTCCTTTCTGTGCGGCTTCTTCAAAAGAAGTCCAATCTACAGATTTCACCTGCGAGCCGTCCTGAAAATAATATAGTGCGCATAGCGCGAGGATAATAAGGGCATAAAACCAATAAAGATTTTTCAATGCCGGTCCTTTCTTGTTGAGTTTAGCCATTATGGTGGTGTATACTTATTACGAATAGATGNTTAAAGGTGCATCTTGATCCGACATTAATCCAGATCCGGAATTTCAGTAACTTTTCCATCGCTCCAAAGATCTTCGAGATTATAGTATTCTCGGGTCTCGGGGAGGAAGACATGAATCATAATATCACCGTAATCGATAACAATCCATTGCGAATTACGATAGCCATCATAATTATAAGGTTTTTTACCTGTCTTTTTTAAGACATCTTCTCTGATNGCATCTGCGATAGCNGATACTTGAGAAGTGCTGCGACCTTGACAGATAATAAAATCAGTCGCGGATGCTCCTTCAATATCCGAAAGATCTATTGTAGTGATTTTCTGACCTTTTTTCTCCTGGATGGATTCCACAATAAAGGGAATAATTTCCTGATTGTCTTGCTTCTGTGTCAAAATAAATACTTATTCTTAAAAATCTTTATAAAATCATTTATTCAAGTGATAATTCCTTTTGAAAAAAGGGATTATTCCTATTAGATAACAACCTTACATAGTTTTTTATCATCCTTAAAATGTTAAAAAATCCATAAAGAAATAAGGACAGACTTTGGTCTATCCTTATTCTATCACTGGTTTTTATAAATAATGCTCCATTCACGAATATATTAAACTGCATGAACACAGCACAGGAGAAATATTAATCCTCTCCTTCGTATCTTCTTTCGATTATGCTCCAGTCTACGATTTTCCAGAGCTGCTTGAGATATTCAGCACGGCGGTTCTGATAATCGAGGTAATATGCGTGTTCCCACACATCAAATGTGAAAATAGGTCGGAGNCCCTGTGTAAGAGGATTCTGGGCATTTGAGCCTTGGGTTATAAAGAGTTTTCCATCTTTGTCGACAGAAAGCCATACCCATCCTGACCCGAAGAGCGTGGCACCTGCTTCTTCGAATTTTGCTTTAAATTCATCGAAAGAGCCGAACTGCTCATCAATTTTCTCCTGAAGCTTGCCGATAGGTTCTCTCTTTCCTGTTGGTGCAAACTGAAAGAAGTAGAGAATGTGATTCCAAGCCTGAGATGCCTGATTGAAGAGTTTACCTTCGCTTTTTACGATTATCTCCTCTAAGGTCATCTCCTCAAAGTCAGTTCCTGCAATAAGCTGATTTAAAGTGTCGATATAAGCNTTCTCATGCTTGCCATAGTGGTAGTNTACTGTCTCTGCAGAGATAATAGGAGAAAGAGCGTCGACGCTATACGGAAGACGAGGTTGNGTGAATTTCATTTGTGTATTAAGTTAAAGGTTTAAATTTTCTNTACTAAGGGCTATGGGTGGATTGGAGCTCTCCATCGCATTTGAGTTAATCTTCTCCTTTGAANTTCTCAAAGGGAGCAAGGNCTTTCAGAAATTCTTCNGTTTCCNCCTTTATGTCTTTTGCGCGTGAGATTGCTTCGCAAACGGCAATACCATTGGTGCCTCCGTCAGAGAGTAGTGAAACCACATCCTCCTTCTTAACACCTCCGGCGGCAACGTGAGCTATAGTAATCTCTAATTTCTGCATCTCATCATCAATCTCCTTAATCTTGTCAAAACCAAGTATGGGAAGATCCTCAGAAAAAAGCTCGCTNTCACGAAGAGGACCGATCGTAATATAGTCTACATCAAGGGATCTGACCGCCTTTACATCATCGATTGTATTGGCTGTCACTCCTATTACGGCTGCAGCTCCAAGTTCAAGACGTGCTTTGGAAGGCAAAGGACCTGATTTATCAAGATGCACACCTCCTACATTTAAGGTCTTTGCAAGTTCCACCCTATTATGGAGAAGTAGAAAGCCATTGACATCTGTGAGTAGCGGCTTAGCGACNTCTACCACTTTGCCTATCTCTTCATCAGAAGCTTTATCCATGCGGACTGTTACCCAACGGCAACCGCCGGCTACAACTCCTTTAATCTGGTCGATAACAGAAACCGGAGAATTTTCATCTGTTATATATTGTAACATAATAATTCTTTTTCAATTATAACATCTTAGGAAATAATTCGGTTTACGGATAATTAAAAGAAAGCTTCCCGCGGCAGCAGGAAGCTTGAAAAACTATTTAACCTTACCATGAATAAGGTCTATTTTGTGAAAAGATAGAGAGGTCCGTCTCCATATGAGAGATTAAGCTCTATGCCTTTCTGGATAGCGAATGATACAAAATCTTTTGCCATCCTGACGGCTTTCGGGAGAGAGAACCCCTTTGCCAGTCCGCAGGCGATTGCAGTGGAGAGTACTGAGCCGGTGCCATGAGTGTTTTCTGTCTGAAGTTTGGACTGACGGAACATTCTTGTATCTTCGTTTGAGAAAAGGATATCAGTGCAATAATCACTTTTACTGTCACCGCCTTTCAATAGGACCGCCTTGGCTCCGGATTGCTCGTAAAGAGCCTTTCCGAAATCTTTAGGAGAATCAAGACGTGTCTGACCGGTAATAGCCAAAGCCTCCTCAAAATTAGGTGTAACAAGAGTGGCGATAGGGAAGAGGTGTTCCTTGATTGCATTAAAAACATTGAGATTATTTCCCTTTAAGTCCTCGCCGTTCTCAGAGACGATGATAGGGTCAATGACTATATTTTTTGCATCATATCTTCTTAGCCATTGTGCGATAAGATCTACACATTCCACGGTGGGGAGCATGCCGACCTTGATTGCGTCCGGTGTAAAAGTCTCAAACACGCATTTAAGCTGCAACTCCACCATCGATAGGTCGACAGGCTGCACGGCTTTTACTTTACTTCTCCTCTGAGCTGTGATAGCTGTCACTACAGTAGACGCATTAACTCCAAAAGCAGAGGCGGTCTTGATATCCGCCTGTATTCCCGCACCGCCTGTATTATCAGATCCGGCTATTGTCAGGACAGTGCTGATTGTATCTCTTCCGTACATTGTTTTAGCAATAATTTAGTGTTGAAACCATTTTCTCCCGGGTAGATAGGAGGATGAATAGTTAAAGTAATTGTAGTAGGAGTCATATTATATGTGAAGCGGGGGAGAGCTTTGAAACTTCCATCAATTGTAATAGGCACAACCGGGAGTTTGAATTCCGCCGCGAGCATAAATGCNCCTCTCTTGAATGGAATCATCTTACCATCCCAGCTTCGGGCTCCTTCAGGGAAGATCACGACTGACATGCCATCTTTAAGAGTCTTTTCAGCATGTTGTATGGTGGATTTGATTCCTGCTATATTAGAATCATCTACAAAGACATGACCTGCACTTTTACAAGCCCATCCTACTGCAAATATCTTCTCAAGCTCTTTCTTCATCAACCATTTGAAATTATGATTCAGATAGCCATATATCGACCATATGTCATATGCACCCTGATGGTTAGCGACAAAGACATAAGAGGTATTCTTGTCAATGTTCTCTCTNCCTTTTACTTTTACCTTTATCAAGAAAATCCAGCAAGTGAATTTTGACCAATACTTCGGAGGCCAATATCCCCAAAAGTTTTTGTTTCCGATAAGGGAACCGACCGCAGTGATAAATGCGGTAATAAGCGTCGCTACGACAAAAATAGGGCCNGCAATAAGCCATTGGTAAATGAAGTAAAGAGGTCTTAATCCTTTTTTCATGAATTNTAAGAAAAGTTATTGTAAAAGTAGGAGTCAATGAGGGAAGAGNGAGGAATATAAGGGAGAAAAGGGGGATAAAACAGCAAAGACCCGTTAGCAACAGGGTCTTTGCCGGTTATATATAAANTAAAATACTTTCTACTTATTCTGTCGCAGCCGCCTCCATATCCGGGGCTATAAGTTTATATCCTTTACCATGGATATTGATAATCTCGATGGAAGGATCAGCCTTGAGGAGCTTACGCAGCTTGGTGATATAAACATCCATGCTTCGAGCATTGAAGTAATTATCATCTATCCAGATAGACTTGAGCGCAAAGTTTCTCTCAAGAATATCATTCACGTGAGAGCAGAGAAGAGCAAGGAGTTCAGATTCCTTAGTAGTTAGTTTCTGAGTCTTGTCGTCCGCGATAAGTACCTGCTTTTGAGTATCGAAAGTGAATTTACCGATTTTGTAAACAGACACCTCCTTCTCCTTCTTGCCATTGATACGGCGCAAAATGGCACCGATACGGAAAACGAGCTCTTCCATAGAGAAAGGCTTTGTGATATAATCATCCGCACCAATCTTGAAGCCTTCGAGAATATCTTCCTTTAGAGATTTGGCGGTAAGGAAGAGGATAGGCACTTCGCTATTAACGTTTCTTACCTCCTGGGCGAGGGTAAAACCATCTTTCTTAGGCATNTTCACATCAAAGACACAAAGGTCATATTTCCCCTTAAGGAAAGCTTTGTATCCCTTTTCTCCGTCAGGATACAAATCAGCATTGAAACCTTTCGCCTGAAGGAATTCCCTTAGAAGCATGCCAAGATTCTCATCATCTTCACAGAGGAGTATTTTAAGTTTTTCGTCCATATTTATTTATAATTTATTCTTTCATCATTAAGCGGAGGGAAAGGGGAGGGAAAAGTTTATTTTTCCTCGCTCTATCTTAATAACATTTAAAATCGTAAAAATCCTCAGAGGATTCTGATAAATGTTAAATTTTTTATTTCGCCGCAATAGAATGACTCCCGGCTAAAGGAAGCAGGATGATGAAAGTNGTGCCCTTNCCGAATACACTCTCAACGTTGATTACCCCTCCGAAGAGAGTAATCATTTTCTTCACATATGCCAGTCCTAATCCGAAACCTTTCACGTCATGACGGTTGCCGGTTGAGACTCGATAGAATTTCTCAAAAATCCGTTTGAGGTCTTCTTTCTTAATACCTATACCATTATCGGAAACTCGGATTTCCAGTTTGTTCCCAACGTTTTTGGTAGTGATATTGAGATCCGGCTCCTCGTCTTCGCGCATATATTTCACGGCATTGTCCAGAAGATTGAAGATGACATTTGTGAATTGCATCTCATCCACTCTTACTTCTCCATCCTTNGCCTGAATATCGGTAGAAATAGTGCCGCCGAATTTTTCAACTTTAATCTTGAAGGTATTGGCGACGGATGATATGATATTGTTAGCATCTACCACTGTAAATTTAAGAGCACTGCCTGTATTATCGAATACAGACATCTGCAAAACTTTCTCTACCTGGAAACGTAAGCGTTTGGACTCGTCGGTGATTACTTCCGCAAGATGAGCCAAAGTAGCGGGAGATTTACCCATTGCCGGGTCACTAAGCATCTGTCCGGCAAGAGAGATAGTAGAAATAGGGGTCTTCAGCTCGTGCGTCATATTGTTAATGAAGTCGGTCTTCATTTCCGACAGCTTCTTTTGGCGGAATATCAAAATGATTGTATANAGGAAGATAATTAGCAGAATCACAGTGAACGCAAGAGTCGGAATGATAAATCTAACTGAGGAGAATATATAACCGCTTTTAGTGGGGAACTGAACAGTCAGATTATAACTTACATCAGTATTGGCAAAAAGTTTCACTGAATACTCGTCATTATCCTTATCCTCTTCATTAAAATTCCCTGTAGAGTAGAGAAGTTTATGCCGCGAGTTGTAGACACCGAAAACAAACGGCACATTTACACCATTATTTGTGAGTTCGGTGTTTAGACAATTTTTAAGGACGGTAGAATCAGCACGCTCCATCAACGGCCTGGTACCGGAGTCACGCAATATAGAGAGGATAACTTCTGTGATGAGTCCTTTCTGATAGAGATATTGGCTGCGGATCACTTCCTGCATATTGCGGTAACGGTCGCTGACAGTCTCGCTTTTGTTAGAGAACCCTTTATTTAATTTGGATTTATCAGTCACATCCTTGGATGAAAGGGTATATTGTGTGACACGACCCTCNGAATCTTGAACAGTATATTCCAGATCACTGCCGGACCCGGATTCTGATTCGCTGTCATAATCAGTATAAAGCGAAGACTCGATAATATTTACATCCTCCTCTAAAAAATGAATAGTCTCCTCACGCTCCATAAAATCTGCTGTAGCGGTAAGCGCGCGCATAACACCTTCAGAAAACTGTTCTTCACGCATCGAGACCATTTTTTCCAAGTACATGATCTGGAAATAGAGGAGTGCNCTGAAAGTAATCGCCATGACTATTGTCAAAAGCCAAATCAAGGATTTCTTCATATCAAGATAGAAAAGAATAATTATTGTCTAAAGTATTTAACAATATTTAAGCTAAAATGTTATGAAAAAGAGTAGAAATAAGGAAGAATTAAGGGAGATGGGAANGNAATTTGTAAACAATAAGAGAAATGCATCATCGTTATTTTTATGTGACATTGTGACTCTCTACCATTTAAATACCCATCTTAACTAACAGACAACAGACAATACAAAAAGCATGAAAAAATATATATTCTTATTTGTTGCCCTGCTGGCAGGAATGATCTCTTGTTCTAAAAGTGATGAACCATCCGGAGGCGAGAAAACCGAACCTACAAAACGATCAGCTTTGATNTATGCTGTAAACGGTAATAACCTCTCATCCAATATGGCGCTTAATATCCGTCAGATTCAAGAGGCGATGTCCGGTCTTCCAAAAGGGAAGTATGAGCTNTACCTCTATCAGGCGATTGCAAAAGAAAAGGCAGGTCTATGTANGATTGTGTCCGGCAAAGATGCCAGATTGGATACATTAAAGGTTTATGACCGTTCCACTTTCGCTACAGATCCTGTCAGAATNAAGGAGATAATGAATGATTATAAATCTCTTTCAGCAGTTGACGACCGTATACTTTTCTTATGGGGACATGGCATGGCGTGGACTCCTTACTTCAGTGATCACGGTGCAACGAGAGCAAGTGATGAGGCTATTGTTGACATGCCGATGATTACATCATTCGGAGGAGATAACAACAGCTCTGACTGGGCGGATATTCATGAGTTGAAGGAGGCTATTCCTTCGGGGCTATTTTCAACAATNTGGTTTGACTGCTGCTANATGAGTAATATCGAGACTGTCTACGAATTGCGTGAAAAATGCCAAACCATGATAGCATATCCNACTGAGATNGCAGCAAATGGTCTACCATATCATAAGATTTTGCCTANNATATTTGCNGATAAGCCTAATTACTTTTCAGCTGCTGATGCCCTATACGAATACTATAATATGTCAAATATATGCGTTACTGTAGCNGTGATGGATATGAGCAAGATTGAGGATGTTGCAACAGTGNCTAAAAAAATCTATGCCTCTGGAGAAAACCGTCCTGCTGTAGAAGGTCTGCAGGATTATTCGAGAGCGAGATCCGCACGCTATTATGATTTCGGTCAGTTCGCAAGAGAAACAGCTGAGTTAAATAATGCTTCCGAGCTGGTGAAGGATTTCAATAGGGCTATGGATAATTTTGTGGTGTATAGTCATGCTACTGCTCTTGACTTCAATCGCAGACCAATTAAGAAAGAGAATTTCAGTGGGGTAAGCACTCATTATTATAAGGGACTTGACACAAAAGAGGAGAATTATTACCGCGGTTTGGATTGGTATAAAGCCGTATATGAATAAAAAGATGGCTTTTTATGAGCTGAAGCTCATGCACAGAACCAAGCTCCTCGGGATAATAATTGGTCAAGCTTCGCGGGAAGGAAATGGATCAAGCTTCGCGGGAAGATAATAGAAGAGGAATANGGATAAGTAAAAAAATAGATTAGAACGAAGAGAATGATACAGACAGATCTCCCGATAGTGGATCTTCCGGATAATGTGCCATCCGGTATGGAAGCATGGAAAGAGTTGAAGGGACTCTCATTTGATGATGCCATGGCAAAGATAGCTAATTCATTGGTTGAGTTCTCCTTTAAACTACTTATAGCCATCCTCATATTCTATGTGGGTCGCTTCATTATCAGAAAGATATATAAGACCACATTAAATGTATTGATGGCCCGTAAGGTGGATGCNTCCCTGACCACNTTCGTGCTTTCTCTTNTTAAGATGGTGTTGTATTTTATACTTATNATCACCATNATNGGAATATTGGGAATAGAGACCAGTAGCTTCCTTGCTCTNTTTGCCTCTGCGGGTGTGGCAATCGGTATGGCATTAAGCGGCACGTTACAGAATTTTGCCGGTGGTGTGCTTGTTCTTCTCCTCAAGCCATATAAGGTAGGCGATTATATTGAAGCTCAGGGATATGCCGGNACTGTNAAATCTATCCAGCTTTTCCATACCATTATNAATACTGTTGATAACAAGGCTATTATAATCCCGAATGGAGGGTTGTCCACAAGCTCTATTAATAATTATTCACTTGAAAATTATCGCCGAGTAGATTGGGAGATAGGGCTTTCTTATGACACAGATTTTGCGGCTGCNAAAGCTNCAATTCTNGAGATGTTGGATTCGGATGTTCGTGTAGTCAAGAAATATATNGAGGATGATATGGCTTTTCGTGAACAGCAAGTCCTTAACAGCTTAAATGAAAATGCCGTCGATGATTCCACAGATGTAGAGGAAGAGAAGAAAATGAAATGGTATAATTATCTTATACCGGGTATGAAGAAGCGTCACCGTAAATTGAAGGAGCGTTTGAATGATAATGTTGAGATGAATGCCTTTATTCCTACNCAGGTTGAGAGAAAGCCATTCGTCGGTTTGAAAGAATTGGGTGATTCTTCAATTAATCTCACTATCCGTGCATGGACNCATTCCTCTAATTACTGGCCTCTCTTCTTTGAAATGAATGAACGCTTCTTTAAGGAATTGCCGGAGAAGGGATTCTCTTTCCCGTTCCCACAGCTCGATGTCCATTTCGACAANCAGGAAAATAATGCCTGAGGGAGCNATGGATAATAAGAAGTATGATATAAGTTAGAGAGTTTAAAAGTTGATAAGAAAGCCGGAGCGATACTGCTTCGGCTTTCTTTACNTTATAGGAGTAAAACNTCGTTCATATAGAGATACTGGCAATAGCGAACCATTTATCAGTAAGAATGTTATAATAGTGAAACCAGTTAATTTTAATATACTATGGAAAAATTTGAAGACATTATCAAATCAGAAAAACCTGTATTGGTAGATTTTTTTGCCACATGGTGTGGTCCTTGTAAAATGATGCATCCCGTTCTTGAGGAGCTTCATGACAAGGTAGGAGAGAAAGCAAGAATCATCAAAATCGATATTGATAAGAACCAGGAGCTGGCAGCTCTTTACAACGTTCGTTCAGTTCCGACTTTCATGATCTTCCAGAACGGAGAGATGAAGTGGAGACAGTCCGGCGCAATGCCAATGGACATTCTTGAAAACGAACTTGCCAAATATTTCTAATGTGTGTGAATCCATTAGAAATGNCAATACTTTTCACAAAATAGACTGTAAACCTTAATCAACTTTAAGCGGAATGTTTCTTGCGTTCCGCTTTTTTTGTTTATATGTATCCGTTTAGTGGAGGCTTGACTACGATGGAGAAAATTAGGTCTGTTTATAGTCCTTTGATTTATATAAAGTGACTCAACTAACCGCCTGTCCAGATAGATCCTATAACTCTTTGTCGCATCAAAAAGGCTTTGTTGAAGCAGTAATTTCCCTTCAAAATATAAATCCAAGTTTATAATTCGCCTTNAACGAGACAATTTCTCANAGAAGNCGATATTATTTTGCCTTATTNATTCGTAAATTTGTAAAAATTTTTCTAATTTTACGCACTAAGAGTGATATCAGAGTAAGTNACTTCTTTTATCCCGGAAACGCTGTGCATGGCGAACCCGATTATCCGCTTGCTAAAACTTCGAGTAAAAATAAAAAATTACTAACATTCACNCAAAAGATTACCTATCAATGAAAAGGATACTGACATATATATGTTTGGGAGTGGTTTCAGTATTGTCGTTTGCTGATTCTCCGCGNGCTTTCCTCAAGGCAGANTATGAATCCATGTCAAAAACCATTAACACAAATACAGGTGACACCATCACCAATAATAGAGACTTTGTGTTAAGAATAGGACAAGGCCAGTCTTTCTATTTTGACCCGCAGACCAATCGCATAGACTCTCTTGAAAATGATCCGCAAGGTAAGATTATGCTTGAACAGGCTGATAATGCAGCTATGGAGAAAGCTATAGCCAACATGAAAGCCGGTTTAGGTGAGTCATGGTTTGATATCCGCGAGGAGATGGGAATAAACCGCGGCTCGCGCTACAANAACATGAAGAATTTTGAGTTACGGACCATTACAGTGTGGGATTCACAGATGGGCGACCGTNATCGTTATCCTGTGGAGATGGACGATTTGCAATGGGAACTTCTGGACTCTACCAAAAATGTGCTGGATTATGAGTGTCAACTTGCCAGTGCCGATTATCACGGGCGGAAATGGTATGCGTGGTTTACTCAGGAAATTCCGGTACAGGATGGACCTTGGCAGTTGTGCGGTCTTCCGGGCCTTATAATGGAGGCTGCCACAGCCGATGGCGAATATGGATTTACTATTAAAGGGCTTCAGCAATGTGATGAACCGCTTGGAGATCCTTATGAGAATCCCGATAAAATTTTCAAAACCACGCGTATAGCACTCTTGCGTATGAAAGATTATGGAAGTCGTAATCGTGCTGCTCAGATAAACGCCTTGACCGGAGGTGCTGTCAATATCAAACCAACAGAATACAAAGAGAATATCGACTTTATTGAAACNGACTACCACGAATGAAGAGAATAATCACATACCTGATATTTCTTATTGTAGCGGTCAGTGNCGTTGCACANGTAAATGTGTNNGGTANAGTCGTNGAGAANGAGAACAAAGANCCATTGACCGGAGCAACTGTCATTGTCAAGGGTGCGGACGGAAAGATAAAGAAATATGCCACNTCGAAANGCGANGGNGGTTTCGCCATGTCGCTTCCTTCGGTAGAAGGTTGTAGGTTGGAGGTGTCNATGATGAGCTTCGCCAAGAAAACAATACTTCTTGACAGCGTTTCTTTTCCTCTCACCGTTTATCTGNAACCGGGCACAACGCTGTTAAAAGAGGTAACAGTCAAGGCNGACCGCNTACGGGAGCAAGGCGACACTATTTCCTATAATGTCGGTGGTTTTGCACAGCAACAAGACCGCTCCATAGGCGATGTTCTCAAACGTATGCCCGGAATAGATGTCGCCAACAACGGCAANATNCAATATCAAGGCGAGGACATNAACAAGTTCTATATCGAAGGCTCNGACCTGCTCGGNGGNAAATACGGNATCGCCACCAATGGNATAAGCCACGAGGATGTGGGCGCNGTNGAAGTCATGGAGAANCATCAGCCGATGCAGGTGCTGTCGGGTATATCNTTCTCAGACAAGGCNGCTATCAACCTCAAACTGAAAAACAAGGCTAAGGCAACGTGGANTTTCCACGGCGATGCCGGAGGCGGTTATTCATGGCANCCCGANGGCGCGATATGGGATGGCGAACTNTTNGCAATGGNGGTAATGCCCGGTTTCCAGAANATAACNACNTTCAAGACCAACAACATCGGCGAAGACCTNTCTGCTCAGGCAACAGACTTTTTCGCATCACGTCGTGGAACAGANCTGAGCCGATATGTCGGAGTGTCGCTCCCCGGTGTGCCAAACCTGAGNCGNAANCGNACGCTGTTCAACCGNTCGGCACTTGTTTCNACCAANGCNCTNTGGAAACTCGGGCGTGGCGANTTCAAGGCTCAGATTGACTACTCTTTCAATCGCGTTACGGCNGANGCNGCNAACATAACGACATATTTTCTNAATGACGGTAACAGAGTCGTCACTGANAACCGNAGCGGTGTTGACCGTTCACACGCGCTGTCGGGCAAGTTNATCTATGAGTTGAACCAAAAGACTGCNTTCATCAACAACACGCTGAAAACAAATATNGACTGGGATGATGTGCGACTCGGCGTTACAGGCTCNTTGCCAAACGACCAGACTGCATCGCTCCCCGACTACTATGTAGGNAATGATTTCAAACTTATAAAGCGATTCAACGGCAAGCATTTAGTGACCTTTATAAGTAAAAATGANTGGGAGTCGCTTCCGCAGACGCTATCAGTGTCGATGAATGAGGCGCTTATGCTTCAGCATGTCAAAGACCATGCTTTCTATACCAACGAGAGTGCGGCTTANGCNTTTTCCGTCAANGGNATNACAATCAGTCTTGAAGGAGGTGTCAAGGGATATTTCCGCACACTTAACACAGANTTACNNGATATGCCNGAGGAAATACCNGGNGANACGACGAATGTTCTNAACACAAACTATTTCACGGTATATGCCACNCCGAAATTTGAGTATTGGGTAAAACGNGTGAATTTCTCNCTCAGTGCTCCNGTCAGCTTTGCTCATTATACTTTCNACAAGGCTCTCGCCAACCGCAGCGAGGTCTATTTCTCGCCNTTGCTCAGCATGAACTGGAANCCAAACAACCGTTTCTCGATGAGCGTTAGNGGTGGCACCGGACGTTCGCCTATGGATCTCAACATGATTCAGCCCGGNTNTGTNATGACAAACTACCGCTCGTTCCGNCGGGGCGTGGATGATTTCTATAATTCATCCTCNCAACGTGTATCANGCAGACTATCCTACAAACATACCCGTCGCGGAATATTCGCAAACGCTATGGTGTTGCAGTCATGGAGCCATCGCCCTTATACCTTGGCACAGCAGCTTTATGGTGACTATGTGGTCTATTCNTATGCCGATGCCAAAAGCGACGGACAGATGCTTATGGCAAGCGGNAACATCGGCAANACTCTTGATTTCATNCGAGGNAGNGCAAACATCAACGGCTCNTTCAGCCGCGATGAATCCCACCTGATTTCAGAGAATACCAANGTNAATTCTGTCGGTACATCGTGGTCAGTCGGAGCNAAAATCAACGGNGCGCCNCTGCGCTGGCTCAGTTTCGACTANCGNTTCNAGTGGGCTTCNAGNCGTCTTGCCATGAACGGCACAANNGCCTCGTGGCTCGGCAATATGGAGAATGANNTNCTGNTCAACATCATGCCGCACAAGAAATGGGAGTGGCACATNNGCGGCGAACATTANCGCAACGANNTNACCNCNGANCANTTCAAAAACGTGTTCCTGCTCGACACCAAGCTAATCTACAAACTCAACAAGCGACTGGAACTCTCCGCCTCGTTGAGCAACATTTTCAATCAGCGCACNTACAACTACACAACATACAATCAGCTCACATCCTTCGAGAGCCAGCGTTGGCTTCGGGGTCGCGAGCTTCTAATCTCAATATCTTTAAGAAAATGAACAGACTAATCACATCAATCATNATGTGCTTTATGGCGNTAGCTGCAATGGCACAGAACAAGGCTGACATTGAGGTCAGTTATTCTGAAATTTCTTTCTATGAGAACGGAGTATCGAGAGGCAATAAATACCATCTTCTTGCAAATGCGGGAAAGTCAAAATTTTTTAATCCCCGGTCTGAGGAGATTGACTCGTTGACATCCACTCCCGAAGGGCTTGCCAACTTCAAAAAGACCCAGGAGGCAGCGTTGAAGGCAATGATAGCGCAAGGCGGTATAGANGTAAATAAACTGCCTCGTAAAAAAGAGACTTTATATGTCGTGAAGTCAGATGCAGATTCCATTATTAATGTCTATGATATGATAGGCACTGACGAGCCTGTCTATTACACAGAACCTTANTCGGAAATGATCTGGGAAATCGGCGACAGCACCAAGACCATACTCGGCTACGAGTGCATACAGGCTGATACAGATTATCATGGACGTCACTGGATTGCATGGTTCACTCCCGAGATTCCGATTCAGGACGGCCCATGGAAATTCCGCGGGCTACCCGGACTGATTCTTGAGGCCATGACCTGCGAAGGCAGAATTGGTTACATAGCTGACGGAATTGAGTATTCTGACAAGGAAATAAGTGGTGTATATGGCGCAGATACGTATGAGAAACGAGACCGAAAGGAGATACTACGGGCAATGAGAGCTATGCGCGACAATCCGATGGGCCATCTTAACTCCAAGGGAATTAAAGTGGAAATTTCACCCGAAACCTTATCAAAGGTATCAAAGGGCGGAGATTTTATAGAAACGGATTATCGTTAATTTAATTGTCATGAGTTTATTGACTCCGATTATATCAGCTGCACTTGCAACAGCCTTTTCAGCTGCAGGTAGTGCAAAAGAGCCGACAGTCATTCCAGAAATTGAAATGGATGAGGTAAAAGGTGCACTTTCACAATGGGGCTTGATGAAAGCGAAGCTAAACACCTGGTTGAGACCCCTAAGCATGAGGTGACACTGTCCGACTTCCGTATCGGTAAATATGAAGTTACACAAGATTTGTGGGAGGCCGTCATGGGTGACAATTCAAGCATATCCAAAGGAGATTAATTACCGGTAGAAAATATCTCATGGCATGATATACAGGTATTCATAAAGAAACTCAACAAGCTGACAGGGAAAAAATATCGTCTGCCGACCGAGGCCGAATGGGAATATGCTGCAAGAGGAGGGAATCTATCTGAGGGATATACTTTTATCGGAGGCAATGAAATAGATACGACAACGTGGCATTTTCACAATGCTGATAGGCATACACATCAAGTCTGGCTGTTGAATCCCAATGAACTTGGCATATATGATATGGGCGGCAATGTATCCGAATGGGTGCAAGACTGGTACGGTCATTATTCAGAGAAACCGCAGAAGAATCCAAAAGGAGCAAATAAATCTGAAACCGGAAAGATACTGCGCGGTGGGTGTTTCGGAATCTGCCGGAATATAATAAACCAGGACACCGATCTGTAAGCAATCCGAATTTCAAATCTCAATATATACGTTTTAGATTGGCAGAATGATATGACCGGTAATATCGCATCCACAAAAAAGCAAAAGTTAAAAAACAGAAAATGAAGAAGACGTTCACATCAATCTTCATGTGCTTTGTGGCGATAGCTGCAATGGCACAGAACAAGGCTGACATTATTGTAAGCTACGACTCATCGTCCCCCAACAAATTCGGTAAAATCAACACCGGCAAAATGTCGCTTTTGGCATCTCCTACGGAAGCCAAGTATTTCAACGACCTCAGCCTCTGGGTGGATTCACTTTAAATCAACACCGGAAGGCAAGGCTCAGTACATGGAGATTCTCAAAAAAGCGTGTATGACTGTCGAGCCTAACGGTTCGGTCTCATTTGACATGAGGAAAGGTCCCACCAAACCGACCAACAGCTATGTATTCACTGACCTCGCACAGGACTGCCTGACGCATTACAATAAATTTGGTGAAGATAACGGATTTTATACCGAGCCGCTTTCCGAAATGCAATGGACTATTGTGGAAGATTCTACAACAACCGTCCTCGGTTATGAGTGTATAATGGCTGAAAGCGATTATCATGGCCTACATTGGAAAGCATGGTTCACACCCGAGCTGCCGATGCCGTTCGGTCCGTGGAAACTTCATGGTCTGCCCGGTCTTATTCTTAAAGCCGAAACCAATGGAGGTTTCTCATTTATGGCTACCGGACTTGAACATACCGACCGCATTATGACCCCGATGTATATGCAAGGTGATTACTCTAAGGTTGACCGCAAAGAAGCGTTGAAAAATGCTGAATATTTTGCCAATAATGAGGAGAGTATTTTGAACGCACAGGGACAGAATGTAAAAATCTACTCCACCGATGATGAAGGCAACCGAATCGAGACTCCGAAATATGACGGTCTGAAACATAACATCGAACCTGACTACAAAATTAAATGAGAAAGATACTCATATTATTGCTGCCCGCTAATAATTTTAAGACGAACTAAAATTAGGGTCGATTCCATTTGCAGGATTCGACCCTTTTCTGTTATTTTGCTGTCAATACCTCCGAACGGATATATCAGTTTTTAATAAAACTTCTCTAAACTTTATTTCCCTTGAAGTGTCTAAGAATAAAAGTAGGATAAAATTATGAAAAGACTAACATGTATCTTATTATTACTGATAGGGTCGATATACGTAGGAATATCGGCATACGCCGGTAATTTAGCGGATGAAAACCTGCATTATGTTATATCTTATAAGTGGGGGATGATTCATAAGGATGCCGGTGAGGCGGTTTTGTCTCTGCACAATTCAGGGGATAACTATAGTCTCAGATTGACAGCTAAAACCAAACCTTGGGCGGATAAATTCTTTCAAGTGCGCGATACTCTTATAGGTAAAGTCAATAAAAATACATTTCACCCCTCCAACTATACAAAAATATCTCATGAAGGGGGGAAATATGGCAAAGACCAAATTACGTTTCTATATAACGGTAATCAGGTGACGGGGACTTGCACCAGATACAAGGAGGATAAAAAAGGGAAAATCAGCCGTTCAAGCAAGACTCTTCGAGCTTCCGGTCCGGTGTTTGATATGCTCTCTATATTTTATTATCTCCGTCAAATTGATTATTCAGCCTTAGAGAAAGGAGAGAAGGTGAAAGCCACGATTTTCTCCGGTTCTAAAGCAGAAACTATTACAATCCGTTCTTTAGGGAAGGAAAAGATAAAACTTAGAAATAAGACAGAAAGAGAGGCATATCATATAAAATTCAACTTCACCTCCGAAGGGAAGAAAAAATCAAGTGAGGATATAGACACATGGATCTCCACTGACAGCTCCCATATTCCTCTCTATCTTACAGGTTCGCTTCCGGTAGGACAGGTGAGAGTTTATTATTTACCAAAGTAAAGAATTAAGATTGAAAAAATAAAGAAGAGTAAGCGCCATAAAGCATACTCTTCTTTTTTATGTTAAGA
The DNA here is from genome assembly GCA_014800895.1 of Bacteroidales bacterium. Classification (GTDB taxonomy): domain Bacteria; phylum Bacteroidota; class Bacteroidia; order Bacteroidales; family Muribaculaceae; genus Lepagella. The sequence continues at coordinate 27,796 of JAAVFG010000022.1, forward strand.
ACCGTAATGAAAATCTTCCTTACGGATGGAGCCTAAAGCAATCAGTATATTAAACTGAACTCGTCGGCGTCATTCCAAGCAGGGAATTTCTCTCTGAATCTGTCAAGGCGTTCACGAGAAAGAGTGGCATAAATGAAAGGAGAGGAGGGGAGCTTGACTCCTATATCCTTACCTTTGAAGTCAATAGCCGCAGAGCTTCCGTTATAGACGTTCTTATTAGGATCTTCTCCACTGCAATTTACACCGCAAACGTAGGCTTCATTCTCAATGGCACGCGCAATTAATAGAGCTTCCCATGCCCTTACTCTCGTTACGGGCCAGTTGGCAACAGCAATAAGGAGATCATATTCATTCTTACGGCTGCGGCACCATACGGGGAAACGGATATCATAGCAGGCAATCATTGAGATATTCCACCCACGGTATCTGATAATCATTCTCTTATCTCCGCGTGAAAAAATATTGTCTTCCCCCGCCATTGTAAAGAGATGACGCTTCTCGGCAAAAGTCTCTTCTCCGGAAGGCTCTATGAAGAATAACCGATTGAAGAGCAATCCTCCTGTATCGGCAATGAAGCTTCCTGCTATGGCAATCTTATATTTATATGCCAAAGATTTAAGACGCTGAATAGTCTCTCCGGAATTTTTTTCTGCAGTCTCTCTAACCGCTTCCTTATCTGTGGTAGTCGGAAAACCGGTGGAGAAAGTCTCGGGAAGAATAAGCAGATCAGTCTGAGGGTGGAGAAAAGAGAGGGTATCCTCTAATTTTTGAAGATTAGTATCCTTATCGCCCCAGGAGATTTCAAAAGGGAGAAGCGCAACATTCAAGTCTTTAATCATAGTCAGTATATGTTTCCGGATGAGAAAAAAGAGGATGATGAATCCTCTTTTTTTAAACGGAAAATTTTTCCGGATATTTGGCTGCTTTGTCAAAATAGGAATAATAATTTTTGACGAAAGCCATATCTTTCTCTATGTCGCCCGAGGGCTGGAATTCATCCTTAATGATTATCTCCTTATTCTTATAATCTATAACGCCGAATTGCACCGGCACTTTCGCACCGTAAGCGATATATAGGAATCCTGTTCTCCATTGATTAGTTTTGCTTCTTGTCCCTTCCGGGGTGACGGCGAGATTGATATAAGAAGAGTCATCAAATTTATGAATAATCGCTTCGGTAAGGTTGGATTTTTTGTTTCTGCGCGGCACAGGTATTCCCCCTAATGCCTTAAGCAGATAACCGAGAGGGAAGAAAAACCAAAACTCCTTCATAAGGAAATTGGCTTTCCTTCCCAATGATCTGTAAGCGCAGAGACCAAGTATAAAATCCCAGTTTGAAGTATGAGGCGCCACACAAATAATACATTTGTCACGTCTTGGCGCTATGATATTGACTTTCCAACCTGCGATTTTTAAAATTAGTCTCCAGATATTCATAAAACGTGGGTTATTCTGCTACGGCTTCTTTGTTTTTAGCTTTCTCCTCAGCAGGAAGAGCCGCATTAAATTCCTTGAGAGCGGAAGTGACTTCTTCTGAAAACTCAGTAGTCACCTTTTCGAAGAGAGCCTTGAAGAAAGCCTCTTTAGCTTTTGCATATTCCTCTTTGTTTTCAAAAGCTTTTACACCACGATCAAAGAAGATGTTAGCGTTCATACGGGCTTTGTTAGCAGCCACGAGCACTTTCTCGATAGCCTTGGCGATAGCGTCCTTGTCAGCACCTTCCACTGTATGGAAAGAATACATCATCTCATCACAAGCTGAAGCTGCAAGAGCGTCAACATATTTCTTGAATTCTCTTTTGTTTGCCATAATATAGTTAGGGTTAATAATTTTTCCTCCGGGCTATTCGCATGGAGTTTTCTATATTTTATATTTATAACGTTTTAAAAGAGAAAAAAGATTTGGAGATAAACATTAATCAGTTCTCTCTTTTCTTGCCGCATCCAGTCGTAACAGGATGAAGAGTAATATTGTGAATCCCCATAGTGATGAGCCTCCATAGCTGAAGAAGGGAAGGGGAATACCGATGACAGGGCAGAGACCTATCACCATTCCCACATTAATTCCCAAGTGGAAAATCAGAATCGAGACTACGCAATAGGCATATACTCTTTCAAAGGCAGTGCGTTGTCGTTCGGCTATGTGAATTATTCTGAGAATAAACACAAGATAGAGGAGAAGAACAGTTACCGATCCGATGAAACCCTCCTCTTCTCCAATAGTACAGAAAATAAAGTCGGTGTGCTGCTCAGGCACAAACTTCAATTTAGTCTGGGTACCATTAAGAAAACCTTTTCCGACCACTCCTCCCGAACCGATGGCTATCTTGGATTGGTTCACGTTGTAACCCGCTCCCATAATATTATCTTCAATACCAAGAGCAACCTTAATTCGTAATTGCTGGTGAGGCTCAAGGACATTTCCGAATACATAATTTACGGAATAGAGGAACATTACCGAGGTAGCTACAAAACCAATCGTAATCAGATATTTCCCTATTCGATGCCGGAACATCATTATTGCCGTGTAGATTATTCCCAATCCTATCATAGAAAGGAAATAAATAGTGCCGTTAATTGATATGCCGCAAAGAGAGAGGATTGTAACCACCAATCCCGAACCTGCAAAGCCGAAAAGAAGATTTCGTCCTATTATGCCGTCGCGACAATAGAAGAGAATCATGCAGACAAATATGAGCATGATGAGAATAAAGACGGTAAATTCACCCAATGGAATACCAAGAATGAGAGGATCGGCAAATTTGACCGCGACAACGAAAAAGGTGACAGCACAAAGGACTGAGAAAAGCACAAGCCCGCTCATCCCTTCCCTATATAACACGAAAATGAATGAGACATAGACAAGTGCGGATCCTGTTTCTCTCTGCAGAAGGATAAGGATAATCGGAATAAAAATGATTATCAGAGCCCTGAAATAATTAGATATTTTCTGATTAAGTACGAAGTTGTAAGAATCAAAAAGTTTGGCGAGACATAAAGCGGTAGCAAACTTACCGAACTCCGCCGGCTGAAGAGAGACCGGACCGAACACGAGCCAAGAATGTGAGCCCTTAGTATTAGGAGCAATGAAAATCGTGACCAACAATATAAGAAGAACCAAGCCATAGATAGGATAGGCATAGATCTTATATATTCTATAGTCCATTAAGAGAATGACCAATCCGACAATGAGAGACAGACCGATCCAAAGAATCTGTTTACCGGAAAACTCATTCAGGTCGAAAAGAGAGGCGTTATCAAAATCATAACTTGCGGCATAGATTGACACTGCCCCCATCATCACAAGAATGAGATAGAGGAAGACAGTGATCCAATCAAGCGATTTGAATACGGAGGTTCCGGCATCAGTGTTTCGTGACTCCACTTGAAATGATTGTATTAGAGTTGAACATTCTTTCTTCTATACCTTTGCGCGAATCCCGGATCTTACCTGTAAGATATTTCTCAATCATCAGCGAACCGATAGGCACACCATAAGCAGCCCCGAATCCGGCATTCTCGACATACACGCAGATAGCTATCTTCGGATCGTCATAGGGAGCGAAGCCCATAAAGGCGGAATGATCCTTACCATGAGGATTCTGTGCCGTACCCGTCTTGCCACAAACTTCTATATCAGGGAGATTGGCAAGTCGGCAAGTACCACCGGTCACCGCCATTCTCATACCCTCGGCAACAGCCTCATAATATTCCCTTTTTATTTTAGGAGAATGTTTCTCGCGGTATTTTGGATCTATGACACTATCTGCAATCTCCTTGACAACATGGGGGGTATAGAAATATCCTCGGTTGGCTATAGTGGCAGAAAGATTTGCAATCTGCAGGGGTGTGGCGAGCACCTCACCCTGTCCGATAGAGATAGAGATGATAGTGTTTGCACTCCAGTTTGCTCCCCGGAAAGAATTGCTATAGAAGTCCGCATTAGGAATAAAGCCACGGCTTTCATGCGGGAGATCCACCCCGAGACGATAGCCGTATCCCATCTCTACCATATAGTTTTTCCATTTGGTAAGCTGAGCGGCGGCAGTTGTGCCACGTTTGTCAATCATATTTTTCAGTCCCCAGCAGAAATAGGCATTACATGAAGTCTGCAAGGCAGGCTTGAGGGCGATAGGAGAGGCATGAGCGTGACATCCGACCCTTAGACCGTTGACATAACCGTGATAACATGGATATTGAGTCTGGAGATTTACAACACCCTCCTGGAGCAAGATAAGACCTTGGGTAGGCTTGAAAGTCGAGCCGGGAGGATAAGCTCCCTGGAGAGCTCTGTCAAAAAGCGGTTTATACGGGTCTTTTACGAGGTCCGCATAGTTTTTACCACGCTCTTTACCGACTAAAAGCGATGGATCATAATTAGGAGAAGTGACAAGAGCAAGAATCTCACCTGTTTTCGGTTCAATCGCCACGATAGCTCCGATCTTATTAGCCATAAGTTTCTCCCCATATTCCTGCAATTCTATATCGAGGGAGAGAGTGAGGTTTCGTCCTGATTCGGGAGATACATCGTAAATACCGTTTTCATATTTACCTTTAATTCTTCCGTAGGCATCCTTCATAAGAATTTCAACACCCTTTTCGCCACGGAGCGCCTTTTCATAACTCTTCTCAATTCCGAGGTCGCCCGTATAGTCACCACGACGGTAATAACGGTCACGCTCTATATCTCCGACAGAGACTTCGCGTATATTACCCAGCACGTTTGCGCCTGCAGGATAAGCGTAATTTCTGACAGTGCGTTTCTGCACGAAAAAACCGGGGAAAAGATTCAGCTTCTCCTGGAATTTTCCGTAATCTTCTATTGATAATTGAGAGATAAGTTTCTGAGGGGTATATGCGGAATAGCCCGGATTTTTACGTGGGTTCTTCATATCCGCCCATTTCTCGGCTAATTGTTCACGGGTAAGGTTGAGCGCACTGCAAAGAGCCACAGTGTCAAATTCACCGACATCCTTAGGAATGAGCATAACATCGTATGCCGGCTTATTGAATACTACCAGCTTTCCGTTGCGGTCGTATATAAGACCACGGGAGGGATAAATCACCCTCTTAAGAAAGGCGTTACTGTCCGCACTCTCCTTATATTTATCACTGACGACCTGAAGATTAAAAAGCCGGATGATATATATCAATACAATCACGGCAACAAATCCTCCGATCACATATTTTCGTTTCTCTAATTTATAATCTTTCCTCACGTCAGAATTCAAATTTAGAGTATTTACGGCAAGATATCGCGTAAATACTCTCGGAAGGTTATGATCAGTCTTTTTTTGACCTCATAAGACTGTCTATTCCCAATAATAGGAGGAAAGTAAGCAACGCGCTTGACAATCCACACTCTAATATCTCTTTAACGTAATAAAAGCTTAAATATTCTATAAAAAAGACCGCGAGACAGTAGAAGAGGCATAATGTGATCAGGTATTTAGCATAAACCGCAAAACCTAAATTAGCTATTGAAGGCTGCACATCCTGAGTGCGGTCATCCTTGGGGATATAAAGGTAAAAGATAAAATTTCTGGACCCTGCCAATAATGTACAAGCCAGGGCATTAACACCGGGAGTATCGGAGAAAATATCTACTATGAATCCTGCGAGGAAACCCCAGGTCAAAAGAGAGGTGGTGGATAAAGAGAGGGGAAGCCGGACAATTACATAAATGAAAATGAATGGCACAGCAATATTGAAGAGATGTATGTGATTACATATCAACACTTGCGCCAATATCAGTATAATCAATAATATTATATTAAAGAAAGTACCTCTTTCCATTTTATTCCATTTTCAAATTATCAAATTCAGAAAGGGAGTCAATTTCCGTCTTATAAATATCCTTAATTACTCTTACAGTGCTTAAGGAGCGGAAATCGGAAGCTAATTTCACCTTGAGAGTGAAGAAGCTGTCATCTCCGCTCTTTACGCGAGCCAATACCATACCTACCGGTATACCCTCGGGGAAAGTGGTGGAATATCCGCTGGTGACTATAGTGTCTCCAATCTCATATGTGGCATGACGGGGCAGTTCCTCTGCGTAGGCAATAGTAGGATCGCCACCTTTCCATGTGAGAGAGCCGACAAATTCGGTGTCTTTCAATTTAACACTGAAATGCTGATCTTCATTCAGAAGGGATATGATACGGGACATGTGCGGACCGGTGACATTTACTATACCGGTGATGCCGTTATGATCCACCACTCCCATACCGGATTTAAGACCATCCAAAGCTCCTTTGTCAATGGTAAAGAAATTTTTTTGGTGTGCTGTATTATTATTAATTACAGCTGCAGCGACATAACCGAATCTATCAGGATATTTGAATGGAAGGAGAGAGTCAGCCGAGAGCACTTTATATTGTGCAAGCTGATTTTTAAGGTTCAGGACTTCATTCTGAAGTAAGGCATTGTTAGCCTGCAGATCCTCGTTGATGCTTTTCAGATGAAAATATCCGGTCACTTGGGATGCCCCCTCGTAGATTGAGCCGGTCACGACATTGGCGGAGGTAAGGTATACCGAGCGCTGGTAATTATTACCTGTCACTAAAAGGACCAGACTAATAATGACATAGAATGAAAATACAAACCACGCCGAATATTTGATGATAAATTGAAGAAGATTCTTCATTCCGGAGAAATAGTGTAAAACATATTTTCCACCCTCCTGACAGAAGGTGGAAAATATTTATATTCAAGGGAATAATTATCGGATAAGGAATGAGAAACGATTGATATTCTTAAGAGCTACACCGGTACCTTTAGCAACAGCGTGCAACGGATCCTCGGCAATCTTGAATTCAATACGAATCTTATCAGTAAAGCGTTTTGCCAGACCTCTAAGAAGAGCGCCACCACCTGCGAGGTATATACCGTTCTCAACGATATCGGCATAGAGCTCGGGGGGAGTCTGCTCGAGAGCCGCTAGAATAGCATCCTCCATCTTGGAGATAGATTTGTCGATGCATCGTGCGATCTCTTCGTGGGTTACAGGCACTTCCATAGGAAGTGAAGTCATCTTGTTAGGACCGCGAACAACGAACGGTTCCGGTGGATTCTCAAGCTCTGCAAGAGCGGAACCGACATGGATTTTAATCTGTTCGGCAGTAGTGACTCCAACCTTAAGATTGTGAACTCTTCCCATATGCTCCTGAATGTCGGCAGTCACATCATTACCTGCAAGACGGATACTCTTATTGCTGACGATACCACCCAAAGAGATAACGGCGATTTCAGTAGAGCCACCGCCTATATCCACGATCATGTTACCGTTAGGTGCCTCCACATCCAGACCGATACCGAGTGCGGCAGCCATAGGCTCATAAATCATATAGACATCGCGTCCGCCGGCGTGCTCGCTTGAGTCACGGACAGCACGAATCTCAACCTCAGTTGAGCCGGAGGGGATACATACTACCATTCGGAGAGAGGGGGAGAACCAGCGGCGTTTACGATTGACCATCTTTACCATACCGCGAATCATCTGCTCTGCGGCATTAAAGTCGGCAATCACACCATCTCGAAGAGGACGGATAGTGCGGATGCCGGGAGGTTCCTTACCTTCCATCTGATGAGCTACCTCACCGACAGCGAGGAGCTTATCAGTCTTATTTTCGATAGCCACTACTGATGGCTGATCGACTACGATCTTATCGTTATGAATGATGATGGAGTTGGCGGTACCAAGGTCCATCGCAATTTCCTGAGTAAATGAAAAAAGTCCCATATTTATAAGGAGTGCTATTCTGCGGTTGCGTTTTTTATGTTGAAAAACATAGATTGCAATTCTTTTGCAAAGTTAAGAATTTTTTTTTATTAATAGAAGTATTTGAAGAAATAAAGAAAAATTTTAGGAAAAAATATTATCCTGATAATTGGAAGAAAGAAATAAAGAGGAGAGCTTTCGACAGAAAACTCTCCTCTTATGAAATAAAATATTGTACTTCTTCTACATTAATTGAAATACTGCTCCAAAGCGTAGTCAATGTTTTCAATTACGTAGTCAAGATCCTTGGTAGTCTCGGGGCTGATAGTCTTGGCTTTTTCAGCTGCGGCTTTAGCTGCCTCAAAATATTCAGTCTTTATAGCCTGCTTTGCTGCGGCATCTTTGGGATCCATCGCCTCACGCTTTGCAACTCCGACGCGGAAGAGCTTCTTGCTGACATTCTTAAGAGTCTCAGCGTCAACATTTGGCATAGCTGCTGCCTTGCGATAATTTTCTACAGACTGGTCATCCTTATCCATGCGGTCATAGATGAAGCCGAGGAGTCCGTAAAGATTAGGTACATCGGGAGTCTTTGCCACCTGACCTTCTACAAGCTCGAGAGCAGCCTGCATGTTGTTATCCATTACATAGGAGTTCACGAGGTTGTTGAGGAATACAGGCTGATCCATTCCGAATTTCTCATAGCCGGCTTTTGCAATAGCGTCGATTTCCTTCTTACCCTCATCAGTCTTGGTGCTGTCGTTCTGCATCATATACTGCCAGCAAGCGATCTCATAGATATAGTTCTGCTCGTTGTTCGTATCATTGAGACGGGCAAGTTTGAAAGCATTGGCAGCTTCAGGCACTGCATTACCTGCGTAGGCAGAGATACCGGCATTAAAGAGTGCCTGGTTGAGAGTAGAGTCGGGAGTAGCGGCGATTTTCTTATCAGCATATTCGCTCTTGGGGAATGTTCCGAAGATATAGAAAGCCTGATAAGCACCGGGATAATACTGCTGCTCATTATAGAGTGTACCGCCGGCATTGAAGTAGTCATTGAAGTGAGCATTCAATGCTTTGATAGCATCCTTGGTGTATTTCGGTTTGATTTCACCTTTCGCATTCGGCTGCTTGTCACGAGGCATCACCTCAAGCATATTCTGATATCCGTTGACGATCTGATTAGCCATATTGAGAGGATTGACATCCTTGTCATTGGGATTAATCATACGCTTCATGTTGGCATTGTCGTAGGCATCGAACTCTACTTTACCTGCAAGGAAGTAAGTATAGGGATCCTCCGCAGTCTCGGGGTTCTCTTTTGCTGCCTTCAAAAGGGCGCGAGCCTCTTCAACCTTGTCAATCTTTCCGGCAAGCTTCTTGGCTGCATCAAGATTCGCTTTCTGCGCATTCACTGAGCAAACTGCCAATGAAGCAAGCGCAAGTGTTAGAATTTTTTTCATAGGTTACACTATTTTAGATTATTCATTAGATTTGTCAGGTTCTGAATCTGAAATTTGACCTTCCTCAATTTCTTCTTCAATCTCCTCTTCCGGATCGCTGTCAACTTTACATACAGAGGCGATAATATCTCCTCGTTTGGAAAGGTCAATGAGTTTAACACCCTGTGTGGCACGACCCATGACACGGACATCTGAAACAGCCAGACGGATAGTCACGCCGCTCTGGTTGATTATCATAAGGTCGTTCTCATCGGTTACGCTCTTGATAGCCACAAGTTCACCGGTCTTATCAGTAACATTGAGTGTCTTGACTCCTTTACCGCCACGGTTTGTGATACGATAATCCTCAAGAGGTGAGCGTTTACCATAACCGTTTGCGGAAACTACCATGATTGTTTCTTCTTCGGCACCATTCATTACGACCATGCCGATCACTTCATCATCGCCTTCGAGAGTCATGCCCTTCACACCGGTTGACATTCTTCCCATCGCACGCACTTTGCTTTCATGGAAACGGATAGCGTTTCCTTCGCGGTTGGCGAGAATCACTTCAGAATTGCCATTGGTGAGAGAAACCTGTATCACCTCATCATCTTCACGGATGATGATGGCGTTCACGCCGTTTGCACGGGGACGGGAATACTGCTCAAGCGAGGTTTTCTTTATGATACCTTTCTTTGTGGCGAAAATAAGATTATGGTTATTAATATACTCTTCGTCAGAGAGAGTCTTGACACGAATGAACGCATTCACACGGTCATCAGAGTCAATATTGAGAAGGTTCTGAATGGCACGGCCTTTTGAATTTTTTGCCATTTCAGGAATCTCATATACTTTTAGCCAGTAACACTTACCTTTCTCAGTAAAGAAAAGCATGTAGTTATGGTTGGTGGCAGGATAGATATGCTCAATGAAGTCCTGATCACGAGTGTTACCTCCCTTAGCTCCGACTCCTCCACGGTGTTGAGCGCGGAATTCAGACAGAGCGGTACGCTTTATATAGCCGAGATGAGAAATAGTAATGATCATCGGATCGTCCGGGAACATATCCTCATCATTAAATTCGCTTGATTCGTAGCGGATAAGAGTGCGACGCTCATCGCCATATTTATCTCTTACCTGAATCAGTTCCTCCTTCATCACCTCACGGCAGACATGGTCATTGGTAAGGATATCGTTAAGGTGAGCTATCTGCTTCATCAGTTCATCATATTCAGAGCGGAGTTTATCCATCTCCAAACCGGTGAGCTGACGCAGACGCATCTCAACGATTGCACGGGTCTGAATCTCATCCAACTCGAAGCGCTCGGCAAGTTTCTGGCGAGCCTCCTCTGTTGTGGCTGATCCGCGGATGATATTGATTACCTCGTCGATATTGTCCACAGCCGTCATCAAGCCACGCAGGATATGAGCGCGTTCCTCGGCTTTTTTTAATTCATATCTTGAGCGGCGGATCACAACTTCATGACGATGGTCGACAAAAGCTTCGAGAAGTTCCTTAAGGTTAAGAGTCTTCGGGCGACCGTTGACAAGCGCCACATTGTTGACGCTGAAAGATGTCTGAAGCTGTGTCATCTTGAAGAGCTTGTTAAGCACGACACGCGCGTTGGCATCTCTCTTCACATCCACGACGATATTGATTTTACCTCGGGCGGAAGTATCTGTCACATCGGAGATACCTTCGATTTTCTTCTCCTCCACGAGGTTAACGATGCTTTTCACAAGATCAGCCTTTATAACGCCATAGGGGATTTCAGAAATAACAATCTGATCCGAATTTCCTTCACTTTCAATCTCCGCTTTAGCACGGATCACAACACGACCACGACCGGTCTCAAACGCATCGCGAACGCCCTGTATTCCATAGATCTCGCCGCCGGTAGGGAAATCGGGAGCTTTGATATGCTCCATCAGGCCCGGTATGTCGATATCCGGATTATCAATCAGAGCTAAAGCAGCATTGAGAGATTCTGTGAGATTATGAGGAGGCATGTTTGTAGCCATACCGACAGCGATACCGGACGCTCCATTTACCAGAAGGTTAGGGATACGGGTAGGGAGGACGGAAGGCTCGGTGAGGGTATTATCGAAGTTCGGTACAAAATCAACAGTGTCTTTGTCCAGATCTTCGAGCATCTCTTCACCCATCCGGGCAAGCTTCACCTCGGTATAACGCATTGCGGCAGGGGAGTCTCCATCAATAGAACCGAAGTTACCCTGTCCGAACACGAGGGGATAGCGTAGTGCCCATTCCTGAGCCATTCGGACCATTGTAAGATAGATTGAAGAGTCGCCATGGGGGTGATATTTACCCATAACTTCTCCGACAATACGAGCGGACTTCTTGGTTTCTCCGGAAAAAGTATTACCCAATTCGTTCATACCGAAAAGCACACGACGGTGAACAGGTTTGAAACCGTCTCTTACATCCGGAAGGGCTCGAGATACAATCACCGACATCGAATAGTCGATGTAGGCACTCTTCATTTCCGATTCAATATTTATCGGGATTATTTTATCGTCTCCTTGCATTGTAATTTCATTAGCCAAATAACAGGGACCCTCAAGCTTAAAAAGAGGCTCTCTTTTTTGGTCTGTTCTTAGCTACAAAATTAATGAATTTTTCTCAAATTCACAACTTTTTATCTTCCATATTTCTTGCATATTGCCTTATATTAATTTAAGGAATGGAGAAGCGTCAAAGAATGGCGGATAAAGTCAAAATATGATAAAGTATAAAGGAATTATACTTTTTTGGCACGGGGATTGTTATACTATTTAGAAAAACAATCAAACCCTTTTTGGATGAAAAACGATTTTTCGAAACAATTCAGACCTCTCCTTGAGGTGGCATTGGAGGAGGCGAAGAAATTCAATTCTCCCGTGATAATGTCGGAGCACTTTGTGCTTGCGGCTCTCCACAAGCAGGATGGGTATGCAATCAGGATACTCAGGCAACTCAATATTCCTATAGATAAGATAGAGGATGAGTTGGAGGAGTATCTCAATGAGCCGCATAAGTCGGAGGAGACTACAACTCTTTTTGAGCAACAGTATAAAATCACTCTCGGGGCTGTCCGTATGCTTCAGCTTGCCATGTCGGAGGCGCGAAAGATGAATTCCCAGGTATTGGGAGGGGAACATATCCTTCTTGCTCTTATCCACGACCGCCGGGCTATGGATAGCGAAGTGCTCAGACATATTAAAGATGAGTATCTTAATTTTGATATCTCCATCCAGGCGATTGGTCCCGGCGATCTTCCACTGCCCGGAATGGGTAAAGGACCGTCAGCTATGCCTGAAGATGGATTTATAAGTGACCAGGATGATGAAGAGCCGGAATTTCCCAAGTCTTCCTCTTCAAAGGGTGGTAAGGGAAAAGCCAAAAGTGATACTCCGGCATTGGATAAGTTCGGTTATGATATGACCAAGGCGGCGGCTGAGGGGCGTCTTGATCCGGTAGTCGGCAGAGAAAATGAGATTGAGCGTCTTGCCCAGGTGCTGTCACGCCGTAAAAAGAATAATCCTGTTCTTATCGGCGAGCCAGGTGTCGGTAAATCCGCCATTGTCGAGGGGCTTGCTCTCCGTATAAATCAGCGTAAGGTGAGCCGTATTCTTTTTGATAAAAGGGTAATCAGCCTTGATCTACCCGGAATGGTTGCCGGCACAAAATATCGCGGACAATTTGAGGAGCGCATCAAAACTGTTCTTGATGAATTGTCAAAGAATCCGGATATCATTCTTTTCATAGACGAGATTCATACTATCGTCGGGGCGGGAGGCGCACCCGGCAATATGGATGCAGCCAATATTCTCAAGCCGGCATTGGCACGCGGGGAGATACAATGTATAGGAGCGACTACCCTTGACGAATACCGTCAGAATATTGAGAAAGATGGGGCTCTCGAGCGCCGTTTCCAGAAGGTGATGGTAGATCCGACCACTCCCGAGCAGACACTTGAAATTTTGAAGCAAGTGAAGGGAAAATATGAGGATCATCATAATGTACGCTATACGGATGATGCGCTTGAGGCTTGTGTATCGCTTACAGAACGCTATATCAGCGACCGTAACTTCCCCGATAAGGCGCTTGATGCCCTTGATGAGGCAGGAAGCCGTGTGCATATCACCAATATAGTTGTCCCTGAGGAGATAGAGATTCTCGAGAAAGAAGTAGATGACCTTACTCAGCAGAAACTTGCCGCTGCCAAGTCGCAGGATTATGAGCTTGCCGCCTCTCTGCGTGATAAAGTAGGAGAGACCAAGAAGAAACTTGACGCTACAAAAGCTGAATGGGAGAAGGCTCTTGATGCCGACCGTCAGGAAGTGGATGAGGAGAAAGTGGCAGAGGTTGTCGCTCTTATGACAGGTGTTCCTACCCAGAAGATAGCACAGGCGGAGGGTACTCGTCTTATCAAGATGGGAGATACCCTCAAAGGCGCGGTTATCGGTCAGGATGATGCTATCAAGAAGACTGTCAAGGCGATACAGCGCAACCGAATCGGTCTGAAGGATCCTAATAAGCCAATCGGCGTATTCATGTTCCTGGGACCGACGGGAGTGGGTAAGACTCTACTCGCCAAAAAGTTAGCTGAGTATCTTTTCGACTCCAAGGATGCGCTTATCCGCATGGATATGAGTGAGTTCATGGAGAAATTCACAGTGTCCCGTCTCGTCGGGGCGCCTCCGGGGTATGTCGGATATGAAGAGGGCGGTCAGTTGACTGAGAAGGTGCGCCGTCATCCATATTCCGTAGTGCTTCTTGATGAGATTGAGAAAGCGCATCCTGATGTCTTCAATCTTTTGCTTCAGGTGATGGATGAAGGTAGATTGACAGATTCATTGGGTCGCAAGATTGATTTCAAGAATACAATTCTTATCATGACGAGCAACATTGGTTCGCGTCAGCTGAAAGACTTTGGCGGAGGTGTAGGTTTCAATGCCAATAATGTGTCAAAAGAGCAGGCACAGGGTGTAATATCCAAGGCTTTGAACAAAGCTTTCTCTCCGGAGTTCCTCAACCGTGTGGATGATATCATAATGTTTGATCAGCTTGATAAGAAGGCGATTTTCTCTATTATTGATATCGAGCTTAAGGATTTCTATGCCCGAATCAATAACCTTGGTTTCAAGATGAATCTCAGTGAAGAGGCTAAAAACTTCATTGCGGAGAAAGGATATGACAAGAACTTCGGGGCACGTCCTCTTAAGAGATCAATCCAGAAATATCTTGAGGATGAACTTGCAGAGCTTCTTTTGAAACTCAATGCGGAAGGTACAATAGGAGGAGAAATAAACATTTCCTATAAAGATGGAGATGACAAACTTACTATTGATTTCAAGCCTTTGGTTGAGAAAGAAGAGGAATAATAAACAAAGATAAATAATGAAAATCGGGAAGCTGATGGATATTCAGCTTCCCGATTTTTTTCATTAGCAATGGAGCGAAGTCTTAGAAAAGCATCGCTATTTTAAATGTAATAAATGCGAAGATCCATGCTAATGCGGTATTATAGACGATAGAGAAGAGAGAGTATTTCCAGGAGCCGGTTTCGCGGGCAATCGCCGCCAATGTAGCTATACATGGAAAATATAATAATACGAACACCATGTATGATAACGCTGATTGAGGAGTGAATGGAGTCTCCCCGGTAATTTTAGAAGGTGTCTGAAGCCTGTCGGAAAGAAGGTCGGCATCATCCTCTCCCACGTAAAGGACTCCTAATGTAGAGACCACAACCTCTTTAGCTGCTGATCCGGCAATAAGGGAGACACAAGGTTTCCATCCGAATTCCATGGGAGATACCACAGGCTCGACAAATCTTCCTATGCCGCCTAAGATTGAATGGCTCTGTTGGTATTCGTTAAGAATAAGGTCATTTACCTTAGCCTCTCCAAGTTCGGAGATTCTTTCAGGAGACATTTCTTTCAGTGTTTCAGTACGGAAAGTATTAGGAATATCTTTTTCATCGTATCTGGGGAAATAAGATAGTGCCCAGATGATAATTGAGGCTACGAGGATCAGACCACCCATCTTTTTCAGATACTGCTCCGCTTTCGACCACATGTTACGCATGGTTGCTTTAAAAGTCGGGAGGCGATAGGGGGGCAGCTCCATTACAAAAGGTGTCTCATCATCCTTCATCCAGAATTTTCGCATAAGTCTGGCTGTAATGATTGCAACGGCAATGCCCAAAGTGTAAAGCCCAACGAAAACCCACGCACCGTAATGAGGGAAGAAACATCCTACCAACAGCACGTAAATAGGGATACGCGCCGAGCAACTCATGAACGGATTAATCAGAATAGTGATGAGACGGCTTGACTTGCTTTCTATAATGCGCGTAGACATTATAGCGGGGACGTTGCAGCCGAAACCCATTACCAACGGAATGAATGATTTCCCGTGCAATCCCATTTTATGCATCAGTTTATCCATGATAAATGCTACTCTCGCCATATATCCCGAATCCTCCATAAAGGAAATGAAAGTATAAAGAATCAGGATGTTGGGAAGGAACACAATCACGCCGCCGACCCCTCCGATTATGCCGTCAAGAATGAGGTCTTTTAGCGGTCCATCCGACATATACTCTCCGATAGTTCCGGAAATCCAGCTTACCAATGATTCGATCCATTCCATTGGATATGAGCCTAATTGGAAAGTAGCCCAGAACATCAGCCACATTATTGCCAGAAAAAGAGGGAAGCCGAAAAGTTTGTTAGTGACAAAAGTGTCAATTATTTTAGTTGACTTTTCCTCTTTAGCCTCCCCACCATCAAATGTTTCAGCTAATGCTCCCTGAATAAAGCCATATTTCTCGGCGGCAATCGCTGACACTGTATCCTCATGGAGAGCCTTTTCTATCAAATTGTTTTGTGTGTCGCGTATAGCACACCATTTATCGTAACCAGGATAGGGGCGAAGCATCTCTTCGACTTCGGGATCTTTCTCAAGGAATTTGATTGCGAGGAAGCGTGGTGAGAAATGATGAGAGATAGATCTGTCCTGCTTGAAACAGTCGATGAGAATACGGATGGCTTTCTCTATCTCGGGGTTCATCTGTATATGGATATGTCGAGTGTCGCTGCTGCGCATCTCGTAAACCTCGATAACAGTATCCAGCAAGTCGGAAATACCTTTGCCGGAAGCCGCTACAGTAGGCACCATAGGCACACCCAACATCTTTCCCAAAAGTTTATAGTCAAGTTTTGAACCGCTCTTTTTCAACTCATCGAACATATTGAGATCGATGACCATACTGCGGTTCATATCAATGAGCTCGGTAGTCAGATAAAGGTTGCGCTCAAGATTGGAAGCAACCACGACGTTGACAATCACATCAGGAGTCTCCTCTCTTAGATACCGCATCACATATAATTCCTCAGGAGAATAAGCGGAGAGAGAGTAAGTGCCGGGGAGATCAACAATCTTAAGCAAGTATCCCTTGTAATTGATAAAACCCTCTTTTGCTCCGACTGTGACACCTGCATAGTTGCCCACATGTTCTCTTGCGCCGGAAACTTGATTGAAAAGAGAGGTCTTTCCACAATTAGGATTCCCTATGAGGGCAACATTAATGATTTTATCCTTACGGATATCTAATAATTCAGCTTCCTCATGTTCCTCCGTATGAGCATCAAGATGGACACGAGCCTTCACCCATTCCTCAAGAAGCTGAACTTCCACAAGATCAGCCTCCGCGCGTCGCAAAGAGACCTCATAATCCATGAGGGCATATTTGACAGGATCCTGAAGAGGAGCATTCAATACGACACTGACCTCACGATCTTTGACAAATCCCATTTCCATGACACGCTTGCGAAAAGCCCCATGTCCAAGAATCTTGGTTATTACACCGGTTTGTCCCGGTTTGAGTTCGGAAAGTCTCATTAAATTAACTATCTTAGATTTTTTACAAAATTATATTAAAAATATCAAACATTATTAATTACCGGTGCAGAATTTATAAAATAATGGAGAACTACCGATTTTTAGTGGTAAGAAGGATGTTAATATGAAAATTAAATTTTTAAATCCGCGTCTCATTTATTAATTTAGTAGTAGATAAATCCTGATACTCATGAAAATATCTGAAAAAGAAATAGACTTCCGCAGAAAGCCAGAATGGTTGAAGATAAGATTGCCGCGTGGATTCAAAACCCGCGAAGTCGTTGGTCTCCTTAAAGAGAATGGACTGCATACGATATGTTCGAGCGGAATGTGTCCTAACAGAGGGGAATGTTGGGGAGCAGGAACGGCTACCTTTATGATAGGAGGAAATATATGCACGCGCAACTGCCGTTTCTGTAATGTAGCAACCGGACGACCCGCTCCTCTTGATGAGAAAGAAATTACCGGGATTGTGGAGTCTGTCAAGTCTCTGGAATTAAAACATGTGGTGATTACTTCAGTGGACAGAGATGATCTTTCCGATTTAGGAGCAGGACATTGGGCAAAAACAATCAAAGCTCTGAAGGAGAATTGTCCGGGAGTAACTATGGAAGTTCTTATTCCTGATTTCAAGGGCAGGAAGGAATTGCTTGACGTTGTAATTGCGGAGAAGCCGGAGATAATCTCCCATAATATGGAAACCGTGAGGCGACTCACTCCCGATGTTCGAACCTTTGCCACATATGATAATTCATTGTCTGTTTTAAAATACTTGGCTCAAAAAGGGGCAAAGACTAAATCCGGAATAATGTTAGGATTAGGGGAGAGCAGGGAAGAAATTTTAGAGACTATGGATGATCTTTTGGAAGTCGGGTGTCAGATTATGACAATCGGCCAGTATCTTCAACCGACAAAAGATCATTATGAAGTGAGAGAATATATTCATCCTGATATATTTGCGGAGTATGCCAGGATAGGAAAGGAGAAGGGATTCCGTCACATTGAGAGCGCCCCGATGGTACGATCCAGCTATCATGCGGAGCGTCATATTCATTAAGGCATGAAGCATCAGATTCATTATGTGTATTATGCAGCCGGAGATAATAGACTTTGGACTTTCCCGCTATAAAGATATAAGAGAAAGTCAAAAAAGTTACCAGAAAAAGGTAATTGAATCCAAAACTTCAGATACTTCCGGTCCGTTGCCGGAATACCTGATGATTGGCGAACATTACCCGGTCTATACTTTAGGCTTTCATGGTGATGCAGGAAATATCTTGGTTTCGGAAGAGTTCTTAGATAAGAAAGGATGTGAGGTGATTAGGATAGAGCGGGGAGGTGATATCACCTATCACGGACCGGGTCAAGTCATTCTATATCCGATAATTGATCTGCAGACCCATGGTCTTGGAGTAAAGCAGTATGTTTCTATTTTGGAGGAGACTATTATTCAAGTCTTGGAAGAGTATGGTGTAAAAGGGGAGAGGATAGAAGGCGCGACCGGTGTATGGATAGGTAAAGCTACGAACGATGAAAGAAAGATTTGTGCAATCGGTATAAAAGTATCACGAGGAGTAACTACGCATGGCTTGGCTCTGAATGTAAATACCGAACTGTCATACTTTTCCTATATAAATCCTTGTGGCTTTAAAGAGAAAGGGGTTACTTCTCTCTCAATGGAGCTTGGTGGACAGATATCTATTGAAGAGGTAAAGAAAAAGATAATAGATAAATTTCTTACGCTTTTACCTTATAGAGAAGCGAAGTAATAAGCAAAAGATAAGCTACGATACTAATAAAGAAAAAGTAAAAAGGATTGCCGATATTTCACGGCAACCCTTTTTACTTTTTAATTTAATTATTTATGTTTGTTTCCCTCTTCTTCCGCCTGATACTCTCTTTCCAGGAAGAGTTTTACTTCGCGGAAAAGTTTCGAGGCGAATACGAAGTCGTTGAGAGATTCACTGGTGCTCCGGAAGATGGATTTGTCATTACCGCTCCAGTCGCAATGCCCTTTGTTGATAAAGACAATGTGTTCACCGATACCTAACACAGAGTTCATGTCATGAGTATTGATGATAGTCGTAATGCCATACTCGTGAGTGATGTCGCTCAAAAGATTATCGATAAGGATTGAGGTGCGTGGGTCAAGTCCGGAGTTAGGCTCATCGCAAAAGAGATACTTGGGATTAAGAGCAATAGCACGGGCAATCGCCACACGTTTTTGCATACCTCCGGATATTTCAGAAGGATATTTCTTATCCGCGTTTTCCAAACCTACGCGACTGATACAGAAGTGCGCCCTTTCCAATCTTTCTTCGGCACTCATATCGGTCAACATTCTCAAAGGGAAAAGTACATTGCCAAGAACGGTTTCATTATCAAAGAGAGCCGAACCTTGGAAGAGCATACCGATTTCAGTGCGTAGCTGACGTTTCTGGGCAGCGTTCATTTTGCTGATGGAGCGTCCGTCATAAAGTATTTCACCTTTTTCGGGAGACATAAGTCCGATAAGACATTTCATAAAGACCGTCTTTCCGGATCCGCTCTGGCCTATAATAAGATTGGTCTTTCCGGTCTCAAAGACTGCAGAGATATCATGCAACACTTGCTGGCCGTCAAACCATTTTGAGACATTTTTAGCTTCAATCATTGGAGTAAGAGTTTAGTGAGGATGACATCTGCGAGGAGGATAAGTATGGAGCTATAGACAACAGCTTTTGTACTTGCCTGACCAACTTCCAAAGAGCCTCCTTTCACATAATAACCATAGAATGCTGCAACAGAAGTTATGATAAAGGCAAATACAATAGTCTTGATTATACCATACCATACATACCACTCATTGAAGAATGACTGGATACCGTAAACATAATTACCCATGGTCACCATGCTGGTAAATTCAGCAATAAGTGCGCCACCGATGAGACCCATGAACATTGAAAGAACACATAGCACGGGAACAAACAGCACAAAGCCTATAATTTTTGGCAGAACAATAAAAGACGCCGAATTAATACCCATGATTTCCATAGCATCTATCTGTTCAGTCACTCTCATTGTGCCAATCTCAGACGCAATGTTACTTCCAACCTTACCTGCAAGAATAAGACACATCATGGTCGAAGAGAACTCCAGGAGAAGAATCTCACGGGTGGTCAGACCTGTAGCGTAGGAAGGAATGAGAGGTGATACTATATTTATGGTCATCTGTATACATATAACGGCACCGATAAAGATGGAGATGATGATGACCAGTGGAATTGAATCGACTCCCAATTTATTAATTTCAAAAATGAGAGACTTGAAAAATTCCCTCCATTTCTCCGGCACTTTGAAGACCTGCTTCATAAACATGCAGTATTTACCGAAGCTTTTTATATATCCGATAACCATTATTAGCTTACTTATTATAATTAATGTTGTTCAAATCGCAAAGTTAATAAAAAATTTGGTGACATAGCCCCTTTTTATTAATTTTGTGTTATCACCAATAAAGTAAGACAATATGTTGATCATAGGTATAGCGGGAGGTACGGGCTCCGGAAAGTCTACGGTTGTAAGGAAAATCGTGGAGAGTCTTCCAAAAGATGAAGTAGCCGTGATTCCGCAAGACTGCTATTATAAAAACAATCCCCACATACCATTGGAGGAACGTCTCAAGATGAATTATGACGAGCCAAAATCAATAGAATGGTCGTTATTCACCCGTCAGCTGAAAGAACTCAAAGAGGGTAAAGCTATCGATATGCCGACCTATGAGATGGTGACATGTTCCAGATTAAAGGAGACTGTTCATATCAAGCCTACCAAGGTAGTTGTAGTGGAAGGTATCCTTGTGTTGTGTGAAAAGCAATTGAGAGACATGATGGATGTGAAGGTTTTTGTAGATGCGGATGATGATGAGCGTCTTATCCGCGTTATCCATCGTGATTGTATCGAGCGAGGAAGAACGCCCCAGATGGTGATAGACCGTTATCAGGAGATGCTGAAGCCGATGCATGAGCTTTATATCGCTCCATCAAAACGATACGCCGATCTCATTATTCCTCAGGGTGGTCATAATATGGTGGCAATCAAATTACTTACTGATTATATACGTTCGCTGCTCAATCCTGCCAAGGCTGAAAAGTAATAAGAAATGAAGTTATTTAGTTTATTCTCTAAATGAAGTTATTTAGTTTATTCTCTAAAGAGAGATTCAAGAAGCACGAGGAGGAAGCTCCCAAGCATCTTACTGCTGAAGAGGAGAGAGAACTTGAGGGATACCAACCTGATATGCAGACTTTGGAAATAAAGGAGGTCAGGGAGGAGATTATACCGGAGAAGGAAGGTGAGTTAACCCTGAAACAAGTGGAAAAGGAGGATATTCCGGAGAAAGGGGTATTGCGCACTGAAAATCTGGTGAAAAAATATGGAAAGCGAACGGTAGCCAATAAAGTCACTATTGATGTGACTCAGGGTGAGATTGTCGGGCTATTGGGTCCTAACGGAGCCGGAAAGACCACGACTTTCTATATGACCGTTGGTTTGATACGTCCGAATGAAGGGAAAGTCTTTCTGGATGATCACGATATTACAAATTATCCTGTATATAAAAGGGCACAGTTCGGAATCGGATATTTGCCGCAGGAGGCATCCGTTTTCCGTTCAATGACTGTGGAGAATAATATTCGTGCTATTCTTGAAATGACAAACACCTCCAAGGAGTATCAGAAAGAGAAGTTAGAGCAGCTGATAAGGGAATTTTCTTTGGAAAAGGTAAGACATAATTTAGGAAATAATCTATCCGGTGGTGAGCGCCGACGCACTGAGATAGCTCGATGTCTGGCGATTAATCCTAAATTTATCATGCTTGATGAGCCATTTGCCGCTGTTGACCCGATCGCTGTTGAAGATATTCAGTCGGTGGTATATCATCTGAAAGAGCGTAATATAGGTATTCTTATCACTGACCATAAGGCTGATTCAATTTTAGGTATTACCGACCGGGCATATCTTCTATTTGAAGGCAAGGTATTATTTCAAGGCACGAGTGAGGAGCTGGCGAACAATCCGGTTGTGCGCGAAAAATACTTAGGTCAGGATTTTATTTTTACAAAAAAGAAATTCGAATAAGAGGATGACTTCTTCAAGGCAACCGTTTAACACGGGAATGGCATTGGTAGCTCAGATAGGGATACTGTTAGGGCTTTTCTTCGTGATGCTCATAATATTGGGGACATTCTCGTCTCTCCTTCCCTCGATGGGAATAGCACCGCGTTCCCAGTCTTTGATCATATCTGCCGCTCAAGCGATATTGGTCTTTATGATTCCTCCCTATATTACGGGATATTATGTAAACCGCTATCCGGTAAAGTTCCTCCGACTTGATATAGGCATCAGTTTTTCCTCTCTTATTACAGTGATAGGAGGTTTTATAATCGGGTTGCCTTTTCTTAATCAGGTAATAAACTGGAATGAACATCTTGTCCTGCCCGAGGGCTTGAGTCATATTGAAGAAGGCTTAAGGGCTATGGAAGATGCCGCGAAGGCAGCAACAGATGTATTGCTCGAAACTACGACTATCGGCGGTTTGATAACAGGAATATTGGTGATAGGACTGCTTACAGGATTAGGGGAGGAGATGTTTTTCCGAGGAGGATTCCAGAGATTATTGACGTATAACGGGATTAATCATCATATCGCAATATGGTCGGTGGCAGTATTGTTTTCACTGATGCATTTTCAGTTTTATGGATTTATACCGCGTGTCCTGTTGGGTGCATTCTTTGGTTATCTTCTTTACTGGAGCGGCTCATTGTGGGTATCTGTATTTGCACATGCGCTAAATAACAGCATGGTTGTGGTCTGCGTCTGGTTGCAAAAGAGAGGCATTGTGGATATTGATTTAGAGAATTGGGGAGTGACAACCGGCTTTCCCTGTATAGCCATAATTTGCTTTTTACTACTGATCTGCTTTTTATATGTTATGAGAAAGGTAATTTCTCAAGAAAGCATAGGAAGTAAGGGATAAAGGATGAAGGGGAGAACTTGAAATATTAAAAATATGGCACAACCGGCTTTCAGAGACCTACTTGCAGAAATAAAGAAAGGGAAAACTCTTTCTCCCATATATATTTTGATGGGTGAAGAGACATATTACATAGATGTACTTGTCGAAGCCTTTGAGAATAATATCATACCCGAAGAGGATAAGGATTTCAATTATCATATCTTTTACGGAAATGATGTGGATATGGAGATAATGATAGCCACCGCCCAGCAATTTCCGGTAATGGCTGATAGGAAACTCGTAATTCTGAAGGAAGCTCAGACATTGAATCAGGCAAAAGTGCAGTTGGAGAAGTTGGCGCCATATATGAGTCATCCCTCCCCGCAAACTGTTTTTGTTTTAGCATATAAAGGTGACAATCTCAGCAGCACATCCAAATTAATGAAGAGTGTTGCAGCCTCCAAGGGTGTAGTCTTTAAAAGTGAGCCGGTAAAAGAGTGGCAGCTACCGGGGCATGTCAAGGATTATTGCGCAGGAATGAAATTCAGCATCGAGGAGAAAGCCTTGAATTTACTTTGTGAATATATCGGCACTCCGTTGAGTAAGATATTCGGGGAAGTCAATAAATTAGTAATGATCAAAGGGGATGAGAGAAAAATAACGGCAAAAGATGTAGAACAGCACATTGGAGTCTCAAAAGACTTCAATAATTTTGAACTTGTGAGAGCCGTGGCATCAAAGAATTACTCACAAAGTATGAAAATAATCCAATATTTTGAGAGGAATCCCAAGACGAATCCGACAATTCTTACCAACAGTATGCTTTTTGCATTCTTTCAGAAGCTTGCAATCACTCATTATCTGTCAGATAAAAGCGAAAAAGGGATGTTGGATGGATTAGGGCTTAAAAGTGCATGGCAATTAAAAGAGGTGAAGGAGGGAATCCGTTTTTATAATCCCCGGCAGGCTATAAATTCAATTCATTACATTAGGGAATACGACACAAAGAGTAAGGGAATTGAGTCCTATCAAAATGAGTATGATTTGTTGAAAGAACTGATTTTCAAGATTATTACAAATTAGAAGCGACGTATGATATTTTATTTTTCAGGCTTGGGGAATACCAAATATGTAGCAAAAGAGATAGGAGCTGCAATTTTCGAGACACCACGTTTTATTCCGGATTATTTACCGGAGGCTGTAGAAGATGAAACAACAGAGAGCGTAGGATTTTTATTTCCTATATATTCTTGGGGAGTTCCTCCGATAGTTTTGGATTTTATCAAGCGTTTACCTGAGAAATTGGTAAATAATTGGAGAGAGAAGGAGCTTCCCGTATGGACTGTCTGCACATATGGAGATGAGACCGGAGGAGCTATAGACATCTTGAGAAAAGCTTTAAAGAAAAGAGGGTTGAGGCTACAGGGCGCATGGAGTGTCAGAATGCCGAATACATACGTCCTGCTTCCGGGATTTGATGTAGATCCGAAGGAGATAGAAAAGGAAAAGCTTTCAGAGGCGAAGGGTAGGATTTCTGAGATTGCCCGTAAAATAAAGGATGGATGTTGGGAAGACGATTATCACACAGGCAGCTTTCCGGCATTGAGGACTAAACTGATATTTCCATTATTTGTAAAATATGGAATAAATGCTAAAAAGTGGCATCATACAAATGCGTGTGTGAAATGTGGAAGATGTATAAAGGCATGTCCGGTAAATAATATCAGTATGGGAGAAACCGGTCCTTTATGGGGAGAGGACTGCACTTCATGTCTCGCATGTTTCCATAATTGTCCTTATCATGCTGTGGAATACGGAAAAATCACAAAAAATAAAGGACAGTATGTCTGCCCTTTGAAATGATTATGATTAAATTCCGGAATAATTCCTAACAATCAGATAATCTGATTGAGGAATATATATTATCCTATGTTTGAATTGTAATATTTTTCATTTCCAGTCACCTCTTCTCCAATAAAAGATGGTAATGGATAATCATGGTGAGAGTGTGACAGTTCAATTTCGGCTATAGTGGGGAAAACAGGAGATAGGTACTCATCCACTTCCCATTTATACCCTTGAAACGTTACAATCCAGCGTTTCTTCTTTATTACTACTCCTTCGCAAAGAGAGAGAAGACGTTCGGCATCTGCAAGTGGGATTTCATACTCAAATTCCAATCTTGTGTCTCCCGCATTTCTCCCTTTGATAGTTATGTATCCTTTATTTTCGATAATTCTTATTCGCACTACTCTGTCAGGCACCCTTGACAGATAACCCTGGGAAATTGAGATGGAGCGATCCGCCAGGAATCTATAATCTTTGGAGATAACGAGATATTTATGTTCAATTTCTTTTCCCATATATAGTTTTAGATAGCCACTAAAAATTAATGGATTTATGTATCCTTTTAAATAAACGGATATAATTTCTACTTATTGATATGAAACTATCTAAAATTACGTTAGAGAGATATATCCTTATTCTCTCTTCAAGTAGAAGAAAATGTTGCATGCACATAGTTCAGTAGCAAGATTAGCTATCTTTATTCTCATAATTATTCTTGGTGTCAATGTCTCGAAAGGGGATATTGCAAGACCTTCCGGCATTTCAGTATTGTCGGATTCCCTTGATGCGGATATGCCGGATCTATCCTTTGTGCTGAATGAAGTGGTAGTGAAGAAGAAAAAGGAAAAGTATTCAAAGAAGAATAATCCCGCGGTAGATTTGATCAGGAAGGTAAGAGAAGATAACAAGAAAACAGATCCTTCTAAAATGCCTTTCTATAATTATGACCTATATGAAAAGACACTCCTTGCCGGAGAGGATTTCAATATGGATTTCAATAAAGGGGGAAAATTGAAGAAGCAATTTGATTTCCTATCTCAGTATCTTGATACAGCTTTATGGACCGGTAAACCGATACTGGATCTCTCTTTGACTGAAAAGGCTTCGACTATAATTCATTCAGGGGGTGGGAAAAGTAAGAAAGAGTTTGTGGTCGGAATACAGAGCAACGGTATAAATGAGATCATGAGTGAAGAAAATTTTCGCACTATGATCGAAGATGTAATGCGGGAGATCGATATAAGGGATAATGATATCAATCTATTGCAGAATCGTTTTGTATCGCCGTTGGCACAGATCGGACCTGACTTTTATAAATATGAAATTACAGACACTCTTCCCATAGGAGAGGAGCAGTGTGTTGAAATTACCTTTACTCCAAAGACACCTGAAACTTTCGGATTTAACGGCAAACTTTTTATTCCGGTAGGAGACAGTCTCCGTTATGTAAAGAGGGTGACGATGAGGGTGCCTAAAGCTATTAACGTCAATTACCTCGATAACATTTTCGTAAGTCAGAATTTTGAAATGGATTCTTTGGGGAAAGTGCATAAAGTGCTTGATGACCTCTCGATGGAGCTGAAAATTCTTAAGGTTATTCCCTCTGTTTACGGAAGCAGACAGACTCGATATAGTAACTTCTCCTATGATACCAGAGAGGAATATAATGGATTGGAGGAGACATTAAGCAATAGGATTCTACTCACGGGCGCAGTATCACGGGGAGAGGACTTTTGGGAAGAGCGACGCTTAATCCCTCTGAGTCGTGCAGAAGATAATCTCACCAACCTGATGACCGGGCTCAGGAACAACAAGATTTTTTATTGGGGAGAGAAAATCGGAAGGGTGTTAGTTCAAGGTTATGTAGGGACTCTGCCGAAAGGCAGTAAATTTAATTTGGGTCCTGTAAATACATTCGTAAGTTTCAATGATGTTGAGGGTGTGCGTCTGAAAGTGGGAGGATTGACTACATCCCATCTTTCCGATCATTTCTTTATGCGTGGATATGTAGCATACGGCACAAAAGATCATCGGTGGAAATTCGATTTTGAGCCGGAATATTCTTTTTTCAAGAAAAAGAATCATTCCAGAGAATTTCCTATGAATTCAATCCGCGCCACAATAAAGTATGATACAGAACAGATTGGAGTCAAGTATCTTTACGCAAATCCGGATAATATCATTTTCGCTATAAAAAGAAGGAAAAATGATTTATTTACCTATCTTCGTCTTATTCAATTAGAATATGACCTTGAGCTGGCAAATAATCTCTCCTTTAATGTGGGATACCGGAATGAGAACAGAGAGTCTACGCGATGGATTGATTTCAGGGATGGATATGAGAGACTTCATTCCTCCTTTACTTTAGGAGCATTCTTTGCAAAAATTAGATTTGCTCCGGGCGAGAAGTTTATTCAGGGCACGTCTAAGAGAGCGCCTGTCAACCTTGATGCGCCTATTTTTACACTTTCTCATGAATATGGACCTAAGAATCTGTTTGGAGCTGATTTTGTTATGAACCGCTCAGAATTCAGCTTTATGAAACGTTTTTGGTTTTCGGCATTCGGATATACAAATGTACTTTTGAAGGCAGGAAAGATATGGAGTCAGGTGCCATACGCGGCATTGTTCTGGCAGAATTCCAATCTCTCCTATACGATACAGCCGGAATCTTTCGCATTACTTAATCCAATGGAATTTGCCATGGATCAATATATCTCATGGGATATGGAGTATTTTATGAACGGAGCTATCTTTAATAGAATACCTCTAATTAAGAAATTGAAGCTTCGAGAAGTTTTATCATTTAAAGGTTTTTTGGGTTCACTCACAGATAAGAATAATCCGGCATATCATCCTAATCTCTATCTTTTTCCAAAGGATTCATATACGCAGCCTATGGGGAAAACTCCTTATATGGAGATAAGCGCAGGAATTGATAATATCCTGACTGTCTTGAGGGTGGATTATGTTTGGCGTCTGACTTACCGCCATCTTCCGGGGATAGACAGGGGAGGAGTGCGCGTTGCTCTTCATCTCTCTTTTTAAGGCAGGATGGTCAGTAGAACTGACGGCGGAAACAGCTTCGCGCTGAAGAAAAGACCGGAAATAGAGATAGTAATGGTCAGTAGAACTGACGGCGGAAACAGCTTCGCGCTGAAGAAAGAGCCTGATGAGGAGGTAATGCTTGAATTAGCTTCATGCATAGGATAAAAAGAAAAAGGGCAGGATAAACTCCTGCCCTTAAAAATTACTTCCCACAATCAAACCAATTTAAACGTTTAGACGATGGAAAAAATCCCTCTTCCCTATATTTGAGACCCGGGAGAAGGTCTGAGAAAACTGATTGTGAGAATGTTTATTTCTTCTGAATAGTTTCTATCTTTCTTTTCAATAATCTCAATTATCTGTAATCCTTGAGCTCTTCGCGAAGACGCTTGCGGGCGAAGAAGATACGGCTCTTGACTGTGCCGAGGGGGAGATCAAGTTTATCCGCAATCTCATTATACTTATATCCGGCAACAAACATGTTGAAGGGGATACGATAGTCATCAGAGAAAGAATTGAGCACGACAGATATCTCCTTTACAGCGAAAGAACCTTCGGGAGTATTCAATCCGGAATCCTGACTGATATTGAGGTGATAGAGATCCTCAGTCTTATCAATAACAGTTGCCTGACGAACGTTCTGGCGATAGTTATTGATAAATATATTTCTCATGATGGTGAAGATCCATCCTTTGAAATTAACATTATCAACATATTTGTCTTCGTTTGAAAGTGCTTTGAGAGTAGTGTCCTGAAGAAGGTCTTCTGCCTGCTCACGATTGGAAGTTAACTGATAGGCGAAGCTCATGAGATTGCCCTGAAGTCCAATCACGCGATCTTTGAATGATTCCTGTTGTTTCATGTTGTCTAATTGTTTAATTGGTTTTATGGAATTATAACATGTGGATAGACTTAATTGTTTACTCAATAAAAAATTTTTTTTATTTTTTTTCATCTTTTTTTTATCTACTTTTGCATTAAGAAATTAAGAGAGATGAGATTTGACGAGATATTATATAATGACTCAGTGCTTGACGGGCTCTGGGATATGCATTTTGATGAGTGTACTCCAATTCAGGAGGCTGCTATTCCTATTATAATGGAGGGACATGATCTCTTGGCGTGTGCACAGACGGGAACCGGTAAAACAGCCGCTTATCTTTTGCCGGTAATTCATCAGTTGGTGGAGGGGGGATATCCTGAGGATCAGGTTAATTGCATTGTTATGGCTCCGACCCGGGAATTAGCCCAGCAGATTGACCGGCAGCTTCAGGGATTCGCTTATTTTATGCCAATAAGCGGGATAGCCATATATGGAGGTACAGACGGCTTCACCTATGACCAACAGAGAAAAAGCTTAAAGGCAGGTGCAGATGTTGTGATCGCCACGCCCGGAAGATTACTTGCTCACCTTAATATGGGATATGTAGATCTGTCAAAGGTCTCATTCTTTATATTGGATGAAGCGGACAGAATGTTGGATATGGGTTTTGCGGATGACATTCTACATATAATCTCACACCTGCCTAAGGAGAGACAGACATTGCTTTTCTCTGCCACAATGCCTCCTAAGATTCAACAGTTGGCAAATAAAATACTTAAAGATCCGAAAGAGATTAAACTTGCGGTCTCCAAACCGGCGGAAAAGATAAAACAAAGTGCATATATCTGCTACGAGACCCAAAAGTTACCTTTGTTAAAGAGGATATTTAAGGAAAATCCTCCGCAAAGAGCTATAATCTTCTCATCTTCAAAGCAGAAGGTGAAGGAATTAGCAAGGGAACTCAAAGGGAACCGTTACAAAGTGGAGGAGATGCATTCCGATCTTGAGCAAAACAAGCGTGAGGATGTAATACTTTCCTTTAAAGCCGGGAAGACAAATGTTATTGTTGCCACTGATATTCTCTCTCGAGGCATTGATATAGATGATATAGAGATTGTAATTAATTATGATGTTCCGCAAGATCCTGAAGATTATATTCATCGTATAGGAAGGACTGCGCGCGCCAATAGAGAAGGAGAGGCTGTTACTTTTGTGGCTCAGCCGGATTTCGGAAGGCTTTCACGTATCGAGCGACTAATGGAGAGGGAAGTGCCCAAAGGCGATATGCCGGAAGAGTTAGGAAATGCTCCTGTGTATGTTCAAAAGAGTCCGGAGGCAAGAAGCAGTCATCATGGTCAGAAGCGGAGACGGCAATGGCATAATAATAATAAGAAGGAAGGGACTAAGCAGAAGGATGGAATAAAGCATAAGAATAGACCATATAAATCCAACAGTAGGAAGACAGTTACAGAAGGCAAATGAGCGATGCTTTTAATTTCAAACGCTTCTCTGTTTTTCACGCCGAAAGTTCAATGAAAGTCAGTCAGGAATCTATCCTCCTGGGTGCATGGACTGATATAAATGGGAGAAAGCGAATTTTGGATGCGGGGTGTGGATGTGGGCTTTTGGCGTTAATGATGGCACAGCGCACGGAAAGTGAGACAGAAATTCTGGCTATAGATATTGATGAAGCATCCGTGGAAGAGTCCAAGGTTAATTTTCATAATTCTCCATGGAGTGAAAGGTTGACGGGGGACCTTAAATCATTTGACAACATAAATGAAGAATGCTTTGATCTGATTATCTCCAACCCCCCATATTTTCAGTCTGGGAAGAAAGAGCTATATACATCCAGGGAAATAGCCCGTCATCAAAGCACACTCTCTCCTTCTGCACTATTGAGAGGGGGGAAGAAGATACTGAACAACGGGGGGAGTGTAGCGATGGTAGTGCCTACGGATCAGGTAACATTCCTCATAACGGAGGGAGTGAAACTGGGCTATCGGCTATGGCGAGAATGTAAAATAAGAGGAAGAATTGATCTTCACGCAAAAAGGAGTTTATTGCAGTTTGTATTGGATGAAGGGAGTCGTAAAGGCAAAATAGGGGACCGGGAGTCGGAGGGAGAGGAGGTGATTGTGAGAGAAGCAAATGGGGAATATACAGAGGATTTTAAAAGACTGACAAAAGATTTTTATAAGATTTTTTAGAAAAAATAAAACGAGTTAAACTAAAATCTGTTATATTTGTCATAAAGAAGAAAGAAAACCTATAAAACTGTCAGACTATGAAAAGATTTATATATTCCATAGCTCTAATGGCGCTCTACTCCTCTGCAATGACTGCACAGGAATATGATGACATCTACTACAATCCTAAAAAAGATACATCCACCCAGACTGAAAAAAAGAAAAAGAACTCCAATTATATTCAGGATTTCAGTTCGATAGATGTGGATGAATATAATAGAAGGGGACAATATTATGAAAGTCCCTTGGACACCATTGGTATCCGTGCCGAAAATGATGAGGATTTCGTTTATACGCAGAAGATTCAGAAATTCTATAATCCCACTATCGTTGTAGATAATTACGAAGTGTTGAATGACGTGCTACTTAATTCCTACGGCAATGTCGACATAGTATTTGATAACGGCGTGCCTTACTTTAGTTCCATCTATGGTTGGCCCGGATATTATAATTACTATTCTTGGCTTCCGAGTTGGAGATGGACAGCCGCTTCCTCATGGTACTGGAGTCCTGTTTGGGGTTATGACTTATGGCCCACATGGGGTCTCGGACCTTCCTGGGCATGGGGTCCGTCCTGGAGCTGGGGCTGGGGACCCTCCTGGGCATGGGGACCTTCTTATGGCTGGGGTTGGGGCTGGGGTCCTTCCTGGAATCGTCCCTATTATGCATATGGGGATTACATTCCCGGAGGTCGTCTGCCAAACCGTCCCGGTAATAATTGGGCTTCAAACACTCGTCCCGGCAGCTCCGCATCACATGGAAGAGCTCCCATTGGAAGCAATACAGGGTCAAATGGTGTAGCCACCAATTACCATCGCAGTTATAATACGGGCACAACCGGCACTTCGGGTTATCGTACTTCCGGCAGCTCATATGGCAACAATCGTGGCTCTTACTCCGTAGGTAGCGACGGTCATCGCCGATATGGGTCATCATCCGGCAGTGCAGGTAGTACATACACTAATTCCAATAATTCTCATCGCTCCTCATCATCAAGCTCAGGTTATAACCGCAATTCATCCAGTTATAACAGTAACCGTAATAGCTCTACGGGACGTTCAAGTTCATCAGGAAGCTATAATAGCGGACGTTCAAGTTCATCAGGAAGCTTCGGCTCAGGAAGAAGTAGCGGAGGCGGCAGTTATGGAGGCGGCAGAAGCAGCAGCGGGGGTGGCAGAGGTCACAGATAAATTAATAAAAGCGGGAAGTCCGTTATTTACGGATCTCTCGCTTTATATAAATTATATAAATCAGCATTATAAAACTACACAATAATATGAAAAAACAATTACTTTTTGGGGCAGGCGGTTTGTTTGTGGCGATAGGTGCTATGGGACAGAGCGCTGTTGATGCCTATAGATTCTCTCAGCCGGATCTAAAGGGAACGGCTCGCTTCATGTCAATGGGAGGAGCATTCGGTGCGTTAGGAGGAGACCTCTCTACACTTTCCCAGAACCCTGCCGGTATCGGTGTATATCGCAGCAGTGAAATCGGGTTTACAGTAGATCTTGATTGCCAGAACTCCAATTCAGAATCACAGGGGGTGAAATCAAGCGCCAATCAGACAAAATTCCTGCTCAACAATATCGGAGGCGTGGCTACGATGCGTTTGAATAGTAGTGTAATTCCCAATATCAACATTGGATTTACCTATAATAAGGCAACCTCTTTCAACCGCCGATATAATGGAGTAATTCCTCGTCTCGGAATGTCCATGACAAATTATATCGCAGGCATGGCTAATACTGCAGGGTTAACAGTAGCAGACGTTGAGACAACCTCAACTTTTAACCCATATAATCCCAATGACGGAGGCATTCAGGCTCCATGGCTTACCATTTTGGGATATGACGGTTTCCTTATCAATCCGGAGGGAGATCCCGATAATCCTTATTGGAGCGGTCAATGGGGCGACGCCATCAATGTAAATGGCACAAACCATCCTGCTACCACAGGATCCGGCTATTTTGACGTCGTTGAGAAAGGCTCGGTGGATGAATATAATATAGCGCTTGGAGGTAATATCAATAATGTATTGTATTGGGGTATGAACTTCGACATAATCAATTTTGATTACAGTCTCACAAGCGTGTGGGGAGAAAAGCTTGATAACGCCTGGGTTCTTAACCCCAATAACGGGCAGATCGGACAAACGCAGTCAAACTGGGATATGGGGAATTATTATCGTGCCACAGGTACCGGATTCAACTATCAGCTCGGTTTGATATTCAAGCCTATTCAGGAATTGCGAATCGGTTTGGCGATGCATACTCCGACGTGGTATAGTCTGACAGAATCATATGGAGCGGATATTGCCGCAAATTATTATGGTCGTAATTACAATCCTATGACCAATGATGGAGAGACAGCCTACAATGATGTCAACTTCCGTACCCCCTGGAAGATTATCGCATCGGCTGCCGCTGTGCTTGGAAGTAATTTCATCCTTTCATTTGATTATGAATGGCAGAATTATAAGCATATGAAATTCAGTGAGCCTTCCTACAATGACTACTATTATGATTATATTCCGGGGTCTCCATATTATGCTGATGCCTATGCCGACACCAATGCAGATATTAAGGAATATTATCAGCAGACGAACACAATTCGTCTTGGCGCAGAATATAGAATCACTCCAAAATTTTCTGTTCGCGCCGGATATAGCTTTGTCTCATCGCCTGTAAAAGAGGCTGCAAGAAATAATAAAGAGGAGATTATCACTGCAGGCACCATGACAAATTACCGTCTGGATAATACTACTAATTATGTCACTTGCGGTCTTGGTTACCGCACTGGTGGATTCTATGCAGATCTTGCTTATGTGTATAAACATATGAATAGTGAATATCACGCATTCTCACCGGATCCGACTGTTCCGGATGTTCAGGCACCTCAAGCAAAACTCGGACTTAATAACTCTCAGATTGTATTGTCTTGCGGATTTAAATTCTAATAGTCGGATAATCGGAAACAGAACGTCATAAGAAGAGACGGATAGTAGTCACCCCGGCTACTATCCGTCTTTTTCAATGTATGCTAATATTAACGAGGATAATTAGTAATCCTCTCTCCTGTAATAATCACCGGCTTATTATTTTCTCCTGCTCTGAAGGCATAGAGAAACTTATCAGGATTTTCCGATGCCTTTAACTTCTTCCTTAAATCCTCGGCTTTCGCGGGATAATTTCGGGCGACGATACTGACAGCCGGTTTTTTTAATTGTTTGAGTTTTTTGGAAGAGAGAATTTCATCAATCTTTATCACTCTTCCGGGAAAGTCTTGATAATGTTCCGTCGAAATAAATAATTCAGTATTAGGCGCTATTTTCTTTATTTTCGGAAAGCGCTCGGTGATAACTCCTCCTGCATGGAGTTTGATCAAAGATGCATTTGGTTCGTAGAGAAACATATTTATTTTGATATCCTCTTCATTTGCGTAATGTGGTATAAAGTTCTCATCATCTGTATTATATGAAAAACGAGATCTGATACCTTCTGAATCCAAATCTAAGGCAGTGAGAATTGGAGAGGAGACGTCTTCATTTCCTATTTCTATAAGAATTTCCTTACATTCCCCCTTTAAGGAAACTACATAAATTTCCTTTATCCCCTTGAAAATGTTAAGAGTGTTTTTAATATCTAAAAGAGGGGAGGCCTTGATAAAAAGAGTAGACCCATGGCTGACTAATTTTTCGTAGAAAGAGGAAATATCAGGCTGGCAATCCGCGAAGCCATATGTGCGTTGATTGTCATTGTCTCTTCTTGCCGGATCAATAAAAAATATGTCGGGGGAAGAGGATAAGGAATCAATCACGTTAATGCAATCATCATTACAGACAGTAAAATCTTTCAATCCTAATAGTTTGGAGTTATATTTCAGAGCCTCTGCCTTTAAAGGATCAATTTCTGTTGCAGTGACTTTATTCCCGGCTTTAGATATGGAGAAGGCATCGATACCTAAGCCGGCAGTGAGGTCAATTATCGTTTTGCCGCTTCCCACTAACGAAGCATGAAAGCGAGCGATCTTTTCATCTGTGGCTTGTTCGGATGATATGGCATCCGGAAATAAAAATTTATCATTAGAGGTAAATGATGGCAGCTTCCTAATAGTTTTACGCCTGTTTTTTATCTGGGTGATGGCAAAACTAAGATTGAATCCGAGATCCTTTCCGGAATATTTCATTAATAGGTCAGAAGGATTTGAATATATATTATCTTTCACAAAAGCGAAAAGAGAATCAGGAGTACTATTAAGCATTGCCATCAGTAATTATTGTCTAAGTTTTAAAAATTAGTTAAAAATGAAACCAAAGATAAGCATTTTTTACTTTACTCCCATATTTTTGACTAATTTTGCAAGATAGTACAGTCTTTTCCGCTTAAAGAAGAATAGATAGATGGCTTAGCAATAGGAAAAGTCTGTCCTTCCCCTTAAAAGAAAAAGGAAAAATGAATATAAAGAGAGGAATAAAACTTATACTATTCTCAGTAGCGATGGTGATTTGTATGGCGCCCTTGAGAGCAGCAGAGAATAGGAAGGAATTTGTAGTGGTTATTGATGCCGGTCATGGTGGAAATGATGTAGGCGCCGTGGATAACGGAGTGAGAGAGAAAGATATTAATCTTGCAGTAGCCAAGCGCCTTCAAGAAGATCTTCAGCGGAAAATGAAGAATGTGAAGGTGATAATGACCCGAAGCAATGATAATTTCGTAACTCTTCAGGGGCGTGCTGATATAGCTAATAAGAATCATGCCGATCTCTTTATTTCCATACATACTAACTCTGTCGATGCCAAAAATCCCAATAGAAAAAGTGTATGCGGGACATCAGTATATGCTTTAGGATTGCATAAGGATAAAGAGAATCTTAATATTGCCAAGCGGGAAAATTCAGTGATCGAGCTTGAGAAGGATCACGCGGAGAAATACAGCGGCTTTGATCCGAATAAGGATGAGTCATATATTATCTTTGAGATGGCTCAGAAAAAGAATTTGGAACAAAGTCTCCGTTTTGCTAATTTTGCACAGAAGCAGCTGGTAAATCATTCGGGTAGAAAAGACAGGGGAGTGAAGCAAGCCGGCTTTTGGGTGCTTTGGGCAACGTCCATGCCGGCAGTGCTGGTTGAGCTTGATTTCATATGTAATCCCAATGAAGCTAAATTTATGGGGAGCAATGAAGGGGAGAGGAAGATGGCGGAAGCTCTTTGTAATGCAGTGATTGAGTATTACAAATATCTGACTAATAGTGGAGGAGTCTCAAAACGCGCGTCACTTAATTCGCGCAAAACAGACAGCTCATCTAATAGTTACACTGCTCTGACTCCTTCAACGACTCCCGGTCAGAAAAACGTTGCAATGGAGAGTGCCTCTGTCAAGAAAGTGGAAAGAAACGATACACCTCCATCCGTGGGAAAATCGCAAGCCTCCGGTAAAGTTACGACAGCACGAAAGAGAAGATCAGCGTCCTCTAAGCTTACATCCGAGAAGCGAGATGTCACAACTTCTCAAATCACTGTAAAGAGAGAGAAAGACTATCTTGCTAAGAAGGAGGAAGCGAAAGTAGAAGCTAAAAAGCCGGAGCCGCCGGTGGTGAAGGAGACAGCAAAAGAGAAAAAGAAAAGACTTGAGAGAGAAAAGAAAGAGAAGAGGAAATCTCTCAATGCCAAAAAGAAATAAGTAAAAACTGATATAGAGTCTTGACTCATTTTCAAATTAAGGTTATGAAGAGAATATTCAATAAGGAGTTTAAAATCGGATTGTTTGTACTCCTTGCAATTTTAATCCTGATTTTCGGAATCGATTACCTTAAAGGTATCAATCTCTTTAATCCGGCAAACTTCTACTATGCTTCCTATCAGAATGTTCAGGGACTTGAGGTTGCTGCCCCCGTTACATGTAACGGTTATAAGGTTGGCCAGGTGCGTGAGATTAATTTTGATTATGATAATCCGGGTCATATCAAAGTTCTTCTTGCCCTTGACAAGTCATTCAAGGTCCCTTCCAATTCTACAGCTATGATCGCATCCACTTTGCTTAGCGGTGCGTATATCGATATCAAAATGGGAAATGATAAGAAAATGCTCCCGGTAGGAGGCGACATAGCAACCTCCGCGGCTCCTGATCTTATGGCGGCTGTCAGCAATGATATCATGCCCGCCGTAAATAAGATTTTGCCTAAGATCGACTCATTGATGATTAATCTCAACGTGATGACTGCAAATATCGCGGCTCTCTCTGGCGACCCCGCTATCCACGCCTCAATTCAGCGACTTGACGGTATCACCGGTAACATATCTGCAATGAGTACGAATTTCAATCATCTTTCTGCGGGGCTTAATCAGCAGGTGCCGGGAGTGATGAGAAATGTAGGTTCCATTACTCATGGTCTTGATACCATCACCGGAAATCTTGGTATCTTATCAGCTCAGTTGAAGAATCTTCCACTTAATGCAACAATGGATAACGTGAATCAGATAACTGAAAATCTTACTCGTTTTTCCGCACAGCTTAATGATCAGAAGTCATCCTTGGGTATGCTCATGAATGATCCGGAGCTTTATAACCGTCTTAATAGTGTTGCGGCTGATGTAGATTCTTTGATCGTTGATATAAAGAAGAATCCCAAAAGATATATAAGCATTAAACTGCTTTAATCTCTCTTTCATTCTTTTATGCCGGTATAATATAACGCCTTTTTAGGAGAATGTATCATAAACCACCCCTGTATCATTATTTAGAACCGTTCTAAATAATGATACAGGGGTGGTTTATGATTAATATGCTGTAATTCAATAGGTTGGTTTAATGTGGGAAAGTTTGAGAAGAAGATAGTAAATATAAATGCCTGATTTTCATAAATCTTTTTTCATGGGAGAAGATAAACCATGAAAAAATCTTTCTTAATACAACCTATTGCCAATCAAACATCTACATTTAAAATTAAAAAAACAAGGAATAAAGCATTTTTTTAATTCAAAAATTCTTTATTATTTTGTATAATGAAAAGAGGGCAAATGTCTCAAACTCCTTTTGCCTGATTAAGCCAAAGAAGGACTTTCTATAACTCACCTTCGGAGGCTGGCTATAACTCAAACTCAAACATAAAATCTGCGATGAACACAGATTTCAAACAAAAATGGGCCAAATGTCTTGAGCTCATTAAGTCAAATATCGGGCAGGACCGCTTCGATATATGGTTTAGTGACACTCATCCGGAGGCTTTTTCAGAAAAGGACGATACGATTGATCTTCGTGTGCCTTCACAATACTATGTGCAGGTATACGAGAAAGATTTTATCAATCTTATCCGTGCCGCCTTGCGTCGTGTATTTGGTCGAGATATAAAAGTAGCTTATCTGCACTCCGTAATTGGAAACGATAAGAGTTCGGATGTGAGGATTCAGGGTCCGGAACATGCGGAGATTCTTAAAAACAAGTTGGTGAAACAATATGAAAATGAACCTATCCAAAATAGAAAGGCTAATTTTGATTCTCAGCTTGTTTCAAATCTTACTTTTGAAAACTATTGCATAGGGGAGAGTAATCGTCTGCCTGTCACTATTGCTGAGTTTATTGCTAACAATCCGGGTCAGGCTGAATTTAATCCTTTCTTCCTTTATGGAAATGTAGGTGTAGGGAAAACTCATTTGGCTCAGGCTATCGGCGTCCGTATAAAAGAGCGTAATCCGAAGGCGAAAGTTCTATACGTGCCTATCAAGCAGTTTCAGACTCTTTATGCAAATGCAACGATTAAAAAGGAGATACCGGCATTTATCAACTGGTTTCAGCAGATGGATGTGCTTCTTTTTGATGACCTTCAGGAGCTTGCACATAAATCAGGAACTGCAGAAGCATTATTCCCTATCTTCAATCATTTGCAGCAGAATCGCAAGAACCTTATCTTTACTTGTGACCGTCCGCCGATGGAGCTTGACGGTATTGCTGACCGTTTGATTGACCGTTTCAAATGGGGCGTGACAGAACGTCTCCCGAATCCCGACTATGAGCTAAGAAAGAAGATACTTCAATTCAAGGCCCGTAAGAATGGACTTGAGATGTCTGAGGAGGTAACGGATGTTATTGCCTCGACTGTGAACGGCTCTGTAAGAGAGATGGAGCAGATTGTTATGAGAATGCTTACCCGTTCCATTGTGAAGAATCTTCCTATCACTGTTGATCTTGCCAGAGAGGCAATGGTAGATGTTGTAAAGCAGCCGGAGCGTAAGGTTATAAACTTTGATATGATAGTAGAGACCACTGCCGAGCATTTTAATCTGAATGCTGATGCTATATTCTCCAGGTCAAGACTCAGGGACATTGCTGACGCGCGTCAGGTGATAATGTATCTTACACATAAACACACCTCTCTCTCATCTCCGGCGATAGGTCATAAGTTGAACCGTAAACATGCGACCGTGTTGCACGGAATTAATTCAATTAAAGATCGTTTGAGCTATAGCAAGGAGCTCTATGAATTGATCAACTCCATAGAGTCTGAATTAATCTGAAAATCAATCATAATTTCATTCTTCATACACCGCTTCCTGCGTGATGCAGGAAGCGGATTTTTATAATAAGTAAGTATTCAAAATAAGTCTCCATCCATTAAATTAATTTTGAACACTTACTTAGCGGTAAATTCTTTTTCTTTACGGACAATTCTTATCTTCTTATAATGAATAATATTTGCGTATTTTTGCAGTTATTTGTAATTTTGCAGATACTCAACCAAAGAATAAAAAATGAAGACTAACGTAGCGGTTTTTTTCGGTGGTCGATCAGTAGAACATGAGATCTCTGTAATCTCAGCCCTTCAGGCGATCAACGCATTCAATAAAGATAAATACAATATCATTCCGATATATATATCCAAGCAGGGTCGGTGGTACACCGGCGATAATCTTCTTAATATAAAGAATTATCGCGACATGAATAAACTCATCTCCGAGGCGGAGGAGGTCTATATGCGTCCTGAATATGGAGATTATAATCTGTATAAGGTTAACGCCGGTGGATTCTTTAAGAAGAATCCTGTTGTGGCGGAGCTGCACGCAGTTATCCCGGTGCTTCATGGCACTAATGGAGAAGATGGTATTTTTGAGGGTGTCCTTGAGACCATCGGTATACCGTTCGCAGGATGTAATACACTCTCAAGCGCGAATGGTATGGATAAGATCACAATGAAGATGATCCTCCGTGAGTGTGGTATTCCGATTGTGGACTATGTATGGTTTACCGATCGTGAATGGATTGCAGATAAGGACCGTATCATCAGTAAGGTGGAGGATAAGCTCTCTTATCCGGTGATTGTAAAGCCCGCTAATCTCGGCTCGAGTGTCGGAATCGGTAAGGCAGCCAACCGGGAGGAATTGATTGAGAAAGTAAATGAGGCGGAAAAATTCTCTCAGCGTATCATAGTAGAGCATATGATTGAGAAACTGAAAGAGATTAACTGCTCCGTGCTCGGAGAAGCTGACGATCATATATCTTCAGTTTGTGAGGAGCCTATTAAGACCGGGGATTTCCTCTCGTATGAGGATAAGTATATGGGAGGAAGCAAGGGAACAGCCGGAATGCAGGCAAGTGACAAGAGAATACCGGCAGACCTTACACCCGAAATGAGTAAGAAGATCCAGGACATGGCAGGCGAGACTTTCCGCGTTTTGTCGTGTCATGGCGTAAGCCGAATAGATGTAATGGTGGATGAAAAAGACAATTCGGTATATGTAAACGAAATCAATACAATCCCGGGTTCTCTCTCATTCTATCTCTGGGAAGCAACCGGAATAAGTTTCGAGCAGCTGATGGATCGTCTTGTAAATCTTGCACTCAAACGCAAGAGAGATTCAGACCGGAAGACATTCACTTATGACCAGAATATCTTCGCGCTCGGAGGAGGCGTGAAAGGTGCTAAAGGAGCTAAAGGCGGTAAGTTTTGATCGTCAGGCTCAGCATACTTCTAATAAAATAAAGAGAATTAAAAAATACTTCATCCATTCAGATATGAAGAATTTCAAGGAATATAGCAAACAGTTAAATCTTTCAGACGTTAACAAGGAGATGTTATCTCTCTGGGACGCCAACTCACTCTTCGAACGCAGTATGCAGGAGAGAGAGGGATGTCCTACATTCGTATTCTTCGAGGGTCCGCCGAGTGCAAACGGTATGCCCGGTATTCACCATGTGATGGCGCGTACCATTAAGGATATCTTCTGCCGATATAAGACCATGAAGGGATTTCATGTTAAGCGTAAGGCAGGATGGGATACCCATGGACTTCCCGTAGAACTCGGGGTTGAGAAAAGTCTTGGCATTACCAAGGAGGATATCGGAAAGAAGATATCAGTAGATGAGTATAACGCCGCTTGCCGTCGTGAGGTGATGAAGTATACAAAGGAATGGACAGACCTTACCCATAAGATGGGTTATTGGGTCGACCTTGAGAATCCTTATATCACATACGAAAGCAAATATATCGAATCTGTATGGTGGCTTTTAAGCCAATTATACAAGAAGGGGTATCTATATAAAGGATATACTATCCAGCCCTATTCTCCGGCAGCCGGCACTGGTCTTAGCTCGCATGAGCTTAATCAGCCTGGATGTTACCGAGATGTAAAAGACCTTACTGCAACTGCTCTTTTTACTATCAAAGAACCGAAAGAGGAGATGACAGGATGGGGAACACCCTGCTTCATGGCATGGACCACAACTCCCTGGACACTTCCCTCCAATACTGCACTCTGTGTTGGACCCTCATTTGATTATGTAGCTCTTCGCACCTTTAATCCTTATACCGGTGAGAAGATCACAATCGTGATGGCTGAGACACTTGTTTCCTCTTATTTCAAGAAAGAGGGGGCTGAAGCAAGCATGGAGGATTACAAGCATGGCGATAAGGTGATTCCTTACCGTGTGGTAGGAAAATGGAAAGGTTCCGAGCTTGTAGGTATGAAGTATAATCAACTGATGCCTTGGGTGAAGCCGGTTGAGAAGCTTACCGATTTTGCTCCCGACTATGCTAAGAAATATGCGGAAGCCCACCCGGATAAGATTTTCAATGTAGGCTCCGATCGCTTTGTAGAGCTTGAGTCAGAGGCGTTCCGAGTAATCCCCGGAGATTATGTTACAACCGATGACGGTACAGGAATCGTTCATATCGCTCCTACTTTTGGTGCGGATGATGCAAAAGTGGCGAAAGCCGCTGATATCCCTTCTCTCTTTATGATCAACAAGAGGGGAGAGACACGTCCGATGGTGGATCTTACCGGAAAATTCTATCTGCTTGATGAATTGGCAGAAGAATTTGTAAAGGATTGTGTAAATGTAGAGCTTTATTCCAAATATCAGGGTGAGTTTGTAAAGAACGCATACGATCCCCAGTTTACTCCCGATGGGAAGTATGACGAGGAGGCGGCAAATAAGGCGGAGGATCTGAATGTCCGACTCTGTATGGCGATGAAGCAGGATGGACGCGCATTCAAAATGGAGAAGCACGTTCACAACTACCCCCATTGCTGGCGTACTGATAAACCTGTGCTTTATTATCCTTTGGACAGCTGGTTTATCAGAACTCCAGAGGCACGTGAGAAACTCATTGCTCTTAATGATACAATCAAGTGGAAACCGGCAACAACCGGTACGGGCAGATTTGGCAAATGGCTTGAGAACGTTCAGGACTGGAATCTTTCACGCAGCCGTTATTGGGGAACTCCTCTTCCTATATGGCGTACCGATGACGGTAAGGAGGAAATATGCATCGGATCATACGCCGAGCTGTATGATAAGATAGAGGAGGCTGTAAAAGCCGGTGTGATGAAATCTAATCCTTTAAAGGATAAGGGATTTGTGCCTAATGATTTCACAAAGGAGAACTATGAGCACGCTGATTTGCACCGCCCTTACGTTGACGATATCGTTTTGGTATCGGAGAGCGGAAAACCGATGAAACGCGAGACAGACCTTATAGATGTATGGTTTGATTCAGGCTCTATGCCTTACGCGCAGATACACTATCCGT
Organism: Bacteroidales bacterium; assembly: GCA_014800895.1. Taxonomy (GTDB): domain Bacteria; phylum Bacteroidota; class Bacteroidia; order Bacteroidales; family Muribaculaceae; genus Lepagella. The sequence goes on from JAAVFG010000022.1 coordinate 70,857, forward strand.
TTGAGAATAAAGAACTCCTTGATAACAGGGAGGTTTACCCTGCCGATTTCATTGCGGAGGGCGTTGACCAGACTCGTGGATGGTTCTTCACTCTTCATGCTATCGCCGGGATGATATTTGATTCGGTTGCATATAAGGCTGTTATTTCAAATGGTCTTGTGCTTGATAAGAATGGCAACAAAATGTCAAAGCGACTGGGAAATGCTATCGATCCATTCAATAACATCGAGAAGTTTGGCAGCGACCCCGTACGTTGGTATATGATCTCCAACTCTTCCCCCTGGGACAATCTGAAATATGATGAGGAGGGGGTAGCCGAGGTGTCAAGAAAGCTTTTCTCCACGCTTTATAATACCTATAAATTCTTCGCGCTCTATGCCAATGTGGATGGCTTCACCGGTAGCGAGCCGGAGTTGCCTAACAATAAGCGTCCTGAGATAGACAGATGGATTCTTTCACTCCTTAATACTTTGGTAGCGGAGGTGACAGCAGACCTTGATGACTATGAGCCGACTAAGGCGGCGAGAGCTATAGATGAGTTTGTGAATGACAATCTCAGTAACTGGTATGTACGTCTGAACCGTCGTCGTTTCTGGGCTGGAGAGATGAATGATGACAAGCTTTCTGCATATCAGACGCTCTACACTTGTCTTAAGACTGTTGCTTTGCTCTTAGCTCCATTCGCACCATTCTACTCCGATCGTCTCTATTCTGATCTCGTTGCTCCCTCATTGGAGGAAAATGGCTATGCGTCTGTGCATTTGGCTGATTTCCCTGTAAGCGATCCTGCTCTCATTGATAAGAGTCTGGAGGAGCGAATGGCTTTGGCACAGGTTGTTACTTCCAATGTTCTCGCTCTTCGTCGAAAGGTAAATCTGAAGGTAAGACAGCCACTTCAGACTCTGTTGATACCAGTAATGGATAATGCTCAGAAGGAAGCAATAGAGAAAGTTCGCAATATCATTCTTGACGAGGTCAATGTGAAGGAATTGAAGCTTGTGGATAATGAGGAGAGCGGACTCGTGAAGAGAGTAAAGGCAGACTTCAAGAAGCTTGGTCCAAAATATGGGAAGATCATGAAGGATCTCGGTAAGGCTATCACCGGAATGACACAGAAGGAGATAAGCGAGCTTGAGAAAGCAGGTCAGTTCGTATTTGAATCACTTCCGGGAGCGCCCGTTGTGACTTTGGATGATGTCGAGGTAATCCCTGAGGATATACCCGGATGGCTTGTTGCTAACGAGGGAAATACAACAGTGGCACTAGATGTTACCGTTACGCCCGAGCTCAAGAATGAGGGTATGGCGCGTGAGCTTATCAACCGTATACAGAATATCCGTAAGTCTTCCGATTTTGAGATAACTGACAAAGTGAAGGTTGAGCTCTCACCTAACGACAGTGTGAAGGAAGCATTGCAGGCTTTCGGTGATTATATCGGGGCTCAGGTGCTTGCAGATGAGGTCCTCCTTGCTGATCTCCAGCCGGGTGAGGGAGTAGCAGAGCTTGACATTGATGGAGAGAAGATTCTTGCCAAAGTGACAAGGAAATAATGATCTATCATATTCTTTCTATATGACAGAAACAGAGGAAACAAAAATAGGTAAGCCATCCGGTATAAGTGCCGGGTGGCTTGCCCTTATTATCATTGTCTTGGTCATAATAGCGGATCAGGCATTGAAAATATGGGTAAAAACTTCCTTTTACCTGGGAGAATCTTATCCAATCACTTCATGGTTCGAACTGAAGTTTATCGAGAATAATGGCATGGCGTTTGGCATGGAGTTATGGAATAAGCTTTTCCTAACGTTCGGCAGGATATTGGCAGTCGGTATTTTCATCTGGATAATTTGCCGGCTTAAAGATGCAGGAAATCTGCGTAAAGGCTTTATTATTGCGGTAGCACTTATTACAGCCGGAGCGGCGGGAAATATATTTGACTGTGTCTTTTACGGCGTAATCTTTAATAATCCAATGCCCCCTGAAGTTGCTCAAATCTTTCCGGCAGACGGAGGATATTCTACATGGTTTGAGGGAAGAGTGGTCGATATGCTCTATTTTCCGCTCTTTGATTTTTACTGGCCCGATTGGCTGCCGTTTGTAGGAGGAGAATATTTTGAGTTCTTTGCTTACATATTTAATTTGGCGGACTCTGCGATTTGTGTGGGTGTAGCGTTATTGATTTTCTTTTATTCTAAAGATTCCTCGTTGGCGTTGTCAATACTGGGAAAATCCGGGACAGCAGAGGATACTGATAAGAAATGAACTTGAAAAAGATGCAGATAGCTTATCTGCTCCTTGCGGGAGTAGTTTTGTCAGGCGCATGTTCCAAGCGCCCTGAGAAGGTTGTGTCCGATTCAAAAATGGTTGAGGTCATGACTGACATGGAGATAGCGCAAGCATATCTGCAGAGCAAAGGGTATCAGCACAATAATCCGGAGAACAGGGAGCGGATTCTTCAGTATGTGCTTGATAAGAACAAAATGAACAGGGAGGAATTCGATTCAACTCTTGCGTGGTATGGCAGGCATATAGATCTTTATGAAGATTTATATGCAAAAGTTGATAAGAATCTGGCAAAGAGGGAAGCGGATGTTTCCGGCAATAATATGGAGGCTCTATCAAATGACCTATGGCCTTACAGCCGTCATCTTGGAATTTCCTCCCTTTCATCTGCTGATAATTTCTCGTTTAATATACCTGCGGAGGATATCGAGAAGGGATCAAAGCTGACATGGAAATTCCACGTGACTCCCTCTTCTGACGGAACAGCTCTTTTAGGTGTGAGATATAAGTCAGGAGGCTACGGTTACATTTCCAGAATATTGACCGGGAAAGAAAATGAGATGCAGCTTCAATGTGATTCCGCTGAGATTGTAAAAGAGATTTTCGGAAACATCCATCTGAATAATAATAATGGGTGGGTGAATATCGATTCTCTTTCTTTGTCATCTCTACCGTTTGACAGCACTATATATTATCAGATTCATTCTACTCGTAAATATAGGGGACCAATCAGAAAGAAAACTGCGACCCAAGAAGAGCAAAAGAGGGACACGATGGAGAAAAAAGAGGAAATACAGAAAGTGTCAACCGGCTCAACTGATGGCTCTTTGCCATCTAAGAATAAAGGAAGAAAACCGGAGAAGATGCGCATACTTAACAGCAAGGGTGAACCAATTTAATTAAGAGCGGGGATGTAGGTATCTGTATATCTTTTTTGCTGGTATTTATTATGGAAGGTATATTAAGTAGAAAGATAATAGTTAATAATGAGGGGAAGGAAGTAATCTTTCCCCTTTCTATTATTTATTTCCAGGAATTGAAAGAAATAGCAAACTCTTACGAACTCCGTACAAAGTTAAGCGGAAAAATGATAAAGGAGTTTAAAATAATTCCTTTTACATTTGAAAAACCGGGAATTTGCTATTTAGATACCTGGATAATTCTAAAAATAGAGGACGGGATGACAAGGATATATTTCAATTAAAACTGTACCCGAAGGAGATTCAGCATGTAGTTAGATTTTATCGGATGAAAAAAAGTGTTGTGCCGTCGATCTCTGAAGAGTATAAGATTGTATTGGAATTGGCAGCCCATTCTTTGTGTGTTGGGTCTTGACTATAACATTTTAAGTAAAGGGTTTATAATGTTTCCGATTAAGGAAATATGCCATTACCGCGAGCATTGCCATCCATAATACGACTGTCCATCCCGGAGGTGATACCTCAAGGACTGTGCCTTCCCCTAAATCTTTCATAAAGGAGAGGGCATAATCATATAATTTATTGAGAAATATTTCAATGTAATAGAGATCAATATCAAAGAGTCTGAGGCAAAGATATAATAAAGCTATGAGGATATAAATTGGCATCAGGGGGAGAATTAGAAGGTTAGCCGGAAGGAAATTGATTGGGAAAGTATGAAAATGATATGCCACAATAATCCATGATGCCGTAGTAGATATTATAGATGCTAAAATCAGAGCAGCAAGATTATGAAGTTTAGGATGAAAACGGTAATCAATAGGATTAAGATGGCTGGAGAAGAGGATAAGTGCGCCTACGCAGACAAAGCTTAACTGAAATCCGACATCAAGAAGAGAATATGGAGAGAACAGCAAGATGAGAAACCCGGCTAAACATAGAGAATTAAGAGCGGTGTTTTTTCTTTCCAATATCATTGCGAGAATAAAGACGGAAATCATTGTGCATGCCCTGACTAATGAAGGGGAGAAGCCCGTAAGAAAAGTGTAAATCCATAGAAGAAGTGCAGTCAGGAAGTAACGCAATTTGTATTTACCTGCAAAATTTAGAGGAAATAGAATGAGAAGAAGGATCGATCCAATAATTCCGATATGAAAACCGCTTAACGCCAGAATATGAGCCACTCCGGCATTTGCAAATAGCGTTCGGGTTTCATCGTCAAGATAAGTTTTATCTCCTGATAGAACGGATATAAGAAAATTACGGGTATTGCTCTGTAAAGGCTGTTTCTCTATGAATGCAACGAATTTATTGCGTAAATCATAGCTGTAATAATCGAGACTGAGGGAGTGGCCGACCTTTGTGATCTGATTGTCAGAGATTTTTATGGAATAATAAAAACCTCTTTCTTTCATTGCTTTCACATAGGAAGTGTTATCAAGTTTTTCTGAAGTTTTTATCTCCCTTAATTTATCAGCAGGAAAGAGTATACGGTCTCCAATATTATGCGTAAATGCCGGAACAGTCATCCTTACCTTAAATCTGTTCTTGGAATCCGGATTCCCATTTTCCCAATAAAGTCGATGACATTCCAGTGACACGATATCTCCGATTGCTTTTTCCTCTATATTTTCAACCGTCCCTTCTATCGCAGCAATATGATTCAATAAGTCCGGGGAGGGTGAGTTATAAGAGGAGATATTACCTGCAATATTTCCAATCCCGCAGAAGCAAAATGCTATCCATACATAATGTAGGGGAGATAAGCGGAAGAAGCGGGTTAATTGATTTCGCGCCGCGAGTATATATAAATAAAGACTCACCCCGGCAATAACCGAGGCGAGTCCAAGCCAGACTCCAAATCCATCAAGTGCAGTCAGCACACCAATGGCTATAGCTATGAAGGGTATAAGCATTGGGGCACGCATAGTCCTGACTCTCTAAAATAATGTGATTAGCTATTCCATATTTCCCATGCAGCTTCCGCCTGCCCATAAAGCATGTCAAGACCATTCTTCACCGTAGCTCCTTGCTCCATACTTTTTCTCATAAATGTTGTGAGCTCAGGATTATATACCAGGTCATAACAGATATGATTGGGTCCTAACAGTGAATAGGGTATCTCCGGTGCAGTCTCCACATTGGGATACATCCCGAGAGGCGTGGTATTTACTATCAGAAGATTATCCTCCATTATCTCCGGAGTAAGCTCGCTATATGATAGAATCCCTTTGCCGGAGATGCGGGAAACCAAAGTAGGGGTAATGCCTAAAGACTTCAAGGCATACACCACTGCTTTAGAAGCTCCCCCTGTACCCAACACCAATCCTTTCTTAATATCGGGTCTCAACAAGGGGAGTAAGGTTTCCGTAAATCCAATGTAGTCGGTATTGAAGCCTTTAAGGTTTTTTACACCGCCTATGTTGGAAATTTTAATTGTATTGACAGCTCCAATCTCTTTTGCGCTCTCATCTATGTCATTCAGGAAAGAGAAGACATCCTGTTTGTAAGGAATAGTGACATTAAGTCCACACAGATTCTCCACCTTATCTAAAAGTTCAGATAGGAGAGATATTTCCGCCAAGGGATAGAGCTCATAATGAGCGTCTATATTTTGGGATTTGAATTTATCGGTGAAGTATCTCTTGGAGAAGGAATGACCGAGAGGAAATCCGATTAGTCCGAAGTTTCTCATAATTAAATATTCTGCTTATCCATAAGATAATTATTACCAAAGGATTACTCTCTCTTCCTCAGGGCGATACATCTTATCTCCCTCTTTGATGTTGAAAGCTTCAAAGAAAGGAGCAAGGTTACGGAGAGTTACATTGACCCGATTCCTACCCAAAGAATGAGGATCGGATTTTGTACGGTCTAAAATCTCCGCCTCTCTGATATTATCAGCCCAGACATTTGCATAAGCGAGATAAAAGCGTTGGATAGGGGAGAGTCCATCTATATCTATCATTTCCTCCTTATCTCTTGAATCAAGATAAGCACTCAGAGCCACACGGAGCCCACCCTGATCAGCAATATTCTCGCCCAAAGTGAAGCGTCCGTTGGCATATACCCCCGGAGCCACCTCAACCTGATTGAATTGCTCAACCAATTTGTCGGCGAGAGCATTGAATTTCTCAGCATCCTCTTTCTTCCACCATTCATTAAGATTGCCATGCTTGTCATATTGACGACCTGAGTCGTCAAACCCATGAGTCATCTCATGGCCGATCACGACACCGATGGCCCCATAATTTAGTGCATCATCAGCCTTAGCATCAAAATAGGGGGACTGAAGGATACCTGCCGGGAAACATATCTCATTTGTAGTCGGATTATAATAGGCATTAACCGTCTGGGGATACATGTGCCATTCCTCCTTATCTACCGGTTTGAGGAGTTTTGAATAATTATCTTTCGCATACCATTCGGATGCACGAAGAAGATTTTCATTATAGCTGAGGTTGGGATCAATGTCAATCTCCGAATAGTCTTTCCATTTATCAGGGTATCCGATCTTTACAGAGAAGGTGGAAAGTTTATCAAGCGCTTTCTCTTTAGTTTCTTCAGACATCCACGTCAGTTCCTTAATATGTTTGCCTAACGCGGTTTTTAAATTATTGACAAGGCGAAGCATATATTTCTTATTCTCTTCCGGAAAATACTTTTCCACATAGAGCTTTCCTACAGCTTCCCCGAACATTGAGTTGGCAACCCCCATAGCACGTTTCCAGAGAGGAGTCTCCTCCTCAACTCCCGACATAACTTTGGAAAATTCGAAAGAGGCATCATAAAACGCATCACCAATAGAATCTCCCGCTCCGTCAATTACATCAAGGATCATGAGGTCTTTCCATTCTCTTTCAGTGAGGGTGGGAAGAAAATCATTTAGAAATTCAAAGAATTTTGGAGACACGATATTAACTTTCTCCAAATTTTCTATACCAATGCCATTGAAATAACGATCCCAATTAACGTTAGGGTAAGCATTACGGAGTTGCTCCATAGTCATGAGATTATAACGGGCGAGAGGGTTTCTACGCTCTTCGCGTGTCATCTTATGCTCGGCAAAGAGTGTCTCAACTCTGATTAAGGTATTCCATATTCTTTGTCGAGCCTCCTCATCATATCCGGCGAGTTGAAGGATGCGTCTGATATATTTCTCATACGCTTTCATCACCTCCTCGTTGCGCTCATTTTTCTCGATATAATAATCGCGGTCGCCAAGCCCGAGTCCAACCTCGCCTACATGCATGATATTTTTATCCGAGTCTTTGGGATCAGAACCGACACCCGTACCAAAGAAAGGTGATCCTATGCCTAAATGCATCCATGCCACAAGGTCGGTAAAGTCTTTCTGCTCAGCCTTCTCAATTCTTTCAATAAGAGGAAGAATAGGAGCAATCCCGATCTCGTTGATGCGTTTTCTATCCAATCCCATGTTATAGAGATCAGATACTTTCTGCGCAATAGTACCATGAATTTTCGCATCCGGATTTTCACTTAATGTAGTGATTAATTCCTTTAGCTGTTTTCTTGCGTTTTCCCGAAGGAGATCAAATGTGCCGAAACGTGCATATTCACCCTCCAAAGGATGATTTTTCTTCCACCCTCCGCATGCATATAGATAGAAGTCCTCTTTAGGATCTATATTTGTGTCAAGATTGGTAAGCTCAATCCCATATTTTTTTTCTTTCATAGCTTTCTTCAAAATTAATTCAGTTCCTCCAACTCTATTTGTGCCATTTCCCATTGGCTCATAGCTTCCTCGAGAGAGGTCTGGATATTCTCATATTGCGAGAGCGTCTCGGGAGAAGCATCGCCGGAAGCGATTTTTCCCTCAATTTCCTTCTGAGACTTCTCCAAATTGCCGATTTCCTCCTCCCATTTCTTTACATTTTTCTCCGCCCTGCTCCGTTGGCGCTGTCTTTCCTTCTGTTCGGCATAGTTCAGTTTTCCGGTGTTTTCGGATTCCTCTTCAACATTTGCGGTTTGAGTATTATTAGCTGTTGGAGATGAGGAAAGTTTCTCAAGCTCCTGAAGATTCTGCATCTTTTTCTTCTGAAGAAAATCAAAGATACCTCCAAGATTCTCACGCACCTTTCCTCCGCCGAACTCATATACCTTGTCAACAAGACCATCAAGGAAATAACGATCGTGACTGACTACTACTACTGTTCCGTCAAACTCCTTGAGGGCAGCTTTCAGGATATCTTTGGTGCGCATGTCCAAGTGATTGGTCGGCTCGTCAAGGATAAGAAAATTGACCGGCTCAAGAAGAAGACGGATCATAGCCAATCTCGTTTTCTCTCCGCCGGATAGCACTTTCACCTTTTTTTGGGAAGCTTCGCCTCCAAACATGAACGCACCGAGAATATCATTTATACGAGTGCGGATATCACCGGTTGCCACGTTATCGATTGTGTCAAAAACGGAGATTTCACCATCAAGAAGTTGTGCCTGATTCTGAGCAAAATATCCAATCTTTACGTTATGACCGATTTTCAGATTGCCATCATAAGGGATCTGATTCATTATACATTTTACAAGGGTTGACTTACCCTCACCGTTCTTTCCGACAAAAGCAACTTTCTCTCCTCGCTTTATAGTAAGGTCAACACCTGAGAAAACAGTATGCTCTCCATAACTCTTCCCTAAGTTCTCCACAATCACGGGATAATCTCCCGATCTTTCAGCCGGTGGAAATTTGAGGCGCAGCCGGGAGTTATCCACCTCATCAACTTCGATAGGAATTATTTTTTCAAGTTGCTTTATACGGCTCTGTACTTGATTGGACTTTGTCGGCTTGTAGCGGAAACGCTCAATGAAATCCTGAAGTTCGGCAATCTGTTTCTGTTGGTTTTCATAAGCTCGTTTCTGTTGCTCTACTCTTTCCACTCTAAGGTCAACAAATTTGGAGTAGTTCACCTTATAGTCATAAGCCTTCCCGCAGGATATCTCAATCGTGCGCGAGGTCACGTTATCAAGAAATGTACGGTCATGGCTTACAAGAACAACAGCCTTTGCTTTGGTCTGCATGAAATTCTCGAGCCATTGTATGGATTCTATGTCAAGGTGATTTGTCGGCTCGTCAAGGAGAAGGACAGCCGGATTTTTAAGGAGTATCTTTGCCAGCTCTATACGCATACGCCATCCTCCGGAGAATTCCGATGTGGAACGGTTAAAATCCGCGCGTGAGAAGCCAAGACCCTGAAGGGTTTTCTCAATCTCTCCTTCAAAATTCTCTCCTCCCTCAATACGTATACGCTCATTAAGATATTCTATTTTTTCAATGAGTCTGGAGTATTCCTCTGATTCATAATCATCTCTCTCTGCCAATTCCTGTGAGAGTTTATCCACTTCTCCTCGCAAAGAATCAAGCGAGGAGAAAGCTTTCTTAGTCTCTTCAATGAGAGTAGTGTCGTCTGCCAGTTGCATTTGCTGGGGAAGGTATCCGATCGTTATCTCATTTGGTTTGGAGATATTACCCGAAGTAGGCTCCTGCAATCCTGCCAGAATCTTGAGCATGGTGGATTTGCCGGCACCATTCTTACCGACTAAGGCAATCTTATCATTCTTGTTTATGACAAAACTTATATCGTCAAATAGAGGGCGAGCTGAAAATTCAACCCCTAAGTTATTAATAGAAACCATATCGCAAAATTACATAAAAAAGCGCAGATGAGAAACCCATCCGCGCTCTTTTACTCTATCAAGTGGAATGAAAAGTCATCATTCCAGAATTTTTATATTACATCATGCCGCCCATGCCGCCCATTCCGGGAGCTGCCATAGGAGCCGGAGTGTCTTCCTTCTTATCAGCAATCACACACTCTGTGGTAAGGAACATACCTGCGATGCTTGCTGCATTTTCGAGAGCAACGCGAGTAACCTTTGCAGGATCAACCACGCCGGTAGCGAAGAAATTCTCGAAAGAATCAGTACGGGCATTATAACCGAAGTCGCCTGTGCCTTCCTTAACTTTCTGAAGGATTACCGCACCCTCTACGCCTGCGTTGTCCATAATCTGACGCATAGGCTCCTCAATAGCACGGCGGATGATGGCGATACCGGTGTTCTCATCGTCGTTGTCACCTTTAAGTTCGTCAAGAGCGGGGAGACAACGGATGTATGCCACACCTCCACCGGGAACGATACCTTCTGCGATAGCCGCGCGGGTAGCTGAAAGAGCATCATCCACACGATCTTTCTTCTCCTTCATCTCCACTTCTGATGGAGCACCGATATAGAGCACAGCTACACCGCCTGCGAGTTTTGCGAGACGCTCGTGGAGTTTCTCCTTATCGTAATTTGAAGTTGTTGTTTCGATCTGAGCCTTAATCTGAGCTACACGGGCTGCGATAGCATCCTTTGAGCCGGCGCCATTCACGATTATAGTGTTGTCCTTATTGACAGTAACTTTCTCAGCAGTGCCGAGATCGTTGATTGTAGCCTGAGCAAGTTGCATACCTTTGATTTCGCTCACTACTACGCCACCGGTAAGGATAGCGATATCCTCAAGCATCTCTTTACGACGGTCGCCGAAACCGGGCGCCTTTACCGCGCAGATCTTAAGAGATCCACGGAGACGGTTGACTACCAATGTGGCGAGAGCCTCGTTATCAACATCCTCCGCTATGATAAGGAGAGGACGACCGCTCTGTGCCACTGCCTCCAGAATAGGAAGCATGTCCTTGAGATTAGAAATCTTCTTATCGTAGAGAAGGATATAAGGAGAATCCATCTCGCACTCCATTTTCTCGCTGTTTGTCACGAAATAGGGGGAGATGTAGCCACGATCAAACTGCATACCTTCAACAACCTCTACAGTAGTCTCAGTACCCTTAGCTTCCTCGACTGTAATAACACCCTCTTTCTTAACTTTCTCCATTGCCTCTGCAATAAGATGACCGATCACCTCATCATTATTGGCAGAGATGCGTGCGATATTTTCAATCTTGCTGATATCATCGCCGACTTCCTGAGCCTGAGCCTTGATGCCCTCGACAACTTTAGAAACAGCCTTGTCGATACCACGCTTCAGGTCCATAGGATTAGCGCCGGCTGTAACGTTTTTAAGACCGACGTTTACGATAGCCTGTGCGAGAACAGTTGCGGTAGTGGTACCGTCACCTGCCTGGTCACCTGTCTTTGAAGCAACCTCTTTCACAAGCTGTGCGCCCATATTCTGGAAAGCATCCTCAAGCTCAACTTCGCGAGCCACAGATACTCCATCCTTTGTAATATGAGGTGCGCCGAATTTCTTCTCGATAATTACATTGCGTCCCTTGGGACCGAGAGTGACCTTTACGGCATTTGCCAAGGCGTCAACGCCTTTCTTAAGCTCTTCACGAGCCTGAATATTGAATTTTATCTCTTTTGCCATATCAATATGGAGAATAATCTCCTTGAGTTTTAGATTTTATAAAAATGAAGTAATGGGAGGGAGATCAGCCAACGATAGCGAGAACATCGCTCTGGCGCATCATGAGGTATTTCACGCCCTCAAATTCAATCTCAGTTCCGGCATATTTGCCATAGAGAACCACATCTCCTTCTTTAAGGATCATCTCCTCATCCTTTGAACCGTTGCCGACAGCGACAACTTTGCCCTTAAGGGGTTTCTCCTTTGCAGAGTCAGGGATGATGATACCTGCCATAGTCACTTCTTCCGCAGCAGTAGGCTCAATGAGCACACGGTCTGATAACGGTCTGATATTCATTTCGATTTTAAGTTTTATTTGTTATTTATAATTTCTATCTGTTACGGTAAGGTAAATCCTACCGTGTATTATACTTGCAAATAGCGTGCCAAAAATATTGCGGAATGATCCTGGACACAAAAAAGACAGTAAACAAAAGCTTGTCTACTGTCTTTAGAACAATTTCCCGACCCTAAAAGTTTTTAGGTGTTCCGGGGCTATAGAATACTCAATTATCTATAGGAAAGGTTACAATTATTTTTGAAGGATATATGTACGGTGGGGGGCTGCGATGCCAAAGAGAACACCTTTCTTCACCTTAAATTCCTTTTTGTAAACTACATCCTTATATGTCCCGTCCGGGAGACCTGTGGGAAGCTTAACGAAATTGGCAAAGTTGCCGATATTTACAATAGCCGCCCCTTTATTGCCACGGTTTACAAGAAGCACAGCACCATCATTTGAGAACTGAAGATCCTCCTTCTGACCATCCATCGCTTTTCGGAATTTATTTACAGCCACAACTTCGGGGTGCATATACTCATCGTTACCTTTCGCGCCAAGTACGTTATTACCATAATAGTTATCGCGTGTGCTTCCGGCAGGACGGGAGAAGAAGAGGGGAGTGGAATTCTGACGGGCAGTAATCCAAACCCATCCTGTACGGATCTGGTCATCTGTCAGGTGAGCGGATTCGTGATGATTGCAATATGTGTCATGACTTTCCACCCAGCTTACAAGAAACTCCGGAGCGGCATCATGGCGCCAGTTCTGAAGGTCAAAGCCGTTAGCTGTCCCTTTCTCAAGAGCCTCACGAAGGACATAGCCATAACCGGAAGCTGTCTGTCCCATGTAATCGGCATACTCCTTCTCCGGCACATTTTTATCCTGAAGCACCTCTCCATATACAAAGAGATCATCATAGGGGAGTGCGAGCTTTACGCCTTTAACGCTCTTGCGACCTGTAGCTACATCCCAAAAATCATTCTCCTTTACGCCTGCAGCTGCATCTACGGGGTCGGAATGAACGCCGATATGTTTTGCAGTGTCATAACGGAAACCGCGAACACCCATATGCAGAAGTTCATTTACGAATTCCATATAGTATTTCTGGAAATCGGGATTCTCGGTGTTTACATCAGGAAGACCACCACAGCCCATGAGGGTACACTCACGACGGTCATTGTAGTCGACGATAGGGGTGAGACCATTCGTATGGAACATTTTTTCTCGACCTCCGACTGCTTTGTAGAAATCCTCGCTGACTGCGTCAGTGTCAAAAGCTGTGTGATTAGGGAGGACATCAACAATCACTTTCAGATTATATTTGGCGGCAGAGTCGAGCATCTCCTGCATCTGAGCCTTTGTTCCGAGGATATTGTTTCCGATGGTCCAGGCGGTAGGCTGATAGTAATAATACCAGTTGCCTTCGGTCACTTTCTCGTCAAAGATTTTCTTACCGCTACCTTCCGGAGCGTAACATGCCTGTACGGGTGAGGTCTGAATCATGGTGAACCCCGCATCAGCAATACTTTTCATATTGCGTGCTATCTCGGGGAAATTCCAGCTCCATACGTGCATGATGGTTTCAGTGTTGACAGCATCCGGATTAACTGTCATTCTATCTTTTGCCAGAGAGGGCATAAGAGGAAGGAGGAGAGCCGGGAGTGCTAAAACGGCTTTTTTCATGTCTTATATTTTACAGTTAAGCTTATTATTAGATATGATATGTAAAGGTATAATTTTTTTCTTGCATTAACAAAAATGAGTGGTGATAATTAAAAAAAGAGTGGGAAATATGCCAAAATTGATAAAATTAAAGAAAAAATGAAAATTTTTTATGTTTTATAGCATTGTTTTTAAAAATAATTATTAACTTTGCAATGAGTTTTTCATGGTATTAGATTTTAAGGTTAACGCAAGATTGGTTGTCGGGATGACAATCAATTTTTTTTTGACCCTACTTCAGATGTACCTAAACCTGATTTTCTTTAATATGTTGTAATGTCAGAAGAGGTAAGAAGCCTCTTCAATTTCAGAGAGAGTTTTGAACTCAAAAGAGAGATTGCCATAATTAATAGGCTTGGCAATTTCAGATTATCAAGTATACGACTATGAATATACAAGACATTATAGAAAAGCGAGTGTCTGTAAGGACATTTAATGAAAACAGGACCATTCCTCAAAACGATATAGCGACTTTAGAGCAAGCGATAGCTTCTGTGAAGACTCCTTTTAAGGGTGATTACAAAATCGAGCTTAAGAAATTCGATTTGAAAGGTCCTCAGAGTCCAAGCACTTATGGTACTATCTCAGGAGCCTCATGGTATCTTCTGATGGGGATAGCAGACAATGAGCTCTCCGCTCTTACGGCAGGATATGCAATGGAGGAGGTAGTGCTTAAAGCGACAGAATTAGGATTGGGAACCTGCTGGATGGCTCTGACGTTTAAGGGCTCTGACTTTGCCAAGGAGGCGCAATTTGATGAAGCCACTCCATTGAAAATAATCTCTCCTGTTGGTTATGCAGCCGAAAAGAGGAGATTTATGGAGTCAATTACCCGTGTGTCACTCGGCAGTTCTAAAAGGAAGAAGATGAAAGATCTCTTCTCGGAAGCTGAATTTGGTAAGGAGGTTGCTGAGGATAATGTCTTCTACAAAGCTTTAGAGATGATGAGACTCGCCCCCTCTGCGAAAAACACCCAGCCTTGGAGGGCACTGGTAGAGGGCAACTCTATATGGTTCTACTATATCGCCAAGACCGAAGCGGCTGTTCTTGATCTTGGAATTGGTCTTTCACACTTTGAGCTGACTATGAAGGCTGAAGGTAAGACAGGAGTCTGGAGCGATGCTAAGGATGCTCCCATGCATGAGGATTATATACCGATGGTGAAGTATACATTGCAGTAGTATAAGTCATCCATTGATTGGAAGATTTGCTCAATGAAATGAAGATATAAGAAGAAAGATGCAGAATGAATTCATTCTGCATCTTTCTTCTTCGTGTGTCATATTCAGAACTTTTATCTGATTTCAATTTTACGTGTAACGGGGTTAATGACTAATTTACTCCCTGCAGCGGCTTTCCTTCCGGACAAATCATATCTTAAAGAGTTAGACGTACCCGAAGAGGAGAAGTCTTCAATACCGGATGACTCAGGATTGATAAATTGGAAGTTTGACCATTCAGCAGCTTTTTTGTAAGCTAATTCAGCGCCTTTAGGAACAATCAGTGGCGCGTGAAAATAGGTGTACTGGTGAAAACCCTCCGCTCCTAAAATGGGAGGAGTGGTTCTATTTACTTCAACTGTCTCAATATGCGGATTATTTGTGAAGGCACCTTGTCCTATTTCAGTGACAGAAGAGGGGATTACAACCTTAGTAATCCTTGAGTTACCACGGAAGGCGTAGGCTCCGATAGTGGTGACTCCCTGAGGAAGATTAATCTCCGACAGATTTGCATCATTAAAGGCTTCTTCGCCTATAGTCTTTAAAGAAGCGGGGAAAATAAATTCTTTGAGAGAAAAACAGTCGCCGAAAGCACTCTCCCCAATTGAAGTGACATGAGAGGGGAGTGTAATCCATTCAAGTGATTCGCATTGGAAGAAAGTACGCTTAGGAACCACGGAAAGACTATTTGACCAAGTCACCTGTGATAGCTTGTCATTTCTTTCAAAAACAGATTCCCCCATTCTCCCGATATTTGCGGGCATAATTATATCGGTTATCACGATATTTCCGAAAAATGCAAAGTCACCAATACTATTTACTGAGGTCGGCATGCTAATGGCAGAAAGCATGCTATTATCAGCAAAAGCCATTCTACCAATAGAGTTCATTTTAGCAGGTAATTTGAAGAATTCAACATCAGTCGCGCGAAATGCCTCTTCTTCAATATCTATACAGTTCTGTGGGAGTTCTACATATTTTGGTAACTTTGCACAGTTAAAAGCATATTTGCCAATTTTTTTAAGCGTTGATGGCCAGTTGATCATTTCCAGACTTCCACACCATGTGAAAGCACCTTCACCAATCTCAGTGAGATTTTTAGGAAGAGTAACCTCGGAAAGTTTAAGACACATGGAGAAACAATCGTTACCGATAACTGTGACTTTAGAGGGTATGTTAACGGAACGCAACTCAAAACAATTGCAGAAAGCACCCTCCCTTAACTCAGTTACTGATGAAGGGATAGTGACCGATGTCAACTTTTCCATATCAGAGAAAGCATATGCTCCGATTTGAGTGATTGGATAAGAGACGCCATTGATGGTGACTTTCGAAGGGATATCAAGTGTTTTCAAGGTCTTTTTCTTGATTACTTCAATTCGGGCAAACTTCTGGGACTTATTGTAGGCATACTTAAATGTATCATCCTCATAGTTTGCCGCCAGAGAGTGGGATAAAGCGCAGCAAAAAAGAGAAAGTATAAAAATCAGTCTTTTCATTTACTTTTGGTTGAATTATTAAGTATTATAGTTAGTGATCCAAATAAATCATAGATGGATTCTAATATCTCGGTAGAGAAAGCGAAATGTGATAGTAGTTGTTCTTCTCCTTTACATTATAGTCAAAATTAGAACCGTATATAAGACTCAGTCTGCGGAGTGTATTGGTGAGTCCGAGTCCTTTATCTGCACGGTCATTGACACTTCTCTCAGGATTCACAGGGTTGGAACATTTGAAAATTACATTATCACCGGTGATTGAGAAGAGGATTTCAATAGTCGGATATCTATTACTTTTACTGCTATATTTCACTGCATTCTCAACAAACGGGATAAATATAAGGGAAGGGAGCTTGATATTATCCGTATCCCCCTCAACAGATAAATTAAATGTCAAATTCTCCTTTCTTGTCGCCTCCAATGAGAGGTAGGACTTAATAAATTCTATAGTCTGGCTCAAAGAGGTGTATTCTCGTTCGGTTTCCTCAAACTGGTATTCAAGCAGGCTGTGAAGCTCCATGAGCATCCTGCGTGCCTCTTGCGGCTCTACTCCTACAAGAATATGAGCGTTGTTAAGCACGTTGAAAAGGAAATGAGGATTAATCTGTTTCTTAAGCCAGGCATATTCGAGACGTTTGGAGGAGGCATTGAGAAGAGTAAGCCGACGTGTCTCAATCATCCAGTCTTTATAAAGCAGATATGCGGTGATACCTCCAATATAAAACAGTTGCATCAGAATAGTTGCAATAGTTGCAATCAAAGTCAGGATTACAAACAGCACGTCATTATATGGATGCTGTATATACCCGATTACTCGCCCTATCAGAATGGGGAGTAATAACAGTGTGGCGAGAATAGCGGATTTAAGGATAAATCCCTTAATTCTTCTCCTCTTCTTGAAATTACGGTAGAAAATAAATATGACAATGCCGGCAATGATCTCAAAAATAGAGAGCATGACAAATGCGCCGAAGAGATATTTACTAAACTCAAAGCTATCAGGATAATGGAAAAATGCACTTGACGCAATCATCACTAATGATAACTGAAAGAACATTACTCTTATCCATTTATACTTTTTTTCAGTTATAAATCGGTTGACAGGGTCATTTTCAATTTCTACTTTTCCGTTTTCTTCTCTATCGGCAGGGGGAGTTGGAAGATGATACAATTCCGAACGTAAACGATCTGTGATATCTCTCAAATCCTTTTCAGCTTCATGCGGGTAGGTTGCAGTTTTATCAGCAACGGATTTTATCCCGGCAAGTAATTGGGAGGGGTGTATCATTCTTTTGACCTCTGAGATATAATGCTCGATCTCTTTGGTCAGAATGGCTTCCTTCTTGAGATCATTTTTCCAATAGAGAAATAATCGCCAGCCCCCTAATGCCAAAAGCATGAAGAAGAAAACTACTGAATTGAATAAAGCATTAAGAGAAAGAGAGGCGAGGTCAAGGGTGTGATCCTTAGGGATAATATTCCAATCCTCCCATATATAAAAAGTGATGAGTTGTTCAACCCAACATGTTACGTAAGCCATTCCGAACTCCCAGATAGCAAAACGTCCCGCTTTCCCTTTAAGAAGAAGGCGGGGAATTGTCACACGGGTAGTAAGCAGAATAAAAAAGAGGGATAAAAGCAGGAATGGAATCATCAGGAAGAGAGACTGGACAGGTCCTCCTCCGGAAGAGTATTCCAATGTAGCAAGTATCGTGCCACTCTGCATTATCGAGAATGCGAGCCAGAGTAAAAATTCCAAAACTATATTATTCACGATGCAAAATTACCGCTTTTTTAGGTAATGACCTATTATTTTGTCGCAATAATGTTGTTGTTGGTCGCTTTTTGTCTTAATAAGTTTTGGATTATGATGTAAATGAGAGTATTTTTGTTAAAGAAGAAATAACCAAATACTCTTTAAGGAAAGTAGATGGATTGTATAATTATAGAAGATGACAGAATAGCACGCCGAGGGCTGGCACTTCATGTGGGACAATATCCTTTTCTGAACCTTAAGGCGGAATTTGAATCTGCCGCAGAGGCGAGGGAATGGCTGAAAGGGAGACAAATAGACCTTGTGTTTTTAGATATAGAGTTACCGGAGGAAACGGGGATAGAGTTTGCTTCGGAATTAGGGGAGGACGCAATGGTGATATTCACTACTGCATTCTCTGATTATGCAGTAGATAGCTACGCACTTGATGCCGTCGATTATCTGTTGAAACCCTTTACGACAGAAAGATTCAAACAGGCGATAGGAAAGGCGGTTAAAAGAAAACAGACCTTAGATATTTTAGGGCAGGCACACACGGGAAAGGAGAGTCTCGAAGAGGAGGATTCTATTGTCATTCGCGCCGATAGAAAAAATATACCTGTCCGACCTTCAGAAATTGTATATATTGAAGGTATAAAGGATTATGTGAGAATACACACGGAGAATGAAAGGATTATAACAAGATCAACAATCAAAGGTCTTCTTTCCTTACTTCCCGACTCAAAATTCGGAAGGATACATAAGTCTTATATCATCAACAGAGAAAAGATTAGTTCTTTTGATTCAACGAATGTTGACATGAAGGTTAACGATTCTGTTGTTACCCTACCTATAGGTGAGAAATATAGGGATGATTTCTTGAGTTACTGGAAAAATTAGAAAATTTTTTAGGAAGAAAAAAGGTGGTAGTCTATGTATATAGATAAAGGAGAATACACTTTTGATGAGTTTAATAAAAAAAATTGAAGAAATTGAAAATTTTTATGTTTTATAGCATTGTTTTTTAAAATTTTTTATTAACTTTGCAGTGAGTTTTTCATGGTATTAGATTTTAAGGTTAACGCAAGATTGGTTGTCGGGATGACAATCAATTTTTTTTATGCCCTGTTTGAACTGTAAATCGTAAAAATTTTGGTATATTTGCATTAAACATACTAAGAAACATACTAAGAAACATACTAAGATAGTTAACCTATGTCTTATCATTTAAAATCATTTATGCTGGCAGGTCTGATGGGGCTGTCAGTTGCCGGAATTGCTACGGCAAAGGATGTCGTGGTGAAAACTCCGGCATACACATGGAAAGGGGACACGATTCTCCAAGGTCCTTTCAAGGCATTCGCTCCCTCCGAGTATGAAATAGTGTCGGATTATTCCGCGCAGCCCGGTTATTATATGGGAATTGACAAAGTATGGAAACTGAAAAATGATATCAGTTCTTATCCAAAACTCACCACTTCCAACCGACTTCTCCAGGCAGTATACAATATGGGTCTTGACGAGATGGTCAATGCCGTTGAGCCGGACACGACTCTGCGCACCGGTAAAGAGTGGGCGGGAGTATGGACTCGTGATGTCAGCTATTCAATCCTTCTCTCCATGGCATACCTCCAGCCGGAAGCATCCCGTATATCCCTCATGAAGAAGGTAGATCCCCTCGGACGTATCATACAGGATACCGGTAGCGGAGGTGCATGGCCCGTATCCACAGACCGCGAGATATGGTGTGTCGCTGCGTGGGAGGTGTATAAAGTTACAGGCGATAAGAAATGGCTTGAGTATATCTATCCCATTATGAAGCGCTCTCTGGAGACTGATGAGAAATCATTCTACGGAACAGAGACCGGGCTCGTGAAAGGCGAGACCTCATTCATAGATTGGCGCGAACAGAGCCATCCCCGCTGGATGCAGTGTGCCGATATTTATAATACGGAAACTCTTTCCACTTCAGTGGTTCATGCTCAGGCATGGAGAGTACTCAGTGAGGCTGCCGAATTATTGGGTCATAAAGCTGAGGCGAAGAAAGCTGCGGAGGTTGCCGATACTATTACAGCAGCTATCAACGAATATCTATGGCTTAATGATAAGGGATACTACGGAATGTATCTCTACGGTCGTGACAATCTTATTTCTAATCCGCGCGTGGAGACTCTCGGAGAATCTCTTGCCATCATGTGGGATGTTGCAAATCAGGAGAGAGCCAAAACCATAACGGAGAATAATCCTACCACTCCTTACGGTGTGGCTACATTCTATCCCCAGATTCCCGATATGCCCGCTTACCATAATAATTCGTTATGGCCCTGGGTCGGCGCTTGGTGGACGCTTGCTAATGCGAAGGCAGGAAATGAAGAGGGTGTGATGGAAGGTATAGGAGCAATAGTGCGTCCCGCAGCTCTTTTCGCAACAAATAAAGAGAATTTCAATCTTGATAACGGAGATATTGCTACAGAGTTGAATTCAAGCAATATGCTGTGGTGTCTAAGCGGTAACATCGCTCTTACACATAAGATTCTTTTCGGTATAGATTATAAGGCTGACGGTCTTGCTTTCCATCCATTTGTGCCTGAGGCGATGGGCGAGACACGCCGACTTGATAATTTCAAGTATCGCGACGCGGTATTGAATATCACCGTTTCCGGTTTTGGAGACAAAATAAAGTCATTTAAAGTCAACGGTAAAGAACAGGCTCCTTTCATCCTTGCTAAAAAGGCAAAAGGGGTGATGAATGTTGAGATAGAGATGGATAATACCCCCATTGCTCCTCTGCAGGTAAATCATCAGGGGAATGCCAAGACTCCGATTACTCCGATTGCATGGCTTGAGGGTACTACTCTTTCATGGAACCCTATCGAGTATATCAACCATTATGTAATTGTGAAGGATGGTAAGCGAGTAGGAACTACAAACGCTACAACCTTTGATGCCTCAGCTCCCGGGGAGTATCAGGTGATCGGAGTGGCGGATTCCGGTATCGAGGGTTTTGCTTCTGAACCACGAAGCACACGCACTCAGGTGTTTATCCCTCTCAAAGGTGAGGATAATGACAAAGAGTCAGTAGTGGAGATTCCCATTAACGTCCCTGCAGGCGAATACTATGTGTCTTTGGAATATGCTAATGGAAATGGTCCGGTAAATACGGAGAATAAATGCGCCATTCGTACTATTTCCCTTGACGTTAACCGTTCAGGTTTGCTTGTTCTTCCCCAACGTGGCAAAGGAAACTGGGATGAGCATGGATGGACCAACTCTGTGAAAATCTCAATTCCCGAAGGTGAACATTCACTACGAATAGATTACCGCCCGGAGAATGAGAACATGAACATCGCAGTCAATCATGCCAGGATTTATGGTGTACGTCTGGTGAAAGACAGTAAATGATTCAACCTGATAGTATAAAGTAAAACCGGGTCAAAATAGAATGTTCTATTTTGACCCGGTTTTATTACAGAAATAGTTTTATTTCTTCTTGCCAACGATTTCTCCTAATTCTTCAGGTGTAAACTCAATCACAACCTTCTTACCTGAGGGATTGCCGACATATTCATACACAAAACCCTTGTTGAGTTTGGAAAGTATCTTCGCCTGCTGACGCATAGAGCGATCCTTCAGCATGCTCCTCATATTGCTTTTAAGCTCATCTTTGGATTCCTCCATAGTGATGATCTCATAAAGATTCTCATCTACCTCGCAGGTATAGACAAGATTATCACCGTTATCCTTCACATCCACAACTTTAAGACCACGCTCAATAGTAGTGGGGAGACGGTGCTGCTCCTGCTTTATGGAGTTCTGGAGAAGCATACGGTCAGAGTCTTCCTCGCTCATGGGGTTCTCATAGATAGCCTTCAGTTCCTCAGCGGGGATTACAATAGAGAAATCATCATTGCTACCCTTATTCTTATAAACTACCTTAAGAGAGGCATCGGCATCAACCATCATACCGAGAAGTTTATTCAGATCGCCCTTGGAGAGAGCAAGCTTCATGGATTCTTTTGCTATGGAAGCATCTTTTTTGATATCTTCCACATCCATAATCTGCTTGTTGACAGTGAAGAGAAACTCCACTTGTTTCTCCTTGGAATCATAGTCCATAGAGGTAAGTTTTCCTGCCATACCGAGGTTGATAGGACATACTTTCTTGCCGGATTCTATCTGCATTTTAAGGGCAGAATCGTTGCTACATGCCGCGCAAGCTATTGCGACAATAGCAAACATGAATAATTTAAGACATTTAGTCATAGTTAGTAAAATTTTGAAAAATTGATTGCAAATATAAGCAAAGGGGAGAAAAGAGAGACATTAAAAAAGACCAATCTCCCCAATTTATAGATAAATTTTAAAAACTAAAGGAATAGCTTATGAAAAATGTGTTACTACCGTAATGCCTCCTGTTTCCTTACTATATGACGGAAAGTGAAGAATAGAAGAACAGCGGCAATACCTAATGCTATGCAAAAACTCCAGTAAATGCCAACATTCTCCACTTCAAAGATTTTTGCGAACCATAACATTACGCTTATTCCTATCACAAGATAACAGCTCACGGAAATATACATCAAGGGTAAGACAAAAGATGTTCCCCTGATGGCATTGGCATATCCAAGCTGAACAGCATCCATATATTGATATACCACCATTGGCAGCAAGAGCCCGAGCGCGGAAGCAATAACCTCAGCATCCGGAGTGAAGGCGATAATTATATTCTTTCCTGCAAAGATAAAGAGAAGGGAGGTGAAAGTAGCAAGAAGCAATACAACATGCAGACCGGCTGACGTGACTCGTTTTACGGCAATCCAATCTTTTCGTCCGGTGAAATTTGCCACCAAGATTGATATGGCAGTGGTAAAGCTCATATATATCATGAAACCAAGTTGAGAAACGGTGGTGACCACCTGGAAAGCAGCTAACTGAATCTTCCCGTACCATCCGCACACAATCGCTCCGAAAGACCAAAGGAAACACTCTACACCGCTTTGAATCATAACAGGGTAGGAGGTTTTCCAAATCCTCATTCTTATCTCGCCGAGTTTCTCCTTCAAGGCGTACCCTTCGCGATAGCGTCGATAATCATGACGATAAGCGAAATAAAGGATAATTCCGATCATGGCGACGCATCGGGCGAAGAGGGTGCTTAAACCTCCACCGATCAGCCCTAAGGCGGGCGCACCGAAATGTCCGAAAATCAATATGTAGTTTCCGATAATATTCAGGACGTTGGCAATCAATATAAACCACATGGGAGTCCGCGTATTGGTTATGCCATTGAACATCTGCTGGAATGTATTGAAGAGAGCCATCGGCAGAAGAGTGCAGAGAATGATAAGATAGTAAGAGCGGATAAGAGGCATAATCTCCTCCGGTTGACCGAAAAGATCAAGAAAGAAATATAGTCCGCCCATAATTATAGTGAATGTGCATGAAAGGATAATATTCACCTGCAGCGCACCGCGGAGATTCTTGCCTACATTGGGATGTTCCCCTCTGCCGAAGAGAGCGCCTATGATAGGGGTCAGACCTGCTGCAAAGCCCATTTGCATCACCGTTACTATAACGAAGAGAGAATTTACAAACGCTGAGGCGGCAAGCTCGTTGGTGCCATAGTGCCCTACCATCATGGTATCTGCAAAATTCACCACAATAATTCCTACCTGGGTCACTAAGATCGGAAGACCAAGTTGAAAAAGTCTCTTGTAATAATCCTTATAATCTTTCCATTTGGAAAGATGCCTCGTCAGTTTAGCTGTGGAATTCATATAATTTTATCTCGTTAGATCTCCTTAACTATAACGATTTTTATCCCGGTATATTGGATTAGAAAGGGATGTCTGATTTAAAATGATAATGCTCTCCATCAAAAGGGGAGATGAAGGATAATTCTGAGGCATGGAGATGTAATCTGTCATCTAATGACCTCTTGCCATAAAGACGATCGCCAACTATCGGGAGAGAGAGTCCCAACGAAGAGGAGGAGTGGACTCTCAGTTGATGCGTGCGACCCGTGAGGGGGGAGAACTGAATACGACTACGGCTGCCATTCACTTCAAGAAATTCATACTCCGTAATAGACTCTTTCCCTTCTGTGAAATCAATCTTTTGTCTTGGGCGATCCAAAATGTCCGGAGCAAGAGGGAGGGAGATAACCCCGGAAGGAGCTAATTTTATCTCTCTGTAATCTCCTTCGAGATCAGCGATATATCTTTTCCTTATCTTGCGGGTCGCAAATAGACGCTGGAGATTGGAAAAAGCATCTTCATCCAGAGCAACCACCACAAGTCCGGATGTATCTTGATCAAGTCGGTGCGCCACTTTAAGACCGGGATAGTCAGCCAATTCATTTCTTAACCATTCCTGAAGAGATAATTGTCCCCCTTTTCCGGGGACTGATAGCATCCCGGATGGTTTTTCCACGATACAGAAGCGGTCAGACTTATAAATTATTATCGGAGTGAAAGATATTGAAGAGGAATTATCCTCAGCAAGAGGAGGATCTATATTCATCCCTTCAAGCATCCATGTCAATATCGGCAGGCATTTCCCACGACAGGCAGGATAGAAATTCCCTTGATGTCTTACTTCTCCCTTTTTTGATTCTCCATACCAGAACTCGCCAATTAGAAGGGGAGTCCAACCGTTTAGAAAAGCCTTATTAAGAAGCTTGGGAGCACAGCACTCGCCGGCGCCGGATGGGGGAACACCAAGCGGAGTGGATTGAAATATATCTTTGAGGGTTCTCTTCTGCCCTTTAAAGTTTAATAATTCAAAATTAGTGAAGAGCCAATCTTGTAAAGCCTCGGATTCTCTTTTTCGTCGTGTCTTCATATTTGCAATCTCTTCTCGCAGGGAAGTAACCTTCCGGCTGAGAGGTTTTAACTCCTCAGCCATCCTCTTTTTAGCGCGTACAATTTCCGCTTTCTCAAACTGACTCTCCGCTATCAGACCTTTTAGCTCATCTTCAGTCAACCCGCCGGATAGTCGTTTTCTATCTCTCTCAGCTTTAGATTTCTTATATCTCTCCTTTAACTCAGAAAGTCTTTCTCTTAGTTTACGCTCTTTCCTTTCCAGATCTATTGAATAGGGAAGCAGAAAATCTTGTTCTATAGCTCTGATCTCTTCATTCGTTTGTGATATCTCGTGTTCCTTGGTTTTGAAATATCCCGTGGGGGAGAGATAATCAAAAACGGGCTCGGCAAAACCATCAAAATGAAAACCCATATTTCCGATCTGACCGGAAAAGGCGCGGAGAGTATGCTTGTTCCCTTCCTTGTCCAAGGCTATAAGTATACCAAGCATTTTTCCCTCTCTCATGCTTTGAAAAAGTTCCCTTTCAGAAGGTAGCTCACTCAATTCCAGTGAGTCTATGTAGGCTCTCAATGATTCGCCTTCATTAATTATTTCGGGGTCAGGGATATAGTCGAATGGATTATTCATAGGAGATTTCCGTGATCAATTATGCCGACAAAGATAAATAAAAGAGTCCATCCGACAAAAATCTTTGTCGGATGGACTCTTAAATATTAATATCTACTTATCTATTCTTTATATTTATTTACCACGGTTACGGTCATCTACTGCAGTCAAGGCTGCAACAGCACCTGATCCCATTGCTATGACAATCTGTTTATAGGCGGAGTCTGTCACATCTCCGGCAGCATAAACATTAGCCACGGATGTCCTGCCGAGAGAGTCTACCATAATCTCCTTGCGGTTGTTCATCGCAACCTCACCTTCAAAATCCTGTGAGTTAGGGGTAAGCCCGATCTGAACGAATACGCCGTCAACCGGATATTCCTTACTTTCGCCGGTTGCTCTGTCTTTCGCAATGACTCCGGTGATATTCTTGCCATTACCTTTAATTTCAGTCAGAGCAGTGTTGAGATGGATGGTCACATTATCAAATGTGGCAAGCTTCTTCTGCAATACCTCATCTGCTTTCAAAGTGTCAAGAAATTCAAAGAGGTCAACGTGAGTGGCAAGTCCCGCCAAGTCAATGGCTGCCTCAACTCCGGAGTTGCCACCTCCTACAACAGCTACTCTCTTCCCTCGATAGAAGGGTCCGTCGCAATGTGTGCAGAATGCCACGCCTTTGCCGATATAGTCCGCTTCGCCCGGAATACCGAGCTTTCGCCACGCCGCTCCGGTTGCGATAATTACCTGAGGAGCTTCAAACACCTCGCCGCTGTCGGCAGTAAGCTTCTTTACCTCCCCGGTAAGTTCCGCTTTCACTATCCGGCGGTTGTCAAAGATTGCAATATCATATCCATCCATGTGCTCCCGCAGATCCTTAGCCAAGGCTGTGCCGGTAACAGAAGGAACGGAAATAAGATTCTCAATCTCATTGGTATCCTTTACCTGTCCTCCTATGCGTCCTGCCACTACCGCGACTTTCATACCTTTACGGGCAAGGTAGATAGCCGATGAAGCCCCGGCGGGACCTCCGCCGATAATGACAGCATCAAAACCAAGAGGTGTGTTATCCTCAACACCGTTTTTAATAGTGCTTCCAAACATCTCCTCAAGTTTGGAGATTAGTTCTCCCAGGGTCGCCTGACCTACATTGAGGAGCTCGCCATTGGCATATACAGTAGGAACACCGTTGATGTTATACTCCTTCACCAATTCAGGAGCCACTCCGCCATCTATCACCTTATTGCTGATCTGAGGATTAAGAAGGGTGATGAGATTCAGAGCCTGCACCACATCCGGACATATGGAACATGTAAGGGAGACAAATGTCATGATATCCACCGGTCCGGTGATCGCCTCTATACGCTTCTGAGTATTTGCATCAGGTATATTCTTTCCCTGACCTACAGCATTAAGGATGGCAAGAATCAAGGAGGAGAACTCATGACCACCGGGCACACCGGCAAACTGTATGCCGGTAGGTATTCCATTACGCCAGATTGAAAGGACGGGGCATTCCTCCTCTGTGGGGAAATCCTCTATCTTAACCTGAAAGGAGGGGGAGGAGGAAGCGAAATCAGTGACAAATTCCTCCATCTCCTTGCGGTTAGGGTCGGCAGGCGAACCTTGCACCAAAAGGAGGATAGACTGGTCGAGATTCGCGAAGATACTCTTCAGTTGATCAATTATTTCTTTATCTAATTTTGCCATGGGATTTTTCTTAATAAAATAGTCTGCTGAATAATGCTATGCCTGTAGGCAGACCATCATGCAGCAGACTAAACGTTACACTTATCTATGCTGATTATATTAGATCTTTCCTACAAGATCAATAGAGGGCTTGAGGGTTGCGCTGCCCTCTTTCCATTTTGCAGGACAAACCTCGCCGGGGTGAGAAGCTACGAATTGAGCTGCCTCTACCTTGCGGAGGAGTTCGTCAGCGTTACGACCAATGCTGCTGTCCTGAATCTCCACAAGCTTGATCAGACCTTCGGGATCTGAAACGAAAGTGCCACGGTATGCCATGCCGGAATCCTCATCCATTACGCCGAAAGCGCGTGCAAGAAGACCCTTGGGATCGGCAAGCATCGGATACTTGATCTGACGGATGCTTTCGGAAGCATCGTGCCATGCCTTATGCACGAAGTGTGTGTCACAACTTACGGAGTAGACCTCTACACCCATAGCTTTCATTTTGTCATATTTGTCAGCCATATCTACAAGCTCTGTAGGGCAAACGAATGTGAAGTCGGCGGGGTAGAAGAAGAATACAGCCCATTTGCCGAGAACATCCTTATCTGTAACTGTTACGAATTTTCCATCGTGGAAAGCCTGCACTTTAAATTCAGGAATGTGTGAATTGATAATTGTTTCCATAGTGTGTTTTTCTTAAAATTTGGTTTACACAGTTAATACAAATCAAAACAAGAATATGTTTATTGCATCTATCCGTGAGAATCCGTCGTTCGCCATTATTCCTTAACAGCTACGGCGAGTTGCTGAGCATGAGTGTTGGCTGCTTCGTAAAATCTTTTCTCTGCCTCCTTGTCATCAGGGTTAAGCAGCATCATGCCGAAGCTCACGATAGCGCCTTTCCATTCAAAGCCGCAGAAGTCTGATACCGCCTTGAATTGGGGGATCAGAGCTTCCATCGTGACATGCTCATGACCTTCGGGAGAGTATTCGCTTTCAGGCGCGCCGGCAGTGAAGGAGAAGATAAGCTTCTTTCCGTTCATCATGCCCCCTTTTGAAGAGTAGGCATATCCATGAGCCAATACCATCTCAAAATAGAGATGCATGAGAGAAGGAGCACTAAACCACCAAAGAGGGAATTCAAAAACGACTGTATCCGCATCTGTAAGACGTTTCTGCTCACGTTCAACATCTATTTTGCCGTCAGGATACTCTGCATCCAAATATACGATGTCGGCAGCGGGGACTAAACGATGAAACTCATCAAGGATGGCACGGTTTGCTTTTGAAGATTTATAGTCAGGGTGACCTGACACAACAAGAATTTTACTCATTTTTCAATAGTTTAAAGATTAAGATTACCCTTCTGGTTATTTAACGCGGTAGATAGATAAATGGTTTATATGTAATATTGCACGATTTTATCTTTTTTTCAACCAAAAACAAAGAAAATATATGCAAGTTTACCCCGAGATTGTTATAGAATAAAAATCGTATAAAAATTGTTATCTAATATATGGAGATTATAGAAAATAAGGAATTTGGCGGAGAGCGTCCTCTTTTCGCCACACATGATCTGAAACTGGTGAATGTAACCATCCATGCCGGCGAGTCAGCGCTCAAGGAGTGTAGCAACATTGAAGCTGTTGATTGTCGTTTCGAAGGTAAATATCCTTTCTGGCATGTAGATGGCTTTTCAATTCGTAATTGTCTTTTCACGGAAGGAGCAAGAGCGGCTTTATGGTATTCCAAAGGGCTGCATATGGTAGATACTCTTGTGGAAGCTCCGAAGATGTTCCGCGAGATGAACGGCGTTATCCTGGAAAAAGTACGTATTCCTGACGCCCAGGAGACCCTCTGGCATTGCCGCAATATTAATCTGCATAAAGTGGAGGTGAAGAATGCCGATTATCTTTTCATGCACTGTGACAATATCGAGATTTCCGACTATCATCAGGAGGGTAACTACTCTTTCCAGTATTGCAACAACGTTGTGATAAGGAATGCGGTGATTCATTCCAAGGATGCTTTCTGGAATACGGATAATGTAACGGTGATAGACTCAGAGCTTCATGGTGAATATCTTGGCTGGCATTCAAAGAATCTCCGCCTTATAAATTGTCGTATCTCCGGCACTCAGCCTTTATGCTATTGCGAGAACCTTGTGATGGAAAATTGCACAATGGAGAAGGATTGTGACCT
This sequence comes from Bacteroidales bacterium, assembly GCA_014800895.1. GTDB lineage: Bacteria > Bacteroidota > Bacteroidia > Bacteroidales > Muribaculaceae > Lepagella. The sequence continues at coordinate 100,281 of JAAVFG010000022.1, forward strand.
TGCATTTGAAGAGAGCACTCTTGACGCAACTGTCAATAGCGAGATCACATCCGTTAAGAATCCTACATCAGGGATAATCCGTGCCAAGGGTTATGGCGAGATTATCCTTGACGAGAATATCAAGGCACCCGCAGACTGCAAGATTGAGACTTTCTAAAATTATTCTGACTAATATGGCTCTCATTGCTGACTTGGCAATGAGAGCTTCATCATAAAGATATAAACCATGAATATTGATAAAAAGGAATGGTTTGACAATGTCCCTGACCGTCGCGGCACCCGATGCTATAAATGGGACGCTACGGAGGATAGGGAAGTTATACCTATGTGGGTGGCGGATATGGACTTCCGCACCGCCCCTAATGTGATTGCGGCTCTTGAAAAAAGGGTAGGACATGGAGTATTCGGATATACCCTGCTTGATGATGAATATTACAATGCCTTGACAAGATGGTTTGCTTCCCGCCATAATTATGTATTTTCACGGGAATCCGTGATAGCAGTGCCGGGAGTAGTACCGGCTATCTCCGCTATAATCAAGGCGCTTGCTCCGGAAGGCAGCGGTGTGATAGTGCAGACGCCGGTTTATAACTGCTTCTTCTCATCTATTCGCAATAACGGGTGTAAGGTGGTGGAAGCTCCTCTGCAGCGGGTAGACTATGAGGATGGAACTTTCTCATACAAGATGGATTTTGAGGCTCTGGAGAGTGCTGCAAGTAAAGAGGAGAATAAACTATTCCTCCTTTGTAACCCTCATAATCCTGCCGGACGACTTTGGACTCGTGAGGAGCTGGAGAAAGTGTCAGAAATATGTAAGCGTAATGATGTGATAGTTGTGTCAGATGAGATTCATTGTGAGTTGACACGTCCGGGCACAGAGTATTTTGCTTATGGCAGAATAGACCCGGAGGCGATTATTTGTGTCTCTCCCTCAAAAGCCTTCAATACTGCCGGGCTACAGATAGCTAATATCATTGCAGCAGACGATTCAATGCGTCGCAGGATAGACCGCGCGGTCAATATCAATGAGGTTTGCGATGTCAATCCTTTCGGGCCGGTCGGGCTGATCGCCTCCTATTCTGATGAGGGTGAGAGATGGTTGAAAGCACTAAGGGAGTATATATGGGAAAATTATGACCTCCTCCTAAAACGGTTCAGAGAGGAATTGCCGGAATGCCCTGTCTGCCGTCTTGAGGCCACTTATCTTCCTTGGGTAGATGTCCGGGCTTTGAACATTCCTTCGAAAGAGATAGAGGAGAGAATGGTGAAGGAGAGCAAGGTGTGGGTAAATGACGCCGAGATGTATGGAGGAGAGGGATATATCCGCATAAATATCGCCTCTTCGCGGGATAAAGTTAATGAGGGTCTCAACCGTATAATAAATTGGTTGAGAGGAGAGTTAAAAGTGTGAAACTGTATGAGATTCTTATTATTATATAAGAAATCATTCAGGAAGCTATTATCTACTACGTTGTTACACAAATATTCTTTGATTATTAGTAACTACTTATTTAGTAATTTAAAACTACTTCATATTGAATCTTGATTTCATCTCATCCGGTAAGGAACTGACCTTTAGGGATAGATTAAAACTTACGATGCAATTAGCATGGCCTGCTATTGTGGCACAGTTGTCATCAATAATGATGCAATATATTGATGCTGCAATGGTGGGTCGGCTCGGTGCTGACTCCTCTGCGTCGGTGGGATTGGTCTCTACTTCGTTATGGCTCTTTTGGGGAGTGTGCTCAGCGGCAACGGTCGGATTTTCTGTGCAGATAGCGCATAGAATAGGGGCGGCAGACTCTGACTCTGCACGCCGTATTTTCCGCCAGGGTTTGACCGGGTCTTTTCTTTTCGGCATTATCATCGGGCTGATAGGTTTAGCGATTGCCCGACCGCTTCCACACTGGCTTGGCGGAGCTGAGGAGGTTTGCGCTGACTCCTCTCTCTATTTCGCGGTGTTTGTCTCGGCTCTTCCGATGCTGACTCTCAACTATTTCGGGAGTGGCGCATTGCGGGCAGCAGGGAATATGATGGTGGCAGGAGGATTGAATGTGATGATGTGTATATTGGATGTCATATTCAATCTATTCCTGATTTTCCCCACTCGGGAGGTCTCTCTCCTCGGTTCTGATTTTATCTTGCCGGGAGCAGGCTTGGGCGTATTAGGCGCAGCATTAGGGACGGTGTTTGCTGAAATAATTACGGCAGTCTCAGTGGTGCTTTATGCAGCTACAAAAGAGAAGCATCTTGCTTTCTTGGGTAAATTCAGAGATAAGGTAAGAGAAAAGAGCGAGAGATTTCGTGATCGATGGATTCCCTCGGGAGAAGTGCTGAGGAATGCCATAAGGGTTGCCACCCCGATGACTCTCGAGCATGCAGTGATATGCGGGGCGCAGATTATGATTACCATAATTGTAGCTCCTCTGGGAGTCTTTGCTATTGCCGCCAATTCATTTGCTGTCACGGCTGAGGCTCTATGTTATATGCCCGGTTACGGCATAGCAGATGCTGCCACCACTCTTAGCGGTCAGAGTTATGGCGCCGGAAGAAAGGAATTGGCTCGTAAGTTTGGTTGGCTCACTGTCGGTAGCGGTATGATAATAATGGGAGTAATGGGAGTTGCGCTGTGGATATGGTCTCCCGAAGTTATGGCATTGCTAACTCCCGTCAAGGAAATTCAGGAATTGGGTTTCTCATCATTGCGTATTGAGGCTTGGGCGGAGCCGATGTTTGCTGCTTCTATCGTAGCTTACGGAGTAATGGTAGGTGTAGGCGATACTGTCATCCCCGCAATTATGAATTTCTCCTCCATATGGCTTGTGCGTGTACCTTTGGCTGCCATCCTTGCCGGCACGATGGGACTTCAGGGAGTATGGCTTGCCATGTGTATTGAGTTGACTTTCCGTGGGTGCATATTCCTTTGGCGTTTAGCCTCCGGCGCATGGCTGAAACATGGATTGAAGACTTCCGGAAATAAGGAGTTGAAAGAAGCTGATATCAGAAATATCGAGGAATCAGAAGAGATATAATACCTTATATGCAATCATATTGAAAATATAAAAGATATTATCCCTTTGTTTTTGCCAGAGACCTTATATCTTCTCCTGAGGGAGCTTGGTAAAGTTTAAGTCCGAAGAGGGGAGCGGTGGCATAGATGTGATCGAAGATATCCGACTGGATATGCTCGAATTCTTTCCATTTCACTTCCGAAAGGAAGAAATAAAAATCGAGAGGAAGACCGTTGGAAGTTGGCTCCATCTGACGTACCATCAGGATCTTATCCTCCCTTACCATCGGATTTTCATACAGCCAGTTTTCCATATATTCTCTATAAAGACGGATATTAGGTACTGAAATGTCGGATTTGAAAAGATGAGAGTTAATAAGAGGATTCTTTGATACTCTCTCAAGCTGATCTTCGGAGAGGAAGTTGATGCTTTTGATATCTATGATCAATGAGCGCGATACCCGGCGCGCGTTGGAATCGCGCATCTCCTGAAAATTCTGGAAAGACTCGGAAATAAGAGAGTATGGAGGAATGGTAGTGATGGAATTATCCCAGTTTCGGATTTTTACAATAGTAAGAGATATATCCACTACCTCTCCGTTAGCATTGTGCTTCGGTACAATTATCCAGTCGCCGACTTTCACCATATTGTTTGCCGTAAGCTGGACAGATGCTACGAGTCCGAGAATGGTGTCCTTAAATACCAACATCAGAATGGCGGCTGACGCACCTAATGCTGTGAGGATAGCTATAGGAGATTTACCGACGATAAGAGAGAGTCCGATTATAATACCAATACCAATCGCGATGAGCTTACCCATCTGGAATATACCCTTGATGGCAAAGGGCTTGAACTTTTCCCGTTTAGAGAAAGCGTTATGCAGATTGTCAAGCAGAGTATTGACTGCAAAGATTGTCACTCCGATAATATAGAAGGAGAATAATAGGTGCAGACTCAAGGAGAAGCCGCCCGGATTAATAAAGGAATGCGGAATAAGCCATTCGGCAATAAGGGCGGGAGTAAGAAGAGATAGAGCTTTGAGCAGACGGGGATTGATAAGATCATCATCCCAATCTGTCTCCGTTTTCTCCACAATTCGGGCTATCATCCTGAGAATCGGCAGACTTATGTAGTAGCCAAGCACGGAAAGGATAAGCGCGGCAATGAGTAAGAGAGTGGTTAGGACAGTACTATTATATGAAAGATTAATGGATGTAGCCAGCCATTCACGGATATTCTCAAAACATTCGGCTGTGAAGCTCACGTAATTATTCATTTTGATAGAATTAGCTGATGTATTTAAAGTTTTATTTCGCGTTTTAGGGATTAACGTTGATACGCTTGTTTATTAAGAATTACAAAATTAAGTAATAAGAGTGATTATACCAAGACGATAGGAGAGAAAGGAGAGATATAATTTAGGGTTTGCACGTTGCCATAATATGTGTTATATTTGAATCTTAAAATAGTTTTGAGCTATGAAAAAGATGTATTTATGCGATAATGAAGAAATCGAAGCATATACATTGGCGGGAGATGTATTGAAAAACAGAGACGGAGGAAGCATCCCGGATGCAATAGACGGTATTGCTCTTAATCCCGTTCAGACACATTCACTCAATGTAGCAGTTGTTGATGAAAAAACCTCTACGCCTATAGATGATTGCGATGCATATATAACATTTTCACAAAACTTACCTATTGGTGTAAGAACCGCTGACTGCGTTCCTATCATTATTTATGCACGCGATATAAAGGCAGTGGCGGCGGTTCATGCAGGCTGGAAAGGCACGATAGGAGGTATAATTGACAATGTGATAAAAATGCTTCTTGATTATGGAAGCGAAAGGGAGAATATCTATATTTATTTCGGACCATCTATCTCGCAAAAGATTTACGAGGTTGATGCAGAATTGGCGCGGAAATTCATAGATGCCGGCTTTGAAAATAATATTGTTTACCCTTTAGAATCCTCCAAACCCCATATTGATCTTGAGGGTGTAAATATTGAGCGGGTAAAATCATTGGGAGTGCCGGAAAGGAATATCTATAGATCAGGGTATTGTACTTTTAAAAGCAAAGACTTTGAGGGAAAATATCTTTTCCCAAGCTATCGCAGGGATAAGGGTACTGACCGTAGACTATTGACCGTAGTAAAGCTTAAAAGCTAAACAGTCTGCCCAAATACCGGTAGTCGTGACCTGTCTGCACTTCGCGCATAGTTGCCAGAGATCCGCTGTTAGTCACGAATTCCTCGCCAACAACATTGGCGCTATCGGCTGGAAACACCTCCTTGTCGTGATACAATACTTTAGGGAAAGGACGTGAAAAATAATTTTCCTATCGTTGTTCGCAGAGTTTTTGTAATTTTGTAATCTAAAATATGTGGATAGATAGTAAATGAAGAGAAACGGTGCTTTATATCATCTGATGGCGCTTATCGCTGTTATATTTTGGGGATTAACTTTTATTTCTACGAAGGTATTGATAATCAATGGGCTAAATCCAGTTGAGATTTTTCTTATTCGTTTTTCGATAGCATATGTCGTTGCGTTGCTTTTCTCGCATTCGAAGTTGAAAGCTGATAGTGTCAGGGAAGAGGCAATGATGTTGGCGGCGGGAGTAACAGGGGGATCTTTTTACTATGTAGTGGAAAACAGTGCCTTGGAGTATACATTTGCTTCAAATGTGTCGCTGATAATCTGCTGCGCTCCGATTTTTACAATCTTATTGGGGAAGTATATATTTAAGGATAAAGTAAAATCATATGTATGGATAGGCTCAATTCTGGCATTTTGGGGGGTTGGGGTAGTGATTCTAAGTAGTACGGGCGAGTATGGTATTAATCCTATCGGTGATTTCCTTACTCTTTTAGCTGCTCTTTCCTGGGCTATCTATTCCTTACTTCTTAAAAAACTTACTCCCAAATATGGAGATATGTTTATCACGAGGAAAGTTTTCGGGTACGGAGTCTTGACCGGTCTGATATTTTATTTTGTATTACCATATGATAACATGATAGCAGTAGATAATCTTTTGTCTGTAATCGGTAATCTACTCTTCCTCAGTTTAGGTGCATCATTCCTTTGCTATTATTTATGGAATAATGCTATCCGGCACTTAGGAGCGGAACGGACATCGAATTATATTTATCTCAATCCTCTGATCACAATTATTGCATCGTGTCTGATACTTGCCGAACCTTTCTCCGCCATAATGGCATTGGGCACGGCTTTAATCATCGGCGGCGTGATATTATCCACAAGATAACTAAGCCCGCATTTTTCGTGAAATAAAAAACCGGATATAAAATTCGGGGACACACGCATCGTGCATCCCCGGATTTTTATAATCTTTTATTTACCGGCCACTAAAATATATATCCGAATCCTAAATTAAGATAGATAGGATATAGGGCGAAATTAACGGTTTTAAACGAAGATTTGAAGATATCGTTAAGACCCCATTGGAGATTGGCATTGATTACGAAATGCTTCAATACATTTACGCCTACTCCTGCCTGAAGTCCCCATTGGAAACTGCGCAATTCATCGCCGAAATCGTAAGAGGCTTTGGAATCCTTGTCAAATGAGATCTTCGGACCGGTAGGATCTCCCTCTCTCAGATAACCGTCATAGACATAGCCGTCAAAGTCCTTGCGGAACGCGAAAGCAAGATAGGGCCCGGCATTGAGCGTAACTCTCTTGCTCAGACGATAGTAAGCTGTGATGGGAATAACAAGCTGCTGAGTATGGTATTTAGTTGAAACCTTTCCTGTCCAACGCCCTTTCAGTGTCTGACCATTGTCAATCAGCTCCATTCCATAATTCTTTACATTAGCCTCGGTTTTCATACCTTTGGTTTCGAGGCGTATCCCGATGCCTGCTCCCCATTTCCCATTCTCCCCGAAATATTTTCTTGCTGTGGCTCCGATCTGGAGATTTAATTCCGGATTATAAGAATTGATTTTGCGGATTTCTGAAGGGAGGGGGATAGGAGAGGCGCCTCCAATATTGGTGCCGGCGTTGACTTCATATTCAAGGCTCTTAAAGAAACCCAAGAATTTATTTTCTTTCTCCTGCGCCTGAATTGAAGCGGCTCCTAAAGTGAAGAGTCCTATTAATGTCAATAAGAATTTTTTCATTGCTCCTGTAATATTATGAGGTTATTCCTCCTCATCGGTTAAACATACTATATCTATATCATCAACCTGGAGCGTACTGCCTATCGCACCACGGAAATAGTCGCCCTCTTTGCTTGAACTCATCACAACAGTAATGCTGTAACGTCCGGCTTTAAGTTTCTCCTTGTCAATAGCTTTACCCGGGCGGAGAATGAAGGGGAGTGAAAATTCGACCCATTCATCAGAAGGATGAGCATCAATCAGTTCTGCCGTGGCAATGATATTCTGATTGTCGGGAGAGAGAACATTCTCACCGTCAAGCCATTCCATATTTTCAGTTGTCTCAAAGAGCACGGCGTAAATATTAGGCGTATCTACTTTCCCCGGGACAGGAACTAATTTTCCTCCGGCTCCCGGTTCGCTGAATGTTTCGCCCGGTTTGAATTTATAGAAACCGGTGAGACGGGAGGGAACATTAGTAAAGGGTACACCGAAGCGAGTAGCCTGCAGAGGCTTCATAACGGCAGTAGTCATATCAAATTTACCCATAAAGAGATTGCCGGCTGCCATCGGTTTACCAAGCTTTTCTCCATAATTACCTGTAGAGCGAGTAACGAGCACCGCGCAGTATCCCTGCACTCCATTCTCTCCTTTATATGTCGGATATGTGTCCGGTTTGGATGCCTGGAAGGTGAGGGCATAGGCTGCGTTCGCACTTGCCCATTGCATCGTCTCTTTGCCCGAGTTATCGACCTCGTAGAAAACATCGTAGGAGCCTCCCATTGCCTTCACCTGCTTTGCATTATCAAAAGTATAATTGAGATTGATAGTATTCACAGGCTCAATCACCACTGTGTAGTCTTTCTTCCATTCTCCATCTTCGGATGTTACGGTATAAATCTGCGGGGCTGTAAAGTCAAGCGCTGTACCGCTCGCCGGAGAAATAGTGGCACCGGGTGTCAAAGTAAATTCAGGTGCGAGAGATGTAAGCGATACTCCATCCTTGACTATAATTGTAACTTTGTCATTGTCAATAGATGGTTGGCGGTTGAGGATATCATAGTCAAGAGATACACTCAAGATGTCGCATTCCGAATTGAGCGGCTCCTGCTTAATGCAGGATACGAATATCAATCCTATGGCGACAGCCGTGGCTAAGGTATATATCTTCATAGTATATATTTTTATTTATTCTCAGATTTTCCAGATTAGGAGAATCCCCGATTATCTATCCTAAAAGATAACAACTATTGTATTAATAATGATTGAAAAAAGGTAATTAATATGGGAGTATTGTATTGAACTATTTATAAAAAGAGGGCGTTTTTATTTATGTCCTATTAAAAAAATATAGAAAAATTTATGAATAACACATCCGCTACACCATTAGGTGATTCAACGATGGATATGCCTAAAGGTGGATATTTTGCATTTCTAATAATTTATCTTGTCCTTTTAAGTGCATTCGGCTCGTTTGTAAATGATATGTACCTCCCGACTCTTCCGGAGATGGTGAGGTCTTTTCACACTAACAGATCAACTGTGCAGTTAGGTCTGACATTCGGTATGATAGGTTTGGGATTCGGAGAATTAATACTTGGACCTTTAAGCGACCGATATGGAAGAAAACCGATATTGATAGTGGCATTGATTATATTTTCTATAGGAGCATTATGCAGTGTATGGTCGCGGACTATACATGTATTTCTATGGTGGCGACTTGTGCAAGGGTTAGGTGCATCTGGCGGTTACTTTCTTGCTCGTACCATCCCGGCTGATCTATACAGAGGTAGAACATTGGCTAAGGTTATGGCTCTTGTAGGAGCTATCAACGGCTTCGCGCCTGCAAGTGCTCCGGTTATCGGCGGATTGGTAGCTCGTTCAGTAGGTTGGCAGGGAATTTTCTGGATTCTTTTCGGATTCAGTGTCCTGCTCCTTCTCCTCTCTCCCGCATTCAAGGAATCACTACCCAAAAATCGCCGTGTGACAGGACATTTCGGTGCGGCATTTCATAATTACGCAATATTATCAAAAAATAAGCATTTCATTATCCATGTCATGTTGAAGGGTACAGCGTTGGGCGTGCTATTTGCCTATATCTCCTCTGCCCCTTTTATCATACAGGATCATTATGGTTTTTCCCAACTTCAATTCGGACTCTTCATGGGCTTTAATGCGCTGTTTGTGGCAGTCGGCGCCACTTGTGCCTTGAAATTCAAGCCTCTCAAAAAAGCGGCGGTATATGGAGGTAGAGGATTATTGATTGTTGCTATCGCTCAGTTCATATGTTTTTATACGGTCGATAATGTATGGGTATATGAGGCTCTGAATCTTCCTATGCTGGTATTTTTGGGAATGCTCTTTACCGTTGGAAACACATTGGCGATGAATGAGGGGAGAGACTGTGCGGGAGATGCTTCAGCCCTTATAGGATTGATGGGATATGTGTTCGGTGCTACTGTTTCTCCATTGGTAGGATTGGGAGACATGCTACATTCCACTGCTATAACTATCCTTTCGCTCTCCGTTCTCGTACTGATTTTCGCACGACTGTCACGGTTCTTGCCTGCCGATTTGGTGGCTACCACCCAGAGTGCGATGCGGATAGCGCCGGTTGAAAACAATACTGAGGCTATAAAGAAATAATTAGGATTATCTCAAAAAGTACAATTAAAGATGGAGTTTAAAGAATTGCGCTCTCTTCTGATGGCTGACCGCACTGTTAGAAGATTTAAAGAGGAAAGGGAAATCTCTTTGGGGAAATTGGAGGAGCTTGTGGAGCTCACCCGATACTGCGCTTCCGGGAGGAATGCACAGCCTCTGCGTTACGTTATCGTGACAGATAAGGAGATGAGAGAACGGATATATCCACTTCTAAAATGGGCAGGTTATTATGAGGATTGGGATGGTCCGGAAGAAGGAGAAAGACCGGCGGCATATATTATCCAATGCCTTGACACGAAGTATGGAAATAATTGCCTATGTGATGATGGTCTGCAGTTGCAGGCTATTACTTTAGGCATGACTACACTCGGACTCGGAGGGTGTATTATAAAGGCATTTAATAATGTCGCGCTTCCTCAAATTCTACAACTGAATGAGAGGTTTGTCCCACGCTATGTCTTGGCTTTAGGCTATCCGGAAGAGAGGGTAAGACTTGAGGACATGTCAGGAGGGGAAGATGCTGATTTCAGATATCACCGCAGTCCTGATCGGGTACAGATCGTTCCTAAGCGTCCGTTATCGGAATTGATAATACAAAAGTTCTAATACACAACGGGAGAGAAGCGTTAGAGAACTATTCCCCTTTTCAATTCGTTATAGTAGCAAAATATTGATTATGACACGCAAAGAATTGACAGACGTAATCGTCGCAAAGGTAAATGATATTATTGAGAATCCAGGTTTCTGGGGCGAGGATCCTCAGATAAGTGTAATACCGACTACGCTCTTGGTAGGCGTTCAGCGTCATGAAGATGCCGACCGCTCCATTGCATTCAGCGACTATGCGATAGAGGAGGATGCTGTGGAGGATGGTGACTACTCGGAGGATGCAGCTGATTTCCAATCTGCTTCCGATCCCAAACTCTTCCCGGCTTGGACGCTCATAGATGCGGCTACAAAAAAACCGGACATGAAGAAGATAAAGGAGCTTGTGGATCAGTTTATCCCCGAACAGGAGGAAAATCTCTACGCGGAGTAAAGACATTTTTAATTAAAGAGATCAATAGAGGATGCCTCTGAATTAATTCTAATTCTTGAAGCATCCTCTGTTTTAATATTATTTAAAGGATAGGAAATAAGGAGTTTAAAGTTTTTGTATTAAGACCTTAATAGTTTTACCACCATCAATAGAGGGGGTAAATTCAGCCAGAATATTGAACTTTGCCGGATAAATGACGGATATTCCATCTCTGATTGTATCCGCCACGCAAATATCACCGGCAATGCCGCATATATCTACCTGTTCTATCCCTTGCGACTTAATGATATTAAGTAATTTGGAAGCAGAGCGGTCGTTCTTGAAAATTGAATACTCTTCTTTTTCGCTGTTATCTCCTTTGGAAAGGAAGATGAGTTTATTGGAATAGTGTTTGAGAGTATTCGATAGGGGAGCCCATATATCCGCTCCATAAGTATTGACAATGCAATGGGCACGCCATACACCTCCATTTTCTTTAAAAGAACAATGACTCCGAGGGTGCTGATCAGCTGTTACAACTATATATTCATATTCATCGGAATGATCCTTGATGTACCGGGGTAAGGCATTCATCGCCTCCTCAGCTCCGGGGACAGGAAGCGAACCGTTGATGAAATCATTCTGAGGATCTATTATTAAAAGAAGCTTTTTCATGATGCCGGTAGATTTAGGCTCCATCCAATAAAGAATGTTAAATGCAGGGCGGTCTATTTGACTCGTCATTTCCTTTTTTTAGAGGAAACTCGTCGATTTTCAATTTTGAGATAAAATCTTGAATCTCTGAGGGAGCAGCCTAAGCGCTGTGACCGAAGATATTCAAGATTTAATCCAAAAAGAGACCGGACGCAAGTAATTTTATTTTATTGGAAAGATTCATTACATTTAAATTGATTAATATTAAATATTATTTAGTTACTCCATTCTCGCCTCTCAAGGGCATCTATCGCCTTTTGACTCAGTCACATAGCCCGCTATGCTCCTTCGCCTGCAAGGCGATATCTGCTCCCTGAGAGGCGACCCTGCATTAACATTTCTTATTGGATGGAGCCTAAAATTATTTGCAAAGATAATAAAATGAATGGTTTTATCTCTAAACGTTGCTTTTTCAATTTCATTTTATTAAATTTGCATATCATATAATGAACGGGGATGAAATGAAGATCTCCAATGAATTATATAGAGATGAATTTATACCATGAATTTATCTTTGTTAACCCGAAAAACAAATAATAATTAAATACTTTAAATCGAAAACTTCAATGGCAAAGAAAATTTATACCTTTGGCGGTGGAAAAGCCGAGGGTAATGCCGAGATGAGAAACCTTCTTGGTGGCAAGGGTGCGAATCTTGCCGAGATGAATCTTCTTGGAATGCCCGTACCTCCGGGTTTCACTATCACAACAGAAGTCTGCAATGAATATACACAGTATGGACGCGATAAAGTAGTGGCTGATCTTCAGAAAGATGTAGAGAAAGCTATTGCACACGTTGAAGAGCTTACAGGAAAGAAATTTGACGATCCCGCTAATCCTCTTCTTGTATCAGTACGTTCAGGTGCGCGCGCTTCAATGCCCGGTATGATGGATACAGTCCTAAACCTTGGTATGAATGACGCAACTGTAGCTACTATGGCTGAAAAGAGCGGTAATCCCCGCTTCGCATGGGATAGCTACCGTCGTTTCGTGCAGATGTATGGCGACGTTGTGCTCGGTATGAAGCCTAAGAGCAAAACAGATATCGATCCTTTCGAGGCTATCATGGATCAGGTGAAAGAAGAGAAAGGCGTTAAATTCGATAACGAACTTGATGTCGAGGATCTTAAGGAACTCGTTAAGCGTTTCAAGGCTGCCGTGAAGGAGTATACAGGAAAAGACTTCCCCGAGTCTGCATGGGAGCAGCTCTGGGGCGGTATCTGCGCCGTATTTGACAGCTGGATGAATGAACGCGCTATAATCTATCGCCGCATGAACCAGATTCCCGAAGAATGGGGTACTGCTGTTAACGTTCAGGCTATGGTCTATGGTAACATGGGTGATAACTCCGCAACAGGCGTTGCATTCAGCCGTGACGCAGCAACCGGAGAGAATATCTTCAACGGTGAGTATCTTATCAATGCGCAGGGTGAGGATGTTGTAGCAGGTATCCGCACACCCCAGCAAATCACAATTGAAGGCTCACGTCGCTGGGCTGCACTTCAGGGAATCAGCGAGGAGGAACGTCGCACTAAATACCCCTCACTTGAGGAGTCAATGCCTGATTGTGCCGCTGATCTTATCGCAACTGCTAAACGTCTTGAGGACTATTACCGCGACATGCAGGATATGGAGTTCACTATCCAGGATGGTAAACTCTGGATGCTTCAGACCCGTAACGGTAAGCGTACCGGTGCTGCAATGGTGAAGATCGCCATGGATCTCCTTCGTGAAGGTAAGATTGATGAAAAGACTGCACTTCTCCGCATGGAGCCTCAGAAACTTGATGAACTTCTCCACCCTGTATTTGACAAAGAGGATCTTAAGAAAGCAAAAGTTGTTGCAAAGGGTCTCCCCGCATCTCCGGGTGCCGCAACCGGTCAGATCGTGTTCCAGGCTGATGATGCTGAGGAATGGGCTGAGAAAGGTAAGAAGGTGGTTCTCGTACGTATTGAGACTTCTCCTGAAGACCTTCGCGGTATGGCTGTTGCTCAGGGTATCCTCACAATGCGTGGTGGTATGACATCTCACGCAGCGGTTGTGGCTCGCGGTATGGGTAAATGCTGCGTGTCAGGTGCAGGTGACATCAAGGTAGATTACAAGGCAAAGACTGTCACTATGGGTGACAAAACATATAAAGAGGGCGACTGGATCTCTCTTAACGGTTCTACCGGCGATGTATATGACGGCGCGGTCAAGACAACAGAGCCCGAACTTGATGGCGACTTCGGCGCAATCATGGATCTCTCTACTAAATTCGCTAAGACACTCGTTCGCACAAACGCTGATTCACCCCGTGACGCAAAACAGGCTCGTAAATTTGGAGCACAGGGTATCGGTCTTTGCCGTACAGAGCACATGTTCTTTGAAGGCGACCGTATCAAGGCAGTGCGTGAGATGATTCTCGCTTCTGATGTGGAGGGTCGTCGCGATGCCCTTGCCAAACTTCTCCCGATGCAGCGTGGAGACTTTGAAGGAATTTTCGAGGCAATGGATAGCTTTGGCGTAACAATCCGTCTTCTTGATCCCCCGTTGCATGAGTTCGTACCTCATACTACAGCAGCACAGGCTGACATGGCAGAGGAGATGGGTATTACACCTGCAGAAGTAAAGGCTAAAGTTGATGCTCTTGAGGAGTTCAACCCGATGCTCGGCCACCGTGGTTGTCGTCTTGGTATCACTTATCCTGAGATTACAGAGATGCAGACACGCGCTATCATCGAAGCAGCTCTGGCTTGTCAGGCACGTGGCATCAAGGTGATGCCTGAAATCATGGTTCCGCTTGTAGGTTCGCTCAAGGAGCTTCAGAATCAGGCAGCCGTTATCCGCGAGACAGCCGACAAGGTATTTGCAGAGAAGGGTGATACTGTGATCTACAAGGTAGGTACCATGATTGAGGTGCCCCGTGCAGCCCTCACTGCAAATGAAATTGCAGAGGTAGCAGAGTTCTTCTCATTCGGTACGAACGACCTTACCCAGATGACATTCGGCTTCTCACGTGATGATGCTCCTAAATTCTTGAAATTCTACAAAGAGCACGGTATCATCAAGGTAGATCCTTTCGAGGTACTTGATCAGGTAGGTGTAGGTCAGCTCGTGAAGATGGGTGTAGAGAAAGGTCGCGCTACACGTCCCGACCTCAAGGTTGGTATCTGTGGCGAGCATGGCGGCGAGCCCAGCTCAGTAAAATTCTGTGCAAACCTCGGCATGAACTATGTATCATGCTCTCCCTTCCGTGTTCCTATCGCCCGAGTAGCAGCGGCGCAGGCTGCCATCGAGGAATAAGAGAAAATTTTATAACTCCCTAATATTAGGCTGTAATATCTTGAAATACAGGTATTACAGCCTAAGTTATTTTTGGTCGGTTCGTACATTCTGAATCATTCTGCGAGCAGAATAACCGAAAAAAAATTACACAGGACTTACAAAAATCGAGACCCCCCACTTACACCAATAATTACACCAAAAATTACACTTAAAATCGATTGCTAAATGGCTACATTCAAAGCTGTTATAAGGAAGCAAAGAACGGACGGACTTTTCCCTGTGTATATAAGGGTCTGCCATGCTACAAAAGTTGGGTATATCAAAACCAATAAGGTCGTCTCGTCAAAATTTCTGACGAAAACAAAGGAGATAAAAGATCCCCTTGTGAATGATTATTGTTCACGTGAGATACTTCGGTATTCGAGAATGATGAATGACAAGGATGTGAGTCAGTTCACTCTTCAGGAGCTGATGCAATATCTGACAGAAGAGAATTTAGATCCATGTTTCAGTGACTATGCTCGTGAGTACATCAATAAGATGATTAACAGCAACCATGAGCGAAATGCCAAGAACTACAAGGCAGCACTGAAAAGTCTTGAGCTATCCGTTGGCTCTAACAGGATTCTCTTCTCTCAGCTCACTTCCACCGTACTTAGAAAATGGATTGAGAAAATGGAAAAGACCAGCAGATGCAAGGAACAGTACCCCATCTGCATGAGGCAGGTATTCAAGTCTGCCCTCCTTGAACTCAATGATGAGGAACGCGGAGTCATCCCCATCAAATTCAATCCGTGGCTAAAAGTAACCATCCCGAAAGCAGACAAAGGAGAAAAGCGAGCCATTACAGCAGAAGCCTGCCGTGAGTTCTTCAATCGTCCTCTTCCCAAAACAAAGATGCTGTCATCACTCCCCGAACTTGCGAGAGATGTCTGTCTCCTCTCCCTCTGTCTCGGAGGGATGAACACCGCAGATATTTATAATCTCCGGAAAACAGACTACCAGAACGGAATCATCGGTTATAAACGAGCCAAGACAAAACACGCGAGAAAGGATGAAGCCTATATTGAGATGAGAGTCGAGCCATTCATCAGAAACACTTTTGACAAGTATCTCTCCGACAAAGAAGATTCGTTCCTGTTTACCTTCCATAACCGCTACAAGGATATAGACAGCTTCAACGCCAACGTAAACAACGGAATAAAGAAAATCTGTAAGGATATGAATATGGACGAGAAGGAATACTACTGCTTCTATACCTTCCGCCATACATGGGCGACCATCGCACAGAACGACTGCGAGGCAACAATAGCAGAGGTAGCCTTCGGAATGAATCATAGTCACGGTTTTGCCGTAACCCGTGGCTACATCAAGCCCGACTTTACGCCTGCATGGAATCTAAACGCCAAGGTTATAGAATTTATCTTCTTCACTGACAAGCCCAGTAAGCAAGGGAGAGCAAAAGATATTGAACAACCTGCAGGGAAACTCTTCCGATTATCACCGAAAATGATGGTGTATGCACGAGCCTACTATAAAGGAAAGGTAATCGGTGAAGTAACAGACATAGGATTTAATACGATCCAGAAAGTCATAGACCGTCTTGTTCCGTCATTCCCTGACGATATACCCGAAGGAGGAGCAGTTCATTTCAGGATTCAGAACTTGGATTCGGGAATGGAAGAAGTATATGAAAGGACAAAGGGAAAAGGCTTCTGATATGTAACATTCCCGAACAAGTCCACCACATAAGGGAACACATCCAACAGAGTGAGCACGAGCTGCAGCAGTCGCAATGATTGTTGCAGCTTTCTATTTAAGTTCTGACTGACCGACACCCTCTTTACTATCAAGAGCCATCACGCATCTTCTGTAAAGAGCCGGGGCTCCCTTCTCAACCTTATGCCACAATACGGGTAATCTCCATTTGGCGAACACACACAATTTGGTTAGGAGAAAGACTGTAGCCCAAATGCACCACTTCAAGAGAAGAATGGCAATCGATACCAGCCACTTCACCAGTATTGCAATCGGAAGCATAATAAGATATGCAATGGGATTTACATTGACAACGGGTCTAATCTTTATCATATCAGTGCCTTATTTGATTAAATTTCTACCCAAATATAATAAAAATCTTTCAGATATGCAAATATATTGGAAGTTATTTTACTAAAAATCAAGATAGTAGCACATTTATAGAATCAAGATATATAATTGGGGGAAGGGTTAATCAAGAACCTATATACTCCCTTTCCGGTTGCCGGCGATTTCGGTCAGAAACGGCTTGCTCTTTCTGACCGATGCAGGAGTAATTCTTATGATTGACTCAGGAAAACTCACTGCGATTCATAGTTTCTATTTCAGACATATTCAGCCGGAGTAATATCTTCTCAGCGTCTTAAACCTCCTGATACATTCATCCGAGGAAGAACTGACCGAAAGATGATGAATATAGTAACAGATATATCGAGTACCGAGCTGACAAAGCACCGCTCAAAAATATCTACGGTTTTTCCGATATTGGATAGTTTTACTCTGATAATTTTCACTTCGGTCATATCAAGTGAGAATGTAAGCAAATAGAGCGATTGTTAGCACGGAAACTATGTTTCAATCATCACGATGTTGAACATATTATACCTTACGGATTGATGCAGAAAGATATTGGATGAAGCGACTAAGGTTATTCGGTCTTTGGCATACTTTACACGGACATAAGGCATTAACATCACCAAGGCGATTCCCACAGAGATTAATAAGGCTGACGCAACTTCGGATAAGGAAAATCTTTCCACAACGAGAAGTACACGGAAGAGCTGACAATCTTAATCATAGTAATGACAGCCAAGACAAAACTGACCAAGGTCGCAGAATATCAGTAACCGAGGAGTCAGGGAAAAACGACAAAAAATTCGGTTAGACAGCCGGGAACAAGTAATTTTAGGGAATGAAACGAACCGGGAGACATATCGTTACGCGGTGTATTTTTTTCTAAGCAAGTTGTACCTTTGTCATTACAAGCTTCGCTTGCCATTGACAAAGGTGACTTGCCGACCGCTGCGCGTCGGAGCGGATAAATCCGCTGTTTTCGTACACGAAAAAACTTTCCCGGGAAACTGATCCATAAATACCGAGACAAAATGAACCAGAGAACCAAGTACTTCCAACTGAGGCTAACCCCGGAGGAATATACCGCCCTCAAATCAAAGGCAGAGAAATATAACTCTGTGAGTGAATATATTAGGACAGCCCTTCAGGAATTTTCCGATCTTGACACACAGGAGCGCATAAGAATGATGACCGACCTCGGTCAGTTCTACCGAGATTACAACAACCGACTGTCATGGACCAGAAGCAATCTCAATCAAGCGGTCAAGCGCGCCAATGAGTTAGCTATCGGCGGTCAGCTCACAGGAACCTACATAACCACCATACTCATGCCCCTGATTGAGGAGACCAACACCCTCATATCCGAGCTAAAGCGACAACTCCTAACCCTTACAAAAACAGCAACCAAGTTCTGATTCAGGGTAAGAACGTCCCTGCACAGAGCGACCGCGGTAGCACAACGACACCAACCGAAATGATAGCGACCATATTACCGGGGAGTACAAACTTCCATGCAGTAGGTTACAACGAGCATAAGGTCTCGACCGGAAGCGCACGGCGCATCGAGATGAAGAACTTCGGAGCACTCGGAATGCTCGAACCACCGACACCCGGAGAGCTGACCTCCTTCCTCCAAGGATACTCCGACCGGAACAAAAGGATAACAAAAGCCCAGTTCCATGTAGCCTTCTCGTGCAAGGGACATGAGATGTCGGAAGCCGAGATACTGGAGTTCGCGCATGAATGGCTCAGGGAGATGGGTTACATGAACCCCGGTCAGCCCATCCTTGCATACGCCCACAGTGATACCGAGAATACACATATACACGTCATAACCTCCCGTGTAGCTCCGGAGGGCAGAAAGATAGAGCATGATCATGAGCGCAGACGGTCGCAGGAAATAGTTGACCGGCTCATGAAGATGAACCGCGAGGAGAAAATTGACAAGGATCTTGAATCCGTCAGAAAATACTCCTTCAATTCAATGGCACAGTTCAAGGCCCTGCTCAATTCAATGGGGTACGAGGTCTATGTAAAGGACGATAACGTTTATCTGAAATTCGGTGGAAGAATCCGCAGAAAGCTCGATACCTCAGAGATCGAGAATCTTTTCAAGTCTCCGGAGTTATCAAAAGAGAGGAAAAAGCAGCTCCGGATGATACTCTGCAAGTACCGTGATCAATCCGCTGACAAGGAGATCCTTACCAAGACAATGAAAGAGAAATTCGGTATAGACATGGTTTTCTTCGGACGTAAAGACCACCCATTCGGATATATCCTCATCGACCACAACGATAAGAGAGTCATCCACGGCAACCGTATCCTTGCGCTTGACCGACTGATGGACTTCGCCACTCCGGAGCAAAGGCTCAACAGAATAGAGAGCTATATAGAGAATCTCCTTAAAGAAACACCCACCTTATCCGGGTCAGACATACATGAAGCACTATTCCGTTATCACGCGTGGATAAAGAAAGGAGAGCTTCACTACAACGGCACTTCAAGACCACTGAACCCTGAGCTCTTAAAGATAATGGAACGGAATAACCGAATCGGTTGGATAGAATCATTCAATCCTCAGTCAGAGGCAGAAAGAGACTTACTCTGCGAGACAGGTACAAACCGTCTTGAAGGGGAAATCAGGGAGCATATAAAATTAGGGAAACCCTCAGAGCCTAAATATTCCGAGGCACTGACGACACTTAAGGAGATCGCGGAAGATATGAGCATAGCAAGCATCAGATATGCACTCTTCAAGCAGGGTTTTGTTATACGGCAACAAGGAGAAGAGACATTTGCAATCGATTTCTCCAATCGTCTTATCATCAATCTGTCCTCAATCGGATATGATATTGATGCAATCCAACGTCAGCATATGGAGATCCGTCAGCAACTGATGAAGAAACCGCAATCCCCATCTCGTCCAGCCGCGATTGATAATCCCCCGAAGAAAAGAATCCCCAAGTCTCCAAGAGATGCCGGAGGCGGCAGCTCATATCAGAACAGAGAATGGGAAGTCGGAGGCAATACTAATTACGACGATATAGATTCACAATATGGAATGAAGCGATAAATAGAGATTCGACAACGCGTTCACGTTTCAGAAAAAGGAACATGAACGCTTATCTTTTTAGAAAAAAGTTAAATATCACGCGAAAGTTAAGAGTCCGAGGCAAGATATAACCGGATATAGAGCGACCACGGTAAAAGAGTCCGTAACTTTGTGGCAAAATCAACCCGTTTTCCACAATGATGCAGACCCCGGTCATAGTGACTTTCGCAAATCAGAAAGGAGGTGTCGGAAAGACATCTCTCTGCGTAACATTTGCCAACTATCTTGTCACCAAAGGTGTCAGGGTCTTTGTCGTGGACTGTGATTACCAACGTTCCATACTCAAATGCCGGAAGGTGGATTGTGATAAATACGGCACATCACTCATCCCCTACGAGGTAGAGGCGGCGAGTCTCACCAATCCGTCCAAAGTTACCGAGATGACCGCCAGACTACATAATGATCCGAGTATGGAAGTCATACTCGTTGATTCACCCGGCAGTCTCGCATCCGAAGGACTCATCGCCCTCTTCGCAAATTCAGACATTATTGTTGTCCCGTTCCATTACGATGTGGTTACTGTCTCCTCGACAGCCGGTTTCCTTCAGTACCTTGACTGTCTGTCAGACCTTATAAGACAGAAGCTCAGGGCACGCCTATTTATCGTTCCGAATCTCCATGACCAGCGTATCGGACGACGCTCGGAACTCCTGCTCTGGGAAGCAGCACGTGAGACCTTCATGAGATACGGAACTGTAACACCGAAGATAACCCGGCGTGCAGATATGGAGAGATTCAGCACTATCGCAGCCCTTGACCGTCAGACAAAGATAGTCTCCCCGGTCTTTGATATCATCTATTATTCCATATTTGAACAGAGAGAGCCGTTGCGACAATATACACTCTCAGGCATACAGCTGACCGAGACAGTGGAGCAGATTGAGAAAGAGAACCGCAAGAAGAAGGAATCGGAAAATGGTGATTAAAATATCATATACAGACTAAACTATAAACTCAAATGAATAAAGATATACCTGAACTAAATTCATTACTCGGAGGCATCGAGGATCCGGAGATTCTTGCAGGAATCGCTCCTGATACTTCTTTAATTCAGGAGCAGTCAGAGGTATCGCCGGAGAGTATGGAAGATGACGGCAGACTCTCATGGGACAGCTTTATGAGACATCTCGACCGGCCCACCACTCAGGACTATAAGGAATCCCGTCATGTATGCAAACTCGACAAGGAACTTTCAGACACACTCGATGAACTCAATATCAAGAGTAAGAGCCGTTCCGATCTCGTGAACGCCATAGTCAGAACCTTCTTAGACGTACACCTTGACAGAATGTCTGAATACCGTCAGGAACGCAAGTCTCTCTTCAAGAAAATGAAGGAGGAGCTGACATGAAATATATCTGGACCGAAGAACGGCTTGAGATCCTGATATCCCTCTATCCGATTGAGAATACCAGCCACGTAGCCAAGATATTAGGGATAAGCGAGCGGAGTGTCAAGGTAAAGGCAGCCAAATTAGGCTTGCAGAAATATATAAAGTCCCGATGGCTTGAACAGGCAATGTATATCCGTACTCATTTCAGTGAGAAATCATACTCAGAGATGGCTAAGGAGCTGAAAATCTCAAATGCCAAGGTATGCCGCATAGTGAAGATACTCGGACTGAGAAGGACACGTCAGGAAGCGTGTTCAATCATGTCAGAACGTCGTGGATGGCTTGTAAAGCGTGAGCGCAGGCGCATCATATTCGGGATGAATCCGGTCAGCAATATCAAGGTAGTAACCAACCGTCCGCGTATTGAACTTCGTCATCGCCTCAGACGCAAAGGCTACCTTCCGGGAGAAACTCGGTTTGAGATGTATATTCCCGAAGGAATAAAAAGAAATCTCAGGCAGGAAGCCTTCGGAAGTACCCTCGGACTCAGGTTCATTCCCGTACCGCAACAAATAGAAAAAGTATATTCACAAGTAATTTGACTGATTATGTATATGCAGGTTTTAGGAGTACTGGTGGTGTTACTCCTCTTATATTACGCCGCCATGATTGCCTTGGATATTCAGAAAGCAAAGGCTGCAAAGGCAGCCGAACTTGAAAATTCATCTGAGGTAGATATAGACATATCGGATGAAGCCGAGACATTCAAGCCGGTGATGATTTCCCGTGATGAGCCGATAAAGGCAGTAACAGACACTTCTATCGATTCAGAGAATAGAAATGAAACGGCAACTAATTTCGATTCACTTTCTGAAAATAGAGAGGAAATTGCTAAGATATACGATGTGGCAGTAGAAGATTCACCCAATGAGGCTTATTCAGAAGAAATTCCACAGCGATCTCAGCAATCCGCCCCCGAATCTTCTATTGAAGAACCATTCAGGAGACCGGGCTACCGCGAACCTGTAATGACAGACGGAGTGCCTGTTGAAGTTCTCCTTGATACCGTCAACCGACTTGCGGAAACAGGAGAATCCGATCTCGGAAACCTGATATACAGATGTGAGTCCTCTCGGATTGCCTCCTGAACATATCAGTAAGACAGACCTACAATCTTAGCATCATATAGATAAAATCTCTTCCAATGAAAAACTCATCGTTCCTTTAGCGACATCTGATTCTTTAATGACATCTGATTCTTTAGCGACTTCTGATTCTTTAGCGACATCTGTTCCTTTAGCTTGAAACCATAAAAACTATTTCAGAACATCATGCAGATTTTGCAGAAAATCAGGGGCGTTGCCGACCGTGCGTTCTCTTCGCTCTTAAACTCACGTGCAGGTCGCACATTCTCTATGCTCTTTTGCTCGTTGCTGTGCTTCACAGGCGAGGCGTTAGCTTCAAGTAAGGGAGCCGCAGGTTTCACTAAGGCTACCACCGAGGTAAGTTCCTATCAGACACCCGTTTCCAACCTTATGAAAGCTATCGCCGCCGTTATTGCGCTTGTAGGTGCTTTCAATGTATATTTCAAGATGCGTGCGTTCGTATAGGATATATAGTAAATAATTATGTAGCAATAATTTAGGTATGGACTCAATTATACTACCTACTCCCATCAGACTTACTTGTCGGGTCAATAGAC
>JAAVFG010000023.1 GCA_014800895.1 Bacteroidales bacterium
AATCTTGCCAGATGGTACAACGAAGTGAAGGCCTTTGGGAATAATGAATTCAACAAGGTTCTGGAGACTTTCGAGAATCACAACGCCACAATAATCAACTATTTCGAGCGAAGGCTCACCAATGCATCGGCTGAATCGTTCAATGCCAAAATCAAGGCGTTCAGAACCCAGTTCCGAGGAGTTGGCGACATCAAATTCTTCATGTTCAGACTGGCAACACTATACTCTTGACATCACCTCCCGCCCACCGGAAATATCCGCTGACCCGAATTGTCGGGAGGTGGCTCCAAATAATTACGGAAATCTATATTTTCTTTTTCAAATGCTTTATTATCATTCCTGCATGTGAGGATAGGGTCTTGATGGTTCCGTAGTGTTTGCACATTATTCGGAATCTCTCCTTGAGAGATTTGATCTTATTATTGTCGGTGAGTCCATCCGAAAGATAATTGATGGTGACCTCCCTAAGGTTGCAACAGGATGAGGGTTTGGTCGCCGCTATGCATTTTACTGTCCAGTCATAGTCGGCGGAAAAACGGTAGCTTAGATCATATAACGGTGCGATAGATTTTTTTACCATGAATGCCTGGTGGCATATCAGCATGCCGTGTGAGAATGATTCATATGTGAGTATATCCGGAGCTGAGTGATGACGCGGAGCGATATCTTCTCCGGTTTTATCCACTATCATCGTATCGCCGTAGATGATGTCATAATCTTTTCCGGCTGCTTCGGCATAGCGGGATAATGTTTCTGGAGAACGGAAGGTATCACCGGCATTAAGAAATATCAGATATTTTCCCTCAGCCATTCTCAACCCTTTATTCATAGCGTCATAAAGACCCTTATCCTTTTCGCTGATTATCCTTGCATCCGGATTACGTCGGGCAATTTCCAAGGTGTTGTCTTTCGAGGCGCCATCTATAATCAGGTGTTCGAAATTAGGGTAAGTCTGCTCATTAATTGATTTGATTGTTGCAGGCAATTCTGCTGCTGCATTATATGTAATTGTAATGACAGAAATAAGTGGTTTATCCATAATTATATCTTTTAAAATAATATTTAAAACTATAGAGTAATAATCAAAATTAATAAAAAATAGGGTAAACGGAAAAAAGATATGGGTGAAAAGTTGTAATTATCGGAATAAAGGATTAAATTTGCTTTGAAAATAGAACAATAAACAATAAACAATAAAATAAAAGGAATTATGGCTTACGTAATTACTGACAGATGTATCGCATGTGGTACATGTCTTCCTGTTTGCCCTGTAGAGGCAATTTCTGAGGGTGATATCTACGTGATTGATCCCGATACTTGCATCAGCTGTGGCAGCTGTGCAGCAGTTTGTCCTAACGATGCAATCGAGGAGGGATAAATCTGTTCCGGAAATTATGAAAAAAATTGGCTGTCTTCATTGTAAGGCAGCCTATTTTTTAATATATATTTGTTATCTTTGTTGTTCTATTTATGCAGCCTTTGTGAGTATATAGGACTTGGACTCTATATAGAGAGGAAGAATGGCTTATTATTTTCAAAGGTTCATCTTTAAATTATGAAAAACCATGGACAGAGTAAAAGTAAAAGTTATCAATAAGAGTCATCATCCTCTTCCGGCATACAGTACGTTTGAGGCTGCGGGCATGGATGTGCGTGCATATCTTCCCGAAGGTTCGGTCACTCTGAAGCCATTTCAGCGTGCGCTGATTCCAACCGGTCTATATATGCAGCTTCCGGAGGGATATGAGTGTCAGATACGTCCTCGCTCCGGCTTGGCTCTCAATTATGGAATTACCATTGCCAACTCTCCCGGCACAGTTGATGCCGATTATCGCGGCGAGGTAGGCATAATTCTTCTTAATCTCGGGGAGAATGATTTCACGGTAAATGATGGCGACCGTATCTGCCAGATGGTGATCAAACAGTATTCACATGTGACTTGGGAACCCGTAAAGGAGCTGGACCGCACTAAGAGAGAAGATGGAGCTTTCGGCCATACCGGAAGAGAATAATTATTGAGTCTTTATCTGAATGAGAAGAGAGGGAAGAAACCTGAAATTTTTTATATTAAGCATTATCGGGCTGGTGTTTTTTGCAGCAGTCTCTGATGGTTATGCCCGGGAGAGCGGAGCGCTTAACGGCAGCCTAAAGAGTAAGGAGGAAAAAGTAATACGCGCTCAAGCCCACTATTATTTTATGGCGGGCGTCCGCAGTCAGGTAGAGAACCGTCATGAAGAGGCATATGAGAATTACCGACATGCCTTTCAGATTGACCCGTCATATGAGGCTGCGGCTTATCTTTATGGTCAGCACCGGCTCGTATCGAATGTCGATACCTTGCAGAGTAGCGCCGAGCTTTCCAATTCCTTATCCATGATGCGACAATTTGTTGAGAATTATCCCGGCAACTATGAGGAAGGAGCATATTATGCTTATGCCGCCGGACGTCTGGATACCATTCAGGAGGCAATACGGGTATATGAGAGATTGGATAGTCTCTTTCCCGACCGCACGAATCTTCTGCTTCTGCTCTCAGACGCCTATTTCTCCAATTTTGAAGATGAGAAGGGGCTGGCGGCTCTCGACCGTTATGAGAAGGCGGAAGGAAAATCTTATAATCTGACATTGCGCAAGATCTCATATTTCGTAAATCGCAAAGATACGGCAGGAGCAATCAAGGAGACTGCCGCGCTTATAGAATCCAATCCCCGCGAACCGATGTTCTGGATGCTGAGGGGGAGCGTGATGCAACTGTTGGGACAGACCGATTCCGTAGAGCCTTACTTCCTGAAGGCGGAGGAGATTGCGCCCGGTAATGGCACTGCCAAGCTCGCATTGGCTGATCTTTATCTTGAACGTGGAGACTCCGCTGCATACGACAATAAAATCTATGAGGCTCTGTTGGCGGAGGATTTCGAGGTGGAAGACAAAACCTCACTTTTAGCTGAATATCTTCAGAAACTCATTTCCGCAAAGAATGATACGAAACGTGGAGATTATCTCTTCTCCGTATTGGAGGGGCAATACCCCTTCGATGCCTCCGTCTGCGATCTGGCGGCACGTTACAGCGCTGCGAAGGGAGATTATGACAAAGCGATCGAGAAGATAGATTATGCCTTGAATATGGACTTGGCTAATGAAACCTATTGGGGGCAGAAGATGACTTATCTGATATCATCCGACCGATGGAAAGATGCAATAGCCACGTATGAGCAGGCTATCACTCATGTGGAGCCTACCCAGGGACTCCGCGCTCTATGTGCCTCTGCCGCCCAGATAGGGGAGGACTATCCGCTCGCTATACGGATGTATGGGGAGATGATACACGACATAGCTCCGAAACTGACCATTACGGGCGAGATTGATATGAAGGATCTTCCGGAGGGAATCAATCTGCAGGGACTCGAGCAGATTTCCGCCCTGTATACCACCATAGGGGACTGCCTCTATAATTCGAAGCAGACCGACAGAGCGTTCGAGGCTTATGAGAATGCCCTTAAAATAGATCCTGAAAATGCAATGGCTTTAAATAACTACGCCTATTTCATAGTGGAAAACGGCGGGGATATGGATAAGGCGGCAGAGCTGAGTGAGAAGAGCCTCAGAGGCACGAATGCGGATAATCCTACATTTCTCGATACCTTCGCCTGGATACTTTTTAAGCAAGGGAAGCTTGAGGAGGCAATAGCGACCCAGAAAAAAGCGTTGGAATCATTAGGGGATGATAAAAACGGGAGCGAGGATTTCTGGAGTCATTACGGAGATATGCTGAATGCCTCCGGAGACCGCCAGGGGGCTGTGGAAGCTTGGGAAAAGGCTCTTGAACAAGCCGATGATAAAACAGACTTAATCAGGAAGATTAATGAAAATAAGTAAAACCTTCATTTCATATACATTTTCTCTTCTTTTAGGCATGATGCTCCTCTCATTGGGATCTTGCGCCTCAAAGAAGAGTATCGCAGGGACTTCCCCTGCTTATACGGGTAAAGATGCGCGCACGGCTGTGATAGCTGATGCCCTCGCCCGCTATACCCAATGGGAGAGTGCCCGAATATCAGGCAAACTGCATCTTGACGCCCTTCCTGTATCCCCCTCCATAAAGATATATATGAAAAACGGGGAGGAGATACAGTTGTCGGCAAGCGCTATGCTGGTAGGGGAGGTTCTAAGAGCCGAGCTCACTCCCGACTCCCTCCTTATTGTAAATAAAATGAAGAAGACTTATTGCAAGGAGTCAGCTTCAAAATTACAGGAAGTATACCCCACGGGTTGCGGCGAACTTCAGTCTTTCCTTTTAGGGCGTATGATAGTGCCGGGGAGCGGCGAACTGTCAGCGGCAAATATTTCAAAGACAAGTATCGAGATATTGGAAGATATGCGCAAGGTCTCTCCCTCACTTGATGAATTTCCCCTCGCCCTCTCGCTCTACTATCTGATCAATAAGGATGGGCAGATATCGGAGATGATATTGGATGGAGAAGCCGGCAAACGATTCGGCGGACTCAGATATGATTGGAAGGGTAATGGAGGAGTAGATATAGAGGCGACGGTAAAGATGCCGAAGAATAACATAGAATTTGAGCTTGATCTTGATGCTCCGAAATGGGGAGGAGAGCCCCTGCCTACTGTTAATATAGGAAAAAACTATCGACGTGTAAGCCTCAAGGAGGTAGTAAAGTTTTAATGTCTCGTTTAAATCTCTCATGAAGCAACGAATAATCACCATAATACTTTCCGGCATCCTCCTGCAGGCTACCTCAGTCGATATAGTCGCTCAGAAGAAAGGGAATGCCACGGCGAATGCCTCCAAGACGGCTACCCCCGCGGCTCCTAAAAAGGAGACTGTAAATGACGTGAAGCGCCAGCAGGGCACCGTACAGAAAGAAATTGCCACCACCCGTGCACAGATAAAGGAGAATGAGGCGGCTGTGAAGAAAGGGCTCGCCGAACTTAGCACCCTCCAGAATGAGATTGCCGAAGGGAAGAAAAAGCTTGATGCAGCCTCTCTCCAAGTGAAAGAGCTTACTGAGAAAATAGCTGCCGTGGAGACCTCCATTTCAAAAGAGGAGGGGGAACTGAAGAAATTGCGTGATGAATATCTGAAAGCGGTAAAGAAGATGAGAGTGAAGCGTAAATCAGCTTCCACCCTCTCTTTCCTGTTTTCTTCCAAAAATTTCAGCGAGGCGATGCGTCGTTTGCGCTATCTTCGTGAATTTTCCCGCTGGAGAGAAAAGCAATCGGCGGAGATTGCTGCCAAGGTCGCCGGCCTGAAGGTACAGAAAGAGGAGCTGGCAAAAGCAAAGTCAGCCAAGGATGTGGCATTACGCGAAGAGGCAAATCTACATTCCAAACTTCAGGGACAATATAAGGAGCAGGATGCAATGGTGATCAAGTTGAAAGCCAACGGGGAGGCTCTGAAGAAATATCTTGCGCAGAAGCAGGCGGAAGCGAACGTTCTAAAGAATCGCGTCGGAGCTCTTATCGCAGAGGAGCAACGCCGCGTGGAGGCGGAGCGAAAAGCGAAAGAGGAGGCAGCCCGCAAGGCTGAACAGGCGCGTCGTGAGGAGGCTGTCCGTCAGGAAGCCGCCCGCAAGGCAGAAGAGAAACGCAAGGAGGAGGCTGCACGCAAGGAGGCTGAGGCTAAGGCTGCCAGAGAGCGGGAGATCGCCGCACAGAAAGCTGCCAAAGAGCGCGAGATAGCCGCCCGTGAGAAGGCTGCGCGAGAAAAAGCGGCCAAGGAGGCTGATGCCAAAAAGAGAGCCAAGATGGAAGCGGAGGCTAAGAAGAAAGCTGATGCCGAAAGGAAGAAGGCTGCCGAAGAGCAGCAGAAAGCTGAAAGGGAACGTCAGAAAGCTGAGCAGAAGGCACGCGAGGAGCGTGAGAAACGAGAGAAGGATGAGAATAAGAATAAGTATGCGGAGGCTCGCAGGCGTAATCCGCGTGCTTCAGGATCCTCATCTTCCAAGTCAGAGAATGTTCCGGCACCCTCTGTCTCTGTCCGGAAACCTGCAGAACCTACCGGCAGTGGTTTTGCGGGCATGAAGGGTAGTCTGCCGCGTCCGGTAGCCGGCGCTTTCCGTATCACCAGCCAGTTCGGGCGTCATTCTCTCCCCGATCTCCCCGGGGTGATGTATGACAACCCCGGAATTGATGCCGAAGTCTCTTCAGGAGCTTCAGCGCAGGCGGTATATGGAGGAAAGGTGTCCGGCGTATATGTCGTGCCGGGATATTCAACGGTTGTGATTATTAATCATGGCAGCTATTACACGGTCTATGGAAATATTGAGCATGCCTCTGTAAAGGTAGGAGAGAGCGTGAAACAAGGTCAGACCTTGGGACGCCTCGCTCCCTCGGATGAGAACCCCTCACACGGCTCAATACATTTCGAGGTATGGCATAACCGTGATAAGATGAATCCCGCCGACTGGATAAGATAAGGTAGGCGGACTATGGAATGGTCGATAAGAAGATACCGTAAGGAAGATGCAGGGATATGGAATGATTTCGCCGCTAACGCAAGAAATTCCACATTCCTCTTCAACCGTGGTTATATGGATTATCATTCCGACCGTTTTCATGACTGCTCATGGATGGCTTACAAGGGGAACACACTAATGGCTATCCTCCCCGCTAATATTGATGAAGATATGATCCTACATTCCCATCAGGGTCTGACATATGGGGGATGGATTCTACCTCCGGCTCATCTTGACGGCGCCGACCTGCTGGAAATCTTCAGTCAGGCAGTCGATGTATGGCGCGAGGAGGGAATCAAACGTCTTGACTATAAACCACTCCCTTACATTTACAGTGCGCGTCCATCGGAGGAGGATATATATGCTCTCTTCCGTCTGGGGGCACACATTTCGGAGATAAATCTTAGCGCGGCTATCAATCTCCGTGAGCCGGTGGTCTATAACAAACTGCGCCGTCGGTCATTGAAGAAAGCCTCCTCGCTACCTTTCATTATCGAGGAGATGAGCGACGCCGGTGAGTTCATGAGTCTTGTGGCGGCTTGTCTGCGCGAACGTCATGACACTGCTCCTGTGCATACGGCTGCGGAGATAAGTCTTCTTATGAGTCGTTTCCCCGACAATATCAAGCTTTATGGATTGCGTCTTGGAGGAAATTTAGAGGCGGCGGTGATGGTGTATGATACCGGGAGAGTGGCACATGCCCAATATATAGCCTCGACACCCACAGGACGGCGAGATAATCTCCTCACTCCTCTTTTTGATTATCTCATCAGGGAATGTTATGCCGAACGCGAATATTTTGATTTCGGCATTTCTAATGAAGATCACGGCAGATACATTAACGAGGGGTTACTGCGCCAGAAATATTCATACGGGGCTACCGGAGTGGCATATCAAAGATTTGAATTAGATTTGCAACATTAACTTAGCATTACATCAAGCCTATGACAACGCCGATTGTATCCTTTGTGATGCCTGCCTATAATGTAGCTCAATATCTCCCAACAGCCGTTGAAGCTATAAAAGCACAGACTATGACCGATTGGGAGCTGATCATTGTGGATGATTGTTCCTCTGATGAAACCTATGCTTTAGCTAAATCATATGCCGAGGAAGATAGCCGAATTCGGGTATTGAAGACAGATTACCAATCAGGTGGGGTATATATTCCAAGAAAGATTGCCATAGATAATGCGAAAAGTGAGATAATAGCTCCGCTTGATGCTGATGATAAGGTTGAGCCTGACTATCTTCAAACCCTTTGGGAAGAGATGGGAAAAGCGGAGGGTATAGATATCGTCTATCCCATAATGTATCGCTGGAACGGCATTACCCTTGGCGATGTGCATCCCCATGACAAATCCCTCTACGGAATACCTGTTGAAGGAAAAGAAATGGTGAAATACACTCTTGATGGATGGCGAATTCATTGTGGAGGAGGATTAATACGTCGGAATCTCTATCTATCTTCATTTCCATCAATAGATAAAGAAAAGATTAAATTAAGCACCTATATAGATGAATGCCTCACTCGTATCCTTCTTTACAATGCGCGAAAAGTAATGATAAGTGATACGAGATACTATTATCGTGAGAACGAGGATTCAATAACCAACGTCAAGGATCTGCGCTCTTTCGGAATATTAGGCAATAATCAGTTTTTGCTTGAATTCATCCGTGCTAATTATCCTGAAGACTCAAATGAACGTATATTGATGGAGCGTCAGAACTTCCATTCATATTTTGATGCCCTGCGTCAGATGAGGGAATCCTCTCTCTCTAAGAAGGAGAAAAATGTAGTGATGGGTCAGCTGAAAATTTCACAACGCAGTGCCGACCGTAAGACGCTCCGGCATAATGCGAGCAAGAAATATTATCTGCTGTATCGTCTCCCTATAAGACTATGCGACATTCTGTTAAGAATATTGGATAGATTATAGTGAATGTTAAATCAATTATTTGTCATTATTAGCTTGGGTTCGATCCTTTCTTATGAGCTTCCTAAGCTGAATGGCACAAATTATAAGAAAAATGCATGTGATTGATCCTACGCTCCAATTTGCAAGCATTGTATCTCGGGTATAGGTAAGGATAAGAGCCAAGGAAATTATTGCAGTGGTAGCGGCAAATAATATAATCACATTCTTGGCGGGGGTATAATTATATAGTTTTCGACTTACAGTCCAGTAGATTATAAGACATAGAAGGTGCTCAACCACCATTCCATACCCAAAACCAATCAATCCAAATTTAAAGAAGAATAGTAATGGTGCGACCAAGAAGAGGATATTACCCACCACTCCTTCAAGCCAGAAGAAAAGCTTTTTATTATCCTTAGCAAATGTGATATATCCCATTGGATAGGTCATAGCTTTGAGCGCTACTCCGAGCGCCATCCATCTTAACAATGGGATTATAACCTCAAATTTATCTGTAAGGAGGACTCTCACAATCAAGGGAGCGAAAAGGATAATAAGGAGGGAGATAGGGAGAATGATGAGCGTGATGATTTCAGATTGACGGTTGATAATTCCACTCATTTTTCTTAGATCAGAAGCTGCTTCCGATAGACGAGGGAAATAGTCGAGAGCCAGTGCCGTGAAAACCACTCCCGCCATTTGATTTGTGATGGAATTTGCAGCTTGGAAGAAACCCACATCCTCCATATTCCCTATTTTACGTATAAATATCAGAAGAAGATAATTACAGATATTCCCTATTATATCGCTTGCCATCAGCACAAAGCCTAACAGAAATAATTTTTTTACCAACGCATTGTGGGAATTCCAAGAAAAATTAGTCTTGGGCAATTCATGGGTTGCGGCTCGGAGATTAAGGGAATAAAAAATATTCAAAGTCAGCGCCAGCATCACTATGGCCGGCACAATACCTTGGGTGCCAAAAAAATAGTATAAAGGGATACCGAATATCAAACCTGCCAAACTTCCTATCAGAGAGGAACGCGAGAGTCGTTTCACTTCATGCATCCCCTGCAATATAGACAGTTTCCCGGCATTCACCACCATCAGGAACACAGCTAAGGCAAGCAATATGAATTGGAGAGTATATGCGCTCGAACCAAAAGAGAGTTGGGAGATAAGAACCGAAAAAAGGATACAGATAAGCGCACCGGTTAGAGCGGTTCCATAAAATAATCGTTTAGCTACGGTGATGACTTCCGTTAGTTTTCCATCATCCTCCTTAGCTGAAGACACCTCCTTCACTATAGCTAAATTCAATCCGAAAGAGGAGAGGTTTGTAAGAGTGGTGGCCACATTTGTAAAGATCGATGAAGCACCCATACCATTCGGTCCAAGAAATATGGCCACGAATTTTCCACGGATAAGATTGATTAGAATCTCGAATATCTTGACACCTCCAAAAATAGATATCCCTTTCAGCATGTTGCGATATGTGTTCTCTTTATTTCCGGAGGCTTTCATTCTCAATATAGATAACTTATTGGGTTTTAATTAAATCTAATCAACTTTATTACAAAGATATTAAAAACCTATCGAAGAAAGAAGAATTTTGGGAATGTATTTTGTAAATTTGCAGACAGTATATGACATAGTTGTGACTAACATAGTCTCCAACAATAACGATTCAAACGGTCCAACTGCGCAAGTAAAACAGGTCCAACTGCGTAAGTGAAAACTGTGCAACTGCATAAGTAATAAAGATGAAAGCTACTATAATTATCCTGACATATAATCAGGCGGCGACTATCGGGAGAGCTATCGAGAGTGTATTGCGACAGGAATGTCGTTATCCATTTGAATTGCTAATTGCCGATGATGCCTCCACCGACGGCACACGCGAGATCTGTAAGGAATATGCCTTACGATTCCCGGATAAAATACGGATGATGCCCGAGGCAGTAAATAAAGGGGTAGTGGATAATTATTTTGATGCGGTTGAGGCTGCCCGCGGAGAATATATAGCCGATTGTGCCGGAGATGATGAATGGCTTTCTACCGACCGATTGGAACGTCAGATTAGCGAGCTTGAAAGCGATCGGACACTTTCTGCCGTAGCATCATACGTGGAGGGATATGTCGTAGCTACCGGACAGAGGCGGTTGATGCCGAGCAACGTATTTACTATTCCTCATGATACATCTGATCTGAAAGAGCAGACTGCTTTCGGGAAGGAAATAACCCGTAAGGTATTGGATAGTGTGAATGCGCTCCCGTTTGTTTTATCAGGTGCATTATATAGAGGGGAGCCTATAAAAAAATTATTAAAGGATAGTCCAGAGATTATCCGCTGTAAAGATGGGGGTGTGGAAGATGTGCCCTTGATTGCCGCCTTGGGAGCGTCGGGAGATGTCAGGATGCTTCCGATAATAGGATACCGCTATTATATTGATGGGGAATCAGTGTCAAATAATCTGTCATTTGAGAAAACTTATCGATTCACTGCCCGGATAGCACGATTAGTCAGGAAATTGGGAAAGTATTATGGTTTGAAATCAAAAGAGCAGGATAATTTCTTCAGGAGCAAATTTCCCTATATGGCAGCACAGATCAGACATTCCGACAATCGGGCTCTTATTGCTGATTTTAAATCTCTTATTAAGGAATGGGGCAGACCGTTGCCAATACGGGGCAAACTTCATCTGCTGCTTATGAGATTCATTTAGGCTCAGGCTCTAACATTCTTTATTGGATGGAGCCTTATTCAATCAATTTTCTGATTTCCATTGTAAATTGAGAGCGGAGCTTTTCAGCGTCGAAGGTTTTCTTCCAATATTCCTTTAGCTGATAATTTAGTTTGGGTGAAGAGCTAAGACTTTTCAGAATGGAGTTAAATTCAGTAAAAGAACATTTTTCTGATACTAAAGGGAGAAGAGATTCGGGCACAATTTCCTTTATCCCTCCGACATTTGTAGCGATATATGGGATTCCATAGCTGATGGCCTCACAAAGAACGAAGGGAAGCCCCTCTGTGTAACTGAGAAGAAGGAGGGCATCTATATCAGTTGAAAGGAGAAATTTATGCACTTCGGAGTTGTGAAGTGAGCCTTTTAGTTCTATTCTGAGATTATCAGGAGAGGTATTGCTTAGCTCTTGAAGTTTCTTCATGAGGGGACCATCTCCGATATGTATATATTCAATCTTTATCTCGGGATTGTATTTAGCAAATTTTTTTACAAACTCTACTTGTCGGATTACACCTTTCTCCGGAGATACTCTTGCAATACCCACCAATGTTAGTGAGGAGGCTGTTGTGTCTTTCTCATGCTGTGGCACTGACTTTTCGCCAAGTCTTGTCGTCCCTAACAGACGGCAATCAATCTTACAGGAATATTCAGGATATTTATTAGAAAGGTAATTAGTGCCGGCTTTAGAAATGCAGTAACATTTGAGCATTTTCTTGAGAGTCGCTCTCCTCCACCACGGGCTAATGAAGTAATGATCTTCATATAGGTCATGCCCATGTGCGCGGGTAATAAATTTTGCTTCCGGAAAATAAGTGAGGGCGGCAGTAGTGAAATCAAACCAGAAAGTATAGAAAAGAGTATTATCAATATCGATATTTTTCTCTTTTATCAATCTTTTTATATTATTTACAGATATACCCACAAATGAGGTGTAAGCAAGTATTTCCCGTAAATTACCATGTGAATGTAGGATATCGTAGGCAATAGCTTTTGATTTTCCGATTATCCCTTTTATTTTATTTTTCAGAGAGGCATCTATCAACATTGCATCTGATATCTCCACATTATTCGGAAAGGAGAGCATATCTAATTTATCTCCCATCTTCTTACGAGGAGCGATGATCACTCTATCAAATGACTTTGATAAAGATTCAATTTCAGGCGAGATAAAACTGTTTTCAGTGATACTGCTGTAAGGGAAAGCATCTGTTATTAAGACGACTGTTTTCATTCGAAAATAATTTGGTGGAATAGATTGACTCAATATTATCAATCTTCATATTATCCCTTAATCCCATAGCAGATACCCACCTCTGCCTCCATTTTTCGTATAGGTATAAATCAATCGGAGCAATCTCTTTTTCCATTTAGATAGACCGGAACTCTTAAGCGAGGTTTCCAATAAATCTCTTCCAAGTGTAGAAAAGTTTTCTCGTGAATATAGCGCCGCTAAGTTTATCTTCCGATAGAGCAGCATGCTCAGAATACGCCTTTGGAGCGAGCCGGAAGTTAGCTCCCGGGCGTCTTTCTCCATTGCAGCGATGGCTTTCTCCCACTCTCCCGCTTTGGAATGAAAGTCTGTCCCCGTGATTGAATCTGTCTGAGGATAGATATGCACCAATACTCGGAAAATTCCTTTCATGTCCGGCTCGTTAAGCAGTATGCGCAGTCCTAATTCCCAGTCATCCCAAGCTTTAAGAGAGGAATCCCAGCCCCCGATACGCTTGATGAAGGATGTGCGGATAGCGTAGGAGATCGTGCATAACACACCATTATATATGTGTCGGCGAATAAGATCTAATTTAGCGAAACGCTTGGGGATTACTTCCTCTTTGGCATTGATATATGCAGTGCGCCAATATACGAGGTCAAGCTTTTTATTCTTATCGAAAGCTTCCATCACTGTGATGGCTAATTCAGGGAGCATCACGTCGTCAGAGTCAAAGAAGAGCATATAGTCGGTATCCACTTCCAACAGGCCGCGGTTGCGGGCTGCCGCTGCTCCCGGGCGGGTTTCGGAGACAATCTTTACCGAGAAGTCTTCGCTTTCATGCGCCTCTTTCCATTTCTCCACGGCTGGCACGGTGGCGTCAGTGGAGTCATTATCCACTACAATCAGGCGGATGGGGCGATAGGTCTGATTATAGACGGAGTCAAGAGCCCGGAGAATCAGCTTCTCCCGGTTCTTGACAGGTATGACTATGGATAATGGATTGGAGATCATATACTTGATTCTTATCGGGGCACAGCCCCTGGCGGAAACAGCTTCGCGCTGACGGGAGGCTATCTTTACTACCGGCGGGATTATCGGGGCACAGCCCCCGGCGGAAACAGCTTCGCGCTGACGGGAGGCTATCTCTTGGGACTGCCGGCAGGCAATCTCTTCGCGCCGATTATTTCTTTCTTCTCCTCACGGATTTGGCAGCGTTGGCATTGCCGTTGCTGCTTGAAGATGAAGATGAGGAAAGCTTCGGCTTCTTCGCTTTTGCAGATGACTTCTTGGATTTGGAAGTGGAGGAGCGACGAGAGCGTGTTGAAGATTGCTTTTCTGAGGTAGCTTTATCCACAACAGTACGCCCCGGGATGGTATCCCCCGCGGCTATAGCTTGGGCAATCTCCTCCTCACGCTCCTTCTGCGCAAGATATTCCTCGCGGGTGGGAACATAAAGATTCTTGCCGTAATTCTTCAGACGGTTGTCAATGCTATCCTGCGCCTGTTTGAGAAGATCCTCATCCGGATACATCTGTGCCATGGAGAGGTTGCGGAGGTTGCGGGTCTTATAAATGTCTCCCTGATACATCCCTAAATTGAAATAGTCATCAAGGCTGTATTGCTCAAGGTTGTTGTCATCAGAGAGAAATACATACTGCTGCGCCAGATAGGGACGGAGGGCATCGAATTTGACCCAGAACATCGGATAGCGAGCCTGTCCGCCATAGTCTCCGTAACGATTGAGCACCGGGCATATGGCCTCAACTCTCGTATTCATACGGTTGGACCGGCGGTCAAATTCCCATTTTTCAAGGATATAGTAATTCTGTACCTGACCTGTCGGCACATCCGCTTCCTCGATAACATATTTAGGATTCTTTTCCGTGCCCTTACCATCCTGATAATAAATATCGAAGCGGTCGAGCATTTCATTCA
The DNA here is from genome assembly GCA_014800895.1 of Bacteroidales bacterium. Classification (GTDB taxonomy): domain Bacteria; phylum Bacteroidota; class Bacteroidia; order Bacteroidales; family Muribaculaceae; genus Lepagella. The sequence goes on from JAAVFG010000023.1 coordinate 14,291, forward strand.
CTTTGATTTTATAATCATCAGTGAAGATCTCCCTGCCGTCAAGATATTCATATGCGGGTATTTTACCGTCAGTGACCAGCCCGAAGATAAGACGGAAGAGATTCTGCTTACCATCTATCACATCCTCCGGATAGTAGAGGGGGCTATTCTCCGGCTTTGAAAGGTCGAGCTGTCGGTAAATCTCGCGTTTATATTGGAGATCAGCTTCATGGGCAGGCTTGTTGATAAAAAATTCCTGCATACGGTCGGTTACCCCTGCGTTCCCCTTCTCTGTTTTTTTCTCCTTATCAGAGCGACGTTTCACCACTCCTCCGGTTTCCACCTGAGCCACAGCGCCGATACCGATCAGCGCCAAGAGAGAGAATGAAAATATTTTGCGATATATATTCATGTCGGTTTATTATCGATTAGTTAAGCGCCACCTCCATGGGGGGGATGTCGCGGGTGATACCGTCAGGGCCTTTAGCCTTGACATTAGATATAAAGAAAGACTTGCCGGGCTTGAGACGTTTGAACTGTTCACGCTGACGCTCGGAGAATTTAGACCCGTTAGAAACCTCCGGCATGGCATTTCCCATCTGATCAAAGAAGATAGTGGAGAATGACACTACCGAATAGCTGACATTGAGGATATCATCGTCAATAGCCGCTCCGAGACCTTCAGCCCCGATAAGGGCAGCCTTGGAGATACGTTTGGGAGCTCCTTTGTAATTAACCGCATTTCCGGAGGCATCTTTCATGGAGATGAAGGGCATAGGATCAGGAAGCTTACGGACGCGGAAAGTCATTGCTCCGACATTCTGCGCGCGCCCTTCCAGCTGTGCCGAAACGGAGATTGTGGCTTCCGAGCCTACCTGTGACACACGCGCCACCCAGTGATCCCCCGTACGGGTAAGCGAGCCGCCTGTAATTGATGCCTGGATATCGCTCATCGGCACTCCGGGCACTGATATGGAAATCGGGTTGTCAATACCTGCGTAGAGCACATTCATCATGGTAGGGGAGATGGTAGCCATCGGCTCTATGACGGTGTATGATGATTTGAAGGGATGCTTCTGCAGAGATCCGTCAGCAAGAGGGAGCTCGATATATCCGGAAAATTCGTGAGAGCCGGAAGCACCGGGCACAAACTCGAAAATACCATTGGGATTGTTCAGCTTAGAGCCATTCACATAGATTATAGGGCGCGCCGTGGTATCGACCGCTGCCAGAACAATCTGTGCGGAATATTTGCCGCCACGGATGATGGTACGCGAATTAGGTATGACGTATGCGCCGAATTCATTCATGTGAACGTCATCCATATCCACACCCAGTATAAGATTTGACATCGCCTCCGATTCCGCCTGATGGATATCGGTCTGAATCTTGGTAAGCATTGTTATCGCCGCTACGGAGGGCATATTCTCAAACATTTTCTGTTCCCAAGAATTAGGACCTCCGGGTCGCTTTTCGATGGTAGTGGAGAGCATCTCAGCCACAGCCTTACGCTTATCCGCATCCGGAATCATCTCCACGATAAAAGCTTTGTATGACTCGATAGCTTCACGCAGTTTCTTACCTCTTTGAGTGGTGGGATTAAGCATGATGACGGAGGAAGACTCAAGATCATCGAGATTCTTAAGATTATTATAATCCGCATCCTTGCCATCAGTAGCGACCGCGATAGCCACTTTCAGCTCCTCGATATTGTTGAAAAGCTTTTGAGAGCGCTCACGGACCGACTTTCCGCGCTTATAGAGCTCCTTCACCTTTGCAGGGTTCTCCCTGTAAAGGCTTTCAAGATAGCGGAACTGAGCGGCATTACGCTCGGCAATATTTTTATTTGTGCGGCTGATACTGTCGTGTACCTGACTGAATCCATTAAGCACATCGCTTGATACATTCAGTGCAAGCATAGCCGTCAGGACGATATACATAAGATTGATCATCCTCTGACGGGGCGACATGCGCGCCACATTATTTCCTGCCATTAGCTGAGTGGGTTGTTAATCGTTATTTTTAAGAGATTCCTCAAAGGGATTCACGCCGGCTGCCGCCGCGCCCCCTCCCATCATCGGGTTAGCCATATTTATAGTCATGGCTGTAATCATCTTCTCATATACCGAATTGAGCTGCTTCATATAGCGCGCCATTCTCTCCGTCTCCTCGCAATAGCGTGAGGACTCGGCGGCAGACTTCTCATACATATCGCGTATATCCTTAAGTCCGCGGTTGACACGGTCGATGGATTCAAGCTGAGAGGAAACGCTCTTGAGCTGAATTTCATAAATTGTATTCAGACCGGCGATATTACGGTTGAGATCCTGCATCTGCTCTACATAACCTTTTGAGCTTCCGGAAATAGTCTCGGAATTATGGGTTATGGCTTCATAGGAACCGAGCAGTGTCTCGCACACATTATTGAGAGACTCGGTGGTGCGGTTAAGACGTTCCATCTGCTCAGCCATCTGCTGCATCCTTTCAAGATAGCTTGCAGTGGCATCCGCCATCCCCTCTATCTCTTCGGGGGTCTGGGGTAGGGATGCAGCCGGAGCCGGGAAACCGGAGCCGGCAGGTGCGGAGTATTCAGCCGCTACATCGGTAGAAACTCCGGAAGGCGTTTCGGCGGAGCTGTAACCGCCATATCCTCCCTGAATCACTACCCCCGAACCGGATGTAAAATCAGGGCGGTCAGCCTCATCCTTGGAGTCAAGTACGGGGAATACCTCTTCCCAGGCATACTCCTTGGGAGGACGGTCGAAAGCCGTGAGGATAAACATTGCAATCTCCGTGCCCATACCGATACATAGAAGTGTGCTGCCTCCCTCAAGATGAAGGATTTTAAAGAGCGCACCCCAGATAACGATAGCCGCACCTATAGAATAGGCGAAATTGAAGAATCGCTGCCCTTTCTGTCCGTGAAGGAAGCGTTCGATGCCGTTAGCATATTTACGAATCTTAACCATAATAGAAGTCTGAATTTAGAAAGGGCTTATTTCGAATTTTTAGATTTGTTTCCTCGTGCGAAGCCGATCTGTGATCTCACACATCTGAAGCCGATATAGGAACGCTGCTCGTTCTGATACTCCCATGTGCGGAGGTCGGAGCGGATATTTGAAGCCACATCCTTCCATGAGCCGCCACGCACGATCTTGCGCTTCATGCGATAGGGATCTTCCTGAGCGGCATCATAGCGATATTCGGGATTGAGGTCGGAGGTCAGCTTTCCTACGCTCTCGGTGTAGGCGGTGGAAGTCCATTCCGAAACATTACCCGCCATATCATACAGACCGAAGTCATTGGGGCGGAAAGTGCCGACGCGGGAGGTAATCACATGTCCGTCGCGCACGAAGTCTCCATCCATAGGCTTGAAGTTGGCATAGAAGCATCCGCGTTCATCCATCGGTAGAGTCTCCTCCCAGGGGTAAGCGCTCTCGGAATTGCCGGCACGCGCGGCATACTCCCATTCAGCCTCGGTGGGTAGACGGTAAGGCTCCACATATATACCCTCGCGTCCTAAAGAACGGCGGAGATAATCCGTGCGCCAGTTGGCGAACGCATTAGCCTGCTCCCAGCTCACACCCACCACCGGATAGTCATTATAGCCCGCATGAGAGAAGTACATACGTGTATAAGGCTCATTGTAGGCATTGTCGAAGTCATTTATCCAGCATGTGGTGTCGGGATAGATATTCACAATATATGTATTGAGAAAATCGTAGTCGCCGGTAAGGGGGCGTGTGACAGTCTCACGCACGATTTTTCCCTCCTCAGTGAGGTAAGCGGTATCTTTTGAGATAACAGGGAGATCCGTTGGCACCGGCATGTCAGTATTATACTCTCTTTGAGTAGGATCCAGACGGTTTTTGCGTTTAGCCGCGGCGGTATGATTGTAGATTTCGTATCTGTAATTAAGCTGGGTCGGATCAAGCTCACGCTGCCCGGTGATAGGATTTACACGGTAGACGCTCTCGATGGCACGCGCCTCATCCTCATTGGGGTTTCTCCAAGGGATAGGCTTATTCCAGTTAAGATAAGGCTTGATAGGATTTCCCTCCTTATCCTCCTCTATTTTAAAGATCTCGTTTCCGCCATAGGCAGGGTCGGCGAGACGCTCGCGGATTATAGAATCGCGCACCCAGAATACAAACTGCTTATATTTAGAATTGGTGATTTCAGTCTCATCCATCCAGAAAGCATCTACCGATATCCCCTTGGGGTTTGCCTTTATGCCGGTGATGGAATCGTCATGAGCGGGTCCCATGGCGATAGAACCACGGTCGATGAGCACCATGCCATAAGGGGTAGGCTCGGCGAAAGAGCTGCCGCCTACGCCAGTCACTTCACCTCCGGCTCCGCTGCCACGCAGTCCGGAACATGAGACAAGACTCAAACAGAAAGAGAGAGCCATACCGGCTGGTAATAATTTGAGGAGACCTTTTTGAGAGCTCCAAGTCATCTTTATGGTATTTTTCATTTTAGTCATGTCGTTACATTAAGCGGATAGAACGGTGTTTATGTTTGTTGACTCCGCTGAAGTCAAGCTTTAATTGATAGCCTATCAGCACTTCATGCGTGCCTGATGATGCTTTCCCGAGAGCGGAGAGAGGATAGCCGTAGGAATAGCTGACGAAGAAGTTTTTAATTTCCGCCCCTATCATCACGCTGACCGCCTCCCTGAACCGATAACCCACTCCGAAAGAGATGAATTTCTTATATCTTGTCCTTAAAGCCCCCTGAAGACTATAATCTTTGAAATCATAGGCGGCAAGGAGGGATGGTTGCAATTCAAATAACGTATTTTTTATAGGTATATTGCCGTCAGCCGTCAAATAGAGCATACGGGGAAGGCGAGTCTCATATAATGCCGTTTCCGATTCTTCTCCCTGCTCGTTGCCGAGACGCACTGTAGGATCAAGCAGATGCTGGGCTGATATGCCTATGCTGAAATATTTATGAGTATAAAGCACTCCGGCGGATAGATCGAAAGTATTACCGGTTACATCCCGTGTCGGGATAGCCTCATCTGTAGGCTGGTGATAGTCGTCTCCATCGGGGAGCACCACTTTCGAGCCGGCGAACTTAGATGTGTAATATCCTCCTTGCACTCCGATGGAGAGTGTGCCTTTCAGAAATTTCAGTTTGTAGCTTGCCTGGATATTGATAAGTGAATTGGAGAAAAGACCAAGAGTCTCATCGCTGAAGTCAGCTCCTACTCCGATGCGCTTCTTGCCGATTTTTACAGGCATATCCGCGGCGGCGAGAAAACTTTTCGGTGCGTTTTCAATTCCGACCCATTGCAGGCGTGTGCCTCCGCGTATCCGGAGATAATCAGTGTTTCCTGTAGCCGCAGGATTATAGAATGTGGGCACCGCCCAGTCCTGAGTGAGAAGCACGTCGTTCTGCCCCTTAGCCGTGAAAGCGAAAAGGGTAAGAAAAAAAATCAGTATTTTGCAGGATAACTTTCTCATCTGAAGATTCAACGTGCTTTTTACTCGAAATAGAATGTGATGACTACCATCTTCGACTTCACTTTTGCCAGAGACTTGGTGATGTTATAGATCTCCGGGTTCTCATCAAGGTCAGGACGGTCATGACGCAGGATGTCGGTCAGTCCGAAACAGAATTTAATCTCCGGGTTCAGTTTGAAGAAGGGGAGATAGAAGTCACACCCGAGACCGACCGAGAGATATGCGTCAGCAGTATTGAATTGCAGGAAATCGGATTTCTTCCTTGTGACATCAAAAGTCGCCATAGCCCCCAGCGTTACATAAGGACGGGAATTTCGCAGACGATCGCCCGAAATCTTCAGGTCAAGCGGGAGCACCACTAATGCCGTCTTGATATCCTGATGTTGAGTCCATCCTGAGTTCCATTCGCGCATCTCCGCTCTCTTGCTGCCGAAATACATTCCCGGCGAAAAGCGGAGGTTGAAATATTGATGCAGTCGTAGATCGGCAAGGACATTTACACAGATTCCGGGATCAAAAGCAGGCACTTCCACTTGCCATTGACCATCGACCTCAGTCTTAAAACCGTTATGGGTGAAATCGAGGTCCTGGAAATGTGTGCCGACGGAGAATCCGAGATGCCAGCGTTTCTGATCGGCATACGGACGATTCAGGAGCTTATCTCCCGGTCGCGCTGCGGCAGGGAGAACAAGGGTAAGAATCATTAATAATGCCCCGAGTCGGCTCAATATGATGGTGGTTAGTTTCGGCATATCCTTAAAACGCTCTTTTTTCTCCTATTATTGCAGAAGAAACACTCCCTTATATCATCAAAAATAATTAAATTAGCAAATGAATGACTGATTAGCCTCCGGTATTGTTAAAAATATATGATGAATGTAAAAAGTGAAGTTTCTGATTCTTCCACTTCCATAGAGCCGATGAGGTGGGAAAAACTGATATGCGATCTTCGTCTGGGTATGGAGGAATACCATGACGGCGCAACGCACACACGCTCTGACTTCCAGCGCGATTACGACCGCCTCGTCTTCTCCTCCCCCTTCAGGCGGTTGCAGAATAAGACACAGGTGTTCCCTCTGCCGGGGAGTATCTTCGTGCATAACCGTCTCACGCATAGCCTCGAGGTCTCCACTGTGGGGCGATCAATGGCTACGGAGGTGGCGATACGGTTGCGAGAAAAATATAAGGATAATCCCGATACGCTTCGTGTGCTGGATGATTTCCGTGACATCGTGGCGGCGGCGTGTCTCTGTCATGACTTGGGTAATCCGCCTTTCGGACACTCCGGAGAGAAGACCATCTCGGCATACTTCAGCGAAGGGAAGGGGGAGAGGCTGATAAGCTGTCTATCGGCACAGGAGGGGAGTGACTTCCTGAATTTCGAGGGTAATGCCAATTCATTCCGTCTATTGGCACATCAGTTTGCGGGACGTCGTCAGGGAGGTATGGCAATGACCTATTCCACCCTGGCATCAATAGTGAAATATCCCTATTCCTCACTTCATGCAGGAGGTAAGGGAAAATTCGGCTTCTTCCGCTCGGAGGAGGAGACCTTCCGTAAAGTGGCTGCCCGGCTCGGCATCCCGGAGCTGGAGCCCGGTCGGTTCGCCCGTCATCCCCTCGTCTACATTGTGGAGGCGGCGGATGATATTTGCTATCAGATAATGGATCTGGAGGATTCCCATAAGCTGAAGATAATGTCGGAGGCTGAGGTGACAGATCTCTTCATGTCGTTCTTCACTCCCGAACGTCAGGAACGCAGCCGGCGCACACTCGGGCGGCTTGATGATCCTAATGAGAGGATAGCTTATCTTCGCTCGAATGTGATAGGGGAGATGGTGGTCAGCTGTGCCGAGGCGTTTGTGGAGAATGAAGAGAGGATGCTTAACGGGGAATATGTCGGTCCTCTTGTATCGTTGATTCACCCCCGCCTCCGTGACGCCTATGCCGGATGCTCACGTACAGCCTGGAATCGTATCTACTGCGCCCCGGAGGTGGTGGATATTGAATTGGGAGGCGACCGTATCATCACCTATCTTATGAATACCCTGATGGATGCGGTGCTTCATCCCGAACGCAATCATTCGCAGTTATTGCTCAGTATCATGCCCAAGCAATACGATACCCGTGCCGAAACGTTATATGAGAGAATACAGAGTGTGTTGGATCATGTCTCCGGCATGACTGATGTCTATGCCTTGAATCTCTATCGGAAGCTTAACGGACATTCCCTTCCGGCAGTATGATGCGATAACACTTCATATCAACAGTTACATGCAATATATGAATATAAAGAACAGAATAAACTTATCCCTTCTTCTTCTCCTTTCGATTTTTTTTCTCTCCACGCTTTCCGCGGAGGCGGAGAAGATATGGACTCCCGAGATGATGCCCAATGTCCAGAAGATAGACAGAAGGGAATATGTTTCGGACCCCGCCAATCTTCTCACTCCTGAAGTCAGAGCCAAGATCAACAGCCGCCTGTATGAGTTGCGGCAGCAGACCACGGCGGAGGTAGTCGTGGCGCTTCCACCCGATATAGGGGATATGACCATAGAAGAATGGAGCAATAAGCTCTTCTCTCTATGGGGAATAGGGAAGAGCGATAAAGATAACGGAGTGCTGCTCGTGATAGCCCCCGAGCAGCGCAAAGCGCGTATCGAGACCGGCTATGGAGTGGAAGGGGTGTTGCCTGATATCTCCTGCAAGCAGATAATAGGACGGGCTATCGTGCCTGCAATGCGTGAGGATGATATAGATGAGGCGGTCAATAACTCCACGGAGCTTATAGCAGGCGCTCTGAGCGACCCGGCGGTGGCGGAAGAGATCATGAGTGGCGATGCCGATAATTATGAGGGGGCGATGGAGACTATCTCTGCCGACACTCTGTGGGGATTCGTGCGTATCATATGCTGGATCGTATTCCTATTTGCTGTCGGTACATTTATCCGCGACCTCATCAATGGCAGGAAATTGAGGGATGATTATCAGCGTGCGCTTTTATGGCGCAATCATCTGCAGGTATATTTCTGGTATGGCATATTCTCGTTAGGAGCAGGCTTTATATTCTTCCTCCTTGCTTTCTGGCGTTACCGTCATCTGCGCGACAAGAAGAGAACCTGTCCTAACTGCGGAGCGAAGATGAATAAGCTTAATGAGGAGGATGACAACGCTCTGCTGACCCCCTCCCAGGATTTTGAGGAGCGTCTGAAGACAGTGGATTATGATGTCTGGGAATGTCCGGAGTGTCATACCGTTGAGCGTCTTCCCTTCAAGGAACGTCAGATGAAATATAGCCCCTGTCCCTCATGCGGCACAGTGGCGATGTGCCTTGCCGGAACCCGCACTTTGGTGCCTGCCACAACCCGTCAGGCAGGACAGGGTGTGAAGATATATGAATGTAAATTCTGTCATCATCGTGAGGAACGTCCTTATGTAATTCCCCGCAAGGAGGATGCAGCAGCCGCTGCGATTGCCGCCGGTGCCATACTCGGATCCGGCAGAGGGGGAGACGGAAGTCATGGCGGCGGTTTCGGCGGCGGTTTCGGCGGCGGAATGTCCGGTGGAGGAGGTGCCAGCGGGGGTTGGTAATGTTGTGGTAATGTTAATGTCAATATCTTTTGGGTGAAAAATTTGCTTTTTTTACTGTCCGGTTGTAACTTTGTTGTTTGTTAGAGCTCTCCCGCTCTCTCCTGAAATTAAAATTTTGGCCTTATGAAAAAACCTGAACGTCTTTTAGCCGAAAAATTCCTGCAAGTAAGTGCAATCAAACTTCAGCCGGATATCCCCTTCGTATGGGGTTCCGGATGGAATTCACCATTATATAATGATCATCGTCGCATTCTCTCTTATCCTGATCTCCGTAATCAGGTGAAAGTGATTATCGCAAAGACTATCATAGAGAAATGTCCGGAAGTCAATGCCATAGCAAGCGTGTCGACCGGTGCAATACCGTTGGGGACACTTGCCGCCGACTGTCTCGGTCTCCCATTCGCTTATGTGCGTGACACTCCGAAGGATCATGGATTGGAAAACCGTATCGAGGGAAATCTCAAACCGGGTTGGAAGGTAGTCCTGATAGAGGATCTTATCACCACCGGGGCGAATGCCGTGCGCGCCAAGAAAGCTGTTGAAGAAGCCGGATGCGAGTCATTGGGTCTCATCTCCATTTTTAGCTACGAATTTCCGATGTCGGTGAAACGCCTGAAGGACGCCGATCTCCCGCAGCTTTCACTTATCAACTATGCGGAAATGCTTGCGGCTGCGGTCGAACTTGAATATATCCGCAAAGAGGATCTCGATACTATCGAGGAGTGGAGACGCGATCCCTCCAACTGGGTTCCCACTCCGTTGAATAGAAAATTCTAAGAGAATAAAAAGTAAAATGGCAGAATATAAAAGTGCAGAAACTCCTATAAAGGCATCCGCAGAGGCGGTATATAATAAACTTTCAAATCTTGAAGGTCTCAAAGAGCTGATGGCCCGTGTGCCTCAGGATCAGATTCCCGATGACCAGCGTGATCTATTCAATCAGGTGAAAATCACATCTGATACCCTCTCTTTCCCTGCCGGACCTGTAGGAGAGCTTACTCTTAAACTTACAGAGACAGTAGAGCCGACCTATATCCGTCTGGAAGGTGTCGGCGCACCTGTGCCTATGGCGTTAATGCTCCATATCCACCCCTCGACGGATGTGAGCTGTACGGCGGAAGTGGCAGTGGATCTTTCTATCCCTCCTATGTTGAAGCCGATGGTGAGCGGACCTCTCAATAAAATGGTGAGTCAGTTTGCCGACATGCTCCGTCAGCTTCCTTATGATTAACCAAGCTTCCTTACGACGAAATAGAGTATCGCTCCCGCTATGAAAATCATATCGTCTTTATGCACTTCCATCATGCTGCTCTGCGTCATGCTGACCGGAGGGTGTGAGCATACCGATGATCAGAGGATACCAAATGTAGGAGTAAGTATCAACTTATCAGATGCCGGACTCTGGAGCCGTTATGGGGTTTCAGGGTTCGGCATTCCGCAGTATTTTATCAAGTCGTTACGTGAGCCGTCAGGCTTCTCCTATCTGGATAGGACCATGACGGGATATGGAGGAGTATTGCTGATATCAGGCTGGGACTTCCGGATAGATGAAGTCGCTCCGTTGGCATATGATCTCTCGTGTCCTGTGGAGCGCAAGCCGGATATCCGGGTCAAGGTCGATCCTGATACATTCGATGCTGTCTGTCCTGTCTGCGGCTCAAAATATGATGTCACTATGGGAGCGGGAGCTCCCATATCCGGACCGGCACGCTCAGACCATTTCTCTCTACGCCGTTATCAATGCCTTCCTAACGGAGGGGGATATCTGATAGTAAATTAATGGGACTTATAGATAGTATCATATATATGATCTGGCGAGGATTTGCCATTGGTGTAATTATTTCCGCACCGATGGGACCCGTCGGTATACTCTGTGTGCAGCGCACGCTGGAGAAGGGACGTCGTGCAGGTTTCTTTACCGGAATCGGTGCCTCAATCTCCGATCTCTTCTATTGTCTCCTCACAGGTTTCGGACTCTCCTTTATAGAGGATTTCCTGACACGCAATCAGAATATCCTGCAGTTGGTCGGGTCTGTTGTGCTCATAGGGTTCGGTATATATCTTTTCAAATCGAATCCGGCACGGAAACTCAAGAAGCCTGATGAGGGGATATCGGATAAGAAGAATCTTCTTAACGGTTTTCTCTTTACCTTCTCCAATCCCTTGATAATCTTTCTCATAATAGGATTATTCGCGAGATTTAATTTCGCATTGCCTGATATACAGTTTTATCATTATGTCATCGGCTTCCTGTCGATTGCAGCAGGAGCGTTGGCATGGTGGTGGGTAGTCACTTTCTTTGTGGCTAAACTGCGCAAGCATTTCAATGTGCGCTCCATGTGGCTAATCAATAAGATAATAGGAGGTCTGATATTTATCTTCGCTATTGTCGGGATAGTGTCGGCAGTGTCGGCATTGACCTCGGCAGCCGAGCGAACAGACAAGGTGGTGAGGATGAATAAGATAGATTCCGGATCCAAGGCGGTGATAACATTTCGCGTCGCCAATCTGCATAATGCTGCCGGTAAGAGTTATCCCATATCCGAGGAGAAGGGAAGTCCGAAAGTAAAGCATCCTCAATGGGGGATAATCTTAAAAGCAGGAAACGGAGAGACGGATTCCATAAGAATTGCTACCCGAGACAATCATCTTGACGAGACTTATGGGAAAGCTGCCATATTGTTCAGCTTCAATGATGAGATAAAAGAAGAGAAGAGGGGAGGATTTGATTTTTTTACCGGACCTAATGCCTACCGTTTGTCTCTCGATAGGGGCGCCGGGATGCTTGAGGGAGGAAACAGAGAATATCAGCCGATACTGTCGTGGAGCTCGGGAGTTGAGCAAATAGACAGTGTCGGTTTTTTCGTCTCTCCCGGCGGGGAGCTTGCCCTATCATATTGGGAGGTAGATTATCCTGACCGGAGGGAGGGTAATGAGCTGAGGGAATATGGGAATAAGGATATACTGGAGACCTATCTTCTTCGCTCCAAAGACAGCCGGGAGGGTATATATGTCATGCTCGACCGCAGTCTTGATGAAGATTACTTGCGACCCGGGGGCAACTACCGGCTGGCAATGGTAGCGGACGGCACGGATGGCTATGAACTGATATATCTATCCGGCGCTGAAAAAGAGGCGGATTTATGGAAACCTGGGATGGTCAAAGCGCGGTTGCGTCCTAACGGCATACCGGAGATATACGATGTGGTATGGATCGATGCCGCCGGCAGAAAGATTTCCACTGAAGTGAAGGCGCAGATATCTCTGCCGATTATTTCCATCAGTTTCCCTTATCTCTCTTCCGACATCCGGCTTCGGAAGGTCTCCGATAAGTTGAAATAAGTTCCGGGAGCAGGATTAGAAAGTAACGCCTAAGGTAAGGAGTGAGAGGCGTGTGGAGGGGGAAGTATCAATAATGGATTGAGCTGCGGCAGTTAGTGTGGTGCCGGTGGTGCAGACATCATCAAGGAGTATGATTTTACGGTTGGCTAAATCATGATTTGCTTTCAGGGTAAAGACATGCTCAAGATTTTGTCGGCGCTCATCAAGGGTGAGCTTTGTCTGTGTCTTGTGTGGACGGCAAGCGCGAAGAGAAGTAGAGACGGGTATGCCTGTAACTGCCGAGAGACCCGCAGCGATTTCCTCAGTCTGATTATATCCGCGGCGCGCTTTCTTCATGAAGTGCATCGGCACGGGGACAATGAAATCCGCATCATTAAGGAAATCAGAGGTCATTAATTCATTACCCATCACTTCCCCCATATATCTCGCCAGCTGACGGAAACGACGGTATTTGAGATCCTGCATGATTATAGACAACTCGGCTTCGGCGCGATAGAAGAAATGCCCGGCGGCGCGGTCGAATGGGAAAAGCCCTGCAAAACGTTCCTCCATGCGGTTGTCGGGAGTGCGGTAAAATTGTGTGCGAGGGAGTGACTTCAGGCAGGCACTGCATAGAAGATGCCGGTGGTCGGCAGTATCGGGAGGAAGACTTCTGCCGCAAAGATGACAGGTGGGCGGGAAGAGAAATGACAACAATTTTATCGGGATTTAATAGTGTCGGTAAAAGAGGCTTTTTATGCAAACTATGGTTTTGAATATGACTGTTAATGTAATCAGCCATCCGACTTGAGCCGGCTGATTATGGAAGAGATCACCGGAGCCTCAAACCCTTTTGCAGCGAGATGCCGGAAAAGTTTGGCTCTATCCTGATAGTCAGCGATGTTGAGGGATTTGGCTTTGACTGCAGCAGCTCTGCGAGCTGCATCCATGTAGTCCTTCTCTTCAATCGCATCGAGAGCCGCTCTGATAGAGGCGTTGTCTATACGTTTGGCATATAATCCCATACGTATCTTATTTCTTCCCCAAGCTGAGAATCTTACCTTATCGCGGGCATATGCTGTGGCAAAGCGTTGGTCGGAGATAAATTTATTCTCCTCGAGAAAGGAGATGATTTCTCTTATCTGTGTATAGGGGAGATTCATCCGCTTCAACTTCTCGGTTATCTCAAAACTGCAATGCTCGGCACGCGCGCAGAGGTCAGCCATGCGCAGTCGGGCGGCTTCCGGTGTGATCGGTTTTTTGCGTATCATCTCTTCCTTTTACTCAAAATTCTCAAAATAACAGTTAAATGAATAACGCTTCGGGAAGATAGAATATTTTATCAATATTTATCGTTACTCACATATATACATTCATACATGAGACGAAAAAACTACATAATATATAGCTTATTATTCAGCTCCTTATTCCCATTGCCAGGGCATGCCGGAGTAAAACTTCCTACTTCGGATTTGGTGCGTTTGAATTCCATATCCCAAACCGCTTCGGGAGAAGGGAGTGTCTTGACCCGCAGCGACTCTAAAGTGGAAATGCTCATAAGGTATGATGATGAGGAGACGCTTGCAGAAATAGAGAAGGCGGGAGCGGAGATTTTCTCGCTTGTCGGTCTTCACGGCGTGATAGTTGCCGCCTCTCCTGACCGGCTGCAGCAGATAGCCGATTGCCGTGGTGTGACCGGGGCGCGCCTCTCCGGCAAATTGAGGCGTGGAAACAATAATGCTATTTTATCCTCCGGTGTCAATACTGTGCATGAAGGTCTGAATCTTCCGCAGGGATACGACGGAAAGGGGGTTGTGTTAGGAATGTATGACGTAGGTATAGATCCCAACCATATACATTTTCAGGATAAGAGCGGAAAGACAAAAATAAAGAGATTCCTGCATTATAAAAATGCCTCCTCAACGCCTGCCATACTATCTACCACCACGCAGATTTCCAGCTTTACGAGTGATGACCCGGGGGAAACGCATGGCACACATGTGTTGGGTATAATGGCAGGTGGTTTTCATGATACATCTGTTTCCGGAGCTCCCGATTATCGTGGCGTCGCACCGGGGGCGGAATTGATCGTAGGAGCCGGTGCGGGTTATAATACGCAGATACTGGATGCCGTGGAGAGGATCGGTAAATATGCGATGGAGCAGGGCAAGCCCTGTGTGGTCAATCTCTCCTTCGGAGATAATATCGGTCCGCATGATGGCTCGGATGCCTTTACCAAGACTCTCAATGAGATAGCCGAAAAATATAATATCGCCCTTTGTCTGGCAGCCGGTAATGAAGCGGATCTCCCCATCTCTATTGTGAAGACTCTGGCGAAGGATGATAGTCAGTTGCAGACTTTGGTGGCGAAAATAAGCTATGATCAGGGAGCTTCATTCTTAGCTCAGGGTCCTGTGGAGGTATGGAGCCCGGACTCTACACCTTTTGATGTGTATCTTGATCTGCTGGATGCAAATGATTCCGGCAAGGTATTGTATACTCTACAGATACCTGTCGGAAAGGAGACATATCTTACTTCCGGAAATCGTTTGCAGCAAACAGTCGGCTCTACAGGCAATATGCATCTCATAAGCAGCGGCACACCCTTCCAGACTTTATTCAACAACAGTTATATGGGAGGAGTAGCCGGGATTGACTCCGAGAACGGATGTTATTCCGCAAGGTTGAATTTCTATATAGCCGGTAAGAGTGTGTCGACAATCCATACCAAATATGTAAGAATAAGGGTAACGGGTAAAGAAGGGCAGAGGATATATCTCTATACCGACGGATATGATTTAGGATTCGGCACAGCGGAGGATCTTAACGGTATAGATGTGCCTGACGGTTTTGGTAGCAACTCAAATATGGCTTCCGGCAGCGACACATTTGCCGTCGGCAGTTATGTTACGAAAAACATAGCAGGTTCAGGATATCCGAGCCAGAATATCGGGGAGATAAGTTTCTTCTCCTCATATGGAGAGACACTCGACGGCAGAGTGATGCCTGATGTGGTAGCTCCCGGTCAGGTAATCGTTTCGGCGCGTAACGGCGAGATGCCGACCACTGCTGAATATAATTATTATTATCCCGTGGAATATACTTATACGGATAAAAATAGCGGCGGGAGCTACCATTGGACATCAATGGCAGGCACTTCTCAGGCGTCTCCCCATATGGCGGGAGTAATGGCTCTGATGCGTGGCGCCAATCCCTCTCTGAGTAATCAGGAAATCTATTCGCTCGCAAGAGAAAGCGCGGTGAAGCCGGGGGAGAGTTCGGAGAAGTGGGGATATGGCAGACTTGATGCCATCGCTGCTGTAAAGGCGGTATTGAAAGAATCATCCATAGATGACCTGGTGGAGACCGGTGTGGAGAGTATTCTTGTCAATGTCAACTCCGAGGGGATAGAGATAATTACCGCCGGGGAGGAGGGTATGTCAGTCTCGCTTTATGACCTTGCCGGAATCTGTCATTTTAACGCCGACATTCCCGGTAATGAATTGCGACTTCCCGTTGCCGGATATCAGCCTGGTGTATATCTGCTTAACGTGCGTAACGGCAAGCAGACAAAAAGAATGAAAATCAGAATTTAAATTAACTTCAAGACTCCATCCAATTCTATCTATATGATTGGCTGGAGTCTTGAAGTTTTAATTATAATAAGCAGCTTGGAATGACGCTCAGAGAATTAGTCACATCCTTACGCCATAGGCTGACTCCCGACTATGGGGAGCGAGAAGCCAAGGCGATCATACGCCTTATATTCTATTCCCTCAAAGGCTGGGAAGGAACTGACATGATTATCCATGAGGGAGATGAGATTTCAGAGTATATTCAGGAGAAAATAGAGGAGATACTCGAAAGGCTTGCCCGTCGCGAACCTATCCAATATATCCTCTCCTCTGCCTATTTCTATGGAATGGATCTGAAGGTGACCCCAGCCACTCTTATCCCGCGTCCCGAGACCGAGGAAATGGTCGATCTTATTGTAAAAAGATATGGAGGGAGCAAAGATCTGAATGTATTGGATATCGGCACCGGTTCGGGGGCTATAGCTATCGCTCTTTCCCGCAATCTTCCCTTTTCTGAGGTCACTGCGCTCGATTTCTCCGAGGAGGCGTTGAAAGTGGCGCGTGAGAATGCCGCGACTTTCAAGGCTGATATTGATTTTATCCATGCGGATATCTTTACATTTCTTCCCGAGGAGAAGGAATATGACATAATCGTGAGCAATCCTCCTTACATTGATGAGTCGGAGAAGAAGGATATGGAGCGGAATGTGCTTGATTACGAGCCTCACACGGCGTTATTCGTGCCTGATGATAACCCTCTCATCTTTTATTCGCGCATAGCGGAGGTGGCGGCGCGAGGGTTGAAGCCCGGAGGCGCTTTATGGTTTGAGATCAATCCCCGCCATGCAGTTGACTTAGTCGCCCTGCTGAAGCGTGAAAACTTCCGGGATATAGAGCTTCACAAAGACCTTTATGGCAGAGAGCGTTTCCTCTCGGCAACCCTTTAGGTGATGATGCCATAATTGTAATTCACTCAATCATAGAGATAAAGCGCCGGTGCTTCACATCAGCATCTCCATTAATGGTCCGGCGAAGAAGGCGGTGAGGATACCATTGAGGATTAGACCTAATGTGGCGTAGGCTCCATAACGGTCGGAGATGATACTGATACGGTTAGTACCCATCACATGCGCCGCCGTGCCCATGCTCAGACTCTGCGACACTGCATGATTCACATGTCCCCATGCCATCATCTTCAGACCTAAAGCAGAGCCAATCATCCCTACCACAACAACTATGGCGGAGGTGAGCGCAGGAATACCTCCGATCTGTCGGGATATCTCTATGGCAATAGGAGTCGACACCGATTTAGGGGCGAGGGACGCTATCACATCGGGAGCCGCACCGAGCCATTTCGCCACTAATACTACTGTGATGATGCCGACAAGACATCCCACCACCTCAGTGATGAAAAGAGTCAGAAACTGACTGCGTATATGTTTCAGCTCGTTGAAGAGCGGAAGACCTAACGCCACGATAGCCGGCTTGAGCCAGAACTCGATCAGCGAGCCGGACTCATAGTATTTCTCAAAGGATATCCCTGTGATTTTCAGAAAAGCAATTAGGAAAGCGATAGTCAGAAGCATCGGGCTCATCCATGTCTGACCACTCTTCTTCTGCAGCCAACCCGATCCCCAATAGACGAGGAAGGTGATGGTGATTAGAGCCATGGGAGAGGAAAGGTGTTCGATAATATTCATTTCTTACGATGTCTGAAGCATTTATGGAGATACTGGTGGAGATGACCTGTAATAAGGAGCACCACGATAATAGACACGATTGTGGCGACCGTGATGGGAAGCCACTCCTTCGCTATGAGATCAAAATAGAGCATCAGCGCCACACCCGGAGGGATGAAGAAGAAAGCCATGTTGGAGATTAGAAATTTGCAGACAGGGGCTACTGTCTTGGGATTGACAATCTTGCGCTCCAGCAGTAATGTGAGCACGAGCATACCCCAGATAGATCCGGGAATGTTCAGACCGGGGATGAGGGCTAATAATTCTCCGATAGCGAGACAGCCGAAGATGATGCCGAATTGTTTAGCCATAGTGGAAAAAGAGTTAGACACTGCAAATTTACATATTTTCGGGCGGTTGACAATAGGTTTCATGTTTTGAGTATACAAAAAAGAGAGCGAATCAGAATTAATCTCATTCTGACTCGCCCTATCTGTAGGGACGTACCCAAGGTGCGTCCGGTTTTATAATCTTTGTGTTGGCGTACCTTCGGTGCGTCCGGACTCAATATATTTGTAGGGACGCACCCAAGGTGCGTCCGGTTTTTTTAGAAAGTCACAGCCAACTGTGCCTGTATACGGTTGGAGTGAAGACCTTCGCCGGCTACATTCTTGCTATGTCCATAGTCATATTCGAGTCCGGCAGAGATGAATTTATTGAAGGTATATATCACGTTTGCAGCCACATAATCTCCGTAACGATATGTGTCATTGCTCACGGCGGCTCCTGAAGGCATCCAGTTGGTCAGATGGCTATACATGATGTTGCTTGACACTTTCGGAGAGAAAACATATGACAGACCGCCCGTAAGACCCAGATTTTTGACAGCCTTCATCTTTCCTGCCTGATCCACAGCCACTGCATCGAGTCCGAGGTCGGCATCATCCTGAAGATATGTACCGATCCCCGCGCCGTAAGTGGCATCAAACTGAGCGGAGAGGTTGCCGACGATAGGAGTGACTCCTGACAACTGTATACCTCCTCCCTGTAAAGTCTTGTTCTTGGCATCCGCTACATTGCGGTATTGCATCGGGCGGTAGATACCTGAAAGGCGGATATGTGCGTTGTCATTCCAACCATACTGCAGATAGAGAGGTATGGCAGGTATTCGCTGGTTGATTGTTGAAGTAGTAGAGGAGGTGGACAGATCCGCCGTAGGAGCGTCAATACCTATTGCTCCGGAGAAATTTTTTGTGAAGGATTGGGTCCAGAAAGCGGTAAAGAGAGACTTGGAGACAGATCCGTTCGGACCCTCGCTGTCGATTGTGAAAGGCATCGCTTCGCCATCGGTGAATGCTGAGTGGGTATATCCGACAGTCAATCCGCGGAATTTACCATAGGCGTGAGAAACCTTTATGCCGTTGTTCAGACCCGTGAATTTCGCCTTGAAGAATATACCGATTTTATTCTCATTATTAGGCATGGCGACAAAGTTCATATAGAAAGATGAGGATTGCCATGCAAAGCGGGTAGCTCCGCCGTTGCCCGGAGTTTTGGGAGTCAGAGAGGAGGGGGTGAAATCAAGAGCGGAAGGCATGTTATCGCCGAAATCGAACATTGCCTCGCCGAGGAACTGTGCGCCGATACCAAGATAGAATTTCTGTTCCTTGCCGACTAATGCGAAGCGGGGAAGACCGTTATCGTTGGGAGTTTTGGGAGCGTTCTCCTGCATTGCTTCCTTTACCTCCGAGGGGTTGGCATGATTTATAAGAGGGGTGACAACATCTGAGCTCTCGAGGCGGTTATCACGCTGCGCGTTAGCGGCGAAAGGAGTCATACCCGCAACGACTGCTGAAAGAGTAAGTAAAGCTTTTTTCATAGCAAATGGTAATATATTATAATTCCAATACGATGATGCATATACTCACTTCCGGATCTTTCCAAGCGTCACAAGGTATATGGCACACCAGTATAAACTGACATTAAAACAAAGAGAGGCAATAATTAGTTTTCATAAATTGGTGGTGAGGCTCTTTTAGACAGCAGGACAATTTTTACAGTGTATTTCAGACAATAGGACAGGAGATTTTTAGACAGTATAACAGTCGGACATTTTTTGACATTATATTTTAGACAGTAGGACAGTAGGACATTTTTTGACAGTATATTTTAGACATCAGAACAGGAAGATCCGGATGGTAGCCGCGGAGCGGCGAGTCTTTGTTTAGCCCCCGGTAAGGGCATAGCCCGTAGCCGGGGGGCAAGTCAAGACGAGATTACTCGGCGGCGGAGCCGTCGGTGTTCAAAATTCAGAGGATGAGACAGCGGCGCACTGGGGGCGGGAGCCTCCCGCCCCCAGTCGCCGCCAATGTAAGGCTACAATATTTTCATTCTTATTTTTATCCTATGTGTGCCATGTGCCGAGTGTATATAACGCGAACGCGGCTAATCTCACGATCAGCCGCGTTCGCGTGTTTTCCATAATACTTAACTAAACTAACCTAACATCATGAAACATTTTTATGCTTTCATCTATTATAACATGCCTCCCGCGGATTGGTTCATTTCAAGTATTTTATTTTTTTCGCGGACGCGAAGAATTGTACTAAATGATGGACGCGCTGTATGATGAACTGCACCCCAAAAGTTAGACACAAAATTTTTAGCTGACAGTACTATTTTGTAATATATTTACACTAACTTTGCAGTATAAAATAATATTGAAATGGAGATAGCATTAAAGAAAAATCAGAGCTTCCGTCTTTCAGTGGAACTTATCGATCGTTTGAAGCAACTTGCAAAGCGACAGAACCGCAGTCTCAACAACTATGTGGAGACTGTACTGCTTGATGCAGCCTATCATGAACCCAATGCAGTGACGCTTACCGCTATGAGGGAGGCCGAGAGCGACGCGATGAACGACGTGCCGTCTCTGGATATGTCATCTATTGAGGCCATGGAAAAATCAATGGGTCTATGAAGGAGCTTAAGCCTACCTCGCAATATATTCCTACCTAACAATGTAAATAGAACACCTGATAGACACCAGCTGAACACCAGCTGAACACCAGTTGAACACCAGTTGAACACCAGTTGAACACCAATATAATGAAATTCCTATATCTTTAGTTAAGCTAATTATGGCGATAGGTGAAAATTGGTATTCTGCTCACGAGATAAGAGAAATAATGGGATTTAAATCTAAAAGTTCCTTCATAAAAAACTACTTGAATCCTGCTCAGAATGCTGGTATTATTCAATTTGAAGACGTAGAGAATCCTCAGTCACCACATCAACGATATGGCCTGACTGAAAAAGGAAAGCAAATTCTGAACCGGAAGAATTCATAATTGACGAACTATATTAAAATTATATTTTTGACTGTAGGATAGGTATTGGGGGCGCGCTGGGGGCGGGAGCCTCCCGGCCGGCTTCCGCTAAATTTTTACGGGGTCGATGCCCGTAAAATTTAAATGAAATTGGATTTAGTTTATCAACGGACATCGAGTCCGTTGAAAAACTAAAATTTTGTAATAAAATTGGAGGTCGCAATTAGTGCAACCTTGCGATGCAAAATTACAACCTAGTTGCAACCTCCAAAAGGTGTACTTGAGTTAGTGCTTACGCATGAACAGTCAAAGTCCTTATGAGCGCGTAATTGGCTTTCCGCTTTGCTCCGCAAGGAATGATCGCCTGTGCCGGAGCGGAAAGTCCATATACAAGAAATCCCCCTCAGTGGTGTCCGAAGGGACGGTCTTTTACTATTACTCTGAAAATTCGTAACTTTGCAAATTTTAAAGCAACGAGTAGTATGTTGATAGCCATAGGCTTAGTTTCTAATTTTGCATACTAAATATAGCGCAAAGTGACTCGAATAGACATTACAATGATTACGTTTGGAAAGAATGTCCAAGTAGCGAGGCAAGCACTTGGAATTTCTCAGGAGGAGTTGGCATTTAGAGCCGGACTCCACAGAACGTATATAGGTATGGTTGAACGTGCAGAACGGTCGATTTCACTTCAAAATGCTAAAAAGATAGCAGATGCGCTTAATGTGAAATTAGATACCCTGCTAAATAATGACTGAAAGATATATAAGGATACACGGAGATAATATCGTTGAGTGTGAGAGAACACTTCATATGATATATGACGCATTGGGAGGTACAATTAGACCCGTAGATAGTCCAATATTTATGCCAATATACGAAATCAAAATTTCAGGATTGGACTTCCGTATTGAATTATTATCCGGCCATGGGCGTTGGGGCGTAAATATCGGTAACCATTTAATGGAAAATGGCGGAATACTTCGCGAGGGTGCCGACTCCTATGTATCTGAAGTCATAGGAAAAGAGGAAAAATTTATATTGGCGATTGAATATTGTTCTGCCCTTCCCGCTGGAAATAATGCTTGGCAAAGGAATGGGCGCGCGTTATCATCGATTCTTGCAGGCATACCTTATTTATTTATGGCTGAGTTAGGGGGTGTTGAATTAAATGGGAAAAGAGAAGTGATTGCTCCTCGAAAGCCGAATCCCATTGTGCCTTTTTCCTACATATCAACAACTAAAGATTATTCTAATCTATGCATTCCCGTGTATAGACCCCATCCCTCAATAACAGATGAGTTGCAAGCTTTCTTTAAAAATGTATTCGGATACGCTGAGGGTCTAAAAGTTATACGTGGGTTATTGCTCAGTGAAGACATATCGGAAAGTATAAACATTTTGGCTAAAAAGAGCCTAAAATTGGTGGATATTTTATCCGCCGAGAAGAAACGTGTAACAACACTGACAGGAAAGGCATGGACTGAATATTTAGAAAGTAATGATAGAGCAAACTGGATTCTGAATAATTCCAAAATGATTTGGAATAAGAAGACATCTGATAAAGTAAATGCTCCTGAACGAATGAAGGCACTATTGAAACAATCAATAGCACTTCAATTAAATACAATAGGAGCATCTGACATTCCAATTTGTCTCATTCCCAAAAAGCGCATAAAAGAATTTGAAGATCTAATTGGTCAATCGTATCCTGAATTAGATATAAGATTGCCTAAAGATAAACCATTGGCAGTAATATGGATTACTGGCTACAAACCGACCGGAGAAGATTCTCGACCAGACAGAGGCCTATGTCCATTAGCTAAGATGGTTCTACACAACTCTGCTCGAATAATAAGTATTGTTTATGGACCAGCAAAGAAAAAAACATGGAAATTATTGGACAAAGGACTTGATGTTCTTGCATCCAATAATGGTTTATGGCAGTCAATTTACAAGATTTGCGATGGTGTTCTAATTGATAGTGTTACCAAACCGAAGCCGGAATATATCAAGATTAAGCAGTCTCCTCTTGTCGCGCAAACAGAATTATCAATCCCGTATAATTCTGAATATGATGTAGATCATTCAGAGCATGATGTAGATACGGCAATTCATCAAATTTTATCAAGAAGTGGATTGGCAGAATGTCTGTGTAATCCTCCCGGTGGAGATTGGTCTGGAATTAATTATTATCGAAAAGGAGATATTTATAGATGGACTTCATTACCTCGTGTGTCTGAAATAGGAGGTAAGCGTCCTGATCATGTTTTTCAACAAGAACTGAAGGATGGGAATTTATTTATTTCCATTGAATCCAAAGGGAAAGCATCAGATCTTGAAGATGAAATAGGTACAAATTTAGTTGCCTATCTCAATGACCTATTCTCATTAGTACCCACAAGCATTAAGAGAGTAAATACTGAATGGAGACTATATAATAATCGCGCAGACCTGGGCGATTATCAAGTAATTTCAGTTGGAGCATTTATTTATAAAAATGAGGACGAATTAAAAACACAACTTGAACGCGGAAGTCTGGATTGTATTTTGGCTTTTGAATTTAGAAAGCCGTCGATTCTACACATTCTTTCAAACAACAACGGTCGCATCTTGGAACACTTCGTCAAAAAGGCCACCGAAAGAATTAGTGGGTTTGAAGTTAAGATACACAGATTCTGAGATAAGATCTTTTTTCTTATCTATAACCTTTGAAAAGGCTGAAATTCCAGTCTGCACACTGAACTTATGTTTGTAAACTTCCGATGGAGGTGCAAATGAATATTGACGGTCTCCAGCACTTCCGTCAAAAGTTAACATCCAATATGCGCCAATAGAATTAAGTCTCTCAAGTTCGTTATAAAAATCATTCAGATTAAACTCTTGTTGGGTATATCTATCCTTGGTTCCGCCATATGGAGGATCGAGGAAAATAAAATCGCCTTTAAGAGCCAAGGATAGGCATTCTCTGTAATCCACATTTAAGAATGTGATTTTTTTAATTGCGACACTCCATTTTTTGAGAATCTGTCGCAATGTATGAGGATTAATTCCTGGGCGAGAAAGATGGAAAGAATTATTAAATTCGCCAGCTGAATTATAACGAATCATGCCGTTAACACATGTACGAGTAAGGAACAAGAAATCTAAACAATTCTTTGTTTTGTTAAATTCATCTCGCACTTGATAATAAACATCTGACCCTTCCACTTGCAATCTATTCCATCTTAACTCATATTCATTGGCAACTTCATCTGGGTTTTCTTTTATCATATTCCATAGAGAAATAAGTTCAGGAATAATATCTGATGCAAAACCCCGAGGAGCATTAGCAAAGGGTAGCATTGATCCACCTCCAACGAATGGCTCAAAATATGTAGGACATGAACGAAAATGTTTAGATAGTTCTTCTGCCACCGGACGCTTACTACCAAACCACTTTATTACAGGCGATAATGGTTTCATTAGAATAAGGAATTACTTTTGTTAATCAAAACATTATCAAGTCTCTTTTTAGCAATGTTGAAGTAATCAGGTTCTATCTCGAATCCTATTACATTCATACCATAATTTAACCCTGCAACCATCTCCGTTCCAGAGCCAGCAAACGGCACTAATAGAGTTCCATTTGGCACACCACTAATTAAAAGTATTCTCTCAGCAACTCTTATAGGTTTCTGAGTGGGGTGAGAACCAAATTGCATTTCTTCTTTAGCCTTATTATTGGGAATATCCCAAACAGTACGCATTTGTTTGCCTGCTTCTTTTAGCATATCATAAGAGGCAGAAAAAGATTTGGTTTCTTCGTAATTAAAAGTATACTTTCTGTTTTTCTCACCGCCTTTATGTACCCAAAGAATTGTTTCGTGGCTTGCTGTTAACCTACGCCCAGAGAGATTAGGAAATGAATTCCTTTTATACCAGGCAATCTCATTGATGATTTCCAATCCTAACAGTTGACAGCAAACATTAACAAAACCTGAATTATGGTATGTCGAGTGAATCCATATTGAGCCAGTGGGCTTTATAACGCGCTTTAACTCTTTGAGCCATTCAAATGTACCCAAAAAGGAGTCATTCTGCGAAAGTAAATCCCATGCTTCACTTGTTAATTTCCAGTCACCGCCAAACCCTTTTATTTTTTTATCGGAACCATACGCCCAATTCTTAGTTGTAGAAGCTCCATAAGGAGGATCTACAATGCATAAGTCGCAAGAATCATCCTGCAATTTCCTAAGACCGAGGAATACGTCCTCATTTAATAATTGATATTTAAGAGTCGTTGCCATATAACTAAACTCCCTCATGTAGTATCTGAAGGCTGACCAATGCCGGTAACGACTACAAGGGGAGTTCAAAGTATTTTAGCTTGCGCTTATGTCTTTGTTAGAGGTTGGTCATTCACAGATTATTTTCGTAACTTCAGTAGCAAAGTTAATAAAAAAAAATGGAATAACAATTATTTAGATGTGCAGATTAGAACGCACATTAAACAATGCGGGTACACTTACCGACTATATATCAATATTTCACCGATAGAAGTCTTCCCTCTCATGGATTGACCTACAAAACTGAGAAAATTTGTCTATGTCACTTCCATCGGTACGAATAATATTAAAAATATTTTGACCATATAAAAGATCGAGACGCTTATTATTCATAAAACGAAGTTGGTCGCGTATATCCCAAGCACTCTCTTCATTATATGTGAATATTGTAATATGCTTTTTATCTGCATCTGTCATATTCTCTCGACTCTGTTCATGAAAGAATCGCTGAAAATAATGATAATCAATTGGACTTAGAGAATGTCCAAATATGACTATGTGCTTAGCATTGTGGAGTTCATTACTTAGGTTTCTACTTTGATAATGAGGACTATATTCTTTGCACATATAGCGATATGGAGGAAAAAAATCCATATTACTCTCTATTCCAAGAATGATGCCATCATTAAGGCTGCCATGCATATAAGTCACATCCAGGGGTTGACTAATTCCCAATTTTGTCGCAAAAGATGATAAATCAGTATAATTAAAAGTGTATATTTTTATATTGAAGTTAGAATTTACAAGAACCCCTAAAAGAATGGCAGCCATTGAATTATCAATCAGCTTATTCTTTTGAATCTTAGAAAGATATGTGGTAAGTGACTGAATTATTTTATTATAAACAACTCTGTCTTGTTCTGCTCGATTCTTCATATTATCCGAAATACCTTGTCCGGGTTTATAACCCCTTTGTATTGTAGCATATTCAGCTAATATTGCCTCCAAATCATACCATGATTTTGCCGTTGTGTTTTCATGCAAGACATCATGTAAACACTCCTCACTATCATACCTGTCAACCTCCTCCTTAGGTATCAAGCGGTCTTTACACGGCCAATAACGACTTTCAACAAAGGACTTATAAGATGTCTTTAGACCCAAATCCATATCAAAGCCGTTGCCTATAATAAACAAAAGTTCCTCAGACTTAATTTTATCTTTTTGTAGCATACAGCAAAGTTACAAAAAAATATGATACTCCACTAATACTGAGCGAGAAGGAGTCGTAGTATGGGAATTTTTCGTAGCCGATGAAGAGTGTATCAAATTGAAAATTATCTAAAGCCTTAAAGATTTATACACTCTGAGATAAAGCGTCGGTACCGCCTGATATGAATCCAAAAAGTTAGACACAAAATTTTTAGCGGATCAACTATATTAAAATTATATTTTTGACTGCAGGATAGGTATTGGGAGCGCACTGGGTGCGGTAGGATACCGCACCCAGTGCGCTCCCAATATAAGTATCCTTATGTATGCCGGAACAGGAGTTCCTGTTCTATATCGTCGAGGGTGACACCCATTGATTCGAGCAGGACGAGGTAATGGAACATCAGATCGGCGGCTTCGTAGATGAAACGGTTGCGATTACCATCTACTGCCTCTATGGCAGACTCGACAGCCTCCTCTCCGACTTTCTGCGCTATCTTCTTTACGCCACGGATGAAAAGACGTGTGGTATATGAATTTTCAGGCATCTCGCGATGTCGCCCTTTCACCACCTCCGACAACTTACGGAGAAAGCCCTCCGCCGCCGGGGTGTCAAAACAAGCCTCGGTGCCTCTGTGGCAGGTCGGACCGATCGGAATAGCCTTGATAAGAAGTGTGTCGGCATCACAATCCAAAAACATCTCCTGCATCATAAGGAAATGTCCCGAAGTCTCACCCTTGGTCCAGAGAGTCTGACGGGTGCGGCTGTAGAAGGTCACCTTTCCCGTAGCCTGAGTCTTCTCAAAAGCCTCCTTATTCATATAGCCTAACATCAACACCTTCATTGACACGGCATCCTGAATTATCACCGGCAGCAGACCGTCGGCGCATTTCTCCAGATTGAAATCCTCAAATTTTATTTCTTTATCCATTATTTAAGTAGCTGCTAATAAGTGTGTATCCGGAATTAACCGGGATGAAGAGTGTTAAAGCCTTACTTCAATATTCATATCGCGCAGGGTCTCTTTCAATTCCTTTACAGTCATATCTCCGTAATGGAAAATGGAGGCTGCCAGAGCTGCGTCAGCTTTCCCTTTGGAGAGGACATTCGCGATATCTTCCGCATTTCCCGCACCTCCGGATGCAATCACCGGGATAGAGAGAGTATCGCACAGCTCCGCAAAGGTCTCGTCGGGATAGCCTGAGCGTGTGCCGTCATGATCCATGGAGGTAAACATTATCTCTCCCGCGCCACGGCTCTCCACTTCCCGCGCCCATTCGAAAAGTTCGCGGTCGGTGATTCTGGAGCCGCCATGAGTGGTCACTCTCCATACGCCATCTATCTTCTTGGCATCAATCGCCACAACGACAAACTGTGAGCCATATCGTGATGAGAGTCTGGAGATAAGCTCCGGGTCAGCAACCGCGGCACTGTTGACAGTGATCTTATCCGCTCCGGCATCCAGAAGACGCGCTGCATCTTCCACGGATGATATTCCTCCGCCGACAGTGAAGGGTATGTTTATGCGCTCCGCAATACGCTCCACAAGCTTCGTGAATGTAGAGCGCTCCTCTTTCGAGGCGGAGATATCGAGATATACCAGTTCGTCTGCTCCCTCGGCGGCATAGCGGGCACCTAATTCCACAGGATCTCCTACATCAGCCAATCCCTCGAAGTTGATCCCCTTTACAGTCCTGCCGTTTTTTACATCCAGGCAGGGGATGATGCGTTTTGCCGGCATATTAATACTTATTAAAATTCTTTATTTCTTCAAGAGTAATCCTCCCTTCGTAAATAGCCTTGCCTACTATCACGCGGGGAAGAGCTGACTCATCAAGGTCGCGAATATCCTGCATTGAGGATATGCCTCCCGATACTGTGAAGATTATATCGGGATATTTTTTCTGAAGGTCAAGATATAATCGCGTGGCGGGTCCGGCAAGCATCCCGTCTTTGGAGATATCGGTACAGATCACCTCCCTGAGTCCGAAAGGACGGAAGCGATCTATAAGATTTTCAATAGACAGCTCCGAATCTTCCAGCCAGCCGTTCACGCTGACCTTGCCATCGCGGATATCAGCGCCGAGGATAATTCTCTCCCCTCCGAACTCCTCAAGCCATTGCTCCATCAGCTCCGGCGACTTCACCGCTAAAGAGCCTATAATGGCATAATCAGCGCCAGCCTCAAAGATCGCCTCCAAAGCCTCACGCGATTTTATGCCTCCGCCCCATTCGATTTTGAGCAATCCCTCCTTGGCTATGTCGTGAAGCACAGGGAGATTCATCGGCGCTCCGGCTTTGGCTCCGTCCAGATCCACAAGATGCAGACGCCTTACTCCTGCCTCCGCATAACGGCGAGCCATCTCGAGAGGGGAGACGGAGTAGGAGGTCTTACGGTCGTAATCGCCCTGAGAGAGGCGCACACATTCTCCTCCTATTATATCAATGGCGGGAATAATCTCAATCATAATTTAAGGAAATTATCAAGTATTCTTTCTCCAACCTCACCGCTCTTCTCGGGATGAAACTGGCAGCCGTAGAAATTCTCATATTTGAGGGCGGCGGAAAATAGCTCCGGATGTCGCGAAGTGGCGATAGTGTCCGGACAGAGGGGAGCATAATAGGAGTGGACGAAATAGACATACTCGCCGCTCTTTATCCCCTTGAAGAGTTTCGACTCCATATTGGCGAGAGGACTCCACCCCATGTTGGGGACTTTCACACCCTCCGACTCATGGAAGCGCTTCACTTTCGCATCAAATATCCCCATACATTCCACATCGCCCTCTTCTGAAGAGCGACACATCACCTGCATTCCGACGCATATCCCCAGAACGGGGCGGCGGATTTTCCATAATATCTCGGGGATATGAAGATTCCTGAGATTCTCCATAGCCTTGCCGGCATTGCCGACTCCGGGGAGGATGACGCGCTCGGCGCGCATGATTTCCTCATGGTCAGAGGTCAGTTTCCAATCAGCGCCCAGTCTCTGCAAAGCATGACCGAGAGATCGGATATTCCCCATATCGTAATCAATAACTGCTATCATAATACACCTTTGCTTGAAGGAAGACCATAGCTGAAGGGGTCTTGTCTCACCGCCATCTTTAAGGCGCGGGCAAATGCCTTGAAGACACCCTCGATAATATGATGATTATTCTCGCCCCGCGCTTTTATGTGGAGATTACATTTAAGGGCGCAGGCAAGAGCATGGAAGAAATGCTTGAACATTTCGGTAGGGGTATCTCCTACATATTCGCGTGTGAAAGGGACATCCCATTGGAAGTCGATTCTTCCCCCGAGATCGATCACTACCGCTGCATCCGCTTCATCCATCGGCAGCACAAAGCCGTAACGGTCGATACCGCGTTTATTACCCAAAGCCTGATGTAACGCCTCTCCGAGAGCGATCGCCACATCCTCCATAGTATGATGCTCATCGACTTCAAGATCTCCCTTGCATTTCACTGTTAGGGAGATGCCTGAATGATGAGGAATCTGGTCGAGCATATGGTCGAAAAATTTCAGACCCGTATCTATATCGCTTCTCCCTTTCCCGTCAAATTCGGCTTCCACAAGGATATCCGTCTCCTTAGTGGCACGGCGTATTCTCCCTTTGCGTCCGGAAGAAAGGATATATGCCGCGATATCATGCCAGCTATCTGAGGCGAAGACAGCTCCGGCGGCTTCCCCCTCCTCTTTACTCAGACCGTTGAAGCCGGAGAGGAGCAGAATGCCCTGAGCCCCTAAGTTTTCAGCTAAACGGATGTCAGTGAGACGGTCGCCGATAACGAAAGATGCGGAGAGATCATAATCTCCATTCATATAGCCGGTGAGCATCGCAGTGCCGGGTTTGCGGGTGGGGAGATTATCTTCCGGAAAAGAACGGTCGATAAATTCAGCGTCAAATTCCACTCCCTCGCCCCGCAGGGTCTGCAACATCTTGTCGTGTGCGGGATGGAATGTATCTTCCGGGAAGGCATCAGTGCCGAGACCATCCTGATTCGATACCATCACCAATTCAAATCCACGGCGCATCAGCGAGGCGAGAGCGGAGATTGCGCCGGGGACGAATTCAAGTTTCTCGAGCGAATCGATCTGCTCGTCTTCGGGCTCGCGGATGATAGTGCCGTCGCGGTCTATAAATATAGCTTTCTTCATTGAGCGGGGTAGTAATTATTTGACGGAACGTTATTTTGGATACTTGCTGATAAGCTCGATTATTCTTTTATTCTCTTCGGGAGTGCCGACAGTGATACGCAGAGTGCCGGCGCAGAGAGGCATCTTGGAACGATTTCGGACAATCACGCCGTTTTTCATAAGATAATCATACATATTGTTGGCATCCTCCACCTTGATCAAGAGGAAATTGGCGTCAGAAGGATAGACTTTCCTTACTGTGGAAATTTCATTAAGAGCCGCCGCCAGTTTATCACGCTCCGAGATAAGTTGGGGGATATGGTTGCCGGTCCCCTCATCAATTCGTCGGAGGAGCTCGCGCTGGATGATGGAGCTCATGTTATAGGGATATTTCACGCGGTCGAAGTATTCGATGATGACAGGGTCGGCAAATGCCATTCCGGCACGCATCCCCGCCATACCCCAAGCTTTGGAGAAAGTGCGCAACACAATCACATTCGGCAGCTCCCTTATATCGTCTATCATGGAGCCTTTATCAGAGAAATCCGCGTATGCCTCGTCAACGATCACTATGCCGTCAAAATTCCCGGCGATATGTTTGATCTCCTCTTTCGGTAAGGCATTTCCCGTAGGATTATTAGGGGAGCATATCCATATAAGCTTAGTGTTGGAATCAGTCGCCGCAAGTATGCGTTCCACCGGAAGAGAGAAATCTTCGTTAAGGAGGACTTCACGTAACTCAACATCATTAATCGCCGCCGACACCTTGTAGACTCCATAGCTTGGAGTGATAGCTACGACATTATCCACACCGGGCCGGCAAAATACACGGAATGTGACATCGATAGCCTCATCGCTTCCCGCCCCTCCGACAAAGATCATATCCTCGGGGATATTGAAAAGAGAGGAGATACGCTTCTTCAGTTCCTTCTGGTGCGGATCCGGATAGCGGTTTACAGTTGAGGGATAGGGGGACTCATTGGCATCCAGCCAGACGTCAATATCAATTCCTGCACCCTGAAATTCATCGCGAGCCGTAGAATAAGGCTCGAGATTAAGGATATTGGGTCGTATATATTTTTTCATGAGGAATAATTGGGATCCTTTATGAAATGATAATGTCATTTATCCTGGCACTCACTTTGTCCTGACATCCACAGCAAGGGCGTGGGCATCGAGACCCTCGGCATGAGCCATGGAAGTGATGACAGGACCGAGAAGGGCAAGACCCTCGCGCGTGAGCTGCTGATATGTGATCTTGTGCATGAAGCTGTCGATATTCACACCGCTGAAAGAACGCGCCCATCCGGAAGTAGGAAGGGTGTGGTTAGTGCCCGAAGCATAATCCCCCGCGCTTTCAGGTGAGAAATTACCGATGAATACACTTCCGGCAGCGTAGATATTATCGGCAAGCGCCCAGGGGTCGCTGACTGATAAGATCAGATGCTCCGGAGCATAGTCATTGGCAAATTCGGTCATATCCTCACGAGAGGGGAAGATTATGATGCGGCTATGGGAGAGCGAGCCTTCGATGGAATCTCGACGGGGGAGGGTATCAGCCAATCTCTCTACTTCCGACTTAACGGCTTCAGCCAATTCGGAAGAGGAGCAAAGGGCTATCGCCTGAGAGTCGGGACCGTGTTCAGCCTGGGAAAGCATATCGGCTGCTACGAAAGTCGGATCGGCAGTCTCATCAGCGAGCACCATCACCTCACTCGGACCGGCAGGCATGTCGATAGCGGTCACGCGGCTCACCATCTGTTTAGCCTTGGTGACAAATCTATTGCCGGGTCCAAATATCTTGTCCACTTTAGGCATTGACTGTGTGCCATAAGCCATTGCTGCCACAGCCTGCGCTCCTCCCACGCGAAATACGCGGTGGATGCCGCAGAGACGCGCGGCGAATAGAATCTCCGGGGCAATGCCATGTTCGCCATTCTCGGGAGTGCAAAGTATTATCTCCCGGCATCCTGCTATTTTAGCCGGCAGGGCAAGCATCAGCACTGTGGAGAAGAGAGGGGCACGCCCTCCCGGTATATATAATCCGACGCGGCGGATAGGCACCGCGCGTTGCAGACAGCGCACGCCCGGAGCAGTCTCCACTTCCACTGCCTCAGGGAGCTGCGCCGCATGGAAACGGCTGATATTTTCGGCAGCCTTGCGGATAGCCTCCGCCACTTCCGGAGAGACTTTCTCGCTTCCGGCAAGAATCTCCGCCTCGGTCAGCTCCACACTGTCGCCCGTATAGCCGTCAAACCTGCGCGCATAGTCGAGCAGAGCCGTATCTCCTGAAGCACGTACATTACGGAGTATATCCTCCACTGTCTGCTCGATAGCGGAGTCGTCAGGAATATTTCTCTCGCAGAGAGCCTCCCATTCCTGGCGCTTTGGATTCAGGATGATTTTCATTTTATAAGGTTTTCAAGTGCGAGGACAAGAATATCCGCCGCGCCGATATTTTTTAATTGTTCGATTTTATCCCAGAGAATATCCTCATGTATCACTACATGTAGCGAAACCCATTCCGGGTCGGCGAGAGGGAGGACAGTGGGGCTCTTCATGCCGGGAAGGACTGCCACAGCCTCATCCACTTTCTCCTTGGGGAGATTGAAGAGGACATATTTCATTCCGCGGCTTTCAAGGATTGATTCGAAGCGGAACATCAGTTTGGCGAGCTCGCGCTCCTTCTCTTCGGAGAGTCCGGGGGTGGAGATAAGCACCGCCTCGGAGCGAGTCACGATATCTTCCTCACGCAGACCGTTCTGTATCAGAGTGCCGCCGGAGGAGACGATATCGAAGATAGCGTCAGCCATGCCTACCGCCGGAGCTACTTCCACCGAGCCCGCTATCTCATGAACGTCGACATTGATTCCCTTCCCGTCGAAAAATTTACGGAGGATCACAGGATATGAAGTTGCCACGCGTTTCCCTTCAAACCATTCCAGTCCGGGATAATCCACACCTTTAGGCACGGCTAAGGAGAGACGGCAGGCACCGAATCCGAGGTTCATGCGGATATCCACATCCTTCTCCTTCTCCAGAACCTCATTCAGACCGACCACACCTATATCCGCCACACCCATGGCTACAGCCTGTGGTATATCATCATCACGGAGATAAAGCACATGGAGAGGGAATCCTTTGGCATCGGATATTAGTTTACGATGGCTGGCGGATGCTGATATTCCGGCATCCTTCATCAGGGCTACTGTATCCTCATTGAGGCGTCCCTTGTTCTGTATTGCAATTGTGAGCATATGCAGGGTTTGTTGGGCTCCATCCGGAGATGAAACATTAATAATAATTATTATTCCTTTTGAGAAGAGGTGTGGAATGTTTGCAAAGTTAACAATTTTCTTCTGAAATGTAAGGGTAATTTACCATAAAATAGCATAATGCTTCATTCACAGTATCTATAATGGCATTTTGGATAAGGTTTCGCCCCTTGCGGCGCCATTCCTCCCCTTACATCTCCTTTCTCAGACGTGCCACCGGAATATTGAGGCGGTCGCGGTATTTTGCCACTGTTCGGCGTGAGATGTCGTAGCCTCGTCCCACCATCTCCTCCATGAGATGCTGGTCGGAAAGTGGATGTTTCTTATCCTCCTGCTCTATCAATACGCGTATCTCCTCCTCGATCTTCCTGTTGGTAAGGGGCGCGGTGCCCTCCTCAGCCTCGCCGATAGTGTCGCTGAAGAAGAAGCGGAGAGGGAAGAGCCCCCAGGGAGTGGAGAGATATTTACCGTTGGTGGCACGCGAAATGACAGAAAAATCCAGTCCTGTCAATTCCGCCACATTCTTGATAATCATCGGCTTGAGCTTATAGACATCCTGAGTAAGAAAATACTCCTTCTGTATCTTCAGAATGGCGGTCATTACATCCATCATCACTCGTTGGCGACGTGTCAGCAAAGCCATAAATTCGCGTGCATCATTATAATTGCGCAGTATATACTCATTCTGGGTGGAATTTTTCAGTCTGCCGGATGCGGAGCGCTCCATATTTTTTACCGCCTGCTCGAAGCTGCTGTCAATCTGCAGCTCAGGAATATGGGAATTTAAGGATATGGATAATTCTCCATCCTCATTATTCAGAATGAAATCGGGTATGATGGCAGTCGCCCGGTCGGAATCTCCCGAGAGCGAGGCGCCGGGTCGCGGATTGAGCGAGCGGATAAGATCAAGCGCCTCATCCACTTCGGCCGGAGTCAGATGCAGTCCGGAAATAAGACGATGTTTATGTTTCATCGTGAACGCCTCATATCCCTCTTTGAGTATGCGGAGGGCGTTATTGCGTGTCGGCGACTCCGGCATTGCTTCCAGCTGCAGGATAAGAGTCTCCTGAAGAGTAAAAGCCCCCAGTCCCGGTGGATCAAGAGAGCGGATTATCCCTAACGCCTCCTTCGCTTCCTCCTCTGTGGCTTCGATACCTTCATTAAACATCAGGTCGTCGAGCATGGCGGAGAGAGGGAGCACAAGATATCCATTGGAGTCAAGATTGCCTATGATATATCGCGCCAGCTCCTCCTGCTTGGGAGTGAGACTCCTTTCCGATAATTGCCTCAGAAGATTGTCATAGATAGATTCTTCCGTATCGGCGGGGGTGAAAGTCGAGGGCTCGTCATCGCTGAGGGCACGCCTGTAATAGGGGAGGATAGGAGCGATCTCTGCCGGAGTGTCTTTCTCCTCGAGCGCCACATTCTCCTCCAACTCCTTATTGACCGCCTCTTCAAGTTCGGGCGCGTTCATCTCCAGCAACTTTACAAATCTTATTTGTTGCGGGGAGAGAGCAAGACGTTGCGACTGTTCGAGGTGGAGGTTCTGAGCCATTTATTGAAGAGGATATAGGGGTTATAAAAAAAGCCGATGCTTAAGGAGCACCGGCAGATGAAGTACAGAAAGTGGGACTCGAACCCACACGGCCGGTAAGGGCCAAGGGATTTTAAGTCCCTCGTGTCTACCATTCCACCATTTCTGCAACAGATTCCAAGCACTTGACGAGCTAAGGAATACTTTGCAAAGGTAATTTCTTTTTTTCAACTTTGCAAATATTTTTCTCTTTAGTTGAGAAATCAGGATGGATAATTCATATTCTCTTCCCTGATGTCGGAAAGTATATCCTCTAAAAAGATTGCCGCATCCTTTTTTGCCTGCGGAAGGTTCATGAATGAGTAGTTGCCGCAATCTTTTGGTGTGGCTCCCGGCACGTCGCCTTCATATGAGGCGATGAAACTGAAAGTCTCTTTAAGGAGAGGAACTATATCCGCCGGAGCAAGGTCTCCCTGCATAAGAAGATAATTGCCAGTGCAGCATCCCATCGGACCCCAGTATATTACCTTCTCTTTCCATTCCGGATGATTGCGCAGGAATGTGGCTGCAAGATGCTCCATGGCATGAAGCGACTCGGGAGTGAGGGCGGGCGAGCGGTTAGGCTCCGTGAGACGTATGTCGAAGGTGGTGATTATATCTCCGGAGGGGGTGGTGTCTTTCCTGGAGACATATACGCCGCGCAGAAGACGGAGATGATCGATTGTAAAACTCGGAATCTTTTTCATTTTTGCATCATGATAATGAGAATGGAGAGAAAATTATGGAGGAAAGAGAGATGTATCGATACAAAAATAGTAAAAAAATAGATAATGAAAGAGATAGCAAGGGAATATTTTGCTGAATCAAAAATAATTATTAATTTTGCGTGTTAAATAAAAGCAACAACAAAAGGGAGTGCTCACTCCCGACAATACTACTCATACAGAATGGCATCAAACAACGAAAACGAGCAGAACGCAATCGACAAGCTCAACGAAAATCTTAGCAATGCAAGCGAGCGTATAGCTAACAATAAGAAAATTATTTATTGGGCTGTAGGTATAATCCTTGTAGCCGGCGTCTTTGCTTTGAGCTATTTCTTTATCTACCGCAATCCTCATTTGAAGGGCGCCGCCGAGGCGTATAATCAGGTAGAGGTCACTGCCGCCGGTAACGATTCGGTGGCTGCTGCTGAATATAAGAAGGTGGCTGATCAGTATTCAAATACTCCTTCCGGTCATCTTGCCGCTCTTGAGGCTGCCGAGAGTTTCTACGATCAGGGTAAATATAAGGATGCTTTAGCTTGTCTTGATAAGGCGAAGATCAGCGAGCCCGTGCTCAATGCCAATGCGATTATCCTTAAGGGCGACTGCTATGTCAACCTCAAGCAATATGACAAGGCTCTTGACGCTTATAAGGAAGCTGCAAAGAAGGGAGATAAGAACGAGCAGATTGTGCCCCGTGCCCTCCTTAAGGCGGCTAACGTTTATGACGAGCAGAAGAAATATGGCGAGGCTCTGAAATGCTATGAGGAGATTAAGAATGATTATCCTCTCTTCCGTCTCGGCACTACCTCTGTGGATGCTTATATAGAGCGTGAGAAAGCTCGTCTCGGCAAGTAGAAAACATGATATGCAAATAACTTCCATAAAATAATAAAACATTTGCTTATTTTATGAAAAGGGGTTCCGGCTTTCGAGACGGGACCCTTTTCTTGTTTCTTGACAGAAGGACAGGATTTTTTTGACAGGAGGACAGGATTTTTTTGACAGGAGGACGGGAAGATCCGGATGGTAGCCGCGGAGC
Organism: Bacteroidales bacterium; assembly: GCA_014800895.1. Lineage (GTDB taxonomy): Bacteria > Bacteroidota > Bacteroidia > Bacteroidales > Muribaculaceae > Lepagella. The sequence goes on from JAAVFG010000023.1 coordinate 51,475, forward strand.
GGCGAGTCCTTGTTTATCCCCCGGTAAGGGCATAGCCCGCAGCCGGGGGGTAAGTCAAGACGAGACTACTCGGCGGCGGAGCCGTCGGTCTTCCAACATTAAGAGGAAGGATTCGGCGGCGCACTGGGGGCGGGAGCCTCCCGGCTTCGGCTAAATTAATTCAGGCTCGATGCATGAATTAATTTAAACAAACCTATTCTTATAAATTAATACCACAGATTTTCATAGATTTGCTCAGATGCCTCACAGATATTTAGATCTTTTCATGGCGCAAAAGATTTTTAATCCTTAAAAGGATTTGGATTTAGCACAGATACCTCCCGGCTTCCGCTATATAATATATGGCTCGAACGCCCTATATTAATCCTCGCCCTGACATCGAGCCCGTTGAGGTCAGCACAAGCCGGGAGGAGGCTGCAAAAAAAAGTATCGGCAGAACCCTTTCACAAGGACTCTGCCGAAGTGCGAATCTATTTAATTTTCTACAAACCTAACATTAGTGAATTTATCAGTTTTATATTTATGCTCTAATCTTTCCGATTAACTTTTAAACCAACTGTGCTTCCGAAGAAGCCACTAACAACTCTAAACCATTTTTGCGAATTTCTTTCACCGCTCAATCACTCTCGATGAGCTGAACGTTGCAGCAGTATCACTACTTCTGCGGGGAGACCGAAGTCTCAATACCTTTACAATCTTAATTACCATCAACAGATTCTTATCCGTTATATCTTGTCGTCAGTAATTTCTTACATTGCAAAATTAATATCATTTTATTCCGTATGCAAGCGATATTCTTGCAATATGGTCAGTATATAGATTATTATAGATATAACTACTTAAAAATAAATATATTATAATTTTCCAATATAGACTGTAGTTTAGATTGAATATAGGAATAAAAGCCCCGTAAAAGACATTATTCTCCATCTTCCGACTCGTCGAGCTTCATAACATTCTCATCGAATTTCTCTCGGTCGATAGCTTTGTTACGCATACGGTTGCGATAAGAGTAAACGGTGTTGGCAGAGTAGTTAAGGATCTTCGCTATCTTCGCGCTCTCGGTCAGTCCCAGACGTACGAATGCGTAGATACGCAATTCAGGATTAAGAGTGTCGGAATTTTTCTCAACATCAAAACGCTGGTCCTCCTCCAGAAGCTGATTTATATTTTGGATGAAGTTGGGATATAGGGTGAGGAATGCATGGTCGATGGTGCGGTAGAAATCTTCATTCTCGTTTTCGGATGCTTTACCCGTCTTTATGATTTTGAGCAGCTCCTGACTCTGACCGGCTGTAATTTTTCTCACTACGGTACGTGACAGCGAATCATATTTCTCAGCATATGCGGAGCATAAGGATATGAAGTCGCGGATATATTCATCTTTCATTTTAGAGAGTGAGGCAAGATGCGTATGCGCCTGTCGTCTCCTTTTCATTTCTCGAAGGAGAAGAGCAAGTATTATCACAAGGATAATAAGAATGGCTGAAGTAAGGGCGGCGTAAAGAATATAGTCGGCGAGAGAAGAGCTGATCTCATCGCGGTACGCCTCGTCTATGTTCGGCACATAACTTGCAATCATTACCAGGCGCATCCTTGCATTGCCTTTGTTGGCGTCGCCGATGGCATAGTTGATATATTGGAACGCCTTCTGATAGCTTTTCTCTTTATATAGCCAGTCGGCAAGTGTGGGAAGCGCGAAGCCGTCGGATATTCCACCCTTGATATCGCTGATGGCGGCGAGCGAAAGATATTTAGCATATTTGGTCTGGTCCTCATGTTTCCATGATAGAGCCAGCTCAAACATTGTCATGCCATATATCTGATCGCCAATCTCCACTTTATCAAGATTTACCTGGAGAATGTCCTGTGCTTTCTTGTATTTTCCCTGCTCGAGATAAATCTGCGCCACCAATAGGCGGGTCAGCACATTGTCTTCCGGTAGATTGGCAATCAGACTGTCACGGCAGAGATCCTCTTTTCTCTTATATTCATCATAAAGCCTGTTCCCTTCGCCTACATAGCTGCAGAGGTTGGAGTAAAGCTGGCGCCCGATATACCAATAATTGAGGTGGTCATCGCGCGATTCCCCTTTCACGGAGACGCTGTCATATGTCAGCAATGCCGCGCTGAAGAAACCGGAGGCTGACTGGGCATCGGCGATAGCCAGGAGACCGCGGTTAAGTTTGGTGCGGTTGCCGCTCTTGAGGGCAAGGTCATATATCTTATGGGCATATACCAAAGAGGAGTCAGCCATGCGCGGACGATAGAAGCTCGTCAGCTCATGAAGAAGGAAGAATTTCCTTTCCAGGTCAATCCCCTTCATATCAATAAGTCTTTTTAGCGAATCGGCGGTGGCGTCGGCAGCGGCTGAATATTTCGGCGTTTCCTTGATGGCGTTATCCAGTTGTTTAAGTTCTTTGTCCGGAAGCGCCCAATAACCCTTTTCTTTTGATGTGCAACATGAGAGAATGGATGAAAAGGAGAGAAAGATAATCAGACCGACAATCCTATATAATAGTTTCATGATTTATTAGCTGCTTTTTTGATTTGTTCTAATTTCACGGTATACCTGTGACTGTGAAGGTAAAGGTAATATTTTTTTTGCTTATATGAAATTAATGCAGTAAATTTGCTTACGATTAAGGAACGTTAAAAGCTGTTCAGATCTATTATTTCCGCATGAAAATTATTCCGGCAATAATGAAGGGAATGTAAAAGGGAGCAGAAAGAAGGTAATATACAGGTAAAATAAGGTAATAAATCAATTGCTATGGTGAAATCTACAAAAAAGAGAACCATCGGTTGGGCAATAGTCACCCTTCTGATAGTGTTGGTCGGTCTGCTCGGTCTGCGGGAAACAGTTGACAACGAATTATTCGGACTTGAATCCACCCATTTATGGGCAAACATAGCCTGGATGATCACCGCCACGATTTTCGTGTTGATGATGACTCCAGGTCTTTCTTTTTTCTATGGAGGAATGGTGAGACCGAAGAATGTAATCTCCACCATGCTCCAGAGCTTCATCGTTATGGGTGTGGTGAGTGTGATATGGGTCGTATTCGGGTTCAGCCTTGCCTTCGGAAACGACATCTGGCATATAATAGGAAATCCTGCGGATTTCTTCATGTTCCATAATGTTGGAGTGACGAATGTCACTCTCGGGACAGACACCCAGATAGGGCTTGCGGTCACTACCATTCCTCTGGCACTTTTCGCTCTCTTCCAGATGAAATTTGCCATAATCACCCCCTCGCTAATCACTGGAGCATTTGCGGAGCGCGTGCATTTTACCGGTTATCTGCTCTTCATGGTGTTATGGACGATTATGGTATATTGTCCTTTGGCACATTGCACATGGCATCCTGAAGGGCTCTTCGGGATATTGGAGGTCCATGACTATGCGGGGGGAATAGTGGTGCATGCCGCTTCCGGAGTTGCCGCTCTTGCAGGCGCGATGTTCCTGGGACGCAGAGAGGTAAAAGGTCTCAACAAGCCGGCGAATGTTCCCTTCGTGCTTCTTGGCGCCGCCCTCCTATGGTTAGGATGGTTTGGATTCAATGGAGGCTCCTCATTGGCAGCCGACGGCATAGCCATCTCCGCGTTTCTGAATACGAACACTGCGGCGGCTACCGCGATGGTGCTCTGGCTTGCTTTGGATGGTATGCGCGGACGCAAGCCCTCGGCTATGGGAGCCGCTATTGGAGCCGTAGTAGGGCTTGTAGCTATCACACCGTGTGCCGGCTGGGTTACATTGGGTCAGTCCATCTTCATTGCCGCATTCATCACCATCTGCTGCAACATGGCGGTATGCTGGAAAGGGTACTCACGGGTGCTTGACGATGCTCTCGATGTATTTCCCACTCATGGACTGGGCGGAATTATCGGCACGCTTCTCACCGGAATCTTCGCCTACGATTACTTTGCATTGGAAGGCGGGGAGATGATAAGCCGCTGGCAATTCTTCTGGAATCATGTATTGGTGATGGGCGGAGTATTTGTATATACTTTCATCGTAAGCTATGCGTTATATTGGTTGACAGACAAGATAATACCGATGCGCGTCTCCGTCAAGGCCGAGCGAGAGGGACTTGATGCCTCCCAGCATGATGAGGAATATGGGGAAGGCGGTTCATCCGATGCTCCGACTGTTTCCGAATGGTTTCAGGGGATAGAAGAAAATTAAAATTAATATATGCGGATACTCTCTTACTGTGTATTGATACTTATTGCTGTCTATGGTCTGTACAGTTGTGCGGACCATAGACATAATGATATATTTGACCGGGCGGAGTCGATGATGGAGTCTCATCCCGACTCGGCGTTAGCATTGCTTGAAAGTATAGATAGGGATGAGATAGGGAATAAGAAGGATAAGGCACGCTATGCACTGCTGATGTCGATGGCACTTGATAAGAACTTTATCGACACCACTTCTTTTGATGTGCTGCAGCCGGCGATAGACTATTATCTTCCCGGGAAGGATACTAAGGAAAAGTTACGGACATATTACTATAAAGGTGTCATTCATCTTAATCGCGGCGAGAGGGATCTGGCTTGGCAGAGCATACATCGTGGACTGGAGTTGATACCGGAAAGCAGGGATACACTCTATATAGCCCGTATGCTTTCAATTAAAGGTTTTTTTTACTTTGAGATGTGGGAATTTGACCAGTATATGAATTATAATCTGGAGGCGTATAAATTATTCAGGAAGCATTCGTGTACGAGTCAGGAATACATATGTCTTCTATCAGCTTTTTGCGGAGCAATATTGTCTAAAGACAGAGCGATGGCGGATAGTCTGCTTCCTGTAATGAAAAGTTATGAAGGACAGGATGGTTTGGATCAGGCAAGGCTATATGATAACCTGCTGGGATATAACATTAATTATGGTAGTGACTCCGCTCTCAGGAAAACGCTTCAGGATTGTGAGAGATTCACGTATCCTGATGAGGGTTTCAACCTTCGGCGTGCTCGTGCATACAGTCGGCTTGGATATCCCGAAAAGGGAAAGGAAATCCTTGACTCGATAGAAAGAACCGGGATAGTGGATAGCATTCAGTATGGCGCGATATTGTATAACGTGTTGGAAGCACAAGGTGATTATAAGGGAGCATATGAGTCCTATAAATATTATTCTCACCTTTTGGGTCGAATAGAAGGAGAGAAATTTGATGATAAGATATATAGCATAGAAAATACTCACACCCTTGAAAGCGAATTACGAACTAAGGAGGAGAGGAATCGCAGAATGACGCTTTATTGGTCGTTCGGTGTTGTTATTCTTATCCTATTGATTATATTGCTGTATGTACGTTATCGTTTTGTCAGAAATAAGAGAAAACTGGCGGAGGCACAGACGTTATCATTAGATTTATTAGTAAAACAAATAGAGGCGGATGCTAAAAACCTAAGCCAACGTCTTATGATTGTAAGGGAGGAGCGCGACTACTTGAAAACACTTCTTGATAATAAGATGGCATTCCCATTGGAGTTGAAACAGAGGATCTATGACCGTTTGCATTTACTGAATGATTTCCTGAAAGAATGTATTGTAAATGATAGCCGGGTTGCTGAGGATAATGATAGGATTTTGAGCAAGCTGATCGATCATCCTGATGTCTTTATGACTAAAAACAGGGAGGTGATCGAGGCTGCCTATCCGGCGTTCATGGAGTATCTGAAAAATCATGGCTTGACTCCGGATGAGATTAATTATGTATGTCTATATGCAACGGGATTAAATGGTAAGCAGGTAGGGGCTTTCCTCAAGAAGAAAGGTCATACTAATCTCAGTAGCAGGATTGGTAAGAAACTTGGGGTGAGCGATTCCAATACCAACCTGCGTAGCTTCGTCTGGAAATTATTAAAGGAAGAAGAATCACGATAAACGAGCAATTTTTAGGAATTCTGATTGCACGTTGAACTTTTTTATGTCAATTTTTTTGAAATATAGTTGTATTTTTCTGTAAATTACTGATAATTAATTAAATAAAAAGGATCAATATAGAACTGATATATTTGGAGATTAAACTTTATACTATTACTTTTGTGGCGTTGTAATATTATAAAGTAGTTGAGATGAATAGAATCATATGTGTATTGATCGTGATTTTTGTGGTAGTATCAGCAGGGTATCCTTATGAGCTGCCAGCAGATGCGGATAAGGAGATAGAGATGACGTCAAGGGAAAAGCCCCAACAACCCGTTCGACCACGCGCGCCTATGCGATTAGATCTTAAAGCCTATTATTATGCGGGTCCGGGTCTTATTGAGGTTGTATACAATGGAGCGGCGGAAGGCGTGGTGAATTTATACTTGGACGGTATGTTGATCGACCATGCGGAGCAACTCAATTGTTCTTTTCAGGTAAATGGGGGAGGATTTTATGAAATTGAGGCAGTGACAGAGAGCTGGATTGCTGCAGGTCAGTTTACATTAAATTGAAATCCTTTGATATTACATTGATATTGACCATCATTAAGATCACGCTGTCAATGAAACTCTTCATTTGTTAATTTGGTTTAAAAGTAAACACACTCTAAGCCCTTGATAAAAGAGGGTGGATATATAGAGTAAAATCAGAAAAATAGGTTTTTAGTTGATATAATAATGGAAGTATATAGGTTCTTCCCCTTTGGTGGGGAGAGCCTATATATCTTTTTAGGCTCCTGCAATGCAAGCCGCGGAGCGGTGAGTCTTTGTTTAACCTTCGGTAAGGGCACAGCCCGCAGCCGGGGGGATAAGCCTAAGCAAGAGCACTCCGCCGCGGAGCGGTGGGTTCTTGTTACCGCATTAGCTGATGTAATGGAAGACCGACCGCGCCGCGGCCGCGGAGACGCACGAGGTTTAGAACCGTGGGCTGCGGCGTTCCGCCTCACCCCCGGTTAAACAAGGACTCGCCGCTCCGCGGCTACCATCCGGATCCTACTGTCCTCCTGTCTAAAATATATTCTACTGTCCTCCTGTCTAAATTTTCTATAACACAGGTGAGTCTCGGATTCGCACGGATGCTTCACATATGGGGGATTTTTTCTTTGCATAGGTTTGTGGGATAGTCATTGATTGGATAGGTTGAAGATGTTAAATCCTTAAAAGGATTTCAAATCCCATTCCACTGTAAAGATCTAAATATCTGTGAAACATCTGCGCTAATCTCTGAAAGATCTGTGATATTATTTTTAATCAATATAATTATATTTAATTTTCTTCGGGCATCGAGCCCTCGAAATTTAGCGGAAGCCGGGAGGCTCCCGCCCCCAGTCGCCGCCATCTCCCGGCGGTCAGTCTATACGGAAATGAGGATAGAGCCGGGGATACCCCTCTTTGTAGAATCATCTGATGAAAATATAGACCCATTAACTCTATATGAAATAATCATAATAAAGCCATGTAAAGATAATATTAGTAAAAGTAAAAAATGATACCAATATATTGCCTTAAAAAGGTAGGTGTTAAACTTTTTCAGAGGTCGTTAAACTTTTATTTTCAAGAAATTTTGTAACTGATTGATACATAGAAAAATAAAAATGTAAAAAGATATAAAATATTAAACTTTATTTTTGGTGATTAAACTTTTTCCGTCTAATTTTGCACTCAATAATTCCCTGGTAAAACAGACCATACTGTTGACAAACAATATAACACATGAATAGAATTGCATTAGTATTTTTTATCCTGTTTCTGAATGTTGCCACGATGGCGAGAGCCGAGTCGGAGAGTTGCGAAGGTACTCTCACGGGCAGAGTGACAAGTAAAGGTGGCAATCCAATCGAGGGAGCGTATGTTTTTATCTGGGATAATGCGGAGAATCAACGTATTCTGACCGGCGAATTTACTGATGCAAACGGATTATTCAATATCTCTCTTCCATGTGGAAAGTATGTTATGGTAATCTCCTGTTTAGGATATGAGCCTGCGAGATATGATGTCTCGACAGAAGAGGGGAAGAAGTATGAATTAGGAGAGTTGTCACTTTTGGAGAATACTCAGGAATTGCAGACTGTTATGGTGAAAGGCAGCCGAATGAGGGTCAGGACTCTTCCTGACGGGTTCTCCGTGAATGTAAGTGAGTTGGCTAAGTCCAGTAATAACGCGCTCGACTTGTTAGGCAGATTGCCACAGATAAGAGTTAAGGGAAATGACCTGAAAGTAATTGGTAAAGACAATATTATCCTTAGAGTGAATAACGTGACACAGCGCGTCAGCGCCGAGGAATTGCCCAACGTCTTAAAAGGTTATGATGCATCCTTGATAAAGTCAGTAGATGTGATCACGTCCCCGGCAGTAAAGTATGATGCGGATGGCAGCACTGCCATGATCATTCTCCATATGGATTCCAAATTCAATAAATATGTGGGCGGAAATATCGGAACGGAATTGATGAAAGGATCCGGGTATAACGGTAGATATGGAGTCTATGGATCAGTGGTATTCAACAACAATAAGTTATTTGTGGATGTCACACCGTCATATAACCATAATTTTTCACAATTCCATGAAAATACCACTCATAAATATAATGATGGAAAGACCTACTCGAGCTATAGCCCTTCAAGAGGATTCAATAACTATGTAGGCGGGTATGCAACTCTACAATACCAGTATGATAAAAGCGGATATTTAGGGGTGAATTGTAATGTCAGCACCAAATCAACAAATAACAGTTTTATATCAGAGGAGGAATACGAGATTGCCACATTCAATCACAATAAGTTAGATATTCATACGCCACGTGTAAATGCTTCCATGTACGTGGAGCAGTCCTTGTCCAATTCGATGAGAGGCTGGCTCGAACTGACTTACTACAACTACCGGGACAATTCTGATCAGAAATTCGAAGGAAGCTATGATAGGAATAGTAATCCTTTTATGGAATATTCAACTGAACAGAAACTGAGAACTAACGGACTGTCATTTGCCAATGACTACTCGTTGTCGGTAGGGGAAGAGAGAAATTTCAATGTGGATTTCGGAATCAAGGGATATTACACACGGATGAATAATTCACGCGACAATGCATTGATGGAAGAGGGATTTGATTATTGGAGTCAGTTAGACCGTCTGACCTTGGATGAGACAAAGATTAATCCCTATGTGAGTCTTACTTACCGTCCCAATCCTATACTTTTTTTCCGGCTTGGCGCACAGGTGGCATATACCAATAGAAAGGTATCAAATGAAAATATTGATAGAAAGAGCCTGAACTACACCAATTTTCTGCCGGATTTCATCGCATCCTGGTCTCCTCGTTATGATACAAAGCTTTCTCTTATAATTAACTCCGGGTCGGTCGAGCCGAAATTCAATCAGATTAATCCCTTTGAATGGAGAGGAAGTCAGTATACGTATTATAGAGGTAATCTGGATTTGAAGAGTGAGAGCCGGTATTTCTATCGTGCCATATATACATATCGCGAAAGTCTGTCAGTCACCGCCTATGCAAACCATAAGCGCAATCAGATATCATCAATAAGCCAGCTTATTGACGGGAATCTCTATTATACTACACAAAACGCGCAGAACAGCACAGAGTATGGTATCCGTCCGTCATATTATTTTGACAGATTGGATTGGATGGAATTGTCGGTTGAGGCATATTGGGCTTATGGCATTTCCAAAGGAATAGTAGAAGGGATAAGGGACCGAAGCACATCCAATTTGTGGGGAGGTAATCTTTATGCGGGTTTCGTGTTCAATAAGTCCCGCACGTTTACGGGGTATATAAATATGGATTATACCGGTAGACAGCGTACAACGATTGCCACGATTGACCCCAGATTTGATTTAGGAGCAGGAGTATCATGGGCATTGCTTGACAGAAAAATGAATATTTCACTCTCCGGACTGAATTTATTCTCCAGCGCCTATAAAGGTAAGAGCTACAGGTCCGGATATACAACCTACTTTAATAATAGATATGATGTCCCGACTTTATATCTGTCTATCACTTATAAATTCAATAATGTTAAAGATGTATCTTCTCGCCGTCAGAAGAGTGTAAGAAATGTGGAGCAAAGAATGTAACGCTTCATTATTCCCACGATAAGAAGGATAAGGTCATTAAATAATCGGTTATGAGAAAATCATGTGTTTTCCTGTTTGTGGTTCTCAGCATATTGGAAATATATGCTGAGAGCGTGACATTAAAGGTAGTGGAGAAAGAGAGTGGGGAAGTCATCCCCTTTGCTGCGGTAACAGCGGAGTATAAGGACAGTATTGTCAGCGGAATGACAGATGAAGCGGGAATATACAGCTTCACTCCACTCTCTTTACCAGTAAATATAAAGGTCAACTCTTTCGGGATGAATAGTTGGAGCGGCAGGATTAATGCCGTTAATGATACGGTCTTTATCGTAGGGATGGAGAGTGCCGGCACGAGACTGCAGGAGCTGACTGTAACCGGGCGTCTGACGCGCCAGACCGATTCGGGAATCTCATATAATATGTCAGCCAATAAGCGTGCGCAACAGGAAAACAGCCTTCAGGCGTTATCCTATGTGCCGTTGGTAAATGTCACTCCGGAGGGTATGATAAGTGTACAGGGTTCTCCGAGCTATAGTCTATATCTGAACGGCAGACCTTACGATATGGCACAGACCTCGCCGAAAGTCTTTCTCGAATCTCTTCCGGCATCGGATATAATGAGAGTGGAGGTGATCACGCGTCCGGATAATAGGTATGGAGCCGACAACCGTTATATCCTTAATATTGTCCTGAAGCAACCTATGCTGGATGGCTATGTTGTCAATCTGGGAGGAGGCGGTTCTACGCAGCCTACTGCCGACGGCTCTTTTATGGGAATGATCAGAAGAAACAGAGTCAATGCCGCAATCAGTTATAAATACGGATTCAACGGTCAGCACGACCAGCCATCGGATATCACCTATACGGAACGTGATGCGCAGAATGATGTGAGTCATATCTGGAAGAATGATCTTAAGGGAAACGGATCATGGCATACACATACAATACGCGCGATGATGAAATGGGAAATTGACAGTGTGAATTCTATCTATGGAGATGCACATGGGGAAATCTTACGTAATAATTTTACAACGCATGCAATAGAATCCGAGATTTTTCCCGAATTGACCGAACCGCTTATCAGATATACTGATCGCTCTCATTATACATCCGGGGCAGCCGAAGCAAATATCATTTACCGTAATTATTTCAGGGATGCAAAGACTACGGAAAGATTCACTCTCGGTTACCGCTATACATATAATCCGGACAAACGGGACATATTGCAAAATATAGAATATGGTAATCCCCAAGCCGGTACGAACCGCCAGCGCACGAGCGGAGGACTGAATGCACACAGCGGTGTTGTTTCCTATCTTTTACGTCCCGCTGCATATCAAACGGTACGTTTCACGCTGACCGAGAATTATCGTGCAGGCCATACAGAGTCATTTTATAGTGATGATGGTTCAGAAGAACGGAGTGGTCTTAGCATGCGTTACCGCAATAATATCGTCGGACTGAAAGCCGCCTATTCGGGCTGGGTAAAGCGAGTGTATTGTCAGATAAGTCTGCAGGGAGACTATGATTATATCTCGATGAAATTACCGTCGGCAGAGGGTCTCGACTATATCCGCAGACGCTTCTATTTATTGCCTTCCGCTACTTTCTTCTGGTATCCGCAACAGGAAAATGTGGTGATGCTAAGCTATGCCGCTACGCTGACGCGCCCCGGTATTGAAATGTTGAATCCATTTGAAAGCAGCTCCAACCAACATTCGGCAAGTAAGGGAAACCCGAATCTGAAAGCTCAGTATAATCATGACGTTAACCTTATGTGGTATTGGACTCAAGTGAATAATCTTGTATTGGTAGCAGGGCTACAGTATGGATTTATGGATAATCTCATACTGGAGGACTACAGCGTTGAGGCAGAAAAGATGATATATTCCTATTCCAATTTCGGAAAGGCTCATCAGATAGAGGGAAGTTTCGACATAAGGTATAATCCGAAGAATTGGCTTTCTTTCTCCATAAACGGCGGTGTCGGAAAACGATGGCTCAGCAGTGATCACCCTATGCTCCGACAGGATAATATTTTTTACAGGATAACACCCAGGATTGATTTTTATTTACCGAATCATTTCAGGGTGGGCGGTCATTATGGACTGTACAAGAATCTGCCTGATCCATGGAGTAGCCGATCTTCATTGAGTCTTTATTCATTCTATGTAAGTAAGAGTTTCGTGAGAGGGCGTTTGAATGTTACATTGACTGCAAATTCTCCTTTCACCAGGTATAATCTGAATCATGTCCATACCTCATTGCCCACAATGGAGAGAGAGCAGAATAATTATATTACCGCTCGCTCATTCGGAGTGAATATTTCATATTCCTTCGGAGGAGGAAAGCGTGTGAATGTGGAAAGAGACCGTTCTCTTGAGACAAAAGACATTTCCACGGGCGTGAGGTAAAAGTGTGAAAATAATTTACTCGCCCTTTCTATGTAAGAATCTATATAGAAAACTAAATAAATATGAGGGAAGAAATCTCGAAACATGCCACCTGCTTAAAGATGGCATGGAAGATATGTTATATTGTCATTTTTTAACTAAAAACTTAGAGAAATGAGGAGAATTTTATTTTTTCTTGTAGTTGTGTGTAGTGGTCTGCTTCCATTTATATCACTGGATGCAGAGACAGTACAGCCCAAGACACCAAAGGAGAAATGGTATCGTGTCCGTACGGATGTTATAGATTCCGTGACCTTAAAGCCGGTGGCTGTGAAGTATCGACTGATATCAGAAAAGGATTCAACAGAGATACTGACCGGAGAGTCTGAATATGAACGTTGGCTCTCTTATGACGGTGAGCATGAGGTTGAAAAAATAAATCTGATTCTTCCGGATTACGATGAACGATACTTGCTTGAGGTAAAAGGAAAGAACTATGTGCCAAAGATTATTCCTTTGGACTTCACGCATCTTAATTTTGACGAGATTCCATTGGATAAAAGATGGAGTAGAATAGATGATGTATTATTAACCAAGCAATCAAAAAAGAAATGAAGATTCAGTTGATTGAAAAACCTCAGGCGGGTATTTTATCCTCCGAGGAGACCGCGGCTATCTTTGGCGCCCGGTCATTCTTTCCACTAATCCAATAATGATATTCACGGGAGCTTCGGCTGTAAGCCGAGGCTCCTCAATAGCATTTTTATAATTAATCTAACAGATGCGATTAAATTCCCTGACTTTATTTATCCTGTTTATATCAATCCTTATGACGCCCTGTCATGTTAACGCTAAGGAAGTTTATATCACCGGTCAGGTATTTGACCAACGCAGTAAAGGGAAGCTTCCGGGAGCAGAAGTTAAACTGCGGAATATGAATGATAGCTCCATAGTGGCATCTACAAAGGCTGAGGGATTGATAATCAATACCGGCGACACGACCGTTACATCTACATTTAGATTATATACGCCTGATAATAAGACCGAGTACATTATTGAGATTTTCAAGGAAGGGTACACTCCACACTATATTAATCTGGGCACTGATCGTCTTAAGAATGTAAGCCTGAATTTAGGAAATCTTTATCTGCGCCCTGAGGTCAATACCTTGTCGGAATTAACCGTGACCGCATCCAAGGTAAAATTTTACAATAAAGGGGATACGATAGTCTATAATGCAGATGCCTTCATCTTGCCGGACGGAAGTATGCTGGATGCATTAATCCGCCAGTTGCCCGGAGTGGAGCTCCGTAGCAACGGGCAGATATATGTGAATGGGAAATTTGTGGATAATCTTGTACTCAATGGCAAAGATTTCTTCAAGGGAGATAAAAATGTGATGCTTGAGAATCTCGGCGCCTATACGGTAAAAAATATCAAGGTATATGAGGAGTTGACAGGGGTCGATAAGTTGATAGGAGTTTCCACAACAGGCAAGAAGAACTTAGTCATGGATGTAAGGCTTAAGAAGGATTACATGGATTCATGGCTTGGAAATTTTATGGCAGGATATGGAAGCTCGAAGAGATATACGGGCAGATTGTTTCTTTCGCGTCTGACCCCGAGAAGCCGTGTCTCTCTGTTTGGAAATTTCAACAATATAAATGAGACCCGAAAACCGGGAGAGAGGGATCCGGAGTGGAATCCTTCGAAAATAGAGACCGGTATCAGGGAAACGCTGGCAGGAGGTATAGATTATTTTTATGACTTCCCGGATAATAGGTGGAAAGTGTCCGGCAACGCTATGGTGAAGCATGTAGATCTTAAGGATGGCACATCAACTGCCAATACCATTTTCCTTGAGCCACGATTCAATTACGACTATTCGCACACAGATATCCATAACCGGGATCTGGATGTCACCACAGAGCATAAGGTCAAACTGGAGACTGAGAAATTAATGTGGTCGTTGACTCCAACATTCACATATCAGCACCGTAGAGGGAAAGTGAATAATACAGAGGCATTATTCTCAGAAGAACAGTCGGATTGGAGCAAGGATTTCATAAGAAATATTTATGCGGGAGGTGATAGTGTCCGAAATATGATAAATAGAAAGATTTCTGATGAGGAGAATCATTCCAATAAGATAGAGTATGACCTTTCATCAAGCATGGTATGGAAAATACCCAATACGCTTAATGTCCTTATCGTGCAAGGGGGTATAAACGGAAGATATCAGAAAGAGGAGAATAATGAATATTATTTGCTTGACTTTCCTAATCAGCCGGAGATGAACAGTGCACTGTTAAGAAACTTTAATTACGAGCCGAATAAGAATTAAGCTTATAATTTAGGGGTGGGCTATTCGCATAGGTTGCGACGAGGTATATATTTGCGCTTTACATATGATTTCAAGAACAACATAAAGCATATGGGGCGGACGATATATGATTATGAAGATGCGGATGACGGAAAATTTAAAGCTCCCTCTTATCATGAGCAATCAGATGGAAGAGAAGATGTCAACAATAGCTATCGTTATAGGCTAACGAATATGATACATTCACTGTCGCCGGGATTAAATATTTCGCTTGGAAACTTATGGGTACAGTTGTCATGGCCTTTCATAATAGCCACAGATAATCTGCATTATTGGAGAGGTGATTATTATAAGTCGATACGCAGGACGAATTTGTTATTTGAGCAGAGTAATAATTCATTCGTGCAGTATCAGTATAAGGGGAATACATGGTTTGCTACCGCGACGTATACTACCAAAGCTCCCGATCTCCTGGATGTGATTGATGTGACAGATACATCTAATCCTCTTGTGATAGAGAAAGGCAATCCGGATCTTAAGAAGAGCGGTCTGCTCAAAGTGAGTGCTTCCTATAGCTTCTCTAAACCTCGAGACAGATTTAGTGTCGACCTGTTATTTGATTACAACGCTGTACATAATGCTTTGGCTAAAGGGGCTGTCTATGACGAGGCTACCGGCGTGAAGACTGTCAGCACATATAATGTAAATGGTAACAGGTCAATGGTATTGCGTAATTACCTTAACTATGAATTCGGACCTATGAAAATGTTTTCTATCAGGCATCTCTTATCCGCTACTTATCGCAAGAGCGTTGATGTGATTGGCATAACCAACAGTATAGGTCTGAACACGGTATATAGTCATGGTATCGGAGAGGATTTATCTTTTGGTGTCACACATTCCGGACAGAAAATCTCCCTGACAGGAAACATAGACTATTCCCGCTATTCGGGAGATGCGCGCTTCAATCCCCTTGAGTTTCATTATGGAGTGCTGGGAGTGTTCAAGCTTCCGTTCGGATTGGGGATAAATACAGATTTCACCATCTATAGCAGGAGACATTATCAGGATAAAGCATTGAATACGAATAATTATATCTGGAATATGCGTCTGACTTACGGATTCCTGAAGGGAAGTCTTCTCTTGACGGTCGACGGCTTTGATATATTGCATGATTTGAGCAATGTTTTCTATACAGTTAATGCTCAGGCACGAACTGAGACTTATCGTACTGTACTCCCACGCTATATTATGGTTGGACTGCAGTGGAAATTCAATACAAAGAAGTGAGATAAAATTCAGATACAATGACTAACTTTGTAGGGAAATAATGAATTAAAGAGGTGAGAAAGCGATTTGAATGGATAAAACAGCATGACTCGATGCAATGCGGAGTGGCGTGTCTGGCAATGATATGCCGCCATTATGGACGAGAATATGACATTGACTATCTGGATGAGTATTGTCATGCGAGTAATACCGGCGTTTCGCTTCTCGGGATAAAAGAGGGCGCTGAGGCTGTCGGTCTGGAGGCGACCGGTGTGGCTCTCTCCATAAATCAGCTCAAGGAACTGACACTGCCATGTATCCTTCATTGGAATCAGAATCATTTCGTGGTTCTATATGGCATTTCTAAAAATGGAAAGAAGTACCATATAGCCGATCCGGGAAAAGGATTGAGAGATGTTGATGCCGCTGAGCTGGAGCAGCACTGGATAAGCACTGTGAGACACGATGTGCCGGCAGGAGTGGCGATGCAACTGATACCGACAGAGGAATTTTACAGTCATTCAGCTCCTCCGAAGAGCCCGAAACGCTCATTCCGTTTTCTTTTGGGGTATATCCTGCAATATAGGAAATACTTTGCGCAAATCATTCTCGGTCTTGGACTCGGATGTGTGCTACAGCTGATCATGCCCTTCTTGACACAATGGATCGTCGATATCGGGATACGCCACAGCGACATAAGATTTATCTGGCTCGTCCTGTTGGGCGAGCTTATGATAGTGGTCGGGCGTACCGCCACCGACTTCATCCGCCGCTGGCTTCTGCTTCATATTTCGATGCGCATCAACATCTCGCTTGTGAGCGACTTCTTCATAAAGCTTCTCAAGCTCCCGATGTCCTTTTTCGACACCAAGCTTATGGGGGATCTTCTGCAGCGGATAGGCGACCACTCGAGAGTGCAGAATTTTCTGACAGGGCAGACACTCAACATCATCTTCACGTTATTGAGTTTCCTGATATTCGGGATAGTGCTGTGTGTCTACAGTCCGCTTATCTTCGGAGTCTTTCTTGCAGGGAGCCTGATTTACGGGGCATGGATCTCGACCTTCCTGCGGCGGCGGAAGGTATTGGATTACGAGCTCTTCGAGCAGCAGGCGATAAATCAGAACAAGACCTATGAATTCATCACCTCGATGCAGGAGATCAAGCTTCAGGACTGTGAGCGTCGTCGCCGGTGGGAATGGGAGGACACTCAGGCAGATCTGTTTGCAGTGCAGATGAAGGTGCTTAAGCTTCAGCAGAGTCAGGAGGCAGGGTCTGTATTCATCAACGAGATAAAGAATATCCTCATCACGGTCCTTGCTGCCACCTCCGTGATCCGTGGAGAAATGACGTTGGGAGCGATGCTTGCCGTTCAGTATATCATCGGACAGCTCAACTCCCCGGTGGAGCAGCTTATGAGCTTTATCTATTCCCTTCAGGATGTCAGGATCTCCCTCGAGCGCATCAACGAGATTCATGAGGGGAGGAATGAGGAGAACAGCGACAATCGTCTGACAGATTTTGAGGGTGAAAAAGATATAGAGATAGAAGGAGTGAATTTCAAGTATGACAGACATTCCTTGAAAAAGACCCTTGATGATGTCAGCTTCACTATCCCTTCGGGTAAGGTTACGGCGATAGTTGGTGCGTCGGGTAGCGGCAAGACGACCCTGATCAAACTGATGTTAGGCTATTACGGACCGCTCGGAGGGCGTATACTGATATCGGGAAAGGAAATCGGCTCATATAATCTGAAATGGTGGCGGCGTCATTGCGGGGTGGTGATGCAGGATGGCGTCATCTTCTCGGAATCAATAGGCCGCAACATAGCTGTAGATGACAGGGATATCGATATGGCTCGTCTTGAGAAAGCCGCGAGGATAGCGAATATCCATGATTATGTCATGGGGTTGCCGTTGAAGTATAACACGAAGATAGGGCGGGACGGGAACGGGCTTAGCCAGGGCCAGAAACAGCGGATACTGATAGCGCGAGCCGTCTACCGCAATCCTGACTTCATCTTCCTTGACGAGGCGACGAATGCGCTTGATGCCGGAAACGAGCGTGTGATAGTGGAGAATCTCGATGCGTTCTACCGTGGGCGGACAGTAGTAATAGTTGCACACCGTCTCTCTACAGTAAAGAATGCGGACCGTATCATCGTATTGGATGGAGGCAGGATAGTGGAGGAGGGCAATCATGCCACATTGATAGAAAAGAGAGGATATTACTATAATCTTGTAAAGAATCAGCTTGAGCTGGGAGAATAGGAGAGGGAAGTAAATTAAAAAAATAAGATATGGAGGAGAAAAACTCAGCTGAAACGGAGGGAAAGGATATGGATGTGCGTAGTGAGAAAGTAAGGAAACTTATAGAGGCGCGAGCACCTCTGATGGTGAGATGGGGAACGTTGGTAATATTCCTTGTCGTTGTAGCTCTTCTTGCCGCCGTGTCGCAGTTGCCCTATCCCTACTCGGAGGGGGAATCAATTTTAAGCCATATATTTATGGGGAAGTAGTATGCATTAATCTTCCCTGATAAATGTAAAAGCACCCCAAAGGTTACATCTAAGACCTTTGGGGTGTTGCCCATAACTATTTATTATTTCTTTGTTACTTCCACTTTCTCTGTAGCGGGGAGATCACGGTTGCGCTGCTCTACGGCTTCCACGACATTGCGTGCCAATTCGCCGAATGCACAGGCGTCAGCATTGGCTGTGGCAGGATCAGTCTCCAAAGCCACCGCTACCGGTTCACCGTCATCGGCATGTTCGCGGATATCCATTACCAATGGGATCTGTGCCAAGAGGCGTACCCCTAATTTATGAGCCAGCTCCTTGCCTCCCTCCTTGCCAAAGATATAATAACGTTCATCGGGATGTTGTGCAGGCGTGAACCATGCCATATTCTCCACCAGTCCGAGGATGGGGACATTCACACCGGGATTCTGAAACATCGCTATCCCTTTGCGTGCATCAGCCAGTGCCACCTCCTGAGGTGTGGAGACTACCACAACTCCGGTGATGGGAAGTGTCTGAACGAGAGTGAGGTGTATGTCACTTGTGCCCGGAGGCATATCAATAAGGAAATAATCCAGATCGCCCCACCATGCATCGGTGATAAGCTGTTTGAGGGCATTGCTCGCCATCCCTCCACGCCAAAGCACAGCCTTCTCCTTATCCACCAGAAAACCGATCGAGAGCATCTTGACGCCATATTTCTCAATAGGTTCGATATAATCATGATCATTCTTGTTTACCATGTATATTGGCTCATCCTCGACCCCGAACATTTTCGGCATGGATGGTCCGAAGATATCAGCGTCCAGCAGACCGACCTTATAACCCATGGCGGCTAATGCAACTGCCAAATTGGCGGATACCGTTGATTTACCTACTCCTCCCTTGCCGGAGCTAATACCGATGATATTCTTTACTCCCGGAAGGACTTCAGGACGAGCCTCAGGTTCTTTCCGGAACTTAGTGGAGATATTTCCTTTGATCTCCACATCCGGAGATATGTAAGTATTGATCGCGGTCTCGGCTGCCCGCACGACGGAAC
Organism: Bacteroidales bacterium; assembly: GCA_014800895.1. Classification (GTDB taxonomy): domain Bacteria; phylum Bacteroidota; class Bacteroidia; order Bacteroidales; family Muribaculaceae; genus Lepagella. The sequence continues at coordinate 71,052 of JAAVFG010000023.1, forward strand.
GGATAAAAGGATCGGTTGGTTTATCGAAGATAAGGGAGAATGTCACTTTGTTGCCATCGATACGGATATCATCCTCTACCATCTCTTTCTCGACGATATTCTTACCATCGCCAGGGTAACGCACATTTTTCAATGCGTCAAGTATAAGATTGGGATATAACGTCATAATCATATGTTTTTATAAAATCAAATCATCTTCAGGAAAAGTATTTCCGAAAGATAGAAGCGTAATTATCAGGAGAGTTTCTGGCGTTGCCAGGTATAATTCTTGTATCTTGCACCCCGTCTGCGACCTCTGAACAACATATTATTCAGCGGCTTGATGAGCCAGAAGAGGGGTACCTGCCATGAGAGAGGAGCAGTCTGTAATTTATTGGCTGCCCTATGATAATACCATGCCTCCAGAGATATGACTATAATCCAGACAATAGCGGCTGCGATCGACGGGATTATATTGGGAAGAGCTGCCAGAGCGGAAGCAAGCCCGAGGAAGATAATAAGCCATTGGGAGGCAGACGCTGCTCCGGCACGGGCAAAGGGGGCGGAAGGAAGCCAGCGGGATGTGAAATCATATTGACTCCGCTGGAGATTCAGATTGCTTGAAGCTGTCGGACCCCATATGGTGGTGAGGATAGTTTCAGGCGATATTACGACCGCCGTATTATACCTGTCAGCCACATCATGGATGAAGAGATCATCTTCACCCGTATGGAGATGCATCGTTTTGGAATATCCCTTGCATCTGAAGAAAAGTTCGCGTCGGAAAGCAAGATTAAATCCGTCACCCCGGTAAGGCTTCCCTAAAAGTGCATATCCGATCCAGTTGGCATCGGTCAGAGTGCGGAAGAACTCCTTATATAGTCTTCCGGAAGAGGGGAGTTCCGAGAAGTCAGGATGTGAATAACCGAGCGATACCTCACGCAGATTGTTATGCACCAAAGGGAGGGTCAAAGCCGTGAGCCATTGTGTAGAAGGAATAACGGCATTGGCAACGGTAGTTACGATAATTTCTCCGGATGCCGCTTTTATTCCTAAAGTAAGAGCTAATTTGCGTCGGCTCAGATTGTGGGAGCCGGGCGGAATGAAAGTGATATAGACATTCGGGAATATGGCGGCAAACTTTTCCGAGAGCATGGAGGAGGTCTCCTGCGTGGCATCGCAAACCACGATTACTTCAAAATCCGGATAATCCTGAGATGTGATCTGGCGAAGAAATTCGGTAAGCACCTCTTCATTCACAGTTGAATACACCACAACAGAAACTTTGGGGTATTTCTTTTCAGTCTCCATTGAGCTTGACAGCTCCGCCCCTGTTATATCTGATTGTCCCGGCTCCGCTATTTCCGGTTGTTCCTCCGTATCACTTTCCTCCGATATCACATTCTTTCGCTCATTCATCTCCTCATATGGATTGAGAGGTAGCCTCTTGATAAGCCTGAGCGGGCGAATCAGGAAAAGGAGAAGGAGGAGACCGAGAATAATCTCTATCCCAAGGAGTATATAAGATGATATCGGTATTTCTAAATTAAACATAAACAGTCTGTTGTCATTCTTGCCCCCGGCAGCCGACCTCTCTTTATAAAGGGAACACGGAGGCGCGGGGGATGGTTGAGGTATTATCTTGTTTTAACGGATGGGGTCGGAGACTCCATGAAATCAGGGGGCTAATATGAAGCCTCCATGAAACCCGGAGCCTAATATTCGGAGAAGAATTTAGGCTTGATCACCATACCTATACGTAATCGTGAGTGGAATTGATTGTAGTCAAGCATATTCTCTCCGTAGCCGTTATAATACTGCGCAAAGAAGTATTGATTGTCATTGGGGAGAATCTTCCAGTTGAATTCAAGAATCGTATTGAAGTTGAGGTTCCATCCCTTTCGTTTCACCAATGTCACTGCCCATCCTAATTTTTTATTGGGAGTGGTGACAGCGAGTCCGGTCTGGTAGATACCGCTATAGCGCAGTATATCCTTGTTATGTTCGCCGTCGACAATAGGAATCCAGAACTTGCAATTCACCGTCAGCCATTCATTTATCATCGTTGTGGCGCCGAAGGATATCTTATTCCAGCTGCGCGACTGGATACTGTCGCGCCCGTTGCTTTCGTGCTCAAGCATCAATGTGAATTTTCCGACATACCTGCCTTTGGAGAAGAAAGGGAACGACCATCCGATACCCGGATTGAAGTTCAGGTCGCGCATGGGGAGGGACTTTTCAAAGACATTCCACATCGTCTTCATAGTGAAGGCAAGGAAAACGTAAGAATTAAGGGGGAGAGTGGTCTTGGTGATACGCTGAGCGACGGAGAGCTGGAATTTAACATCGGAGTTATGTCTGTCGGGCATTTTGCCTATGGTCGTTCCGACTGTAAAGTAGTTATCCTTATAGATTCCGAAATAGGGAGCATGAAGTAGATCATTCCTTATGGAGTCGTAATACTCCGTCTGGTTAGGGACGCCCAATATCTGAGCATCAGCCTTATGCGACGTAGCGATAAGGAAAGAGAAAAAGAGAAGAAGAGTGAAAATGTACTTGGTTTTCATGAAGGAAATAGCCTGTTGATGTCGTGAATGCAAAATTAATAAAAAAAGCTCAAACTTGGCTATTTGTCTACTTGTTATTAACTTTGTAGTTCCACGGACATATTTAACATTAAAATCGATCGCACAAAAAGATTATGAATTTTACACCCCTCGCACGCTTGTTCTTTACCCGCATCTCACGCCGTACTGATTGTTGGGCAACTGATGAACCCGTTATCCAGACCGGTCAATTAATCTCCCTGCTGCGGCGCGGAGCCGACACCGAGATAGGGAAGAGATATGGATTCAGAGAGATGGCGGAGTGTGACGATCCATATGGTGAATTTCGCAAGAGAGTGCCGATGGTGGACTATGAAGATATACGCGCCGATGTGATGCGTATGATAGAAGGGGAAGAAGATGTGCTGTGGAGGGGGCGATGCTATAATTTCGCACAGTCATCCGGCACCTCCGGAGGGCGATCAAAATATATTCCTGTCACGAAAGAGAATCTCAGACGCTGCCATTACAAAGGTTCGGCTGATTGTGTGGCTCATTATCTCCGTCATAATCCCAAGAGCCGTATTTTCTCCGGAAAAGGATTCATACTTGGCGGGTCATTCGCTTCCGAACTTAAACCGAAGGATAAGAAGGTGAGGGTAGGAGATCTCAGCGCGACACTGATAGAGAATATTAATCCGCTTGCCAATCTTTTCAGAGTGCCTTCCAAGAGAGTGGCGCTCATTCCTGATTGGAGCCGCAAACTCCCTGAGCTGGTGGATGCCTCGGTAAAGGAAAATGTCACTAATATATCCGGTGTCCCTTCATGGTTTCTGACGGTTATAAAGGAGGTGATGAAAAAGAGGGGAGCGGATAAAATTTCAGATGTATGGCCTGATCTGGAGGTATTTTTTCATGGTGGTATATCTTTCGAGCCGTATAGGGAGGAATACCACCGCCTGACCGACCCTGCCAAGATGCATTTCCTTGAAACGTATAACGCCTCCGAGGGCTTCTTTGCCGTGCAGAATGATCCCGCCGACCACTCCATGCTTCTGATAGTGGATAATGATGTCTTTTATGAATTCATTCCCGTCGATGATTTGGAAAGCGAACCGGTGCCTTTATGGGAAGTAGAGGAAGGCAAGGTATATGAGATGGTGATTACCTCCAGCAATGGGCTATGGCGTTATCGCTTGGGCGATACTGTAAGGATAGCTTCTGTCAATCCTGTGAAGATCACTATTGCCGGGCGCACGAAATGCTATATCAATGCCTTCGGGGAGGAATTGATGGAGGAGAATGCAGAGAAAGCTATTGCTTCGGTATGCGCTTCTACCGGAGGATCGGTAAAGAATTACACTGCCGCTCCGGTCTTTGCGGAGGGTAACAGACACGGGCGTCATCAATGGCTTATAGAATGGGATATCAAGCCGGAGGATACGGAAAAATTTGCCGATCTTCTCGACAAGGCGCTGAGAGAGGAAAATTCCGATTATGATGCCAAGCGTACGGGAGACATCTTCCTTGACCGGCTGGAGCTGAGGAGCGTTCCGGAGGGGACCTTTGACAGTTGGCTCCGAAGCGTAGGCAATCATAAATTGGGCGGTCAGCGCAAGATACCTCGTCTCTCCAATGACCGTCGCATCGCGGATGCTATTCTTGGGATGTTGGGAGAGTAGCGGATCTTTTGATTTTGCGAATCTGCCATGTGAGAAGGATCGCCGCCAGGATAGAGGCTGCCGCGTCGCTGATAGGGAAGGCGTTCCATACGCCGTTCAGACCCCACATATCAGGCAGGAAAAGCAGGAGAGGAATCATGAATATCACCTGACGTGTCAATGACAGGAATACGGATAAGCCGGCTTTGCCCAGAGCCTGGAAGAAGTTGGTGGCGACGGTCTGGAAGCCGACAAGCCAGAAGCATACGGTCACATGTTTCAGACAGTTGACCGCCACGGCTATCTGCTCGTCATTCTGCATGAACATCTTGGCGATATAGGTCGGTGCGAACTGACCCACGATTGTGCCGGTAGTGGTGATTATCATTGCAGCGACAATGCCGAGGAAGAGGGTGCGGAAAAGACGGCTGTAACGTTTCGACCCGTAATTATATCCTATGATAGGCTGCATACCCTGACATATACCTATTACAATGAATATAAAGATAGTAGCGAATCTATTGAACACCACTATGGATGCGATCGCATTATCTCCGCCATGTTCAAGAAGCGTATTATTTACAATGGCATTAATCGTTGAGCCTGCTACATTTATGAGGAATGGTGCCATACCGATGTAAATCACTCCTCCGATTATTTTCCATTGAAGCTTGAAGGTTCCCTTTACAAAATGGAGTGTATTCCTCTTGTCAAAGAAGTGAGCCATCACAAAGAAGCAGGTGACCGCCATGGATATATCAGTGGCAATCGCCGCCCCGCGGATTCCCCATTTGAAAATGAAAAGGAAGAGAGGGGCTAAAATCACGTTCATTCCCGCCCCGATCATATTCGTATACATCGCCTTCCCCGGATAGCCCGATGCCCTCATCACGTTATTATAGCTGAATGTGAGGTTCATGAGAATCATTCCGGGGAGCACCCACATCAGAAATTCACGCGCATAAGGGAGCGAATTGGGAGAGGCACCGAATATGGCTAATATAGGATCTATGAATATGGCGAACAGCGAGACGTAAAGGATCCCTATCCCTAAGGATAGGATGACGCAGTTTCCCAAAATTGTCTCAGCGGTTTTCTTATCATTCTGTCCTAATACGATAGAGACTCTTGTGGCGGCGCCGGCGCCGATCAACATTCCGAGAGCAGTGGCAAGGTTCATGACCGGGAAAGTCACGGCAATACCCGCCACGACATTCGGATCGTCGATGGCATGACCGATTACGATGGAGTCAATGATATTATAAACAGCTGAAATAACAGTGCCGACCACTGCCGGCAGACTGTATTTAAGTAGAAGTTTACCGACGGGAGAAGAACCTAATTCCTTTATTCTCTCAGCCTGATCAATAGTAGAAGCCGCCATATAGTGAAAATCTAAATAATATAAGCCTCCGGATTGCGGAGGATTAAGCAGAGGAGAGCTCCGGATAGTGGAGGTCTAAATTAAAAATGGAGCGTTTCGATTGAAACGCTCCATTCTGTACCCTGAGCCGGGGTCGAACCGGCACGGATTGCTCCACTGGTGTTTGAGACCAGCGCGTCTACCGATTCCGCCATCAGGGCCTTTGCTTTTGCAAAGTTAAGCAATTATCCCGAATATTGCAAATAATCCGATGAAATAAAAAAATTATGGGTGGGTAAGGCGCGATTAGGCTTTGTTTACTCGGGATAAGTATAATTCTTATTCGAAGCGGATGCGGGATTTGCGGAGCACTTTCCAGCAGCCGTTTTCAAGGATAGCTGTACCGGGCGTGTCTGTCACGATCTTATGTGCTTCCGGGGCATCCTCGAAATTTTCACATATACATCCTCCGGCAAGGAATTGCAGGGGATTGCTTTTTGCGAGTGCGAGAGCCTCCTGAGTGTCGGCAAAGCGGAATGTGCCGACAATTCCATCCTTGGTATTGAGACGATATACGGTATGTTCCGGGTTAGGACGTCGGTCTCCTCTGACGAAAAGACCTTTGGGATTGGCGCGTCCGAGGAAAATCTCATTGATCACTTTAGGGGTAGCCTTGGGAGCCGGTGCGGCAGCCTGTTGCTGTCTTGCTGTCGGAGGCTCCGCAGCCGTGCGTGGCTTAGGAGCAGCGGATTTTGCTGATTTAAGAGCCGCATGGAGTTCGGAAATCTCTTTCTTGTATTGCTCGTTGTCTCTTTTTATCCTTTCATTCTCTCCTTTCAGACGCACATTCTCCTGGCGGAGACGCTCAAGAGATGATTCCAATGACTTGATCTCCTTAGAGGAGGGCTCAGGGTTGTTGGAACTGCGATCGGATACCGCATTATTCTGACGTTTCATCATATTTGCGGCATACACCATAAGACAGACCACAAGAATGACAAGGACAATAAGGATAATCACATATATCCAGGTATTGCTCTTGGCTTTGCCGGGGTGGGGCTGCATGGCGACGCTCTCTTCCTCGGCTTGAAGAGTCGCCATTGAATCAAGAAGGGCAGCCTCTTCCTGATGTATCACCTCTTTAGGCTCGGGGATGGAGATAGCCTCGGAGTCTTCCGTCTTGTTTGCGCCGGTAGACGCAGTTTCGTTAGCTTCAGCAGTAGTCGGGGCTGTTTCAGCGGGGGCTGAGGTGGGGGCGGCGACATTCATTGATTTTACCTTCGCTTTCACTCTGTCTTTAGCTCTTTTGCCGTCGGCAGTGAGAGCAGGAGAGGTGAAGAATGTAGTGCCCCAGAATTGAACGAAACGTTCCTTATCCCAGGAATGGTAATCAGCTGGTATAGGCACAGACTTGAAAGCCTTAAGATTCTCTATTTCCTGAGTTTTTAATTTGGATTCAAGATCTGCCATAGAAGAGGCAGATACATCATCAAGGTATCCGGAGGCGTTGTTGGTCCATCGCAGATATAGTTTTGCGGCGGTCACCTTAGCCTGCTCCATATCTTTATCAGAAACTGCAAAGGAGGAGAGACTGCAGGAGAGAAGTAAGAGAAGGGAAAGAAAGCTCTTTAGTTTCATAATGACAGTCAAAATTTTCAATTGTATGTATGGTCTGCAAAGTTAATAAAAATTGCTGAATTGCGCCAAAGCTTTTATAAGTTGATATAGAAGTTGTTTAAACTAATTTACGAATGTTAAAATTAGAAATATTCTTCATTCTTTTATTTCCCTTTGCAGACCTTTTTGGCTGCTTCCGCCCCTCTCATCGGTACCAACCGAGAGGTTGCTACCTCTTCGAGTGACGAAATCAGCTCAAAAATCTCTCGCAAATGTGAATAAAAAATTAGTTTAAACAACTTCATATTCTGTTTTTTTCTATTCCTTTGTCACCCTTTTCGGGATCTTCTCTTACTTATCCATTTCTCTATCGCGACAAGGAGGCGGGAAAGGATAAGAGTGATAAATAAGGATAGGAGGAATAGAATCAGGATGTTATGATGGCTTGATTGTGGAAACTGTGTCGTAATGAGTTGAATCACCGGAAAATGTATGAGATATATGTTATAGGAAAAATTGTCATGTTTCCCCTCCCATGTGCCCCACTTTCCTACCATTGAAAACCATACTACTATTATGGATAGAGCCGCGGGATGAAGAATGATCTGTCCGTAGGGAATCAGATAGCTCCCCATAAGGAGGATGACCCCGAATCCTAAGATATGCCATTTATATTTCAGAAATTTATCAAGAAGAAAATATATTGCCACTCCGGAATAGAAATATGAGAGCTGTCCGAAAAACTGTTTGCTCAAGAGGGCGTATATCTCTTTCCCGGTATGGTCATAAAGTTCAAGAAATCCTATACGGTAGATACAGGCGGCGATGTATATTCCCACGAAGGTTTTTATGGAAGATATCTTGAATCTGGAGATAAGCCATGCCACTGCCGGAACAGAAAGATACAGGCACCATTCCACTTTCATCGTCCATAAAGAGCCGTTGACTGCATCCGTCACACTTCCTGACTGAAACACTCCGGGTAGCGATGGCTCTATGAAATTAAGGAAAGAGAGATTGGCGACCAGATATTTCAGGAAATGGGAGGAGGTGAAATATTGAATGGAAGCAAGAGTGGAAACAGCTGCAAGCAGAATTGCGAAAAATAAGACCGTAATCCAGTAGGCGGGCAGCAGCCGCCATGCTCTTGAGACAATATAACTCCGCAAGTCAGGTTTTCTAAGATAACTCCCATAAATCAGGAAGCCGCTTAGAGCGAAAAATCCTCCTACAGCCGAATAGCTGGATATAGGGAAATAAAGATTGGAGCCTGTCAGTTCGGAGAAATGAGCGATAAATACGGATATGGCTAAAATGTATCTTACCACTCCCATATTATTGGGAGTAGTGATTTTATAAGGTTTGAAGTCGGGATAACTGATCATTTGCCGGAATTATCAGAAGGGAGCGCCTTGCTCATGGTGACGAGACGCACGCCTGTGAATATCAGGATGATTGCCACGCATTTCACTACCGTAAGATGATCAAGTCCTAAAGCTATGCCGGCGATAGTGGCGACTACGGGTTGTACATAGTTATACATCCCGACCACTGTAGGTCGCAGGCGTTTCTGACCGATCATGATAAAAATATATGCTAAGAATGTGCTGCATACCACTATGAAGCCCACTCCTCCCCGTTCTCCGGGGGTAATGGCGTTCCAATCAGTGGAGGCGAGCCATTTTATGGAAGAGGGAAGGGCGACTATTGCAGCGGAGAGGAACATCCACTTCATGAGAGTGACCAAGGAATATTTCCGTATGAAGTTGCGGTAGAGAGTTAGATAAAGGGCGTAGCTTAATTGTGCCATAAGGACGATGAAGTCGCCCAATGCGGGATTGGCTCCTGAGCCGACAGTGGAGGTGCCTCCTAAGATAAGGATAAGAGCGCCGGCGGCACCGACGGCTATACCGCCTGCTTTCATAAAAGTGATCGGTTCGCGGAGTATCAGCCATGCCAGAAGCATGACCCACATCGGCATGGTGGTCGTCACAAGCGCAGCCTCGCCGGGGGAGGTGAGACTCACGCCGAAAATGTAGCAACCCTGATTAAGAAGGATACCTAACATCCCTGCCCCGAAAAGACGCAGGAGGTCTGCCGCCGGGACTTTCTCTTTAGGGAGGAATAGGGAAAGGATCCAAAAGAGGATTGCCGCGCCTCCCACTCTGAAATCCACCATAATGAAAGGGAGGATCACGCCGGATGCGAATACCATCTTAGCCACGGGAGCCATCAGTCCCCACATCACGTTAGCCCCTAACATGGCAAGATGTCCCCCCACTTTTCCTTTATCTGTCATCTAAGTAGTCAAGTAAGTATATTTTCGTTTTAAGGCATCTCAAAGAGATCTTTCAGGTGCTTGATATCAGTGTGATATTCCTGGTCGATCATGTATCTCAATGAAGTGCCGAGATTACGGAGTTCCCGATTGTTTCTTAAAGCTTTGAAAAGCTCTTTAAAACGAGTATCAGAGTTTGATGTTACTGATTTAGAAATCTTCGTGAAATCCTTGAGTTTAGAAGGGAGTCCAAAATCTGCGGGATTTACAGCTTCTTCAACAGCACAATCAAGAATAAAACCATCAATGGCTGGAGAGACAGTTATAATAAAGTGATTAAGGGTGCGGTGCTTCAACAGAGTAAGATGTGCGGTTGATGAAATCACATCACACTCATTGAGATAACCTGACAATTTTTTGTCTCTATCAATTATGCCGATGGCAAATTTATCTTTATGAGAATTTTTTAAATTGCCGATAACTTTTGTGCAGGAATGTTGATGATTTACACGTCCATCAAGCAGATACTCAATAAGATTGGTGTCCACATAACATTCTGGCATTACTGACGGAATACGATTCTTCATATATAAGCCTCGAAATTGAAGAATAAATCCACACCATTATCGTATATTTCCTGGATTTCCTCAGCATTGAGTTGTCTCACTGAGTAAAGGTTGCTTTTTTCATTCTCGCGATGAGTAAAAAATATTGTAAGACCTTCCGGATCATCCTTGATGAATTGGTTAAGAATATACGGGCTATGAGTTGCTACAAAGAGCATGTCGTCGTGCTTTTTGATAGCTTCAATAAGCCAATTTACGAGTTGGCACTGAGTCGGAGGAAAGAGATTATCTTCCGGTTCTTCCAGGAAAATCTCACTGTGATCGACATTGGTATATTTACTATATCTGCGATGGAAGGTATCCGCATCTTTCTTATTGAGGAAATTAAACTCTACACCCTCTATATAAATTTTTTCAGTCGGGATATTTTCAGGTATAGGATTCACAAAACGGTCATGTAGGATTTCAAGAATCTTTTTGCGTTCTTCTTTCTGCTCATATGATAATTTCGTATTTACATCTTCATACTGTTTCTTGGTAATATAATCGAGATGCACGAACATTGGAAAGAGAGATTGTATGCCACTTGAACTCTCTTTCAACATCAGAGACTGTCCGTCAGTCAGCTGTATATGATCAGTATGAGATTGCTTATCGAAACGATATGACAAACCAAGACCCAGGATATTCTCTTCCTTGCCTATCGATTTTCGTGCCTGATCCCAATTTGACATAAATTCCAGGAGGTTCATATCCAAGGGAAGTGCACTCCAACCAGGGATGGCGGCAGCAAGATTTCTATCGGCAGGTATATAGCTTACCTTAGGGCGTTTATAATTCCAACGATTGGATTTCCAAGTCATTCTGAATGACCTGTCAGTATTATCATAACTAAATTTAATATGTCCCGTTTCATATTCAATAAAAGTATCGGATTTGATATACCCTGTCATATTGTAATAAGACACAAGACGGTCGATGAAGGCGGAGCCTTCTCGAAATGTCTTATCGCTTTGTTGTAGTTCAATCCTTTTTTCCACCCATGCACAATAGCATGCTGTCTTAAGTACGCAACTTTTACCCGAACTCTGCTGTCCGGTAATGACATTCACCTGCCCCAAATCAAGAATAGCGTCTTTGAGTGGTCCAAAGTTCTTTATGCACAAGCGTCTCATATAAATTCTGATATTAAATTAACTCAGCAAGACAAAATTACAAAAAAAATGAACGCAAAAAAAACTGTATATAAAGAAGGATTATGATTTTTACAATATGGGTAGTCTCAATCAACACATTCCAACCATCACTAAACATTTTATTCTATAGATTAGATTGACCTGATTTGAAAAAAGAGGTATGGTTTAGAAATTCCATTTAAATGACAGAAGAATTTCCAGCGGACGAAGAGCGTAGGAATATGTGGTGGTCTCCAGCGGTAAGACAGCAGAATATTGGTAATTTCGCGTATCAGTAAGATTTTTTCCGGATAATTCAATCTCATATCGGGATCTTTTGAATCTGCATCCGCCGTTGAGGAAAATGTAATTATGCATTCTTCTATCCTCCTTTTGGCTCTGGCGGCCATTAATTCCGCAATAAATTTCGAAATTAGAGAAAATAAACCATGATAATCTTAAATCCTCCATGAAATTAGATACTTCGGAAGCGGAGTCAAACAGTTTTATTCTCTGACCGGTATAGGAATATCCGCAATTCAAGTCTATGGACAATCTGTTGGAGAAGAGGCTTGCTATCCCCGTCATGTTGAGATTTACGGAGTTTGTAGTGACTGCCACTTTCCTGTTCTGCCTTATACTGTTATTATGATGTGACAGACCATTGGCAAAGAGTTTGAACACTATCCCGGAGCCTGTAATTCTTTTAGAGATATCCAATGACCAGAAAACTGATTTTCCGTGATTCTTTAGAGATTCACTTGTAGAGGTCAGGTCGCCTGTCTCATTGATAAAGGAAGAGGTCAGGGAGTTCTTTTGGGATATGGAGAAGGTTGCGGCAGCGCGTCCCATAAGTCCTTCAAGAGGCCGTGAGAAAGTTAATCCGAGAGTTGTGCGCAGGGATTGTGCTATGGATAGATTCCCGTTCCCGAGAGTGACTTGAGTGCGATATGAGGAATAGAGCGGAGATTCGATAAAATCCTTGATACCACCGAAAGTATGGTCTGTGCCGACAGAGAGATTTAAATGTAAGAATGGGGAAGTACGCCAGTATATGCCGGTCGAGCCATCTATATAAGGTTTGTTATGTCTGAATAATTTCTCCTCTCCGATTGATCGGTAGGTGATATATCGGTTATAGCCTTTAAGTTCGACACGCCAGGTGAAATTGTTGGCTTTCCATTCCCAGTAAGGCCTCAATATAGCGGAGTAGTCATGGCCTTGATCATGATTTGCCATCTTATTAAAGAAATCCTCATCTGATTTAAAAAGATCATCCATGAATTCAAAGATAATCTCGCCTCCGAGCAGAGAGTTGTAAAAAGTATAGCCGTAGCGAGCTTTTACATTCCCTTTTAAAGCTTTACCGCTCAGAGTCTGATAAATGACAGGAGTCTGTTCGTAAGAAATTGTATAGATCAGATCTCCTTCCGGCATGTTGCCGATAGCGAGGTCGGAGGAGATCTCGAAAAGATTACTTCTTTTCTTAAAAATGGTATTAAAACGATTTGTTATGGAAATTTCCTTAAGGTTAATCTTCTCCTTTCCATCGGGAGAGATAGCCAATAGAAAAGCGTTTCGTGAACGTAGAAAGGAAAAATGTAATATATTGTTGAGATATTGAGATGAGGAATTTCGTTCGATATTGGCTTCCGCACCGAACTGTTCGGTATGATATATGGATTTCCCTCCTGAACGGGCTGATATCTCTTGATTATCCTCAATAATATACCGCCTTGTGACGGAATTGGAATAAGCCTTGTCTTCATGACCGTACATCACCCGGAGGGCGAGGGTAAGATCAGAAGGGAGTTTGAAAATAGTGCTTCCTTCCGCTTTCTGAGTCTTGTTGTCATAATATTTATCTGCAGCAAAGTCGGCGCGTCCGAAAGGGAAAAGATCCGGCACAGTCGAAACTGCTGTTGAGCAGAACTCATTGTATCTGTTGATAGAAGGGAGGAAAGTCCCGCTGTTATTAAGGTTGGCGGATATGAGTGTCTGATTAAGGGGTGAGACCATCATCCCGTAAAGACTCCCTTGGTAGATTGCATCGCCTTTGCTGCTCATACCTCCTCCCGCAGTAATATAACCTATTGGACGCAGCAGGGAATTTCTTTTAAGTTTAAGGTTAAGAGCTGCCCTATCTGACTTTTCAATGTTATTAAGCAATTTTTTGGGCTGATGTCGCTCATAGATGCTTACAGAGGCTACATCGACGGGATTAATGTTTTTTGTGGCTACAGAATAGTCACCTCCAAGCATACTGAGCCCCTCGATATAGAAGCGGTTGATTGGTTCTCCGTCGTAGTAGATAGTTTCTCCTTCGATAGCCACCCCCGGAATTTTCCGGATAATATCACCGATGCTTCTGTCCCCCTTAGCAGTGAGAGATGAAACATCATATACTATTGTATCACCTTTTACACGAGTATGAGGAGCCCGCACCACAACCTCTTTCAGTTCATTTGACTTAGGCAAAAGCATAACATTATAGATAGAATCGGCTGAAAGGGGTCTGGTCAGATTATCAAATCCGTATTTGGAAAATTTTATGATGGCATTATCATGAATTGAGTCAGCTGCAATCTTATACGCTCCGTCCGGTCCGGTTTTTGTAAATAAGATTGGGATGTCGTTGTTGATAACCTGTACAATTACTTGCCGCAAGGGTATGGAGTCCTGATCCCTTACCTCACCTCTTATTATCTGACGTGCAAAGCCGGAGGAATGACAAAGGAGAGGAAGGAGGAAAGCTATGAAGCGGAGGGTATGTCTTATCATTCTAATTCAATAGGATTGTAGAAGAGTTTCTGTTTTCTTCTTGGAGCGATAGTGCCATCCGCTTCTTTCACCTCTGTAACCATTGTCTCTGCCAGTTTCCACGGATCATTTTTATAATCAGCAAGTTCTCTGAGATATTTCTCTCGACTTGTCTTGACATATAATCGCTTTTCCCATCCGAAAGGGATGGAGTTGGTGCGCAATTCAAAGGCTTCAATTATATGTTCGCTTTCTGAGTCTGTCAGTTTCAGTATCAGTCCGGGCAATCCTGTGAACATCCATGGACCGTCACTGATCGGAGTTTCGGAATACCATGCAGTCCATTTCCGTCCACGGAAATCGCATGTGGCTTTCCTGCATTCCTGCTCTAAGATAGTATCGGTTTCCTCACATATCTGCCAGTTTATCAGAGGAATTTCCTCCTCATATTTATATGAATTGGCAAAAATATGTCCTGCGTATCGGTATAAGCCGGTATCAAAGTATTTTAACAGGGATTGAGGAAAAGTATCAAGGCTTTTATAATGTTGGCTGAACTCCTCACTACTCATTTCGGGATTGGCATTTACGAGAGAATCCAGCATATATGCCCCATATGAGCCATACCAGCTATGATTGGAACCGATAAGAAGAATTTCATCCTCGCATTTAGTCTGCTCAAGTATAGGATCATATGTGCGGTGAAGATATCCGATACTTAAGGTACAGGTATCTACAATTTCTTTCGGAGAAAGTAATCTGTTTTTTGATGAGATTGTAAATTCCGGGCAGAGGCACTCTAACAGGATTATTAGTGTAAATATGATGGTAGGGGCGGAAATAGATTTCATTGTATCGGTTTGAACTATGTGGAAAATTAGATATATTGAGTAATTGGATTGTGGAATAGAATGTCAACAGGTATTGTGGATATAAGAGGGTATGTACTTATCTACACGAGCAAATTTAGTGAAAATAATTTTATGTGCAAAATAAAATGGTGAAAAATTTTTAAATAAAGGCAATGACATATTCTTAATGTATCCATCAATGACATTTTATCTTCTGCCCGGGGTGATATGAAAATAAAAATGCGACCAATGGGAATGAAATAGAGAAAATTAGTTATATTTGTAAGTAATAGCGTATTAAAATATAAGTATGGAGGAGAAGAGAGTAAGATATCCGATAGGGGAGCAGTCGTTTGAGAGACTGCGTAGAGATGGTTTCCTTTATGTAGACAAAACAGAATACATAGAGAAAATCGTGGGTGGCAGCAAATATTTCTTCCTGGGTCGTCCCCGTCGTTTCGGAAAATCTCTTTTTTTATCTACTCTCAAGTGTTTTTACGAAGGGAAAAGGGAGTTATTCAAGGATCTATATATAGATACTGTTGATTGGAATTGGGAGGTATATCCGGTTCTTTATCTTGATTTGAACACAAGTAAATATAAAAAAGATGGCGATCTTGAGGATGTGCTTGATCGTCAGCTGCGTAAATGGGAGAAAGAATATGATGTTGATGTAAAGGATAAGGCACATGCACAACGTTTCGCCACTATCATAGAGACAGTGAGTAAACGCACCGGAAAAGAAGTTGTCATCCTCGTAGATGAATACGATAAACCTCTTGTGACAAATCTCCATCATCCCAAACGTTTTGAGGAATATAGAGATGCCTTGGCGGATCTGTACTCTAATTTTAAGAGCGCGGCAGATTATATCAAATTGGTTTTTCTTACCGGTGTGACACGCTTTGCGAAATTGAGTGTGTTCTCCGGACTTAATAATATCAGCGATATTTCATTTGTTGATAAATTCGCGGGAATATGTGGAATCACTGAAAGTGAACTAAAAAGCTATTTTATACCCGGAATCAAGGAATTGTCAGTAAAATATAAACGTTCATTTGAAGAAGAGATTCAGGAATTAAAACGTAATTATGATGGTTATCATTTTTCGGAGGATTGTCCTGATATCTATAATCCCTATTCCCTTCTCCAGGTGATGGACTATAGTAAATATTCCAACTACTGGATTTCATCCGGTACACCTACTATTTTAGTGGAGCAACTACAAAAGATTGATGCGGATCTCGAGGAACTTCTGACCATAAGAGCATCTCAGAATATGTTGGAAGGGCTTGATATGGATTCGCCCCGACCAATAGCACTATTATATCAGACAGGATATCTTACTATAAAGAAGTTTGATGAGAGACGCCGACTATATCATTTAGGTATTCCGAATGAGGAGGTGAAGCAAGGATTTTTCGAATTTCTACTTCCCTATTATACATCTTTGGCAGAGGAGCGAGTAGCTCCATTTATATTTGATCTTATCGATGAAATAGAGAGTGGGGATGTTGATGCGTTCATGAAGCGCCTCCAATCCCTCTTTGCCGGTTACGGACATGATCTTAAATTTGATGAAGAGCGAAATGTTCAGAATGCCATGCTCCTTATTTTCTCCCTGGTCGGTATGCACGTTGATGCGGAAGTGAGAAATTCTGACGGCAGAATAGATATTCTTGTACGCACCAGGGAATATGTATATATCATGGAATTGAAATATGACAAGTCGTCCGAAGAAGCTTTGGCTCAGATCGAACGTAAGGAATATGCACTGCCATGGGGCATTGACTCCCGTTCTGTCATAGCAATAGGGATTAATTATTCATCCGTAAAGAGACGTATTGACGGGTGGTCTGAAAAGCGGCTATAGGCAGGCTATAATATGAAAATACAATATTATAAATATACTTATTCTTTATTATGAACCGAATTATTTTCAGTCTTTTGCTTTGCGGCGCCGCTTCAGTGTATGCGGCGGCTCCCTCCGGAGGGATTGACTCCGGAATGCTTGAGCGCCTCAGAAGCTCCTATCAGAATACCGCTTCTGACAAGGCTATTTCCAACGCTCTTAAATCTACAGATATCGATGTTCTCGCCACTAACGGCGAGAATAAGAATAATTTCGATGATAACTTTACTCATCGTGTGAAGAGCAAGGGAATCACCAATCAGAAATCGTCGGGGAGATGCTGGCTTTTCACCGGCCTCAACACCCTGCGCTCCCAGATGATGGAGGAGCATAATCTTCCCTCTCTCGAGCTCTCCCAGAATTACAACTTCTTCTATGACCTTCTGGAGAAATCCAACCTCTTCCTGCAGGAGATCATCAATACCGCCGACCGTCCGATGGATGATAAGAAGGTGGAATTCCTATTCAAGAATCCTATCAGCGACGGCGGTCAATTCACCGGTCTTTCCGATAATCTTCTTAAGTATGGAGTGGTGCCTAAAAGCGTGATGGTGGAAACCCATTCCAGCTCCGCAACCTCCAAGCTCCGCAAGCATCTCAGCACCAAGCTTCGCGAGGATGGCGTGGCTCTGCGCCGTATGAAATCATCCGGAGCATCCAAAGCTGCATTGGAGAAAGAGAAGGAGCATATGCTTACCGATGTATATCGGATGCTTGCTCTGACATTGGGCGTGCCCCCCACTGAATTTACATGGACCCGTAAGGATAAGGATGGAAAAGTGGTCAGCACCAAGACTTACACTCCGCAGAGTTTCTATCAGGAATATGCAGGAAACAATCTGAAGGATGACTATGTGATGCTTATGAACGACCCCACACGCGAATATTATAAGCTCTACGAGATCGATCTTGACCGCCATGTATATGACGGCAAGAACTGGACATACATAAATCTTCCTGTCGAGGATATCAAAAAGATGGCGATAGAAAGCATCAAGGACGGCAGGATGATGTATTTCTCTTGCGACGTGGGTAAATTTATAGACAGGGAGAAGGGCACATTGGATACCGATAATTATGACTATGAATCCCTCTTCGGAGTGAAATTCGGGATGGATAAGTCCGACCGTATCCGCACATTCGACAGCGCGTCTTCCCATGCCATGACCTTAGTGGCGGTGGATTTGGATGAGAATGAGAAGCCTAAGAAATGGATGGTGGAGAACAGCTGGGGCTCGGGAGCCAATGACGGTCACCTTATAATGACCGATAAATGGTTTGACGAGTATATGTTCCGTCTTGTGGTCAACAAGAAGTATGTGCCCTCCGGGATACTCTCTATCCTCAAGCAGAACCCTGTTCTGCTACCTCCGACCGATCCTATGTTCTGAACCGTGAGTTAAAAGCGTTAGTGTATGAGCGTCCCAAGGGAATGGGACGCTCATAATTTTTAAGGAATATCTGACGGTTATTGAATTTGGATATCTCTTTAAGATTGACAATATATGAGCGGTGGGTTCTTGCAAACCGATCGGCAGGAAGTTGGGCTTCCATCTCCTTCATAGTGATCTGCGGAATCAGAGTCTGCATACCCGGACGATATATCTTTACGTAATTGTCCATGGCTTCAATATACGCTATATGCTCCACTTCCACAATGGTGGTTTTATAACCGAGCTTCAGTGTGATTGATTCCGCGGCGGGTATGGATTCCGCTTCTTTAGCATTGACAAGGAGGAGAGCTTTCTCAATCGCATGCTCGAAACGGGGGTAGAAAATCGGTTTATGAAGGAAATCCACCGCATCCACATTATAACTGTCAAGGGCATATTGGGAGAAAGCGGTGGTGAAGATAATGGCTATCCCCTCGGGCAGGGTCTTGGCTAATTCCACACCATTGTGAGAATTCATTTCAATATCAAGCAAGACAATATCGGGATGCAGAGTGTTGATACATTCCATTCCTTCAACGGGAGAAGTGAAACACTTCAGTTCTATATTTCCGAATCTTTTACAATATTCTTCAATAATGGACAAGGCGATGGGTTCGTCATCGATTGCAACACACTTTATCATGATTTCAGATTGATTTGAAGAGAAACTTTAAAAATATCGTTATTATTAAAAATACTTAGTCGGTATCTTCCCTCATAGAGGAGGTTAAGCCGCTTCCTGCAGTTATCTATACCCATGTGCTCGCCAATCCTTTTGATGGGGAATATCAGATTGGAAGTGGAGAAGAGCAGGGTGCCTTCATCTTCCGTCAGACTGATACGTATAGTGCTCGGTTCCACTGAAGAAATGCCATGCTTGAAGCAATTTTCCACAAATGTCACTAATAGCATTGGGGGAATACGCAGATTTTCATTCCTTACGTCAATGTGAAGATATACGGAAGTCATCTTATTGAGGCGGAGAGACTGGATGTCGACATATTGGCGTATATATTCAGTCTCGTCCCCCAGAGATACAAAATCTTTGTTTGAAGATAGATGCACATATCTCATCATGGAGATAAACTTCTCAAGGGAGGGAAGGGCATTCTCATTTCTTGTAAGAAAAAGACCGTATATGGAATTGAGGGTATTGAACATGAAATGAGGTTTGATCTGCGCCTTGTAGAGCTCAATTTCAGCTTTCTCTTTTTGAAACTCCGCTTCCTTCAGGCGTGCGATCTGACCGGTGGAATAGATCAGCGTGCTGACTGCAAAACTGAAAGCCTCCACGATCATGAATGATGTCCATAACACCTGCCTGTATTGCGCCACCCGGGGAAGATATTGAGAGAACCCGTCATCAAAAACTACCGGTTTCGGAGTGTAAAGCTCAATGCCGGAGAATACTGCGGTGACTAAAACCGTGAGTAAGATAATAGCTATTCCTTTCACTCTCTCCCTCTTATTTACAAACAGGAGCGGGATAGCTATCCGGCGGTTGATAAAATAGAGAGCATATAACCATATCCCTGCCATTACAGTATAAGTCGTAAAATGATGTGCCCATCTTTCTATTGGAGAAAGAAGGAAGATTCCAGGCAGCACAATCAGGCAGAACACCAGGTCAATATATCGAGCGATATGCTTCATGGCGCAAAGATAGCTATTTTAGAAATAAGAGTATTTACTGTTTACCATTTTATTTTTTCTTTTCGCCATTATTTTTGGTCGTCAAGTGCAGCAAAATATATGCGGTCCTGACAGTTGAACGGTGATAGTATTGTGACTGGTCGGCGCATAGTAATGTGAATAAAATAAAAAGGCTTTGAAAACAAGGTATTTGCTTTCAAAGCCTGAGATCTTACTTTTATAAATCTTACTTATCAGCTTCCTAAAGGGAGGAAGTTAGAGAGGGGATTGCCCGGCTTTGCCGACTCCATGAGTTTCTGAAAGAAACTGAAAGAGAGGCGGCAAGCCTACCGGTGAGCTGCGCTTCCGCACTGGCGGCGAACGCTCCCGATTCCTCATGAAGCATATGTACGAATTTCACACGGCCGTCACGATCAAGAGCAATTGGTAAGATCATTAAGGCTATCGCCCGTGATGGCATAAATATGCTTTACGCCGGCGTCAGCAAGCATATCCGCTACCTGATCGGCTACCGTTACGCTTTCTTTTGACTGTTCCATACTTTATATTTTTATACTATTGACTCCGGCTCTTACTGAGCTAAATATCAATAATATAAGAAATGTCTGATATTCGGAGGTGGTTCATGTGACCGAGTGATCCATTAGATTATTTAGTGGATGGAGCCTTAACCTAAATGAATAAAATTTTTAGATGTTAATGAATGTTAATTATTTTGCAAAAACGAGAATAATAGATACCTTTGCAGTGTTGTACTTATCTACAACACTGCAAAGGTTGATAAAGATAATACTTAACATTCAATATAATTATAAAAACCTGGTAATTTATGAAAAAGATTCTTTCCTTCGCGATTCTCATGGTGTTATGCTTTACAACCAAGGTATCGGCACAGATACTTTGGAAAGTAGAGAAACCGGGAAATGAGCATGTGTCATATATCTTGGGAACACACCATTTCGCCACACTCTCGGTGCTCGATTCATTGGTAAATCTTCCGGAGGCATTGCAGAGAGCAGATAAGGTATATGGGGAGCTGGATATGGCAGAGATGACTTCTCCCGCCTCCATGCAGGTCATGCAGATGGCACTTATGGCTCCTGCAGACAGCACACTTGATAAAGTCCTTACTCCTGCGCAGCTTGATTCTGTAAAGGCAGTGCTTGACCCCATGACAGGGGGGCAACTCCCTTTGGCTGCTCTTTATCCCATGAAGCCGGCGGCATTATCCACCCAGATAGCAGCCATGATGTCGATGAAGCTTTTCCCCGATCTAAATCCTCTTGAAGGTCTTGACATGACAATGCAGCAGCGGGCAAAGGCACTCGGTAAGCCTGTGGCGGGCCTGGAGACTATGGAATTTCAGATGGATTGCCTTTATGGCACACCCATCTCCGAGCAGGCGGAAATTCTAATGAAGACAATCGCGGATATAGAGGGGGAGGAGAAGCGTGCCGTGGAATTAGCCGCCGCATACATGGATCATAATATTGATGCCATTTACAAGGCTATGATTGAGGAGGAGGATGAGCCGGAAGCTCTTGACCGTCTGATTTTCTCGCGTAATGATAACTGGGTTAATCAGCTTTCTAAGGAGATGTCGGATGCGTCGCTTCTGGTTGTAGTCGGTGCTGGTCATCTTCCCGGAGAGAGGGGCGTGCTTGAGCAACTCCGTAAGGCAGGGTATACAGTGACGGCGGCAGAATAATTTAAGAAAACATGATAGAGATAAAGAATCTGACATTCTCATATAGCAAGAAGGGATCGCCGGTGCTCCATAATCTGGAGGGGTGTATCAAGCCGGGTATCTACCTTCTTGCCGGAGAAAATGGAGCGGGAAAGACTACTCTTCTGCATCTGCTTGCCGGCGTGGCTTCTCCATCTTCGGGAGCAATCCTTATAGATGGGATATATCCTGACTCTGATAATCCTGCTGAAAAGGGTGATATATTTTTACTTGAGGAGAATACGCTATTCCCCCTCAAAAGTATTCGTAAGTTTGCCAAATACCATTCACGTTTCTACCCCGCCTTTTCTGAGGAACGCTTTTTAAATAATCTCCATGCTTTCGGACTCACAGGAGATGAGCCGGCAAAGTCACTTTCATTAGGAAATCGTAAGAAGTCACTTCTTGCTTATGTTTTGGCATTGGGTGTCAAGACATTACTTCTTGATGAGCCTACCAATGCTCTTGATATTGAGAGCAAGGATGTGCTGAGATCTCTGATAGCGTCAAATATCGGAGAGGATCAGACTCTGATTGTCTCTACACATACTGTATCCGAACTGGAGAATCTCTTTGACGGAGCAATCATGATGCGTAAAGGGGATTTGCTATGGTGTGGCACTGCTGAGGATGCTTCTTCACGTCTCGCATTTGAAAAGAGCCGTTATTCTGAGCCCGACGCATTGTATGAGGAGTCGAAATTAGGATATTATGACTCAATACTCCCTGTCGTAGGGGATGAATCAACAAACGTTGACTGGCTTCTCCTGTATTCAGCGCTCCATTCCCCCAAAAGCAATGAAGTTTTAAATCAACTTAAACAAACAAGCAAATGAGTTCCGTCAATTCAATATCTTCCGGTTTCTCTTTTAATAGGGTTTGGAATTTTGCAATCTATTATATGCCCCGGCTAAAGTGCCAGTTGCTGATATACTTCTGTGTCTCCTTATTGGGAGCCATACTTTGTCTTCTTCCCGGTCCGGAGGGTGTGCAGAAGAGGCTGACGGTAGGGGTATGGGCGATAATTCCCATTCTTTTCTATTGTGGCTCTTTAGTCTTCTCCAAAGGACCGGATACAAGAATTTTCGAGCGTCTGATGCCGATCAGCGCAGCTGAAAAACTGACATTTTTCTATATCTATTCACTCATTATTCTCCCGATTGTCATCTATCTCTTGCCGACGGTTGCAGGATGGATATATATTTCCACCCCTTCCTTACAGAATCCGGCGGTGGTGAGTCTCTATAAGATTAAATTTCATTATGGCGGGGTGATACTTATAATAAATGCTCTCGGAGGCATTCTTATAGCCGTCTCATGTCTCTACGGAGTTATGGCTTCGCGACAGAACCGTATGCTATTTGGATTTGTAGGAGTTGTTGTCTCCAATATAATAGTAGGTGTGTTAGGAGGAATAGTTGGAATATTTACCGCTGTCAATGCTTTTGGTAAGGGTTTCGGAGATGGCTATGTGGGAAGAGAGCCTGACCCTGAACAGGTTGGTGAACTGATAGTCAAGACCATGTTGGAGGATATGAGTCAGTATAATGCATTGACAATATCCATGATATGTGTGTCGGTTGTTCTGATTATGACGGTGGTGTATCTCACGTATCGTTCGCTTAAAAGACAGAATATTTAAAGGAAATAAATAGTGATAAGTTGGTATGATAGAGTTTTCCGATAACAAGCCGATCTATCGTCAAATCGTGGATCACGCCTGCAATCTGATTCTCAACGGCAGCTGGGAGCCCGGTTCGAGGGTTCCCTCTGTCCGTGAGTTGGCTGCTGACTTGGGTGTGAACACCCGTACAATTTTGAAAGCAATGGAGGAGTTGCTGGATTCAGGTGTGATTTTCTCCCGTCGCGGCATGGGGTATATCCTTGCGGAAGATGCTCCTGAGAAGGTCAGGGAAGAGCTTCGTAAGGATTTTTTCAACACTACTGTTTCAAATCTCAAGTTAGAGATGAGGCTTCTCGGCATCTCCCCCGAAGAATTGTTTTCAGCTCTTCAGGAGAATTGAGAATATATCAGACTGATTTAGAAACGCGCATATAGGTGAAAAGGAAGAATTAATTACCATTCATATGCCACTGTGACACCTAAGGAATTGAGAGTTGTGGAGCGTGAATAGCTGTTCCAATAATTTGAGGTCAATAATTTATAAGATACGCCGACATCTATCGCCTGTTTCGGATGATTAGTGCTTGTCGGAATCCTAAAGCCTAATGATGGACGAAGATAAAAATACTCACGGTTAGTGAGATAGCCGTCGCCTATCTCTATATATTTATCGCTGAGCAGAAATGAGCACCCGATGCGGAGGTCGATGTAGAAACCTACCTTGTCCGGCGCGCCGAATGTGGCTTTGAAATCTGTGAAGATAGGGAGCATTACCGCGGTCTTCGTGGAGGAATGGGCGGCGAATGAGGGATAATCCGGCGTCCAGCTCTCTCCCCAGTCATCATTCTGATGCGCGAAGAGGATGTCCGCACCCATACCGGCGCCCATATAGAACCATGAATTATACTGATACCCCTGGGAAGTGGATATTTCAAGAAAATCTGCATTCTTATTGCCGAGGGTCTTGCTCCAGCCTGCCTCCAGCGAACCTTTGTATGAGCCCGAGCCTGATAGGGCAGGAGAGAGAAGAGACGGAATCTGATTCACGATCTCATATATTTGAGACCGGGCATGGTTGAAGCCGGTAAATAAAAGTAGAAGGGGGAGGATAAGTTTTTTCATCGCGCTCTCTTTATGATTAGTGACTCATGAAGGCTGACAGCATCCGGAAGCAGACTTGGCTTCTCCGGCTATCTCCGTTTAATGATATAACGGAGTTAAATAAAGATAGTTTAAGGAAGATTCTTACCGTTTGCAATCATACAGTCGAGACCGGGGCTTAAAAAAGAACATCCTTGCAGCATCCGGAAGCTTGTTAATGTAAGCCCGTAATGACTGCAAGGATGTTATTAAAGTATTATTTTATTGGACAAGAGCCTGAGCCTTATTTGGCTATCTGCATTCTGATGTCGGAAACGGTGATCTTGGACTTGCCGGGAGCGCCTGCATAGTCCATGCATACCTGAAGATTCTTGGTGTCGAAGCCTTGTACGCCCTTGAAGTAGTAGAGAGTAGGCACGCCTGCTTCAACGTTTACACGGTTTACTCCGAAAGAGGTCTCGTCATCTCCGTTGTCATCTCCGAGAGAATCACCCTTCTGGATCTTTACAGTGACGTTCTTTATGTCCTGATCAGACTCGATAGTGAGCATGAAGTCATATTTGTTTTCGGCTGATGTCTCGACGTTGGTCCATACATGCACCTGTCCCTGCCATTGCTCCGATCCGAAGTCTTCCGGCGCGGTAAAGGAGTAGCCGCCCTGGAAGAAATTAATCTCAGGCTGAGTCACCGCGCTGTCATTCCAGTTGCTGTCAGCAAACCATGTAGAGTATTTCACTACTTCATAGTCGGCGAAGAGATTGTCCGCCTCGGAGATAGAGGGAGCAGCCGCAGCGGCGGGGATAACTGTGCCGTCATCATACTGATGCTCCTTGAAGACGATATTATTGACTGTGATATCGCAGTCGCCGAAGCCCGCAAAGTCAAAGGCAATCTTCAATGTTCCGTCAAAGCCCTCCATGTCGGAGAACCATACTATCGAGCCGTTGGGATCCACCACTACCTTGTTGTCGGCTACATAATCAAAGAATGTATCATCATCGCCCTCTTTGAAAAGCTTGACTGTAACTGAGCCGGATTTTGGCACATTCACATTGCATGAGAAGTCATAGGTCACGCCTGAATGAACTTCGATATCAGTGCCGACATGTACCTGTCCCTGCCACTGGGTGTTGCCCATGCCAGCAGGAGCATGGAGGGATATACCCTTATTCTCTGTCACTGTGACTTCAGGAGAGCCGATCTCGCTCCAGTTGTCATCTGCAAACCATGTGGAGGCTACAAAGACATTTGCGTTTTTCCAGAGATTGTGCTCAAAGTCATACTTGAAGCCGGAGGTAGTAACGTCCGCTCCCGCCTTGGGCGCGATGATATACTGCCATGATATACCATCAAGATCCTGCACGAGAGTGATCTCATTACGGTTGAAATTTGTGATACGATACTTCGGAGCAGCGAAAGCGTCTTCAGAAGGAACGTATGGGAACGGAGTGTTGGCAGGGAGCGTGAGATAGAGGTTTGCTCCTTCCGGGACGAGGGAGAAAGAAGATTCCACCACGCCTGATTGAACACGGAAGTCAACTCCGTCATCTGGATTATTAACAGTGTATCCGGGAAGAGAGTGGATACCGGTGTTGACATAGAATGTTCCCGCAGTGCCCGGGTCGAATACATACATCCCGGAAGAAGGGGATTCGGTCTTGCCGAAGATAAGGATATTCTGATATACCCCTTCCTGCTCTTTTGCTCCCGGACCTCCATTCCACCATTCAGTGGGATTGGAAGCGGGACCGCAACCCATATTGCCATCCTTTGTGCCATCCACAGCCCATTCCTTGGTCGAGCCATTGGTCAGAGCCTGAATATAGGGAGCGAAGTCGAAGATAGTCTTTGTCACAGTAATTGTGCCGGTTACCGAACCTTCCGAAACGCCGTTGGCATTTCCTACCTTCATCTCTACGGGATAATCGCCGGCAATGGTGATAAGGTCCCGATAGGTGAGGGCAGTAGAGGGGCGGGTGCTCTCATTGACATACCAGATAGGATACACACCCTTCGCAGGGTTGCCATGCTTATCAAGAATATTTAGCTCGACATTGTTCAGATCATCAACCGTGACACCGATCTGATAATCCGATGCCTGAGGGAGACCGGCAGCCGAGGGCTCGAAGATCTCTTCCTGAGCACACCCGGTCAACCCGAGTATCAGGGCGGCGAGAGCGCCGCCGTTGATTAATTTATATAAAGTTTTCATCTTGTGTCAGATTTTAATGGATTGAACCTTTAATTACATGAAATAATCTGTGTTCTGTTTGAGATGACCCTGACATTTGTCAATTTCACTCTGCGGGAAGGGGATATATTTCTTGTTGTCGGTGTAACGACCCTTTCTTCCGTCGGAAATCTCTGTATCCTCTACGAGATAATCCTTGGCAAGACCTGTGCGGATCAAATCCCAGTAGCGTTTTCCTTCGCCGAGGAATTCCCATGCGCGCTCACGGATGATGTTGTCAAGAGTGGCGGGTACTGAGGGGAGTCCTGCACGCTGACGCACGCGGTCGAGATACTGCTGTGCCTTCGGCGAGCCGAGTTCGGCTGCATAGAGGAGAGCCTCGGAGAAGCGATAGAGACGGAGGTTATTGTTATAGTTGAGGATAGCGTCGGCAAGCTGTCCGGCGTTCCCCCCTATGCGACCTGCATATTTAGCGAGGAAATAACCTGTATCCTGATAAGCGGGATTGTAATTTCCTTCTCCCGGCTCCCAGATAGAGGCATCACGACGTGTATCGGCGGGATCATATGAGTCGTAAGTAGACTTACGAACGGTGCAGAATCCCCAGCCTGTATCGTCATGGATAAGGTCAGCCTTATTGTAGCCGCGAGGAAGAATCATACCGGGTACAACAGTACCGCCGGCAGTGCCGCCCCAGCTCCAGTTACGTTTCGCCTGGAAGTCGGAGTAATTGATCTCCCAGATTGACTCCTGACACCATTCACCACTGACTTCCCAGATATCAGCGAAGTTCGGCATGAGGTCATAGAGACCGGAATTGATGATCTCCTCCATATAGCGGAGTGCGGTAGGCTTGCGTGACTCGTCATTCTGATACATCACGATATCGGTATAAAGCATATATACGAAGTGCTTGGTCACACGACCCAAATCAGCGCCCGAGCATTTGTCGGGAAGGTGATTGCCTGCGATGACCTCTTCGAGATCGGCTATCATCGCCTCATAGACCTCTGTCGCGGTATACTGGGGAGCAAGGAAGTCGCCTGAGAGATTCTCGGTATAGTAAGCGATGTTGCCCCACCATTTCCAAAGCTGATTATAGAAGAAAACGCGGAGGGCGAGCACCTGTGCCTTATAGTATTCGCGGTTGTCGAGTTCCTTCTGAGTCTCCGGTTTCCAGTAATCTGTCATATACTTGATTGCATCGTTGCAGCGTTTCACGCCTGAATAGGCATTGCTGTAGTTATCGATCATGACCTGATTGGCTGTGGCGGAGAAGTTGAAGAGCACCTTCCACTGGTTCATGTCATTGACATCGCCGCCGCCCGGGAAACACTGGTCGGCGAGCACCTCGGGATATATGTTGAGACCTGTGTAGTTGTTGGCGTAGTCAAACCAATGCAGGGGATCATACGCTGCAACAACAGCCTGCTGTATATTCGCCTCCGTGCTGAAATAATCCTCCACAGGATCCTGAGTGTTGTTGGTGATGTCGAGCCATTCGCTTGAGCAGGATGCCATGCATACGCCAAGGCTTATCGTTGCGGCGGAGAGAATGGATTTATATAGTTTCATGATACTGTCTTTTTTAGAAGAATTATAATGTGATGTTGAAACCGATAGAGAAAGTGCGTGCCTCCGGATAGTTGCCGTAATCGATACCGATATTCACGCCATCGCCCACCTCGGGAGTAAAGCCGTGATATTTGGTGGCGGTAAAGAGGTTTTCGCCCATTACGAAGACTCTCACATTTTCAAGACCGATCTTATTGACGATATTGAAGGGGAGGGTGTAGGAGAGTGTAAGGTTAGCCATGCGGAGGTATGCGCCGCTATGAACATAAATGTCGGAACTCTGCCAGTTGCGACCGTCGCCGAGACGATAGATAGGAATACGGTTGGAAGTTCCTTCTCCTGTCCAGCGGTTGAGCATCCATGCCGGGAGGTTCTTGGCGGGCGTGTCGCTTCGGAGTGAAGCGTCATAAATCTGGTTGCCCCATACTCCCTGGAAGTAAGCCGCCAGCTGGATGCCTTTCCATCCAAAGCCTACGTTGAAGCCGTAAGTCCAGTCGGGAAGACCTTTACCGATCTTGGTACGGTCATTGTCGTTGATAGTGCCGTCATTGTTTGTGTCAACAAATACCACGTCACCCGGCTGTGCATACCATGAGGTCATGCTCGGAGTAAGTCCATACTTGGCATTATATGCATCCGCCTCAGCCTGATTCTGGAATATTCCGTTTGTCTTGTAGCCATAGAAGAAGGGGAATACCTCGCCATTCATAGAGCGGGCGATATCGCCGGCAGTACCATTGCTCACCTCAGATCTCCAGCCCTCGGAGTTACCGAGATTTACAAGGCGGTTTCTGACGTATGAGAGGTTACCGCTGAGGTTGACTTCAAATTCGCCGAAGTTACGCGCCCAACGAAGTTCCATCTCCACACCCGTATTATCCATTGTTCCGACGTTGCCGATAGGAGCTGTCTCGCCGATATATGTCGGCACCATCATGGTCATAAGCATACCGGTGGTGCGCTTCTTATACCAGTCGAAAGTGAAGAGAAGTGAATTATTGAGGAAACCAAGGTCTAAACCTATATCAGTCTGGGTTGATTCCTCCCATTTGAGGTCGGGGTTGGCGATGCCTGATGCCTTTGAGCCGTAAGTGGGGCTTGAACCTTCGGGACCGAAATAGTAGTTGTTGTTACCTTCTGTAAGGACAGTATAGGCGAAGTCACCGATAGCTTCGTTACCATTCTTACCCCATGATACGCGGAGCTTGGTATTATTCCACCATGTGGGACGATTGCGGAGGAAGGGCTCGTTTGTAAGATTCCAACCTGCTGAGAAGGAGGGGAATGTCGCCCATCTGTGATTTGCACCGAAGCGAGATGAACCATCGCGGCGGATAGTCACCTGCGCCATATATCTGCCATCAAAGTCGTAAGATGCACGTCCGAAATATGAGAGAAGTTTAGGCCAAGCTGAATTGGGACCTGCGTTACCTGTACGGTTACCGCCATCTTCCTCACCCGGAGAACCCTGTGCAACGGTTACCCACGGTTTTCTGAAGTTGTAGAGTTTATTGGCAGAAGCATTCATCCACCATCCTGTGCTCTGTTTTGCTGATTCGCCGAGCACGACGTTGACATGATGATCTCCAAACTGCTTGTCATAGAAAATCAAATTCTCAAGCTGCCATACCCAGCCGCGATTATGCTCTGAGTATGCACCGGCATGGATGGCATCCGTATTGTTAAGGTTGCTGTAATAGCTGGGTTCAGTGAAGCTGTTTGTTCCCCAGAAAGCCAGGTCGCCGCCGAAGCTGATACGATATTTGAGCGCGTCCCAGATCTGGAGCTCGCCGATGATGTTTGCCACGATCTTATGGCTCCAGTTTTTAGCTGCCTCGAACGACCATCCGTAGAAGGGGTTGGTCAGCTCCTGATATCCGCCTCCGAATGCTTCGGGAACAGTATAGAGATTGCCCTGTGCGTCATATCGAGGCACGTAGCTGCTGTTGCTGGCATAGAAATCCTGCTGATGCTGGAATTCGGCAGATCCGGGTTTGAGAGTAGGTGTCAGCATGGGAGACATACCGAGGGCATTGGTGATAGGAGCGCCATAGTATGCGCCGCCGCCGCCGAAGCCTTTGGAATGTATGCGGGCGTAAGAGATATTGGTGGTCAATGTGAATTTGTTGAGCCAGTTGCGTTTAAGCTCATCGTCAAGGATGGTGTAGATATTGTTGGCGCGGAGAGTGAGACGGTTATAATTTGACTGATCATAGTTGCCGCCGATGATACCATCCTGACTGTAATATCCGAAAGAAAGGAAATAATTTACCTTGTCGCTTGCGCCGGATACTGAAAGCTGATGATTCATCACCGGAGCGTTATCGTTGAAGATAGCTTTCTGCCAGTCGAAACCTGTGCCATAGCTGTAAGGATCAGCGTAGGGAGCGTTCTGACCTGTATTGAGATATGCCTCATTTTTCATTATGGCATACTGAGTGGCGTCCAACATTTTTACGGATTTGAGTTTGGACTGCCAGCCGTAGGAGAAGTCATAGCTGATTTTGGCGCGACCTTTCACACCGGTCTTTGTAGTGACAAGCACAACGCCATTTGCTGCGCGCGCACCATAAACAGCGCCTGAAGCCGCATCTTTAAGCACCTCGATACTCTTGATATCGGCAGGGTTAAGATAGTCGATACCTCCTTCGATAGGCATGCCGTCAACGATGTAGAGAGGGTTGGAGTCATTGATTGTGCCGACACCACGCACACGGATCTGTGCACCTGAGCCCGGCTCGCCGTTGGCTGTTGTGGCGGTAACACCGGCAGTGACACCTTTAAGAGCGTTCTGAACGTTTGTCGGGACCGTCTGCGCGAGTGTCTCTTCACCCACCTGGGAGATAGCTGCGGTAACGACACTCTTTTTCTGTGTGCCATAACCCACTACCACCACGTCGTTAAGAATCTCTGAATCCTCAATCAGGATGATATTGAGATCGCTTTCAGCACGAGTCACTTTCATTTCATACGGGGTGTAACCGACATATGTGAATTTTAGTGTCGAGCCCGGTTTGACACTGAGTGAAAAGTTACCGTCGATGTCGGTAGATGTGCCGACAGCCGTCCCTTTCACCAAAACAGAGACACCGATCAGCGGCTCATCGTCAAGAGATGATCTGACTGTTCCGGAGACATTGACATTCTGGGCATACAGTCCCATGGATGTCAATACCATGAAGAGCAATAAGAAGAGCTTTTTCATTTGGTCTTTGATTAGGTTAATATTAATTTAGTATTAAAGGTTGGTCGAGAATAGAATGTAAGGAATCGTCTGAAGTCAACGTCAGATTATTTCTTCTGGAAAATTCTGACATAGTCGACCTTCATTGTCACGGGGAGGGCGTTGTCATCCACTCCCTTGTATCCGCCCCAGTCACCGCCCCATGCGAGATTGAGGATGGGATAGAAGGCATAATGGAAGGGCCATGAAGCATGATCCGTACCCATGGAAGCGCGTGTGGCGCGGAGCTGTACCTTTCCGTCAACGTAAGTGACAATCTCATCCTCCGTCCATTCGCATGAATATATATGGAAAGATCCTTCAGCTCCGGGAAGATACATCTCATGTGTCTTCTGGGTATTCTTGGTGTGATTATAGTTTTCGGTATGTAGAGAGGAGGAGACATAATTCGGGTTTGCCCCGACCTCTTCCATTATGTCGATTTCGCCACAGCGGGGCCAGCCGTTGGTCGACCAGTCTACATTGCACGGCATCATCCAGAATGCGGGCCAGGTTCCTTTCCCGGAGGGGAGCAGGATGCGGGCTTCAAAATAGCCGTAAAGCCATCCCTTGTTGGGAAGAGCGTTGACACGTCCTGAGTAGATTTTGCCGTCCGGACCCTTGAAGCAGTTGATATTAAGGAACCCATCCTTGACTTCAAGAGTATATTTCCCATCCACCGGATTTGAGGTGTAGGTCTGCAGCTCGTTATTGACATAACCCGCGGGCCAGTTTTCCGCCACCCAGTCGCTGCCGAGCCGCGGACCTCCGTTGAATTCGTCGCTCCATACCAATGTGTACCCTTCCGGAATGGTGATGGCATCGGTAAGCTGGGTCACTTTGATTTCTGATGATGATTCTCCGCATCTGAGCGTGAGAGACGCCACGCGCTCGGAAGCGGTAGTATTTTCCGTTGCTTTTAGAGAAACTTCCGTTTCCCCTTTGCCCCCTTTCGCCGGAGTGACTGTAAGCCAGTCGGAGGCATTATCTATAGTCCAGTCGCCGTTGGCAGTAACTTTCAGGGATGAGGAGCTTTCCGCTCCGCTCATTGCGATGGAAGAAGAGGAGGGGGAGGCTGACATTGTATATCCTTGCGATAGATGCACGCTCTTTATCACCTTCCCGCCTGATACTATTTCGATATCGGCTTCGCGTGGGTCGAGAGTGGCATTTGCTTTTACTGAAACCCTTATTTGGGAAGGTTTCCCCTTTACACCTCCCGAAGGTGTGAGAGATATCCAATCGGCATTGCAGCGCACAGCCCAGTCAACATTAGCCTCAACCGTAAGGGTCTCGACAGACGCATCGGGTGTGAGTGAAAATTTATCAGGCGACACACTTACCCTGATATCGCTCACCACTTGTCCCGCGGGCTCGGAGTCTTTGTCGCCGCAGCTTACGCAAATGGTCATCGAGCCGAGGCAGAAGAGAGAGGTGAGTGTTAGCAATACTGATTTTCTCATAATGGTTAGTCATTGAAATTCGTTATCATACAATCCTCCTGCCGGAGGTTGCAATGCAAAACTAATGAAATTTCAGACTACTAAAAGAGACGTGAACGCAAAAGTAAATAGTCAGAAGCTTAACTCATTTATAATCAGAGTAGCACTGCCTCTCATAAGGTAAATAATAATTATAGGATGGATCCCTTTAAATAGGTGTTCATGCGTGGTTGTTATATACCGTCCGTATAGATACATTGAGCATTTTCGCGATATCTGCACTTTTTTCCACTCCTAATTTTCTAAGCGCGAATATACGTATCCGTGTATTTAGCGTGCGCGACTTATCTATAGTCTCGGGGTCGATCTTGGATTCAGGAGAAGAGGAGCTGTTGTATTCCTGAATAAGATCGGGGAAGATGGAAAGCATGGTGTGATCAAAGGCGGCATAGAAGTTACGGTAAGGATCCCGTATCAGCTCCTGATCCTGCAATTCGGCTCCTAATTCGGTATAGTTTTTAGCTTTAAATTTCTTGAGGAGTTTCTTGCGGTAATCGTCAAGTGCATTTATATGTTCGGAGGCGAGACGGAAAGATAGAGCCACGAGCCCTTGCTTCACTTTGTTGGCCTCATGAAGGATATGGTTTGATTCAGCCAATGCGGCATTGGCATCTTCAAGAGCCGAGATAGCCTGATCGCGAGCCTCAAGACTCTTCTCCAACTGAGTGTTTGAGTCGGTAAGAGCCTTTCGGGTGGTGCGGAGCCGGCGATTCTCGCGTACTATTATCCCTGTTGCGGCAAGAATGATGACAGAAAGAGCGATAAGGGCGATCAAATAGTTGCGTAGACGTTTGTCGCGCTCTACGATAGCTTTCAGATAGGCATCATGGACAGTGCCTAAAATTGAGCTGATATTCAACATTCGGGCGCGGTTACGATATGCGTTCGCCTGATCGCTGCTATAAAGAAGATAATTATATGCCCGGTCAATGTCTCCCTGCTCGAAGAGCCATGTGGCGAGTTCGGTTATGGCGGCTATCTCACGGTTTTCAATCTCCGCATCATAGATTGATGCCATGGTCATATAGCGCAGCATCTTCTCATCATCCCCCATGCGTCCGTAATGTCTTGCCAGCCAGTAGGCGTTGATGGCATTCTCCCGCGAGGCATCGGTATGGCTCTCCACACCCTTTTCAAGAAGAGAAATCACCTCCGGGTCAACGTGATAATCATCGGCGTCATTATCAATCTGTCTTGCCACCGGAACCCATAATGTATTTATTGTCCTGTTCGGGTCAAGCCTGAAGAGTGAGTCGCGGTAGGCATTCGACTTAGCCATCCAGGGATCAGACTTGAAATCTACCGTATCATTGAATAGCGCGCGGCATGAATAGATATACTGGCCGGTCTGATAATACAGCACTTTATAGGGAGTCGAAAGAGAAGCGGGGTCTATTGATTCCAACACCTCGACTGCCTCCGCCCCGAAACCCTGCGTGGCATTGATGAAAATCGTGAAGAGTTTACATTCCGCCTGCTTATGGGGGTCATCCGGAAAGCATTTCCCTGATATTCGGGAGGCTTCATCAGCATAAAACATCGCGGAGTCAGGATTATAGACCTGATATTCGTTATAAAGAGCTTTTACAAGATCAAATTTACGTTCGGGGGTGACGGAGTGTTTATATTCCTCCTTGAGTAATCCTATCCGCTTCTCCTTTGCCATGACAATTTTATCATGGTTCCGGATGAGCGAGTCCAGACGGGTAAGCAATCCCTTATTTGCTTTCAAGGCTTTCTTGCTGTCGGCATGCAGGGATAGCGGGAGCAGCATTGCCGCAATGAGAAGCGGGAATGCGAATATAAGTCTCTCACGGAGGAAAAATTGAGTCAGTTTAGTCTGTAGAGTTTTCATGATTGGTAAATGCTTCCCAAATTTAATAAATAATTGTGACAGTAAGAATAAAAAGGAATGTATTGTATAACATAAAATTCTTTTTTGACTTCATTCGGATTTACTTATATCCACGTTTGAAAGAATTTATAAATAACTGGAGTATAAGAATATAGGTAGTAAATCGATTTTGAAATTTTTACTTTTGCAATGGTGGATGGAGAAATGGGTATGCTTGAAGATTACTTTTATACTCAAATTCCGAAAGGAGTCAAACCAACTTCTTAAACTAACCAATTACATTCTCAGGCTTTATGAAGAAATTCTTATGGATAGCGGCGATGTCACTCCTGACTATCGGATGCGCTCAAAAGGGAACGGTCTCTCCCGCCATTCCCGTTGACTCGGATATAGAGTCGCAAGTGAAGAAAATCGTTTCCAAAATGACTCTTGAAGATAAGGTCGGACAGATGTGTGAAGTCGTTGTCGATCTTGTATGTGCTGATTCGGTAGCAGACGGCTCCGTGCAGCTCGACTCTCTGAAGCTGAAATCCATCTTCGGAGAATACCGTGTAGGGTCGATCCTCAATACTCCTCAGGGTCATGCTCAGGATGCACAGACCTGGAATCGCGTTATCTCAGGTATTCAGGAGGCTTCAATGAAATATATCGGTATTCCGGATATATATGGCGTAGACCAGAATCATGGCACGACCTATACCGCCGGCGGAACGCTCTTCCCTCAGGAGATAAATATGGCGGCATCCTGGAATCGTGACCTCGTGCGTGAAGGAGCCGCTGTCTGTGCTTACGAAAGCCGTGCGTGTGATATCCCCTGGGTATATAATCCCGTGATGGATCTTGGCAGAAATCCGGTGTGGAGCCGTATATGGGAGAGTTTCGGAGAAGACCCGTATCTGAATGGTGCGCTCGCCGTGGCAATGGTGGAGGGCTATCAAGGTAAAGATCCTAATCATATCGGGGTGAACAATGTAGGGGCGTGTCTGAAACATTATATGGCATATGGTGCGCCCGTGAGTGGAAAAGACCGCACGCCGACCTCTATCAATCCGGTGGATCTTCGTGAGAAATATTTCCAGCCTTTCAAGATGGCTATAGAGGCGGGTGCTCTTTCCGTGATGGTCAATTCAGGAGTGAACAACGGTCTCCCTTTCCATGCAAACAAGGAGATGCTTACCGGCTGGCTCAAGGAGGGACTCAACTGGGACGGCATGATCGTCACCGACTGGGCTGATATCCATAATTTATGGCGCCGCGATAAGATAGCCGCCGATTATAAGGAGGCTATAATGCTTGCCGTCAATGCAGGCGTGGATATGTCGATGACTCCCTACGATGTGGAATTCTGCACATTGCTTAAAGAACTCGTCGAGGAGGGGAAAGTATCAAAGGAGAGAATCGATGATGCTGTAAGCCGCATTATCCGCTTTAAACTCCGTCTCGGTCTCTTTGAGCGTCCCAACACTCTTCTTGCAGATTATCCTCTCTTCGGAAGCGCCGAGCATGCGCAGAAGGCTCTTGAGATGGCTATCCAAAGCGAGATATTACTAAAGAATGAGGAAAATATATTGCCTTTAAAGAATGGTCAGCGTATACTCGTGACCGGTCCGAATGCCAATTCCATGCGGTCGCTCAATGGCGGATGGTCATATACATGGCAGGGAACGGGAGAGAGCCGCTTCCATGAGAAATACAATACAATCTATGAGGCTATGTGCAACGAGTTCGGCAAAGAGAATGTCGTGCTTGAACAGGGTATGGACTATGTGGAGGATTACGGTCAATGGGAGAAAGAGGATAATGTCCGAATAGAGAAGGCTGTGGCAGCGGCACGCGGTGTGGATGTAGTTGTGGTATGTATAGGTGAGAATTCATATTGCGAGACCCCGGGCAATACCAATGACCTTAACCTTTCGGCAAATCAGACAGCTCTGGTAAAGGCACTGGCAGCTACCGGCAAACCCATTGTAATGGTGCTTAACGAGGGACGTCCTCGTATCATTCGTGAGATTGAGCCTTTGGCGAAGGGTATAGTGGATGTGCTCCTCCCGGGTAATTACGGAGGTGATGCTCTTGCGATGCTTCTTAGCGGAAAACGTAATTTCAGTGCGCGCCTCCCTTACACCTATCCGAAATGGATTAATTCCCTTGCAACTTACGATCACAAACCATGCGAGACTGTCGAGACAATGGCGGGAGCTTACGATTATAACGCCACTATCGATGTGCAGTGGCCCTTCGGCTTTGGCTTGAGCTATACAACATTTGAATATTCGGATCTGAAGGTAGACAAGCCTGAGTTCTCGTCTGACGATACGCTTAAAATCTCCGTGACCGTAAGGAATAGCGGTAATGTGGAGGGTATGACTCCCGTGATTCTCTATTCAAAAGACCTTGTGGCGTCCATCACGCCCGATATGCTCCGCGTGCGTCGCTTCGAGAAGGTAAATCTTAAGCCCGGAGAAAGCACGAAGGTTGAATTCTCCCTTCCTGCCACGGATCTTGCTTTCGTCGGTTATGACGGTAATTGGATTATCGAGAAAGGTGAGTTCGAATTCATCGTCGGTGGCGAAAAAGTAAAAGGCAACTGCACTGATACCAAGCAGCTGACCGACTACGGCAAATAAACTAAATGGTTAAGTATTCAATATAATTATTACGGTTAAGTATCCTATGAAATTATCTCGTGTTAATAATAATCTGTTAGGGTTGTCACTCCTGTTGATAGGAGTGGCAGCCTGCCCTGTCATCTCTATGGCGGGAGAAACGGATTTCCTGCGTGTAAACGGTAAGGATATAGTGGATAGCAAAGGCAGCAAATTCTATATACAGGGCACGAATCTCGGGAACTGGCTGAATCCGGAGGGATATATGTTCGGGTTCTCAAAGATTAACTCCCCTCATATGATAAATGAGGCTTTCTCGCAGCTGGTAGGACCGACGGAGGCGCGCAAATTCTGGAAAGAATTTAAGGATAACTATATCACGGAGGAAGATTTCGATTTTATTGCCTCTACCGGAGCCAATACAGTGAGAGTGCCCTTCCATTACAAGCTCTTCACGTCAGAAGACTATATGGGAATGAACGATCCGCAAGAGGGTTTCCGCCGGATAGATGACTGCGTGAAGTGGGCGCGCAAGAATGGCTTGCGGCTCATATTGGATATGCACGATTGTCCCGGAGGACAGACAGGCGACAATATAGATGACAGCTATGGTTATCCCTGGCTTATGACCGATTCGGTTTCTCAGAATCAATTTGTCAATATCTGGAGCGATATCGCCGCCCATTATGCTGATGAGGATGTGATACTCGGTTATGAATTGGCTAACGAGCCTATTGCTACTTATTGGGAAGGGGAGGAGCGTGAGAGATTGAACGCCGCTCTCGAGCCCCTTTATAAGAAGACTGTTGAGGCCATCAGGAAGGCTGATCCTAATCATATCATCCTTCTCGGCGGTCCGCAATGGAATTCGGAATTCGGCAATTTCACCGACTGGACATTTGATAATAATATCATGTATACCTGCCATCGTTATGGCGGGGCGTCAACAAAGGAGGCGATCGGCTCTTATATCGATTTCAGGGACAAGACCTCGTTACCGATGTATATGGGTGAGATAGGACATAACACTCTTGAATGGCAGTCTCAGTTTGTGGATGTGTTGCGCGATGCGAATATAGGGTATACATTCTGGCCCTATAAGAAGATAGCCGACAGCTCGATGACCGGAGTGGATGTGCCCGAAGGGTGGAAAGAGGAACTTGTGGAGTTTGTGGAAGCCCCGCGCGGCAGTTACGGGGAGATCCGCGAGGCACGCAAACATTGCAGTCAGGAGCGCGGAGTGCAGCTCTTGAATAAATATGTGGAGAACGCCAAGGCTGCCAATATGCTCAGGCATAATGATTACATCAACTCTATAAAATTAGGGAAATGAAGAAGCTTGTAAATTTGACATTATTAGGCGCGGCTCTCCTGACCGGAGGATACATGCTGGCGGAGGAAACCGCGCGCCCCATATATCTTGATGAGTCCAAACCTCTCGAGGAGCGCGTGGAGGATGCCCTTTCGCGTATGACCTTGGCTGAGAAAGTGGGTATCATCCATGCCCAGAGCAAATTCAGCTCTCCGGGCGTGCAACGTCTTGGTATCCCGGGTATATGGTGTACGGATGGACCTCATGGGATACGCCCCGATGTGCTATGGGATGAATGGGAGCAGGCAGGGGCGACGAATGACTCATGTGTGGCTTTCCCTGCCCTGACATGTCTTGCCGCCACATGGAATCCCGATATGGCTCTTCTCTATGGAAAGTCGATAGGGGAGGAGGCACGTTACCGTAATAAGAATGTGCTTTTAGGTCCGGGTGTGAATATCTACCGCACGCCTCTCAACGGTAGAAATTTCGAATATATGGGAGAGGATCCCTTATTGGCGTCACGCATTGTCGTCCCCTATGTCAAGGGGGTGCAGGAGAATGGCGTGGCGGCATGCGTGAAGCACTACGCTCTTAACAATCAGGAGGTGGACCGCGATCATGTCGATGTCCGTGTAGACGACCGTACACTCCATGAGATCTATCTTCCGGCATTCAAGGCGGCGGTGATAGATGGAGGAGCGTGGAGCATCATGCCCGGATATAATAAATATGACGGCGAGCATGCTTGCGAAAACCATACCCTCCTCCTCGATATCCTGAAGGGAGACTGGGGTTTTGACGGAGTGACAATAAGCGACTGGGGCGCGGTGCATAATACAGAGAAAGTGGCTTCAAACGGTCTGGATATGGAGTTCGGCTCCTGGACCAACGGACTGAACTGGGGAGCGAGCAATGCATATGATGATTATTACCTTGCCAAGCCATATCAGAAGCTCCTTGAAGAGGGTAAGCTGCCTATAGCGGATCTTGATGATAAGGCACGCCGCGTGTTGCGCCTTATCATGCGCACTGAGATGGACCGTAACCGCCCATATGGATCTCTCAACAGCGATGAGCATTATGACGCCGCCCGCCGTATCGGAGGGGAGGGTATCGTGCTCCTGAAGAATGAGGACAATCTTCTCCCTCTGCTTTCCGATAAAGTGAAGAAAGTATTGGTGGTCGGGGAGAATGCCATTAAAATGATGACTGTCGGCGGTGGCTCTTCATCCCTGAAAGTGCAAAGAGAAACGCTCCCTCTTGATGGGATCCGTAAATTGGCTGCTGAAAAGGGTATTGAAGTGGTATATGAGCGTGGATATGTAGGAGATGTCACAGGAGAATATAATGGTGTCACTACCGGACAGGATCTTAATGATTCACGCAGCCCCGAGCAACTTATCGCCGATGCCGTGAAGGCGGCGCGGGAAGCGGATGCTGTAATCTTTATAGGCGGACTCAACAAGTCGGATCATCAGGATGCGGAGGGTGTTGACCGCCGGCAGTATTCACTTCCTTACGGACAGGATGATGTGATCAGTGCTCTTGCAAACGCCAATCCCAATCTGATAGTGATGGGTCTGACCGGAAATGCCTATGCCATGCCGTGGTTGGATAAAGTGCCGGCTGTCGTGCAGGGATGGTATATCGGTTCGGAGGCGGGCAATGCTTTGGCAGATGTCGTATTCGGCGATGTGAATCCCTCCGGAAAATTGCCGATGACCTTTGCCGTCGCGCTTGAGGACTATGCTCCCCATGCCGCTGCGGATCAGGAGATGTATCCCGGAAAGGATGGAATAGTGAAGTATAAGGAGGGTCTCGGGGTAGGTTACCGCCATACTGACCGGCTCAAACCGAGTCGTGTAAACTTCCCCTTCGGGCACGGACTCAGTTATACATCTTTTAAGCTCGGAAAGCCGGGGATAACACAAAATGGAGATTCTGTCACACTCCGTGTTCCTGTCACCAACACCGGCAAGCGCGCCGGCTCGGAAGTGGTACAGGTATATGTGAGTGATAGGAAATCCTCCGTGGAGCGTCCGGAGAAAGAGCTTAAAGGCTTTGCTAAGGTTAGTGTGGAGCCCGGTGAGACAGTAGAGGCAGTTATCAAACTTGGTAAAGAGGCTTTTGCATTCTATGATCCGAATTCAAATTTATGGACTGTAGAGCCCGGTGATTTTGAATTACTTGTAGGTAATTCCTCTCGGAATATCACTTCGCGCAACCGTATCACTCTCCACGACAGCATAACCTGGTCGGATGCCGTAAAATAATTAATCAATCAAGATATTATATAAGATTTAGGTGTAGAAAAGAGAGCATCCCAAAAGTTGTATCTTCAACTTTTGGGATGCAACTTTTATTATTGCTCCTCTTCTCTTATTGCGGATATGAAGAGTATTGCGAATATGAAGAGATGAATATCAATTTACTGTCTTTCCAAACGGGAAGAGGGCTAATCTCATCAGTTTGAAATGCTGCAAACCGAATGGTATTCCGATAATTGTGATGCAGAAGAGTATACCCCAGCCNAAATGAGTAAGTGCTATNACAAAACCTCCGAGAAACCACCAGATNATATTCATGATGCCTGCCAGACATCCGGAGGGCCAGTTGTCATTGGAAATGTTTGATCCGAATGGCCATAGAGCCACTATCGCCAATTTCATTGTCTGTATCCCGAATGGGATTCCGACAATAGTACACATCATCAGTATGCTTGAGAGGGCATATTCGATGGCAATCATCACACCTCCGAACACAGCCCAGATTATATTTAAAAGAATTTTCATAATTCCGGTAAAGTGGAAATGATAATATTAAAAGGCTTACAAGATTTCCCTCATTCTGAGAGTGCGAAGATATAATAATTATNACATCAAAACAAATTTTTACAATAAAACANGAGGTTGACTCTGCATTTGATTTAATATGCCACATAAATTTGTCAAACTAAGAAATTATNTCTAATTTTATACTGACATAAACTGTTGCAAGTAACAATATTAGTCAGTATGATGATTATAGAAAGAAATACATATCTAAATAAGCTCATAGCCAAGCAGCACAATGGAAAAATCAAGATTGTTACCGGCATCCGTCGATGCGGCAAATCTTTTTTGCTGTCAACCATTTATGCCAACTGGCTTAAGGAGCAAGGGGTGGATGATGAACACATCATCACCATCAATCTGGAAAATCGCCGCAATAAACCGCTTAGAGATCCTGATAAGCTTTTGGAGTATATAGATTCCAAACTGACGGATAATGAGATGCACTATGTTATGATAGACGAAATTCAAATGGTCCCGGAATTTGAGGATGTCTTGAACAGCTATCTCGATATGCCGAATGTCGATGTATATGTAACCGGAAGCAACGCAAAGTTTCTATCCAAACAAGTAAGGACAGAATTTGCGGNTCGGGGAGAGGAAGTGAAGCTCCACCCGCTGACTTTTAGGGAGTACAATACGGTAAGCAATGCAGATATGCCAAGTGCGTTAAGGGACTACATTATTTATGGCGGGCTCCCCCAGGTTGTACTAAAGGAGACTCATGAGGAGAAGGTGGAAATGTTGCAGGCACTTTTTGAGAATACTTACATNAGCGACATAGTAAACCGTTATAAAATCAGGAATACGGAAGTTCTTGATGAACTGCTAAATATTCTCGCATCCTCCATCGGTGGGCTTACTAACGCTACCAAGCTTGCAAACACATTTGTAAGTGTGAAGCACGAGAAAGTAAGTCGNAACACCATAGTCAATTACCTTGACTATATATGTGAATCCTTCCTGATGGAGAAGGCAGAGAGGTATGACATAAAAGGGAAACGCTATATCGATAGTCCCTATAAGTATTATTTCACTGACAACGGATTGCGTAATGTGCGTTTGAATTTTCGTCAAATCGAGTATACACATCTTCTTGAGAATGTAATCTATAATGAACTGATTGCTCGCGGTTACAGTGTAGATGTCGGANTAGTCCCAAAATTGACGAGAGATGAAACCGGCAAGGTGACACGCCAATATTATGAGGTTGATTTCGTTTGCAACCAGGGCAGCAGAAGATATTATATCCAATCTGCTTACCGTATGATTGATGAAGAGAAGGTTAAGCAAGAAGAAAAGTCGCTGAGAAATATAGATGACTCGTTTAAGAAGATTATAATTCTTGGAGAATACACTCCTGTGCTGCATAACGAATCCGGAATAACCATGATCAGTATCTATGACTTCCTGTTAAAGGATAACTCGTTGGAATTATAGAGATATTCTTTCGGACACATTCCATGTGGGTGTTTATTCAACAAAGCAAAGTGAATAAAAGCAAATGCACCGGATAGATGCGTAGAAGCCATACTTGGCTACTGCTCCTTTGATGTGTCTGCGAATGCCGCCATAGAGAAAGATGACTATTAAGATGATGGACACGACTATTGCATAGCTTGTCATTAGAAAAATAATTTATTTGGTAGTGAGGATTATTTGTAGTATCTTTGCGACNGAAATGGTTGCTTTGCCGTCCNAGNGTGGAGGCGTGAAGNAGCATCAAAAGGGAATGAGGTGAAATTCCTCGACAGTACCCGCTGCTGTAATTCCCCGTTCTTTGACGATGTATATTCGTTACTGNACAAGGTTTTTCGCAACTTGCCACTGGTCACCNAACGACCGGGAAGGCGCGATAGAACCGGGATAAGTCAGAAGACCTGCCATTTTCGTAAACATGATTGTGCCTACGGGACTATGGGCAGGTTATTGATTCCTAATAAGGATTCAATTTTATATTAGCACTCGTTATAGAGGTTAACTCATATTCCCGTCTGTGTACATCCTGTTAGTACGCAGACGGGATTTTATATTCTGAGTATTAACCTACAGACGTGAAGCATGAAATATATATTGCTATCAGTAGCGATACTTTACTTTTACCCTTTGGGGCTTGCCGCAACCATTCTTCCTGACACTGTTAGCCGACAGCTTGAGGAAGTTGTAGTAACAGCGCGAAAACCTAATGACGACATTATCCCGGCACAGACCCTGTCGGGTGAGGAACTACATAGATTGAACAGTAATAGTGTTGCAGACGCGCTGCGCTATTTCTCAGGCGTTCAAGTTAAGGATTACGGTGGGGTAGGTGGAATTAAAACAGTCAATATCCGCTCAATGGGCACAAACCATACCGGGGTTGTATATGACGGTGTGGAACTNGGCAATGCGCAGAACGGTCAAATCGATTTAGGTCAGTTTTCACTTGACAATATTGAAGCATTATCACTATATAATGGTCAGAAAAGTGAAATATTGCAACCTGCTAAAGATTTTGGATCCGCCGGCACTATTTATATGCGTACCCGTACACCTTNTTTTGACGAAGGAGAGACTTATCATGCAAGANCAACGGTCCGCACAGGATCATTTGATTTACTGAACCCTTCGGCTCTGGTGGAATTAAAACTCAGTCAAAGGGTATCAGCCTCATTAAGTGCNGAATGGATTAATTCGAGCGGCAAATATAAATTCAGATACAGACGTGTAAATCCAGCCGGAGAACTGGCTTACGATACNATTGCCACCCGACAGAACGGAGATATCAATGCCACTCGAATAGAATTGAATACCCACGGCTCTCTTAATAATGGCTCATGGACATTCAAGGTCTATAATTATAACTCCGAGAGGGGTGTCCCCGGGGCTATTGTNAATAATGTGTGGCGACGAGGGGAACGAATATGGGATACAAACTCATTCGCNCAGGGTCGTTATACCGGATATTTTGGGAAATTCACGACTCTGAATAACATAAAATATGCGTTTTATAGGACTCACTA
Organism: Bacteroidales bacterium; assembly: GCA_014800895.1. GTDB lineage: Bacteria > Bacteroidota > Bacteroidia > Bacteroidales > Muribaculaceae > Lepagella. The sequence continues at coordinate 115,397 of JAAVFG010000023.1, forward strand.
TGTAAACAACGATGACAAGCAGGTGAAGATTGACAACCTNTACAAGCAAAAAGAGATTTATTTTTCCTCAGCTAATGAATATGCAATAACCGACTTTTGGAGAATATCTGCAAGCTATGACTTTATGTGGAATACTCTTGACGCAGATGTCTATGATTTCGTAAAGCCCGANCGAATTTCTCAATATNTATCCGNGGCGACCGCTCTNAATCTTGACAGATTTAAGNTTCAAGCGAGCGCNTTAGGGACTTTCATACATGACAGNATTAAAGGGCAGCAGGCTCCGTCAGATAAGCATGTATTCTCTCCCGCAGTATTCATGAACGGCTACCCATTGCGAAACAANGACTTTTCTATCAGAGTGTTTTATAAACAATCATTTAGAATGCCTACATTCAATGATCTCTATTATGCCGATATGGGGAATTCAAAACTATCGCCGGAGCGCGTCACTCAATATAACATAGGACTTCTATACGAGCATAACTCTTCTTCTATTATATCAGGNGCCCGCATCAGTGCCGATATCTATTATAATCGTGTCAAAGATAAGATTGTAGCATATCCTAAAGGACAACAGTTTCGNTGGACNATGCTTAACTTAGGNCTTGTTGATATTCGCGGCATTGACCTTACAGGATTGCTGACTNTTAANCCGNATAAGGATTTATATCTGACGGTTCGGGGACAATACACATTTCAACGAGCTATTGACATAACAAATCCGGCTGATAATTATTATCGTGACCAGATCCCCTATATTCCCCGTCACTCCGGGGCAGCCGTAGNAAATGCNCAATGGCGTGGGTGGGGTCTGAATTACTCNTGGATATATGTNGGNGAANGATACAATCANCANGANAATATCAGNTACAANTACACTCANCCNTGGTANACNTCGGATATTTCCGTGAGCAAAGATTTNAAGTTGGGAAGAGTCAGCTTGCGCGGNCTGATTGAGNTCAATAATCTTCTTAGTCAGGACTATGATGTNATTCTCAATTANCCNATGCCAAAACGTAATTACAGATTTACTCTTACTGTAGAAATATGACAATAAAACAGTTTTTCTTATATTTTCTGCCGCTCCTGTTGGTCGCCACAAGTTGTCGTGAGGACGAACTTGTGGTGCCGACGGAGTATGACATCATTGGAGACGAACGTCCCGGTGACAGAATCCGGGGATTCTATCTCGTCAATGAGGGTAACATGGGATCTAATAAATGTACCCTTGACTTTTATGACTATTACACCGGTCTTTATTCCCGAAACTTNTATGCAGAAAAAAATCCTAATGTGATTAAAGANCTTGGTGATGTCGGAAATGACATTCAGATATATGGCAGTAAACTATATGTGGTGGTTAACTGCTCGCATAAAGTAGANGTGCTTGATGCTCGGTCAGGAATCAGATTGGGACAGGTCGACATACCTAATTGCAGATATATCAGATTTCATCGTGGCAAGGCNTACGTCAGTTCATACGTTGGTCCCGTGCTTATTGATCCGAATGCACCCAAGGGAGCNGTGTATGAGGTAGACACGTTATCACTTTCCGTAACCCGCAAAGTTTCCGTAGGCTATCAGCCGGAAGAAATGGAGATTGTGGATGATTACATGTATGTGGCAAATTCCGGAGGCTACAGAGCNCCGAATTACGATAACACCGTGTCAGTTATTCAGATGGTTGACTTCAAGCANGTTCAACAGATACCTGTAGGAATCAATCTGCACAGACTAAAAAAGGATAAGTACAACAAGCTATGGGTGACATCGCGTGGGGATTACCAGTATCGCCCGTCAAGATTGTATGTCATGCAGAAAAAGCCCGGATTCAATCAAATGATCGTGACCGACACAATCCCGGTGGCATGTTCAAATATGGCATTCTTTGGGGATAAAATGTACTATTACGCCACCGAATGGAANAATTATACAGCCTCTAATACGATAACATACGGAGTAATAGACGTGCGCACGAAGGAAATATTATCCGATAATTTTATAAAAGACGGCACAGAAAAGGATATAACCATTCCATACGGAATCGCAGTCCATCCCGAAACCGGCGATATATTCGTNACGGATGCCAAGAACTATGTTTCATCCGGCACNCTCTATTGCTTTAGTCCCGACGGATATAAAAAATGGAGTGTGCGTACCGGGGATATTCCGGCTCATATAACATTCCTTACAAAATGAAAAGATCATTATACTTCTCAATATTTGGATTGCTTCTTTGTGGATGTAATGCAGATATTCCCATGGTCAACCTCGGAATAGATGATGTCTACTACGTCCAGAGGATGCAAAAACTCGACCTTCATCCGGCGCTAACAGGTGAACGGTATGAGTGGTATATAGATGGAGAACTTGTCAGTGAAAATAAGGATTATATCTTTCTTGCCGGTGAAGAGGGTGATTATAAAGTAGAACTGAAAATTATCGACCCGGAAACACCTTACGACTTCTCTTTTGATATTCATGTGCTCCATGAAGAGATAGAGTACAGTCCATATATATCGCGAGTATATGAATANTGNCCNGCNCCGGGTCAGTTTGTCAACGAGATGCCGAGATATGAAGAAGGGAACACATANGCCGATATTCTNCAGAAAGCGGAAGAATCTATATCAGGCACAAACGACATTATGATTACACTTGGCGGATACGGAGGTTATGTGACGTTCGGGTTCGACCATACCGTCATCAATATCCCCGGNGAGAAAGACTTCAGAATATGGGGCAACTGNTTTTACGAGTTATTACAGCCCGAAAAAAAGGGTGGGTCNGCTGAGCCGGGCATTGTNATGGTNAGTTATGATNCGAACTGTAACGGTCTCCCCGATGATGAATGGTANGAACTTGCCGGAAGTGAATATAACTCTGNNGCCACTCGNCATGGATATGAGATAACNTACCATCGTCCTGATCCTAANAGNGAAATNGTNGCCGATGAGGACAATAGCCTCGACGATATTTATTACATCCGATGGAGCGACAATTTAGGGGGCAACGGCTTTATGGCAAAAAATATCTTCCATAATCAGGATTATTATCCCAAATGGATTAATGAAAAGTCCCTCTCATTCCGCGGATCTTTATTAGCTCCAAATGGTGAGGACATAAGCGGTTATGGTGCTTATTATGTGCTNTATAGCTATCCCTGGGGATATGTTGACAATCACCCTAACGAATNTGAAGACCTCAACTCATTCGACATCTCTTGGGCTGTAGACTCTAAAGGGAATCCTGTAGACTTGCCCGGCGTGGATTTCATACGGGTTTATACCGGTCTCAACCAATATTGCGGTTGGCTTGGTGAAACTTCCACAGAATTAAGCCGAGCTCAGGATCTTCACATAGCATTGCCCGGCANCCCGGCTCCATTATGACTTGGGAATATTTGAAATAATCAAGATAAATAAAATAGCAACTTAGCTAAACTAAATAATTAATATTCAAATCAAAAACTTTAACATCTATGAAGAAGTTAAGCATTATGCTGATCGCCATTGCCGCTCTGNTTTCAGGAGTGGGCTATGCGATTGCCAACTATCCGGACCGCAGGGAGGATATAGTCAGGCTCCCCTCTACGAAGCAAGGAGTGAGCTCTTCATCCGCGCCGGATAAGCGTGGGGTAAAAGCGGATTTAAAGTACGACTGGTACATACCCGATGATATGCCGGCTCCCGACGGAGAGTTCACAATGGACATGATTAAGTTCTGGGCTGGTGAAGGTGAGAATAAAGCCGCCCTCGTCATTCAGTGGAATGATGATAAAGAGCAGAACGCATTGGTTTTCGGTTACCGTTGGNACGGTCTCGCCACCGGTGCCGATATGATCANGNCNGTGGTAGCTGCCTATCCNCGNCTNTACACACTAATCCAGTACACCAACGTTTCCTCTCCGACTGATCCTCTTGGTGGTTACACAATCAACGGATTCGGATGGGATACAGACAACGATGGCGATATAGGCTTGATTGATACGAAAGACAATCAGGAGTACAGGACGCCAAACGGAGTCTTCATCCATCCTCGCGGGTATGATCCCGATAAAGGAGGTTCGTCAGACTACGACTATGATGACTGGGAAGCTGTCGATAAAGATGACCTTTGGGGCGCCGGATGGTATATTAGCTACTGGAGCTACTGGGTGAAGGATGATTATAAAAGTATGTTCTCCTATTCAGGCTGGGGAGCATCCGGGCGCGTGCTGCAGGATGGTAGCTGGGATGGCTGGAACTTCTCTCTTGATATGATTCCGAGAGACTGGAAAGAGTTTGTGGCTGCACCGGCGATTATCCCCGAAGGTGCAAAAACAGAGTTTGAATATCAAGGCTTGTGCTATAGACTTCTTGATTATTCAAATAAGACAGTGGCGCTTGTGGCACCCAAAGAGGGGGAGGCTTCATATTCAGGAAATATAACTGTGCCCGCCACATTTGTTGATGAGGAGATCACATATAATGTGGCTCAGGTGGATGATTATGCTTTTGACGGCATGACAGGTGTCACTGCAGTAGATCTTCCTCTGTCTGTGACCAATATCGGCAAATATGCTTTCAGAAATACAGGTATCTCCAAACTTACCGTTAACGGTCAGAGTGAAAGCTACGACAACATCGGCAAAATAGGCACAGGCGCTTTTGCATCCATCAAGTCTCTTGATACCCCCGTATTCTCAAGCAAAGTGACTGCCGTTTCCGACAGTTGTTTCTATGAAGCAGGAAAAATAACTGCAATCAACTTCCCCGAATATGTGACTACGGTTGGCGCAGAATCTTTTGGAAAGTGTGAATCACTTAAAACTATAGAGATTCCCGCCACTATCAAATCAATAGGAGGAAGAGCTTTCGGTGATTGCAACGCGCTCACAGATGTGTATTGCGGATCAACATATCCGCTCCCGATTGAAGATGATACTTTCGGAGATGTCGCCGAAACTACTCTTCACATCCCGTCGGGATTTGAAAATGATTATAAGAATGACACCGGATGGGAAAAATTCGCTAAAATCCAGCAGCAGCTTATTGAAGTCCATAACGGCGACATATTCAAATATAACGGCATGACCTATAGGGTCACTTCTGTCGGAGCTGAGAACACCGTTACCGCCACATACTGCAAATTCGATGGCAAGCCGACAAGAGAACTTATCTCGGCAGCTAACAAGGTCGGTTACACAGGAAACATCACCATACCCGCCAAAGTCAGCTATCAGGAGAAAGATTTCACGGTCACGGCTCTTAATGACAGCGCTTTCTACGGTGCGTCAGAATTGCTGAAAGTGGATATAATAGCATCCGTAAACGCCATAGGAGCATATGTATTTAACGACTGTAAGGCACTCGGTGAGGTGATACTTCCGGCTTCTATCACTGAGATTGGTAAATACGCTTTCTCTTATTCCGGCATCACAAATATTGACATTCCGGAAGGAGTGACAGCACTCGGCGAAAGGGCATTTTTCCAGACACCCTCTCTTACGAAAGTAAGTCTGCCTTCAACGCTGACAAAAGTTGATAATAACTGTTTTGCCTACGCCACAGCTCTTGAAGCTATCTCATTGGGCGACAATATCACCACTCTCGGCACAACGCTTTTCCAGAACTGTCAGAAACTGAAGTCGGTAAAATTCCCGGCATCGGCTACTAAAATTCCTTCATACTGTTTCCAGAACTGTTCGGCGCTTACATCTTTTGAATTCCCGGCAAATATCACGGAAATTGGTTCGACTGCGTTCAAAGGTTGTACGTCATTGAAGATAGAACTCCCGTCTACCGTTACGACAATAGGTTCCGAGGCATTCAGCAACTGCCTGCAGCTTACTGAATTCCATTTCCCCGAGAATATGACTGCAATCCCCAATTATGTTCTTGACGGTTGCGAAAACCTGACCTCGGTAACGATGAGTAAGGATGTGACTTCTATCGGCAACTATGCCTTCAGGAAATGTGCTTCAATTAAACAATTCGATCTGCCTGATGGAGTTAAATCTATAGGCAGTTATGCTTTTGCAAATTGTAGTATTGATTCAATTGTGGTGCCGTCGGCGTGCACATCAATCGGCACGTATGCATTTTCATCCAACCCGAATCTCAAATATGTCAGACTTCCGGAAGGCATCAAGACATTGGGAGCATCGGCATTCAGAAGCACAGGGCTTAAAGAGCTTGTTATTCCCTCCGGACCGACAAGTATCAACACTACTGATATTATCAACGGTTGTTCGGATATCACCATATATTCATGTGAAACCTCTCCTGTCACTGTGGCTACTTACACATGGCGCACAGCAACTAACCAGTGGGCGCCGGTTGTAGTTCCTACCGGCACTAAGGATCTCTATGCTGCCAAGAACTATTGGAGCAGGTCTGATATTTCGGAGGCAACCCCTGACGGAATTAGTGTAAAGGATGTAGTGACAACTTCTGAAGATGGCACTATTATTCTGAAAGGCACTGTTGATCTCACTTATGGCAAGGATATGCCTTTGCAATTCCTTGAGGCTAATAATAGCTATCTGATCGGCAAGTCTACAGCTACCATCAGTTACGGCAATGAGGAGAAAGAGATCGTGATTGAGGCAGTCACAGGAAATTTCAACATCAGTATTCCTTCAGATGTTACCGAAGCGGTGCTGAAACTGAACTACAACGCTGAAAATACATTGGTATCCGAAACATTTGCTATTCCTCAGTACGTCGCTCCCTCAGTGGTGAACTCTTTTGTAGATTTCGAGAAAATCGAATATAATGTTGGTGAAGGTCCTCTTCACTGTGCTCTGCTCGTTTCCTGGAACGATTCCATGAGAGGTGTCGATCATCTTGTATGGGGCGTGAATTTCACTCCAGGCGAAACAGCTGAACAGATCATCGCAAAAGTAGCTGATGCAGATTCCCGTTTTTATGCACTTGAAAGCGGTTACGGATATGATAACCTTGACAAGGGAACACTTTCTGAGACATATGACCATTACAGCTTGGATGCTCAGGATCTGAAATGGCATATAACTTCTGACAAGAATCTCAACTCGGGAAGTGTCGTATATCTGGAATATACATCTTCTGAAGAGCCTGTAAAACCGGAATATCTATTCTATATTCCATCGGCAGAAAAATTGGGTGCATGGATTCCGGCGTCCTACCAACTTCCGATCGCTGACGACATGGCGTTGCCGGTATGGGTACGCGGAGGTGCATACGGGGCGAAGGATGTCACAGTCACTATGAATCCATCACGTCCATATGTAGTCACCACCTCCGCTACAAATAATTTCAGCGATGGTTGTGCAATGGTTGCAGTGACACCGGCTATCGAAAGATTTGTCCAGAGTGATCCCAAATGCTACGATATGACTATCAAACTTTCGGTTTCGACCAGAAATTCTGCACCGGAGGGTATGGATAATTTATTCTGGCTGGATAATAAACAAACCTTCGATTGCTCGATAGTCGCACCCGTCAAGCCCATAACCAAGATAAAAGACACCATGGTCAATGTGGCTGGACAGCTTAATGCAACATCGCTTAAAGATCTTGTTGAATATGAACCTGCGGATGCTACATATACAGGTTTCAGGGTCTACGAAGTGGATATGGATACCTACGACACAGGTAACAAGATCAATCCATATTATCAAGATATGGATAACGGTGCTTACGAGTTCTGGCTCAATGCAATCACCGTGAACTCCGGAGCTAAGGACAGAATATTCGTCATAAAATCCATTCTTGATGAAAAAATTGAGGGTCTGCTCGGATTCACCGTCAACCCCAATCCTGTCACTTCCGTATATCTCGAGGGAATCGAAGGGAATACCCTTGATCTTGAAGTCAATGAGATTGCAGCACTGCGCACCCGCGTGGAACCGGCGGATGCCGCAACCCGTGGTGTAGCTCTCAGCATAGAGAATGCTACAGTAGAGAATATGGCGAATGCTTATTCAGTAGGAGGATCAGAGAAGTTCACAGAACTTGTCACTTACCGTCCCGGAGAGTTTGACCTTGTCCTGAAATCGGTAGAGAATCCTGACATTAAGAAGACTTATCATGTTACGGTTCGCGACTATGAAAAAGTGGCGGCCAATGATTACACCGACGGAACATTCTGGCTTAATGAGGAATGGTTCACTCACAAGAACGGTTCTATCAACTACCTCACAAGTCCATTGATAGAGAGTGACAAAGAGATCATCTACCGAGCTTATGCACGTCAGAATGAGGACAAAGGCTTTGGAGCAACCTCGCAGTACGGTATGATTTTCGGTGACAAGCTGTTTGTCATGTCTAAGCAGGAACACGATCAGGGCGACATAAGAGGTAAAGTCGGAGGTCGTCTTGTCGTGGCAAATGCCAAAACACTGAAGACCCTTGCTGAATTTGATGAAATAGGTGGCGACGGACGCGCTTGTCTTGGTGTTACACCTGAAAAAGCATACATCGGTTCTCACGCAGGCATAAGAGTGCTTCATTTCGAGGATGGTGTATTCACACTCGAATCAAGCGGAATCAAAGGAATCGGTAACGATACGCAAAGCGGATCTTCTGATATCGGCAACAATCAGGCTCTCTATAACAAGCAGGTGGGCGATATGGTGCTTGCCGGTAAATATGCGTATGCTATCCAGCAGGGGGTAGGTGTCCACATTATCGATATTGACACCGACACTCTTGTCAGAACCATCGGCGATACAGGAGTTCAGGGTATTGTGCAGGATGGATCAGGAAATGTATGGTTTGCATCAACAGCAGGTATCACTGAATCGGGCACAACGCTCCTCCATGAAATAGACTATCTCACCGGTGAGGAAATCCGTACGGTCACAGTGCCGGGCACGATAGGTTGCAGCTGGGGATCATGGCGTTCCACCAATTTCTTTGCAGGCCTCAATGACAGGATACTTTATTGGAACGGTGCTTCAAGCGGTATAACAAGCAGCGGATCGGTAATTTACAAATGGGATATCGATGCCGACCCACAGGCAGAAAATATCAAGCCGTTCTTCACATTGCCAACCCAGCAGGGTGTGACTTCAGATGTGACCAGAGTGATGTATGCCTCCATGCGTCTCGACCACCGCAATAATTCGATATTGTTCGCCACCACCACAGCCCCGAGCGGAAATTACCGCTACAACTGGTATAACTTCATTGATGCTTCTACAGGCGACATACTTTCGCAGGTAAGACTTAAGGACTACTATTGGTTCCCGGCTCTTCCGATCTTCCCGGATGCACATGCTCCTGAGATTGCTTCTCTTGATCCTGTCTCTATCACAATTCCGCACACTGAGTCGGAATCCAGAGCCGCAGCTTCTTATGATCCTGTAGAGTTCTTGATCAATGCTACCGATAAAGATAATAATGATCATAATATCGGTTACAGAATCCTCAATGCAGAAGATCTTGAAGATATTGCCGACGTATCGCTTGACGGTAATAAAGTCACGATCACTCCTAAGAAGGCGGGTAATGGCAATCTGACACTTATGGCTCATTCTAATGGTGTACCATCTATCGTTGATGTGCCTCTTACCATCGCTGACGACACAACTTCAGGAGTTGCGGAAATTGCCGATGGCGATATCAGTATCAACGGACGTCGTGTCAGAGTCAGAAACCTTGATGGCACAGATTTCATGGTCTATGACATGAGCGGTAAGCCTGCAGCAGCGTTCACTGCAGCCGGTGATGATTGCAGTGTCTATCTGGGTCTCGATTCAGGAGCATACGTGCTTACCGATAATTCAGGTAAGAGAAAAGTAAAATTCATAATAATGTAAATTGAACTTCGTGAAAGCAAGACATATTGTCACACTTTCAGCAATCGCCTGCGCGGGTCTTATGGCCCGCGCTTGGGTGATTGACTGGGATAAAATCGAACATTGGGCAGGATCAGGTACAAACCGTGCCGCGCTCGTGGTGCAGTTTGCCGATGATGGACCCAAAGAGGCTTACGTATGGGGATTCCGTTGGAATGACGGTGATTTTGAAGGGGAAGGACCGAGTGGCGAGCAATTATTCCGCGGAATAGTGGCGGAATGCCCTGATCTACTGTTATTCACCCAATTCACAGGGTCTATGGGCTCTACTGTCGACGGCATAGGTTATTTCAATCCGTCGAAAGGATCATTGGCAAATAAAATAGGATATGATTTCGATGGGGCGAAAAATGATGGCCGCGTCAGCTTCGATTATTTCTCGCCAAATGAATTTATGGGTCAGACCTCGGCTCCCGGTAATTTTACCACTACATTCTGCCGCCGAGCCATAAATGAAGCTGTAGATACACGCATAATCGAGCATCCCATCAATGCGAAGGTATATGGTTATCCGGCTTATGACTATGACTGGTGGCAGCCTAAAGAGACTCTCGATCTTAAGAATGAAAGATGGAATGCCGGCTGGTATGACGGTTATTGGAGCTATTGGGTGGGTGGTATAGATTCCGAAGAATTGAGTTATTCAGGACTCGGCTATTCATCCCGAAAATTACGCAATAATGGTGTAGACGGTTGGAAATATACATTTCTTGATGGTCCTGTGAGGGGAGATATAGATGGATTCACAGGTGCATCCGAGCAATGGCACGAACTTAATTATGCGCATTTCAATCCGTCGTCGTCAATTCAAGAGATATCTTCAGATATTTCCGGAAATGAAAATGTCGTTGCCATTTACGGAACGGATGGACGTAGATACACATCCTTGTCAGAACTGCCAAGCGGAATATACATAGTGCGTTTCAGCAATAACAGAACTGCAAAAATACTGAAGAAATGAAACTTTACCGATTGATCGGCAGTTTTTTCTGCCTGTTGAGTTTTTCTGCCGGCATGTTCGCCGAGGAAACCGACTATAGTAAAGGGATAATATGGGTTAACGAAGATTGGTATGGTCACCAGAACTCAACCGTAAATTATCTTATGCCCGATGATCCGGATGGCAATTTCTGGAAATATCGCGTTGTGCAAGCCGAAAATCCTGGCAAGGAGTTAGGATGTACTAACCAGTATGGAGCACTTTGGAACGGCAGACTATACCTTATAGCAAAACAGGAGAAGGACCCGGGCGCCACGATCACAGGTGGACGTATCACTGTCTGCGATGCCAAAACCATGAAGATTCTCCACCAACAGAGTCTTATCGACCCGTCCGGGGCACAGTGCGATGGAAGAGGTTTTGTGGGTGTGGACTCGCACAAGGGATACGTTTCTTCAAGCAATGGAGTCTGGGTGTTTGACCTTGATAATTTCAAAATTACCGGACAGGTAGCGGGCACTTCCAATCCAAATGCCGGAGGTGATAATGACAAACCCAATACTGATCCTACAGGATCGCTTTATCATGGTCAATGCGGGATGATGGTCAGAGCCGCAGGCAAAGTATTCGTAGCTCACCAGCAGTATGGTCTTCTTGTGGTGGATCCTAAGACTGATGCAGTCATAGATGTTATATCGATGGATGTGGTGGCAGAGGGTGCAGGTATCGGATCAGTAGTAGAATCCAAAGATGGAAGGCTGTGGTGTTCGGTAGCGAAGGATCTTAAAGGTACCGGGACGGCCTATAGGGCACTCCTTTGTATTGATCCGGCAACTTTGGAATATGAGGTTATCGATACTCCGGAAGGGATGTATCCACCCTCAAATTCATGGTATGCGTGGACTCCGGATCCCTTCATAGCTTCATCGGTAGAAAACTGTCTCTATTGGAAGGGTGGACCTGACAGCTGGTTCACAGGTACTAAAATCTATAAATTCAATTGTGACACGCGTGTTCAGGAATTATTTATAGATATTGCCGGTGATGGTGAGGGGTGGAAGTTGTACGGATGTGCGATGGGCATTCACCCGGTGACAGATGAGTTGTATATGGCGCTTTATCATGAGTTCAGTATTCCGACTTACATCACCCGTCGATATTCTCCACAAGGAGAAAAAATCCGGGACTACGAGATGATCATGAATTATTGGTTTCCGTCGTTACCCTTATTCCCTGAAGGTGAAACACTATCAGGAATAAACCGGATTCCTGCCGACTCCTCATCTATAATGGGGAATCTTTATTCAATGAATGGCATTTGTGTGAAACGAAATGTCGAATATGGAAATTGGATTGGTATTCCTCCCGGAATCTATATATGGAAATCCAACGATTCTTCCAGAAAAGTTCTTATAAAATAATTAAGCATGACCTTAAAATAATTAAGCATGACCTGAGTTCTTTGGCTCAGGTCATGTAACATATAGATAAATGAATGAATAAATTAATATCAATTATATTTTTAGTTCTTCTGACCGTTGGATGTACAAAACACAAATCTGATATAACAGATTTCAGCAATCCTCTCTATACCCCGCAATATGCCTCCGGCTTCTGTATCAAGGGCGCTGACGGAAATGAAAGCTCAATCATTACTGTCACTAATCCGTGGCAGGGTGCGGACAGCATAACCACTCAGCTCTTCATAGCAAGAGGCGGTGAGTCTGCTCCCGAGGGATTCACAGGTCAGGTGCTCGAAGGGGATGCTTCGCGAATTGTAGCTATGTCATCCACTCATATAGCCATGCTCGATGCTGTCGGCGAAGCCGGGCGTGTGGTAGGGGTTTCCGGCATAGACTATATTTCCAATCCGGTCATCGCCGCTAAACGTGACAGTATCGGTGACGTAGGCTATGAAGGGAACATCAATTATGAGCTGCTGCTTTCCCTCGACCCGGACCTTGTGCTACTATACGGAGTGAACGGTGCAAGCTCGATGGAAGGAAAACTAAATGAATTGGGTATACCGTTTATGTATGTCGGTGACTATCTCGAAGAATCACCGCTTGGCAAAGCCGAATGGATGGTAGCTCTTTCCGAGGTTGTCGGAAAACGTAAAGAAGGCGAAGAGGTTTTTGGCGGCATCCCGGTCAGGTACAATGAACTTAAAAAGAGAGTCGCCGATACCGTGCTCGATGCTCCCACCGTGATGCTCAACACTCCCTATGGAGACTCCTGGTTTATGCCTTCCACCGAAAGCTATGTCGCCCGGCTCGTCAAGGATGCCGGAGGCGACTACATTTATAAGAAAAACACCGGTAATGCTTCAATGCCTATCGACCTTGAAGAAGCGTATAAGCTGACTTCCCAGGTGGATATGTGGCTTAATGTAGGAATGGCTAACTCTCTCGATGAACTCAGGAGATCATGCCCGAAATTCTCCGACACCCGATGCTTCCGTAACGGCTATGTATGGAACAACAATCTGAAGATAAATGCCGCAGGCGGCAACGACTATTACGAATCTGCAGTTGTCAATCCCGATATTCTACTGCGCGATCTTGTAAAAATCTTTCATCCCGAACTCGTTGAAGAAGATTTCGTCTATTATAAGCAACTTAAATAGAGATTACGGAAATGCGGACAAGAACATCAATTCTTTTCATTGTTCTGGCAGCCCTCACACTCTTCCTGTTCATGCTGGATCTGTCCGTGGGGGCTGTCGCTGTGCCTTTAGGCGATGTGTGGGCGGCACTAACCGGTGGCGACTGTCCCCGGACCACAGCTAAAATCATTCTCAACATTCGCCTCATAAAAGCGGTGGTGGCTCTGCTTGCCGGGGCGGCTCTGTCAGTGAGCGGACTTCAGATGCAGACTCTTTTCCGTAATCCGCTGGCAGGACCATACGTCCTTGGCATAAGCTCGGGCGCAAGTCTCGGCGTGGCTCTGTTCATTCTCGGAGCGCCTCTATTCGGTCTTTCGGCTTCCTTCGCATCACTCGGCATTGCCGGAGCCGCATGGGTCGGGTCTGCGGCTGTCCTCATCGTTATCGCTGCCGTCGGACACCATATCAAGGATATTATGGTGATCCTCATTCTCGGCATGATGTTCTCGTCGGGAGTCGGTGCGATAGTGCAGATTCTCCAATATCTCAGCAAGGAAGAGTCGCTAAAGGCTTTTGTCATCTGGACTATGGGATCGCTCGGTGATGTCACCCTGTCTCAGCTTTATGTCCTTGTGCCGGCGGTGATTATTGGACTTGCTGTGGCGGTTATAACCATCAAACCGCTCAACCTGCTCCTTTTTGGCGAGGAGTATGCCGTGACTATGGGACTGAATATCCGGCGCTCCCGTGGACTTCTCTTCCTCTCAACGACATTGCTTGCCGGAACGGTCACTGCCTTTTGCGGTCCCATCGGTTTTATAGGTCTCGCCATGCCACACGTCACGAGGATGCTCTTTGACAACAGTGACCATCGTGTCCTCATTCCCGGTACGATTCTTACCGGCGCGTCCGTCCTTCTGCTCTGCGACCTCGTTTCCAAGTTATTCACACTGCCTGTCAATGCTATTACCGCACTGCTCGGTATCCCCGTGGTAGTATGGGTGGTGCTTCGCAACAAATCCATTACTGCATGATACATCTAAAGGATTTCTCAATAAGCTTCGGCTCCCGTACCCTATTCGACAAGGTGAATACATCTTTCGACAAAGGAGAACTGACTGCTCTTATCGGGCGTAACGGTTCAGGCAAATCGACCCTTCTGAAGGCGATTGCCGGACTGAACAGACAATATTCCGGAGACATAATACTTTGTGGCAAGAATATACGTTCGCTCTCTCCCGGCGGACTCGCCAAGTCTCTCGCGTTTGTCACTACTGAACGAACACGGATTCCAAATCTGAGGTGTGAGGATGTCGTAGCCATCGGTCGCGCCCCTTACACCAACTGGATAGGCAAGATGCAGGATATCGACAGAAATATTGTGTCGGATGCCATTCACTCGGTAGGGATGGAGGGTTATACGAAGCGTACAATGGACACCATGAGCGACGGGGAATGTCAGCGTATTATGATCGCACGGGCTTTGGCTCAAGACACACCGATAATGCTACTTGATGAACCCACCTCCTTCCTCGATATGCCAAACCGCTATGAACTCGTCTCTCTACTTCGCATTCTTGCACACGAAAAAGGTAAGTGTATCCTCTTCTCAACTCATGAACTGGATGTGGCACTTCGTATGTGTGACAGTATCGCTCTGGTGGATGATGGCGCGCTTCATCATCTTCCGGTAACCGATATGGTGGAAAGCGGGCATATACAAAGATTATTCTCAATTCAGGATATTAAGTAAGTATACTCTTTCGCTCCGCACAAGATTGGAAATCACTGAGTTTCCATAAAAAATAAAAGCGGACGAGTCACCCCGCCTTCATGGCGAGAATAGAGAATATCCACCATGTCGCCGCGTTTCTGTAGAGAAGTTATTAGTTATTTTTACAGTTTTCAGTTGACTCTACACATGATAAAGTATTCATAGTACCTCCAATCCAATGAGACAACGTGATTATAGTTGGGTTACATTTGAATACCGAAGTTTGTGATATCCAATTTCTTCGGTTTACCGAAGTTATGATACCTTTAAAACGTCGAAATACCGAAGTTTGGGATGTGTAAATTTGCCGATTTACCGAAGTTTGCTTATCTTTACACCATATAATTACGACAATATGGATGCATCAGTATTACTTGAAATATTACGTGACCAACAAGAAGAGTTGGATACACTTCGTTCTCAGAGCTTTTGCAAGCGTAAGGAAGAAGCTTTGATAAAGCTTGAGAGTAAAAAAGCTCAAGTGGTTATCGGAGTGCGTCGTAGTGGAAAATCAACATTGTGTTTCAATGTTCTAAATAGAGCGCAGGTAAAATTCGCTTATGTGAATTTTGACGATGAGCGTTTGATTCGTTTGTCCGCAGATGATTTAAATGATGTCCTAAAATGCTTGTATCAGATTTATGGAGATTTTACTCACTTATTTCTCGATGAGGCTCAGAATATAGAAGGATGGCATCTATTTGTCAATAGATTGCTTAGACATGGCATAAAGGTGATAATAACCGGTAGTAATGCGAAATTGCTTAGTAGCGAACTCTCAACATATCTCACCGGACGTTATAATGAAATAGAATTATATCCGTTTTCGTTCGGTGAGTTTTGCGAAATGGAGAAAGTGGAGACCACGAATCTATCTACTAAAACGGATGCCTTGCTTCGCCGTGCATTTGACAGGTATATGGAGGTTGGTGGCTTTCCTGAGATAATCAGTGGTGAAGAAATCGCTGATGAATACGTAGACACACTGGTGTCGAATATTCTGGAAAGAGATATTGTGCAACGTTTTAAGGTAAGATACAAAGACACCTTTAAGTCATTATCCCATCATCTGATGAATAATGCTCCATGCGAAGTTGTTTATGCAGCATTGCAAAAGATTTTTAATTTCAAAAACGATAAAACGGTAGAGAATTATGTAGGTTATCTCTATCAGGCCTATCTTCTGAAACAGTTGCGCAAATATTCACCTAAGAGTAGCGAGCGGATTCGTAACGCCAAATGCTATCCCATAGACGTATCTCTTATGAATGCAAGGAAGGCTGCATTTGCAAAAGACAATTTGGGATGGCGGCTCGAAGCCTTAGTTTATCTGGCATTATGCAGAAGATATGGAACCGGTCATGACATCTATTACCACAAAACTGACTCCTACGAAGTCGATTTTGTGGTATGCCATCGAGCAACGGTTGTTGAACTTGTGCAGGTATCTTATGATATATCTTCTGAAAAAACACTCAATCGAGAGACCTCTGCTTTGATAAAAGCCGGAAAATCGCTTAAATGTGATAAATTAACCTTGCTTACAGCCTATGAGGAGCGTGGGTTGGATGTTCACGGACAAGTCATTAATGTCTGTGCTGCTTACAAATGGCTTCTGGTATAACTTCTTATGGCATAGAAAAATGGGAATATTTGAACTCTCTTAAAATCCGTAATAGTTCAAATTGTCTTAGCCTAAAAAGTTGTCTAATGATGGTAAACTCATGAAATAAGTAACCGTCGTATATTGAAAATGGAAGTTATTTGAAATCTTAATTTATTCGGAAGTAATATTTCCATATAGCAGTCTAATTTTGCAGTCGGAAAGCGGCAGCGTGTTGTGAATCTCCTAACTATTCGCTAACTTTGCAACAGAGATCACCGACTATTCGACTGACTCACGACATAGCAATTAGCTTTGACTAATTACACGGCTTTAGTAAAATCTGGTAAATTTCACTTTTGAGTTCCGCGTAATAAGTCGAAAGGTAGGTTGCACCCGATCGGGCGCTGACCGCTTTCCACTTATTTGAAACTCACGGTTTACCAGAGCCGACTAAAGCAGATAAGCGAAAAGGGAGTCGCGCCTTTTTTCATGCGACCGCAGTGCCGAAATGCGTCAAT
>JAAVFG010000024.1 GCA_014800895.1 Bacteroidales bacterium
ATCACTCTTCCCGAAGGCGTAGAGATGGTAATGCCTGGCGATAACGTAGAGATCGATGTTAAGCTCATCACTCCGGTAGCTATGGATCAGGGTCTTCGTTTCGCAATCCGTGAGGGTGGCCGTACAGTAGGTTCAGGTCAGATCACTCAGGTATTGGACTAATAGTTGACTATAACACAAACTCGATAAAAAGGGGGTCTTGAGGACCTTGCCGAGAGATCCCCTTTTATACACGGGAATAGCTCAGTTGGTAGAGCACCGGTCTCCAAAACCGGGTGTCGAGAGTTCGAGTCTTTCTTCCCGTGCCAATCAATAGAAATATGAAATTATTCAAGGATATTAAGGAGTCTTATGACGAGCTCGTCTATAAGGTTTCTTGGCCGACTCAGAAACAACTCATCAATAGTTCGGTGCTGGTCTTGATTGCTTCCATCATTCTGGCTATATTCATCTGGGCTGTTGATAAGATATTTAATCTTCTGATGGAGTTGATTTACAGTATCAGTTTTTAAACTTTAAAGATAGGATTTCAATGGCTGAAAATAAGCAGGAGTGGTACGTTCTTCGTGCCATCTCAGGAAAGGAAGCAAAGGTCAAAGAGGTATTGGATGCAGCAATCCGTAATACCGATCTTGGTAATTTTGTTTCACAGGTATTGATTCCCACTGAAAAAGTTTATACCACTCGCAATGGCAAGAAAGTATTGAAGGAGCGTACACTCTATTCCGGGTATGTGTTTGTAAAGGCACAGCTTACCGGTGAGGTAGTGTATGAGCTAAGAAATACGACTAATGTCATTGATTTTTTGCGTGGAAGGGAGAAGGCCTCGAAGCCTGTACCTTTGCGTGAGAGCGAAGTGATGAAGATGCTGGGAACTGCCGATGATTTGCGCCAGCCTCAGGCTGAAGCTACTGATGTTTATGTAGTAGGAGAGGTCGTAAAGGTTAATGTGGGTCCTTTCAGTGGATTCCGCGGTGTGATCAAAGAGGTAATGAGTGACAAAAGGAAGATTAAGGTGGAGGTTAAGATTTTTGACCGACCCACTGATCTTGAGTTGGAAAATTCCCAGGTCGAGAGAGAATAAATCTGATGTTTGTTACGGCATGAGAGTTATTTGACTTCGATCTAAAAACATTCAAAAAAAAGTAGAACAATGGCAAAAGAAATTGCTGGACAGATCAAATTACAGATTAAAGGTGGCGCGGCCAACCCGTCACCTCCCGTAGGTCCCGCGCTCGGTTCCAAGGGTATCAATATCATGGAATTTTGTAAGCAATTCAATGCCCGTACTCAGGACAAGGCAGGAAAAGTTCTTCCTGTAGTAATTACTTACTATTCAGACAAGAGCTTTGACTTTGTAGTAAAGACTCCTCCGGTAGCTGTTCAGCTGAAAGAGGTGGCTAAGCTAAAGAGCGGTTCTGCTCAGCCTAACCGTAAGAAGGTAGCTGAGATTTCCTGGGATCAGGTAAAGACAATTGCTGAAGACAAGATGCCGGATTTGAACTGTTTTACTTTGGATTCTGCAATGCGTATGGTTGCAGGTACAGCAAGAAGCATGGGTATAACTGTTAAGGGTAATTTCCCTGAACTTAACTAAAAATCTTCAAGAAAATGGGAAAACTGACAAAAAATCAAAAGTTAGCTTTATCGAAGATTGAGCCGGGAAAAGAATACACCCTTGCAGAGGCAGCAGAGAAAGTGAAGGATGCTTCTTTCGAGAAGTTCGATGCTTCATTCGATATCGATGTTCGCCTTGGTGTTGACCCCCGTAAGGCTGACCAGATGGTGCGTGGCGTTGTATCGCTTCCCCACGGTACAGGTAAGCAGGTTAAAGTGCTCGTGTTGTGCGGTCCTGACGCAGAAGCGGCAGCTAAAGAAGCCGGTGCCGACTATGTTGGTCTTGATGAATATCTTCAGAAGATCAAGGAAGGTTGGACTGATGTTGATGTAATCATCACACAGCCTTCTGTAATGGGTAAGCTTGGTCCCTTGGGTCGTATCCTCGGTCCTCGTGGCTTGATGCCTAACCCTAAGAGCGGTACAGTCACTATGGATGTGGCTAAGGCTGTTAAGGAAGTAAAACAGGGTAAGATTGACTTTAAGGTGGACAAGACTGGTATCGTTCACGCTTCAATAGGTAAAGTATCATTTACTGCCGATCAGATGCGCGACAATGCTAAGGAGTTTATCAATACTTTGATAAAGCTCAAGCCCGCCACTTCCAAAGGCACATATATTAAGAGCATTTATCTTTCAAGCACAATGGGTCCCGGCGTGAAGGTCGAGCCTAAATCTGTTGCCGAATAATCTTTAAAGAAGCAAAGAAATGAAAAAGGAAGATAAAGCTATAATAATTGCTAATATAGGTGACAAGCTGAACGAGTACAGCTCTGTCTACCTCGTACAGACTGCAGGTCTCGATGCTGAAAAGACAAGTGCCCTTCGTCGTGCTTGTTTTGGTGAGGATATCAAGATGCTTTGCGTTAAGAACACTCTTCTGAAGCAGGCGTTCGAGGCAAGCGATAAGGACTATAGCGGTCTTTATGATCTTCTCCATGGCGAGACTACTCTCCTTCTCAGCAACACAGGTAATGCTCCTGCTAAGCTGATCAAAAAATTCCGCGATAAGAAGGATACTCTTCCTATGCTGAAGGGTGCCTATGTAGAGGAATCTGTATATGTTGGCGAGGATCAGTTGGATGTCCTTTCCAATATCAAGAGCAAGAACGAACTTATCGGAGATATCATCGCTCTTCTCCAGAGCCCTGCGAAGAACGTTGTTTCAGCCCTTCAGAGTGGTGGCAACATTCTCCATGGTGTTTTGGAAACCCTTTCCAACAAAGAGTAATTTCAATTTAAAAAAACAAAAAAAACTATACGACAATGGCAGATTTGAAAGCATTTGCAGAGCAGCTTGTTAACCTCACTGTAAAGGAAGTAAACGAACTCGCTGAGATCCTTAAGAACGAATATGGCATCGAGCCCGCCGCTGCAGCAGTAGCAGTAGCAGCAGGTCCCGCAGCTGGCGCTCCCGCAGCAGAGGAGAAGAGCAGCTTCGACGTAGTCCTCAAGGCAGCTGGCGCAAGCAAGCTCGCAGTCGTTAAGCTCGTGAAGGAGCTCACAGGTCTTGGTCTTAAGGAGGCTAAGGAACTCGTTGACAACGCACCCAGCAACATCAAAGAGGGTCTTCCCAAGGCTGACGCTGAGGGCCTCAAGAAGCAGCTCGAAG
Source organism: Bacteroidales bacterium (assembly GCA_014800895.1). Taxonomy (GTDB): domain Bacteria; phylum Bacteroidota; class Bacteroidia; order Bacteroidales; family Muribaculaceae; genus Lepagella. The sequence continues at coordinate 3,230 of JAAVFG010000024.1, forward strand.
AGGCTGGCGCTGAGGTTGAGCTCAAGTAAGTTGCGACTTATACAATATGTAGGTTAAGAACGCACTGTGTGTCGTTCTTAACCTATTTGCATATTAAAGTCATCCGACCATTGATTTTTATTAGGCGGATGGCTTATTTTTAGCAAATCTCCGGCTTAAATGGAGGCTGTTTCCTTATTTTTTAACCTCTTTTCAAGGTTCAGGGCGCCTTTTATATAGATTTTAACTTTGCCGGGAATGTTTTTTGCGAGAGAAGTGTTTAAATAACTTTTTCCCAATGTCAGTAAATTTAACCGAAAAGCCGCGCGTTAACTTCGCGTCGATAAAAAATCCTCTTCCTTTTCCTGACTTCCTTGAAGTTCAGCTGAAATCGTTTAAGGATTTCCTTCAGCTCGATACTCCCCCTGAGCAGAGAAAGAATCAGGGGCTATATAAGGTGTTTGCGGAGAATTTCCCTATCGCGGACACCCGTAATAACTTCGTGCTGGAGTTTCTTGATTATTATATCGATCCCCCGCGCTATTCAATAGAAGAATGTCTGCGCAGAGGTCTCACATACAGTGTGCCTCTCAAGGCGAAACTCAAGCTCTATTGTACAGATCCTGACCATGAGGACTTCGACACTACCATTCAGGATGTTTATCTTGGTCCCATCCCTTATATGACCGACCAGGGTACTTTCATCATCAATGGTGCCGAACGTGTTGTCGTGTCCCAGCTTCATAGATCTCCGGGTGTGTTTTTCGGCCAGAGCACTCATGCTAACGGTACTAAGCTCTACTCCGCCCGTATCATTCCTTTCCGCGGAAGCTGGATAGAGTTTGCTACTGACATCAATAATGTCATGTATGCTTACATCGATCGCAAGAAGAAACTTCCCGTCACTACTCTTCTTCGTGCCATTGGCCTTGAAAGCGATAAAGATATCATTCAGATTTTTGATCTTGCTGATGAGCTTAAGGTCACAAAAACCAATCTGAAGAATGCTATCGGCAGAAAGCTTGCCGGTCGTGTCATGAATTCTTATCAGGAGGATTTCGTGGATGAGGATACCGGTGAAGTGGTATCTATCGAGCGTAATACTCTTGTTGTGGATCGTGGCAATGAGATCACTGAGGAGAATATCGATGCAATCCTTGAGTCAGGCGTCAAGACTATCCTTCTTGAAAGGGAGAATGTTTCTGCCATCGACTACAGCATCATCTTCAATACCCTTCAGAAAGATCCTACCAACACAGAGATAGAGGCTGTTCAGTATATCTATCGTCAGCTTCGCAACGCGGAGCCACCGGATGAGCAGTCTGCCCGCGAAGTGATCCAGAATCTCTTCTTCTCTGAAAAGCGTTACGATCTCGGCGAAGTAGGCCGCTATCGTATCGATAAGAAACTTAATCTTGATATTCCGATGGATGTTAAGGTTCTCACCCGTGAGGATATTATCGCCATCATCAAGTATCTCATTGAACTTATCAACGCCAAGAGCGACGTCGACGATATCGACCACTTGAGCAATCGTCGCGTGCGTACTGTTGGCGAACAATTATACAATCAGTTTGGAGTCGGGCTTGCCCGTATCTCACGTTCTATCCGCGAGAAGATGAATGTAAGAGACAACGAGGTCTTCACTCCGATTGATCTGATTAATGCCAAGACTATCTCGGCAGTGATCAATACCTTCTTCGGAACAAACGCTCTCTCTCAGTTCATGGATCAGACCAACCCGCTTGCCGAGATCACTCACAAGCGCCGTATGTCTGCTCTTGGTCCCGGCGGTCTCTCCCGTGAGCGTGCCGGCTTCGAGGTGCGAGACGTTCACTATACCCATTATGGTCGTCTTTGTCCTATCGAGACTCCTGAGGGTCCGAACATCGGTTTGATCTCTTCTCTTTGCGTTTACGCGAAGATCAATAATCTCGGATTCATCGAGACTCCTTACCGCAAGGTAGAGAATGGAGTGGTGGATCTCAATAACGATGATGTCGTATATCTGACAGCCGAGGTAGAGGAGGGTAAGATGATTGCCCAGGGTAATGCCCCCGTAAATGATGACGGAACATTCATCAACAATCAGGTGAAAGCTCGTCTTGACGCCGACTTCCCGATTGTGCCTCCCCAGGATCTCCAGCTCATGGATGTGGCTCCTATCCAGATCGCCTCAATCGCGGCGTCTCTGATTCCCTTCCTTGAGCATGATGATGCTAACCGTGCGTTGATGGGATCTAACATGATGCGCCAGGCAGTGCCTCTGCTCCGCAGTGAGGCTCCTATCGTCGGCACAGGTATCGAGGGTCAGCTCATCAAGGATTCCCGTACTCAGATCATGGCTGAGGGTCCCGGTGTCATCGAGTTTGTGGATGCAACTGTTATCCGTATCCGTTACGACCGTACAGAGGATGAGGAATTCGTTGAATTCGAGTCTGCTGTAAAAGAATATAAGATTCCGAAGTTCCGCCGCACCAACCAGGGTACTACAATCGACCTTCGTCCTATCTGCGAGAAAGGTCAGCGTGTGGAGAAAGGAGATATCCTAACAGAAGGTTACTCCACTGAGAAAGGTGAGCTCGCACTCGGTCGCAACCTCAAAGTTGCGTTCATGCCCTGGAAGGGTTATAACTATGAGGATGCGATCGTGCTCAACGAGCGCATGGTGCGTGAAGATATCCTTACCTCAATCCATGTGGATGAGTATACTCTCGAAGTCCGCGAGACAAAGCGCGGTATGGAGGAGCTTACATCAGATATTCCTAATGTCAGCGAGGACGCTACAAAAGATCTTGACGATCGCGGTATCATCCGCGTAGGAGCGCACGTCGTTCCCGGAGATATCATGATCGGTAAGATTACTCCGAAAGGAGAGAGCGATCCTACTCCTGAGGAGAAACTTCTCCGCGCGATCTTCGGCGACAAGGCAGGCGATGTGAAGGATGCGTCATTGAAGGCTTCTCCCTCTCTGAAGGGTGTTGTAATCGGCACAGAGCTCTTCTCAAAAGCTTCTAAGAGCCGCAACAACCGCAACAGCGCCAATGCTCAGCTTCCTATCCTCGATGAGGAATATGAGGAGAAGCAGTCAGAGCTCAAGACTCTTATGCTCGAGAAGATGAATACGCTTCTCAAGGGTAAGGTGTCACAGGGTGTAAAAGACTTCATCGGTGTGGATATCATTCCTGTCGGACAGCCCTTTGACGATGTCAACTTCGCAACCATTGACTATGAGACAATCAATCTCAGCAACTGGACAGGCGACGAGCGTGTAGATAACATGGTGGCTAAACTTATCACCAACTATCTCCGCAAGAGCAAGGAGATCGACAGTGAGCTCCGCCGCAAGAAGTTTGATATCACAATCGGTGATGAGCTCCCTTCAGGCATCATGCAGATGGCGAAAGTATATATCGCCAAGAAGCGTAAGATCGGTGTCGGCGATAAGATGGCGGGTCGTCACGGTAACAAGGGTATTGTTTCCCGTGTGGTACGTCAGGAGGATATGCCCTTCCTTGAGGATGGTACTCCGGTAGATATCTGTCTTAACCCGCTTGGTGTGCCTTCCCGTATGAACCTCGGACAGATCTTCGAGACTGTTCTTGGCTGGGCAGGACGCGAACTTGGCGAGAAATTTGCTACTCCTATCTTTGATGGTGCTTCACTTGACGACCTCAATGAGTGGACAGACAAGGCAGGTGTTCCCCGTTACGGTAAGACCTATCTTTACGACGGCGGCACAGGCGACCGCTTCGACCAGCCCGCAACCGTTGGTGTGATCTACATGCTTAAGCTCGGTCATATGGTTGAGGATAAGATGCACGCACGTTCTATCGGTCCCTACTCACTTATCACCCAGCAGCCTCTTGGTGGTAAGGCACAGTTTGGTGGTCAGCGATTCGGAGAGATGGAGGTATGGGCGCTCGAGGCATTCGGCGCGGCTCACATCCTCCAGGAGATTCTTACCATCAAATCAGATGATGTCGTAGGACGTAGCAAGGCTTATGAAGCGATTGTCAAAGGTGACACAATGCCTAATCCCGGCATCCCCGAGTCACTCAACGTATTGCTCCACGAGCTCCGCGGTCTCGGTCTCAGCATCACATTGGACTAATTTTAAAAAATACGGAAAAGGTGTTCCCTCCCGGAGAGGGGACACCTGCTCCGACAAAATAAGGAAACACATTTTATGGCTTTTAGAAGAGACAATAAGATTAAAAGCAATTTCTCGAAGATCACTATCGGTCTTGCTTCCCCTGAGGAGATCAAGGAGAAGTCAAGCGGCGAAGTGCTCAAGCCCGAGACAATCAACTATCGCACTTACAAGCCTGAGCGCGACGGTCTTTTCTGTGAGAAGATCTTCGGTCCTGTAAAGGATTACGAGTGCCATTGCGGTAAGTACAAGCGTATCCGTTACAAGGGTATCGTCTGCGACCGTTGCGGTGTCGAGGTGACCGAGAAGAAAGTGCGTCGCGAGCGTATGGGTCATATCGAACTCGTAGTGCCCGTGGCTCATATCTGGTATTTCCGTTCTCTCCCCAACAAGATCGGTTATCTTCTTGGACTTCCCTCCAAGAAGCTTGATGCCGTCATCTATTATGAGAAATATGTAGTGCTCAATCCGGGCGCTGCGTCAAACGTTCAGAAGCTCGATCTTCTCTCTGAGGAGGAGTATATGGATATTCTCGACAATCTTCCCGAAGGCAACCAGAATCTTGATGATTCCGATCCCAATAAGTTCGTTGCCAAGATGGGAGCTGAGGCTATCTATGAGCTTCTTCAGGAGATTGACCTCGTGAAACTCGCCGCCGAGCTCCGTCACCGTGCCAACACTGACGGCTCACAGCAGCGTAAGACAGAGGCGCTCAAGCGTCTGCAGGTGGTCAACTCTTTCCTTAATTCACAGGATAAGAACAAGCCCGAATGGATGATCCTCAAGGCTGTTCCCGTTATCCCCCCCGAGCTCCGTCCTCTCGTGCCCCTCGATGGCGGTCGATTCGCTACGTCTGACCTCAACGATCTCTATCGTCGTGTGATCATTCGTAACAACCGTCTGAAACGTCTCATCGAGATTCAGGCGCCTGAGGTGATTCTCCGCAATGAGAAACGTCTTCTTCAGGAAGCCGTGGACTCACTCCTCGATAACAGCCGTAAGTCTTCAGCTGTCAAGTCAGACGTTAACCGTCCCCTCAAATCGCTTTCCGACTCACTCAAAGGTAAGCAGGGTCGTTTCCGTCAGAACCTTCTCGGTAAGCGTGTGGACTACTCCGCACGTTCGGTAATCGTCGTAGGTCCGGAGCTGAAGATGCACGAGTGCGGTATTCCCAAGCTTATGGCAGCCGAGCTTTACAAGCCTTTCATTATCCGTAAGCTCATCGAGCGCGGTATTGTGAAGACTGTGAAGAGCGCCAAAAAGATTGTAGACCGCAAGGAGCCCGTTGTATGGGATATCCTCGAGCATGTTATGAAAGGACACCCCGTGCTCCTCAACCGTGCCCCGACACTTCACCGACTCGGTATCCAGGCATTCCAGCCCAAGATGATCGAGGGAAAGGCAATCCAGCTCCATCCTCTTGCATGTACAGCGTTCAACGCCGACTTCGACGGCGACCAGATGGCGGTACACCTTCCCCTTAGCAATGAGGCGGTGCTTGAGGCTCAGATGCTGATGCTCGGTGCGCATAACATCCTTAACCCTGCGAACGGCGCGCCTATCACCGTGCCTTCTCAGGACATGGTGCTCGGTCTGTACTATATCACCAAGCTCCGCAAGGGAGATAAAGGTGAGGGAGCCGTATTCTACGGTCCGGAAGAGGCTGAGATCGCTTATAATGAGGGTCGCGTAACACTTCATGCTCCCGTTAGCGTTTACGTTGACGATGTGGATGAGAATGGCGAGCCTGTAAAGAGAATCGTGAAAGATACATCCGTAGGTCGCGTGCTCTTCAATCAGTTCGTACCTAAGGAGATCGGATATGTGAATGAGATCATTTCAAAGAAATCTCTTCGCACTATCATTACCCGCGTAATCAAGAAATGTGGTGTGACCCGCTCGGCACAGTTCCTTGATGATATCAAGAATCTTGGTTACAAGATGGCGTTCCGCGGCGGTCTTTCCTTCAACCTCGGAGATGTGATCATCCCGAAGGAGAAAGAGGAATATGTAGCCGAAGGACACCGTCAGGTACAGGAAGTGATGGATCAGTTCAATATGGGTATGATTACGGCAAACGACCGTTACAACCACGTTATTGATATCTGGACACACGTCAACGACAAGCTCGCATCCACTCTGATGACTCAGATGAAGGAAGACCAGCAGGGCTTCAACTCTGTCTACATGATGCTCGACTCCGGAGCCCGTGGTTCTAAGGACCAGATCCGTCAGCTTTCCGGTATGCGTGGTTTGATGGCTAAGCCTCAGAAAGCAGGTGCAGAAGGAGGTCAGATCATCGAGAACCCGATTCTTGCGAACTTCAAGGAGGGTCTGTCAGTGCTTGAGTACTTTATCTCCACTCACGGTGCGCGTAAGGGTCTTGCGGATACCGCGCTTAAGACAGCCGACGCCGGTTATCTTACCCGTCGTCTCGTCGATGTGGCACACGATGTCATCATCAACGAAGAGGATTGCGGCACACTCCGCGGTCTTGTATGCACTGAGGTAAAGAACAACGAAGAAGTTGTGGCTACACTCTCCGAGCGAATCCTCGGACGTGTATCCGTTCATGATATTGTTGATCCCTACAATCCTGATGATATCATCGTTCACGCAGGAGAGGAGATCACAGACGCTATCGCTGAGCGTATCGAGAAGTCACCCATCGAATCAGTGGAGATCCGCTCGGTCCTCACTTGCGAGTCCAAGAAGGGTGTGTGTGCGAAGTGTTACGGTCGTAACCTCTCCACTCACCGGATGGTACAGAAAGGTGAGGCTGTCGGAGTCATCGCAGCTCAGTCTATCGGTGAGCCGGGTACTCAGCTTACTCTCCGTACCTTCCACGTCGGTGGTGTCGCCGGTAACGTCGCAGTGGTCAAGGATCGTACAGCGCGCCATGAAGGTCGCCTCGAATTCGATGAGCTCCGCACCATCAAGGATGAGAAGGGCATGGATATCGTAGTGGGACGTATGGGTGAGCTCCGTATCGTAGAGCCCAAGTCTGGTATCGTACTCGCAACAGCCGATATACCTTACGGTTCACGCCTCTACTTCAAGGAGGGCGACGAGGTTAAGTCCGGCGATATGATCTGCGAATGGGATCCGTTCAACGCCGTGATCATCGCGGAAGAGGGAGGTACAGTCCGCTTCGAGAATGTAGAAGAGGGTGTCACTTACCGTGTGGATGCAGATGAGGCAACCGGTCTCCGCGACAAGATCATGATCGAGTCAAAAGACCGTACCAAGGTGCCTGCCGCTCAGATCTATAATGAGAAAGGGGAGCTCGTACGCAGCTACTCACTCCCTGTTGGCGCACACCTCCTTATCGATGACAACGCCACTATCAAGCCCGGCGAAATCCTTGTTAAGATACCTCGTGCATCCAACTCAGCGGGTGATATCACCGGTGGTCTTCCCCGTGTCACCGAGCTCTTCGAGGCACGTAACCCCTCCAATCCTGCTGTTGTCAGCGAGATTGACGGCGAGGTTAAGTTCGGTAAGATCAAACGTGGTAACCGCGAGATCAGCGTCACAAGCAAGCTTGGCGAGGAGAAGAAATATCTCGTGCCCCTCAGCAAACAGCTCCTCGTTCAGGAGAATGACTATGTACGCGCCGGAACACCGCTTTCCGACGGTGCGATCACTCCGAGTGATATCCTCAATATCATGGGTCCGACTGCCGTACAGGAATATATCGTGAATGAAGTTCAGGATGTCTACCGTATGCAGGGTGTGAAGATCAACGACAAGCACTTCGAGGTAATCGTGCGTCAGATGATGCGCAAGGTCAATATCCTTGATCCGGGTGATACTCGCTTCCTTGAGCAGCAGATCGTTGACAAGCGCGACTTCATGGAGGAGAATGACAATATCTGGGGCAAGAAGGTCATCACAGATGCCGGTGATTCACAGACATATCTTGCAGGTCAGATCATCACTCAGCGCAAGCTCCGCGATGAGAACTCCGCTCTCAAGCGCAAGGACCTCAAGATTATGACAGTCCGCGATGCTGTGCCTGCTACATCAGAGCAGATCCTTCAGGGTATCACACGCGCCGCTCTTCAGACTTCAAGCTTCATGTCGGCAGCATCATTCCAGGAGACCACCAAGGTGCTCAATGAGGCAGCTATCAACGGCAAGACCGATACACTCGAGGGTATGAAGGAGAACGTTATCTGCGGTCACCTCATCCCTGCCGGAACAGGTCTCCGCGAGTATAACCGCCTCGTGGTAGCCAACAAGGATGAGTATGCGGCTCTTCAGCTCACAGATGATCCCGATGCCATAGTAATGGCTGAGGCAGAATCAATCGCAGAGAACGGCTCAATCTGATAGCAGGAGCTATAATGTAAGAGAAATTATACTGACATTACAATAATAGGGTGTCTCAGGCAGTGATGCTTGAGACACCCTTTTTTTTTAGTTAAACAAATAATCACCGCATATTTGCGGAGAATACCTGCTCTAATCACTGCACCACGGCTCTCTCCCCATTTCCGGATATACTGACGGCGGGGAGATGACAGCGTGCTGGGGGCGGGAGGCCCCAGCCGCCAATCCCTATTCTCCTGTCAAATAATTTATTATCACTGATGAATCGCGGATTTACACGGATGCTTCACAGATAGGGGATATTTTCTTAGATAGGTTTAGTGGATGTTTTGGGATAGACAAGGATATTTTTGAGATTTTAAATCCTTAAAAGGATTTTAAGATGTGACACGGAACACTGCCGGATGGTATCTGTGCAAAATCCAAATCCTTCTAAGGATTTAGAATCCCATGTATTATGTAGAGATCTAAAAATCTGTGAAGTATCTGAGTAAATCTCTTAAAGATCTGTGATTATTTATACCTTATAAAATAGGATGTATTTAAATTATATCGGGCATCGAGCCCGATATAATTTAGCAGAAGCCGGGAGGCTCCGGCCCCCAGTCGCCGCCAATGTAAGTCTACAATAATTAGAGCAATCGGAGGAGTGGAGATGATAGAAATAAAAAATTTTTATGTAATTTTGTATAAAAATTATAAGATATAAAAGATGAAGTATACAGTTTCCATGATGCTTGCATTTCTGACGGCTGCAGGGGCATATTGCCAGACTTCGCAGTCGGATGAGATGGCATATCGTGTTAAAGAGGAGGCCTTCGGCAATTCAAAAATTGAAGAAATCGCGCACTTTATGACCGACAAGTTAGGATCGCGTCTTGCCTCCTCCAAAATGAAAGCACGCGCTGAAAAGCTCGTGATGGAAAAACTTGACTCGCTCGGTCTCAAAGACTCCCGCAAGGAATATGCCTGGGAGTTTTCTAAGGGAGGCTGGGATAATGAGAAGAATTATGTGGCTATGACCGAGCCATATTATTGCAGTTTCGCCGCCAACCCGAAGGCATGGTCGGGGAGTACATCCGGACTTGTGAAAGGGGAGTGCGTGATATTGGAAATCAACGACAGCACCGATATTCCTAAATATAAAGGTAAATTGGGAGGGAAAATAGTATTGATGCCGGAGCGCGAGAAATATGAGTTATCATTCCGTCCGATGGCAAGCCGCTACACTGACGAGGATCTTGCCAATATGACGCAGGACACTCGCCCTCATGCAGGATGGGGAGGTCGCGGAAGAGGGGGCGACAAGAGGCTGAAGCAGCTTACCGATTCCCTGATTCGTGAGGAGCGGCCGCTGGCTGTCATAGTAGGCGACGGAAAATTCAATATTCCGGGTTCGAGAGGAGTGGATTATAAAGCGGGAGATCCTGAGCCTGTGGCGGAGATTGTTCTTCCGATTGAAGACCACGGGCGGATGGTCCGCCTTGTGAAAGGAGGGGATAAGGTCGAGATGGAGCTTGATGTCAGAAATTCTTTTTCCGATAATAAGAAAATCAACAATATAATTGTAGAGATTCCGGGCACGGATAAGAAGTTGAAGAATGAGGTAGTGTTGCTCGGCGCACATCTTGATTCATGGCATGGAGGTACGGGAGGCGCTGACAATGCATCCGGGTGTATCACAATGATGGAGGCGATGCGAATATTGAAGACATTAGGCGTCAAGCCTCGACGCACCATCCGTCTCGCCCTGTGGGGAGGAGAGGAGCAAGGTCTGTACGGCTCAAGAGGATATGCCAAGAATCATCTTTATGACCTTGATGCCAAGAAAGTGAAGGATGAGTATGAAGATTTCGCCCTATATCTGAACATGGACTTCGGATCCGGACGATTCAAAGGAGTATATCTCGAGGAAAATGATATGGCCCGTCCCTTCTTTGAGGCATGGAAGAAACCTTTGGTTTCACTCGGTTTTGATACTTTCTCTCCCCGGAAAGTAGGGAGTACGGATCATGTATCATTCTCACGTCTGGGACTTCCGGCATATCAGTTCATACAAGATCCGCTTGATTATTTCCGTGCATATCACACCACGATGGACACTTACGAGCGCCTCTCGCTTGATGATCTCAAAGTCAATGCAGCAATAGCGGCATGGCTTGCCTATAGCGCGGCTATGGATGACAACCATATTCCCGTCAAGCCGGGTTATCCTGGGAAATTAGGAAAGTAGCCCCGGAACTTAGGACAGGAAATGCAGGAAATTTTTTGACCTATACGCCATTTTTGCGGAGATTAGTTATTCTAATCTCCGCATTTTTGCAGTGAATATCTACTCTAATCACCGCTTTTTTGCGGAGAATATTTATTCTGTTCACCGCAATTTTGCGGAGAATAATTACTCTAATCACCGCATTTTTGCGGAGAATAATTACTCTAATCACCGCATTTTTGCGGAGATTATTTGCTCTAATCACCGCATTCTATTAAATTTGTCGTATGAGAAGGATATATAAACCAAGTATCTATATATGGCAGCGTGAGGATTGGCCTAATTTCAGATGGGATTCCGAGGCATTGCTTGAGCCCTTAAGCAGAGTTAGCCATTTGCATGGGCTCCTGAACGGAAGAATGTCCCTGCTTGGCTTTAATGAGAAAAGTAGGTCACTTCTCACTACAATGACAGATGAACTGACCTCTTCGTCAGAGATAGAGGGAGTTGTTTTAAACCCTAATTCTGTCAGGAGCAGTATAGCCCGACGGCTCGGTATAGAAGAGGACGGCATGCTTGTGGAGGATCATTATGTAGAGGGGTTGGTAGATGTGATGCTGGATGCAGTAGGGAATGTTAACGAGCCCCTGACGGATGAAAGACTTTTTAATTGGCACGCCGCACTCTTTCCTTCAGGGAGGAGCGGAATGCATAAGATAACGGTTGCTGACTGGCGCAAGGGAGATGAGCCAATGCAGGTTGTTTCGGGAGCGATTGGACATGAAAAAGTACACTACGANGCTCCCCCTTCTACAGCTTTGCCTTTGGAGATGGAGCGGATGATTAGATGGTGTAATNGCNNNGANCAATCTCCATTTATNATGGCGGCAGTNGCCCATCTATGGTTTGTTACTGTCCATCCTTTCGATGACGGNAATGGCAGANTCAGNCGAACGCTTGCTGATATGATGCTTGCTCGNCTTGATGAAGATCATTCACGTTACTACAGCATGTCGGCGGAAATAAATAGAAATAANAAATCATATTATGAGATGCTTGAGCGCACCCAGAAAGGAGAACTTGANATTACGGAATGGATTNTATGGTTTTTGGATNGTCTTGAAAAAGCNATAAAGCGAGCCTNCTCCTTAATNGGACGCACATTNCANAAAGGTGTTTATTGGGAGAAGTTTAGGGAAAAAGAGGTCAATGATCGGCAACGTAAAGTTATCAATCGTCTATGGGATGGTTTTGAAGGAAAACTGACATCTTCAAAGTGGGCAAAGATNTGTCATTGTTCNCAGGATACNGCCCTGCGAGATATCAATGACCTCATAGCGAAAGGGATGTTATGTAATAGTGGGGAAAGGGGGAGAAGCGTCAATTACATTCTNCCTGACGTTTAGAAAAAGCAAATTCTATCGNGTATCTNNCCCNATAGAATTTNGCGTAANCCGAGAAGCGNCNACTCCGGTAAGNTCCATTATTGACTGTAATAATCCCATCTCCTCTCTGCCATTCACACTAAAAGTAGGAAAGAGATATTGATGAGGGTTGAGTCAAAAGAGATGGATTGCAAGGCAATATTCCTTACAGNGGAGCGAGCTTGCGGTATCTCCCTAAGATCAACAGTGATGGATTGATCATCGGTAAAACGGATAGCCTCTTTTGGAAGCATGAACAAAGGAATGACAAACTCCAATATGGCATTCAAGATAGCCCTGACCGGTTTACCACCCCTATAACTTAACGTCACTTCGGTCGCAGCGACTTTATCCACAATAACAGTAAATGGAATAGGGATGGAGCCAATCAGCACATTCTGCCGATAAGTTATCTTTAGTTCTTTTTCAGATACTTGGGTAAACTCCACTTGTTTGTTAAATTTTGCGGAGATATATGAAGAGAGTTGGNAATAGGGGACTTGAAGAATCATATAAGGTGGTAATTCTATTGTATGAATTTGTGACAAAATAGTAACGGATAGAGAAGAGGGGAAAGAATTTATTGCTAAATATTTATCTCTTAGCATCCTCTACATTGGGAAACCATTATCTCAGTGACGCAATACAGACCGGNTTTTCTGAGAGACCATTTTATTGATTTCATGATTGAGACTGCGAATCATATCCTCAATAGATTTTATGTCGCCGGTCTTAATTTTCACTAAGGCGTAGGTGAATTCAAATTTTTTTAATTCTATTCTTAGTTTTGCGATGTTCTTAATAAGCGTCGTCGTTTTGCTACGTCGAGCTTCTGCTTCTGCATGTAAAGTCAGATAGTACTCTTCCTTGAAGCGTGCAAGCAGCTCCGCATTAGTTTTATCACGGTATCCCGCAATCCAAACTTCAACAGAATCCCAAATATCAATCATTTTTTACCCATTTGTTCTATGATACTCGTGATGACCTTTTGGAAGTCTTCGCTCGTCATGCTTCCGGTGTTTGCTGCATAAAAGTCTCTCATCATATCACGTACCAACGTAAAACGAGCCACAATATCCGATGTATCGGCGTTCTTCTTTTTTGCGTATGCTTCAGCTTCAGCAATAAGAGAGAGACGATCTTCCTTCATTTTAGCCAGTACTGCTTCTGATGCCACTTTCATCTTTTGTATCTCAACGATATTTGATGCAAGATCAATCATCCTGGGNAGATTATCGTTGAGGACATTCAACGCATTGTCTCTTTTTGAATTCTTCATTGGAGAGTTGCTTGCAGTTTTAGCTATACTTGAATCCGCTTGCTTCGCAGGCAATTCAATCATTTCAAAATCATCGTAATTATTCATTGGTCTTTAAATATTTATTACTCCATTCGTCAGCTAAGCGAGAGTCATTGTAGGCTTTCTCGTAATCTTCCGGTTTCTCGCCATCAAAAGAATGTAAAGTTTCGTAGGCGATTTGTTCAACAATGCTCTTGTTTTCTTCTTCCAGTTTCTTTAGGTCAATCTTAACTTCTTTTATAGTTTTAGCCTCCCATTCAGAAAGAGCTTTCCCTACTTTCTTTTTAGCCTTCCCTTTCCAAGTGGCAAGATCATATGCTTCAAATCCTAACTCCATCAATATGGCGATTGATGCTCCAACCGCTTTCATTGAGGTGGCACCGATCTTTCCCAAGAAATGCTTTACTGCATTATGCGTTTCCCGAGTAAAACGTTTTCCAACTAAGTCTCCGGCTTTCTTTAGCAAATGCGATGCNGCATTCGCCACTCCTGCGCCAGCACCACCGTTTCCGCCAAATTGTAGGAAGTACTTGCCTAAAGCGTTTGTGGCAATTTTTCCGGTAGCCTTTTTTATTACTCCTTGGCTGGCTTTTCCTATNGCCGTCTCAATTTGAATAGAGATCTCATTATTGAACTCTATGAGTTGTTGATTAATATAATNGTCAACTTTTGAGTTCAGGTCAGTTAATTCGACCTGTATATAATCCTGTATTTCATCNCGGGTTACTTTCCTTAATTCATTAGGAAGATAAAAATTATTGATGAAATNGATTTCTTCATCTTTACTAAACTTACTTGCATTTGCCAGTTTAGTAGAGACCAGATTTCCTACTTTACAAGCTGCCTTACTAANCAGAACAGGAACTTTCGCAGTAATGCGTTCAAAAGCCGGTTCTATCANGTCAGGTATTGCTTTACGCAGNCGNTCNGCAGTCTCTTTCTGAGTGATGATAATTGAGTCATAGGCATCTTTCGACATCTGAGCAGTCGCAAGACGTATTTTAAGTTCTTTATCGCATTTTAAGAACAGCTCTTCAATATAAAAATCAAATGCCTTCTCAAGATTNTGGATCCGTTGCGGAGAATTAATGNTCTTCCTTATATCCTTAATTAATGNATCCGCATTTGGCATCGCCAGCGAATTATCATCAATAGGAGNAGCTTGATGNACGATATGNAAAATAGGTTTTATCCCAAGAATATCCCTCGTAAGGTCNCCAATTTCCTTTATTCGTGGATTGGCAGGAGTAACATTAACCGGACAGCGATTCACCACCATAAAAATAGGTACATCCTCNCNAAGNAGCTCCTTGAGATACCTCAAAAATGTAAAATCCTCATTCTGAATACCTATTTTATAGTTGACCGTATAAATAACGATATCCGCATTAGGAAGAAATTCTTTCAATACTTCCTCGTGCTCCTCGACTATAGAGTTATATCCGGGGGTATCAAAAATCCGGAGTCCATTATTGAGAGAGTCTGTTGATGGAACACTTACTCTTAGTCGGGAAATATTCTTGTCAGGATGCAAGGCTGACTCAACAAACGCTTCATGATCAGAAATATTAACTTTACTACCATTACGGAANANAGATTCNTANTTGATTGTATCGCCATTCGCAAATACTATTTCTGTNATTGCTCCAGTCGTAGGTTTTGCGCTCACNGGTAAAATATGTCGGGAAATCACGCTATTAATTATGGTGGATTTTCCGCTGCTTGTTTCGCCAATGAACACCACATAAGAGTCAGGATTCCTCAGTCTTTCAAAGAGGAATCTTGCCAAGCCCCAAAGATGGTCGCTACCTGTAGCATCCAGGACAGGTTTGAGGGCTCTAAGCTTTTCAATTTGATATTCAAACATTGATGCAAACTTTAAGTGCTTCAGATAAAAGAGTAATATCAGCTTCTAACGCCGGAATCTCATCTGATTTAATGGGGTTGCGAAGCTCTTTTCTCAATTCTCTTATTTCGGTCTTCTTATTTCTTCTTATTTCTTCCAGTTTAGACTCCAGGGTGTCAATCGTTTCGTTAATCTTGGAAAACATAGCATCTTTGAGATTTGATTCTATCTCATCAATCTTAGGATAGATATGGCTTTTGGCTTCTTTCTTCCGACGCTCCATTACAGATTTTTTTATTCCAAAGCCNAAAAGACTTGCGATACCCATATATNACNGCNCCNNCANCNAATACNGNCCANCCCGCAGGNTTACTNNCNAAAATGGCTACTGCCATCGCCTNAGCTCCTAATGCNGCNCCTGCCGCNCCTCCNNNNTTAAANAATGTANTTNNCACCCTTTTCCCATTTTANTTTTTCCTNTGANTNGANATNTANAGNNTNATANTTCAATNCTTCNTGAACNTCTATCTCCTCCGCCAAATCAATAAGCTTCTCTTGAGCGGATAAAGAGAAATTAGTAAGGATGTCAATGGCTCTTGAAGAGAAATCCTCAATTTCACGAGTTTGAATTTCCTTAAAGGCATGAGATAAGTTGTCACCGTCAACAACTCCATTATTAATGATATTTGTAATTTCAGCTCGGATAGAACCACATGATTTTGAAATCTCATTTGAAATTTCATTTCTTATTCCGAGACGCTCTTGTTGCATCCATTCTTCAATGTCATCGATGGTCTGCAGTATGGTTTCGATCTCTGATTTTTGTCTCTCATACGCGGCTTTACGCTCTTCTTGTGACTTCTCTTCTGAAGTCTGAGCCTCATTTAATTTTCTTTTCGCCTCGGCTAAAGCAGACACAATGATATCCTTTACTCTGGTATGCAATGCGGAAGCGAGATTTGCGTTCCATTCGGTAGAAAGGGATGCAATCTTATCCAATAATTTTTTAATACCAGATGCGGAGACCTTGCTCTCCTGTCCGTGCAATTTTCCAGTGAGAGCCTCATAGGCATTGATCACAAGAATCGGTTTCTCAAAGTTTAGACTGAATTGTTCCGCTATCTGCGAGAGAATTTTAGTATTATGTTCCACGGAATCCCGCTTTTCGATTTCCGTTTCACCAAAATCATTCTCTACAAAGATAGCATTATTAAACTGTGACCATGCCGCTCTTATAAATAAGCTTTCAGTCCGGCGAATAGTCGGCACAGTCGGGATGACAAAAATCGCACACCGTACATTCTCTATGTACCGTCTTGTTGTATCTTCATTCGCGGTTGTGACACTTCCGACCCCGGGGAGATCCACAATTATCAGACCAGACTTTAGTATTGGACTATTCCTATAAAGCCTGATATGCTCTACTCCCTTGTTATTACCTGGGTTCTCATTATTATCTACATAAGAATTCAATTCTTTGCGGGTATTAATCCGGACATTTTCATTGCTGTCTCGAAAATATACTTCCGCATACTCCTCTTCTCCGTATGCTACCTCTACAGGGACACACGTAGTCTCATCGGCATTATTGGGGAGGATATCTTCTCCTATGATGGCATTGATAAGAGTGCTTTTACCCATTCCTTGCGTTCCGACAACTGGCAGAAGTTTTTCATCAGACTTTTGATCTGAGAAGAGCTTCTCCATCATATCGCCAAAAGCAAATCCGGGCTTGGAATTTCTGTTCAGGCATTCTTTAAGCTCGGAGGTGAAAAATGACTTATTCATGACTTATTCGTTAATTTTATTCCTTTTCCAGAAAGGAGTTACTGTATGGAGGATTTGTATCAACCTTTCCATGATTGAGGAGTGATTCGAGTCATAGGCAGTTTGATATTCATCAAACTTATTAATCAGCAAATTGATTTTTTCGTTTAACTCCGAGACGTCCTTCTTTATAGATTGTTCGAATGTTTCCCGCTTTTGACTCTCCTCCTTTATAGTCTTATCCAATCCTTTAATGGACTCATCCATTGATTTGAAAGATTGATTAAGACTATTAAGCAAGATCTCAGATTGAGAAATCAAGGCTGCTTGATTATGCTGATTTAGCGATCGGAGAGACTCGAAGCTTTCTAACGTGTCTTTATGATGATCGGCAGAAGCTTTAATTATACTGTCGTTAGCCTTCCGTTGGGATGCATTTGCTTGGGATATCTCCTCAGAAAGTTCCTTTTTGAAGGATGCAAAGATAGAGTAGGTATAATCTTGTAGATTATCAACTTTTGAAGCCAATGGCTTTAAATCCGGGATCTCGGGTATATTTTTCAATTTATCGTTTAGATCCGATAATTCATCCGAGATCATGTCGCTTACATCTTCAGCTACTCTTTCAAGATCTTTTTTAGATGCTGCTTTTCGATTAATATCCTCTATAATTGTCTTGTTAGCTTCTAAAAGCCCTGACAAATTTGATTGCAAAGATGAGACCTTCTCAAGAAAGCCAGATAAAATTGAAGATTTTATCTTTTCGACCATCAAACCGGTCGATTCATCCACTTCTAATATTATATTCTTATTTTCCATATTCCGATTTACTGCGTAGGATATCCGCGATAATTTGAGGCGAGTTATACTCCAATAAGTATATTAGTTTATTTTCCATTTCAGAGCGGAGTTTCATTTCTTCACTATGAGTTGAAATTCTTCTCCGGTGACTTTCCCACATAGCAATGCTATATATGGGATTACTGTGGAAAGGAAGTAAAATATATCCTTTTAATTTCAATGAGTTAAAAAAGATATATAAATCTCTCAGACTGCCCGAAAGGTCTTCTCCATTGATTACCTCCAACAAGTCTTGTATGACGAATATGAGTTCTTTTTTTTGAGATATTGTTTTGGAAAGTAGCTCTTTTATCTGTTTCTTTGCTGCTCCCGGCTGAGTCCCATTTATCATGATGATCAGTCTCCGGTCAGAGGCAGGAAGGGAATTAATTCTATCCGCATGGTGTAAGTAAACCATTCCGAAATCCTTAACAAGATATGAGTATGAGTCGGTGATGTTTACTCCCATAGTGGTGTATAAAAAACGTCTGGCACTCTCTATATCCCACGAAATGATATCACATCCTTGCTTTGAGAGTATGCTTTTCCATACTGTCTGATGAATGCGGTTGATAATGTCTTTTGAGATTGATAAAAGCGCGTATGTGTCTGTAGGTAATGCGATACGCTTGATGTTTTTTTCGCGAATATGATGCTGACTTCCGGTTTTTGAAGTCGATTGTCTCTTCTCCTCCGGAATTTCACTGATCAGATGTCTGAGTGATTCTTTTATTTTATTTTTAGTTTGTTGAGAAAGGTTATCTCTAAATGTAGCCTCTACCGCTTCTCTATGCTGAGCTTCCTTATTTTCAAGAATCACGCGTACCTTTTGGTTGACTTCGTTGATCTTTTTCAGCCAATTCTCGCATTTTTGGCTAAGATCCTCAAATGATTGTTGTAGAAAGAATATAATTCTCCTTACATTCTCTACTCCGTCCGAGACAGTCTCAGTCTTTGTTTCATATCCGCTACTGCTGCCAAAAAAGCGTTTCACACCATTCCAAAACCCATCTTTCTTTACCCTATATGTTACTGTTTTATATGCGGCTGAGATGGAATTTGCTCTGTTGGGTGGAATCCGAATAGAAAAATCTCTGGCAGATACATTGAGTTTCACACAAATATTATCTAAAGACCTGTTATAGTCAGCCATTACATTTGTGATTGCCGAAACTATCTTACCCTCTTGGTAACGAACAGCTGAAATGTCATCGGCTGAACAAGTATATCGATTGTGATATTGTGTTGCCAAATCNCCAAGATCTTCAAGACAACCGGTGATTTTAGTGTGACTTGAGGAATATAAGCTATTTAGTGTGGANCTAATCTGTTGAAAGTTTATGTTGGAGACTGGAGAGTTCTCAACATTCCTATATATAATATTTGAATTGATTTCTATCANGTCTCTTTTTAATGCAGATAATCTTTTAGATTCNATCTGAGGNTTAATTTGATTGAATACCTCTTTTATAACCTCGCATAGTTTGTCAAGGTTTGATTCCTTCCACATTAGATTACTCTTTGCTGTTGGCTTATTCCCTTTTCCTAAGAATTCACGGACAGCTATTGCATATTTTGCTGAAATCTGCACAATATGGACAGATTTCTTATCTGCTATTTTTGAAGCATCTATGATTCTTTGCACTCTGACTATATGGTCTTTGGCAACTTCATGGGCAGACTTACTTCCATCCGGCAGACCTTTAACCGAATCTATCATATTTTGAATTATGATGACAGGTTTGCCATATCGTGCTATCTCATTCAGCACCTCAAGCATTTTCTTATCTGAATTTGTCTTACATGTAGTGACAAATAGGCAGAAATCTGTTGAGGGAAGCAACATCTGCATTGTTATATGTTCGTGACCCTCCAGTCCATAGGCATCCAATCCCGGACTATCTTCAATAATTATATCATTGGGGACTAAAAGCTCGGGAGAGGTAATTTCAATCTGCGAGACTCCTTTTTTATTCTGTGGATTAAATTTTTCTTCTCCATAGTCACTCACTATTTTGGGCGACAGGTGTTTACCCGTAAAAAGCTTTTTTGTACCATTCTCAAAAAATACTGTTGCACTCCATTCACGGCCTTTAACGCATGATACCAACTGGCTTGAAGAGGGTATGGCTACAGATGGAAGCAACTGTTTACCTAACAAAGCATTCAGTAATGTGGATTTCCCCGAACTGGTGACTCCCATTACTGCTAATCTGAACCTGTTTGCCTTGGCTATTTCTCCTTTATGTTCGAGCGCTGTGATTTCATTTCTGAAACGCGCCTTCAATTCAGGACTTCCGGACAAAATGTCAATAGCTCGTTTTATTATATCTTCTTCCCTTGACATGGTTGAATAACGCAGATTTATCAGATGTATTGTTAGGAGAGGCAGTATATTCAGTCTCTACCCATCGGATAGAGACTGAATATAGCAGAACATTTATTTCCGGGACGCCATATTCCTAAGCATGGATGCTCTTTCTTCTGAAATACCTAACTGTTGGCGGTGTCGATCAAGAAAACGTTCATCTTTAGGAGAAATCACGCCATCAAATTCAAGACACTCTTTTATTTCTTCAAGGTACGCTTTCTCTTTGGAAGTAAGAGAGGGTAGCAGCATCTCTTTAATTTGAGCGGCACGCTTTTCGCTTATACCAAGTCTTTGACGCACACGATCAAGCATTCTTTCTTCCTTTGGAGAAAGAATACCATCTTCTTCAAGACAGAATTTTATCTCCTCCATATATTCTTGCTCAGAAGCAGTGAGAGAATTATCTCTATTCGGGGGGATAGCCTCTTTTTGGGGTGAAGAAAAGGATGTTGCAGACGTATACCCTGTTGAAATATTGTTGGAAGTTTCATAGCCTGTGGCAGCTGTGTACGAGGTGTGAGATGGGCGGTAATAATTATCGTCGATTACCTGAGTGATCTGACCTGAACCTACTGTACGACCACCCTCACGGATTGCGAAACGAAGACCCTGATCCATAGCTACCGGAGTGATGAGCTTAACATCGATCTCTACGTTATCGCCAGGCATTACCATCTCTACGCCTTCGGGAAGAGTGAT
>JAAVFG010000025.1 GCA_014800895.1 Bacteroidales bacterium
GCGCTACTTTGAGGGGGTAGTGATCGTTAGGTCGTGTGAGTTCGAGTCTCATCCTGGACACAATTTGCGAAAATAGCTCAGTTGGTAGAGCACGACCTTGCCAAGGTCGGGGTCGCGGGTTCGAGTCCCGTTTTTCGCTCCAAATCTCTCTTTCTCACTTTTATGTCTAGGTGGCGGAATTGGTAGACGCGCTACTTTGAGGGGGTAGTGATCGTTAGGTCGTGTGAGTTCGAGTCTCATCCTGGACACTAAGCCGGAACTTTTCTTTTGAGAGGTTCCGGCTCTTTTGTTATATCCCTTTTGTTTCCTAGTTTGTTATATTAATATCTCTCCCCTATCATTGTTTCAGAATTTATAAGTACTTTCACTAAAGCCGATTATAAATACTATGGAAAATATTGAGATTGAAAACCACCCTTTTCCTCCATTTATCCCTGAAGGAGCAAAGATTCTTATTATGGGCACATTTCCGCCGCAACCAAAGCGTTGGAACATGAATTTCTATTATCCTAACCGCACAAATGATTTCTGGAAAATAATGGGGCTTATTTTCCTCGGAAATAAGGATGCCTTATTAATTCCCGGCAGTAAGGATTATGATCTGGATGCTATTGTCAGGCTAATGACGGAAAAGAAAATTGCTTTGAATGATACGGGACGGCAGGCTCGAAGATTAAAGGGTAATGCTTCTGATAAATTTCTTGAGATAGTTACTCCCGTCCCTCTCTTCTCTTTGCTTAATGAGATGCCTGATTGTCGTGCTATTGCTACCACTGGAGAAAAGGCTGCATCTATTATATCGGAATTAACTGATACTCCACTTCCGAAGATGGGGGAAGTGCTGAAATATTATAATGAGGATCGATTTAAGGAGTCTTCTCTTTCCATATATAGGATGCCCTCTACCTCCAGAGCGTATCCGATGAAGGTAGAGGACAAAGCGGAATATTATAGGAAGATGTTTGAGGATGTAGGTATCATTTAAAAGTAAACACACTCTAAGACTCCATCCGGAAAAATTCATATGTCAGCAAGGTGAGAGACTGAAGTGAAGAGTAGTGGTCAGCGTCTTTTCTGAAGAGCGGAAAGTAACTGCTCCAGCTCATTTCGAGTTTCGGTCAGACTCTCTATAATATCTACCCTTTTGGATATATTTTTCCTGTTTGTACGCATCTGCTCCTTGGCTGTCTCGATTCTGAGTCCCTTTACCTTCAGAAGATAATTTATCATTCTTAGGGTCTCAATATCTTTGGGAGTATAATATCTTATATTTGTCGAGCTTCTTTTAGGGGCACACTCAGGAAATTCTTTCTCCCAATACCTTAAAGAAGAAGTCGGGACTCCTAATAGTTCTGAAACATCCTTGATCTTATAAAATTTCTTATCTAAATCTTCCATTTCTTTCTCATTTTTTCTTTAAATGGAGCTTTAATCCATAACATGTCCTGCATTCTCTGTCAGACGAATCATCTCTGCATATTCTTCCGGTCCAAGATCCATAAAATAATAGTTCACCGGATTCTGAGGCTCATCTTTAAATCGAACCTCATAATGTAGATGCGAACCGGTAGATTTACCTGTAGAACCGACTCTTCCAATTAGTTCTCCCCTTTTTACTTTCTTTCCGGGCTGAACCAAAATTTCACTCAAGTGAGCATAACGGGTAGTATAATTATATCCATGTCCCAAATCTATACAATTACCGTATCCACCTTTCCATCCCATATCCTCGACTGTTCCATCCGCTGTAGCAAAAACAGGAGTCCCCATTGGAGCTGCAAAATCAAGTCCGGCATGAAACATCGTTGTGCCATAAATCGGGTCGGTGCGATAACCATATCCTGACGCCACAGTATAATCCTTTATATCTATAGGCATGACTGAAGGTATATGTGCTAATTTATCTTTTTGCTCCGCAGCTGACGATCTTAATTGGTCGAAGCTCAAGGACTGCGCATACAGTTGGCGATCGAAAAGATCCAGCCGTTGGGTAAGTAGGGTCACAAGATCTGCATCCGGCATTTTCTTTATCTCCTGATACCTCTTCTCATTATTCACTCCGGCATAACGCTGACCAAGACTCATAGGCTCCATCTGGAGCATCACCCTATAGAAATTATCATCGCGATTTCGGATATCCTCCATTATCTTAAGAGAATTATCAAGACGTCGGTTTATTACATTATACCGGCTCCGTAATTGCAAGTTTTCCTTTCGTAAAGCCTTCTCTGTCGGAGAGTCAAAAAAATGAAAATACAGGAAGCACAAGAATGTTCCCATAAGCAAACTGACAAGAATAAACTTAGTGGCATTCCATAAGCGAGTTCCGCCTGAAGGGAAATACCGCTCAAAGTTATCTGTCTCCGGATTATAAGTATAGAATATTCTCCGTTTCATTTCTTTGTTATCCTTTTGGGAACTTGCTCTTTATTTTATTGCAAAAGTAGCCAAAAATTTATAAATTTGCAATCAATAAATATTTTCCATATCAAGATGTTGACTTCAAACGAAATCAGAGAGTCTTTCAAGAATTTCTTTAAAGAGAAAGGCCATAAAATAGTCCCTTCCGCGCCCATGGTCATTAAAGATGACCCGACGCTGATGTTTACAAACGCGGGTATGAACCAGTTCAAGGATATCATACTCGGCAACCGACCTGCGGATGCGAAACGTGTCACTGACAGCCAGAAGTGTCTTCGTGTCTCCGGAAAACATAATGACCTTGAGGAGGTCGGACATGACACATATCATCATACAATGTTCGAGATGCTCGGAAACTGGAGCTTTGGAGATTACTTCAAACAAGAGGCTATCGACTGGGCTTGGGAATATCTTGTAGATGTGCTTAAACTCAATCCCGATCGTCTGTATGCAACGGTCTTTGAGGGTTATGCTCCTGAGGGACTTGAGCGTGATAACGAAGCTGCTAAAATATGGGAAAAGCATCTTCCTGCCTCTCATATTATCAATGGTAATCGTCATGATAATTTCTGGGAGATGGGCGAAACCGGTCCTTGCGGTCCCTGCTCGGAAATCCATATTGATTTGCGTAGCGATGAGGAGAGAGCGAAAGTGGATGGCGCGGAGTTGGTAAACAAGGATAATCCTCAAGTGATAGAAATCTGGAACCTCGTGTTCATGCAGTATAACCGTATGGCGGATGGACACCTTGAACCCCTTCCTGCAAAAGTAATCGATACCGGCATGGGCTTCGAACGCCTTTGTATGGCTCTTCAGGGTAAGAAGTCAAACTATGACACTGATGTGTTTACTCCGCTCATCAGTAAGATCAGCGAATTGTCAGGCAAAGAATATGGCAAGGACGCAAAAATAGATGTGGCAATGCGTGTGGCTGCCGACCATGTCCGTACTATTGCATTCTCTATCGCTGACTCTCAGCTCCCCTCTAATGCAAAGGCGGGCTATGTAATCCGTCGTATACTTCGTCGTGCCGTTCGATATGTCTATACATTCCTCGGACAGAAAGAAGCTTTCCTTTATAAACTGATAGACACTCTTTCTGAACAGATGGGCGGAGCATATCCCGAACTCCCGGCACAAAAAGAATTAATTAAGAAAGTTATAAAAGAGGAGGAGGACTCATTTCTTCGTACTCTTGAAAATGGTATCCGTATGCTTGATTCATTCATTGAGAAGGCTAAGCAGGAGAATTCAAATGTTCTTTCCGGTGAAGATGCATTTGTTCTCTATGATACATACGGATTCCCTCTTGACCTTACAGAGCTCATCCTGCGCGAGCAAGGCATGGAGATAGATAAGGAAGGTTTCGACGCCCGTATGAAGCAGCAGAAAGATCGCGCGCGTAATGCTGCGGCAGTAGAGACTGGAGACTGGGTTGAGGTTAATCCCGGAGATGAGGTATTCGTGGGCTACGACAAGACATCGACTCCTACCAAAATACTTCGTTACCGCAAAGTAAAACAAAAAGGGAAAGAATATTATCAGATTATTTTGTCTGAGACTCCCTTCTATGCCGAGATGGGTGGACAGGTCGGAGATAAAGGGCGACTTATCGGTCCGGACGGAGAAATCATCGAAATTTTTGATACTAAAAAAGAGAATAACATAGGAGTACACCTCTCCTACTCTATTCCCAAAGATCCAACGACAGAATTCCTTGCGGAGATAGATGAGAAAGCTCGGGCGGCAACTTCAGCCAACCATTCCGCCACTCACCTTCTGCATGAAGCTCTTCGTGAAGTATTAGGCACTCATGTGGAACAGAAGGGTTCCTATGTAAGCCCTGATGTACTACGCTTTGATTTCTCGCACTTCCAGAAGGTAACTCCTGAAGAATTGCGCAAGGTTGAACATCTTGTTAATTCTCGCATCCGTAAAGCCATTCCTCTTAACGAACACAGGGATATGCCTATAGCTGAAGCTCGCGAACTTGGAGCTATGGCACTTTTCGGCGAAAAATACGGCGACAAGGTGCGTGTAGTAAAATATGGCACTTCTGTTGAACTTTGTGGAGGTACGCATGTACAGAATACCGGTAATATCGGTATGGTCCGTATCCTCAACGAAAGCTCGATTGCCGCCGGAATCCGACGCATTGAAGCTGTCACCGGTGCTAAGGTTGAGGAAATGCTTGACGACATGCAGGATAATCTCAAGGATATCATGGGTATTCTCGGGGGAGCTTCCGATATTCGCACAGCTATAAAGAAAGCTATTTCAGAAAATGCGGATTTGCGTCAGCAGGTGGAGGAATTTGTGGCTGAAAGAACAGCTGTGTTGGCTCATACTCTTATTGAAAATGCCAAGGAGGTAAATGGCATCAAGGTTGTAGAGCTTACCGGTATCAGACTCCCGGATGTGGTCAAGAACGTAGCATTCACTGTACGCAAGGAGTCTCCGGCAGCTACTGTATTTATTGCGGCAACAGAGAATGAGGATAAACCTCTTCTGACCGTTATGGTAACTGACGACCTTGTAAAGAGTGGTCTTTCGGCTGCCCAGACCGTGCGCGAAGCTGCCAAACTCATCAAGGGAGGTGGCGGAGGTCAGCCATTCTTCGCTCAAGCTGGCGGTAAGAATAAAGATGGACTTTCTGCTGCATTTGATAAGATCAAGGAAATTCTTAACCTTAAATAAGAATAACATTTACATCATAATGAGAGGAGTGTGAAAATAAACACTCCTCTCATTTTTTAATATTCTCTCGCCCTTATTGGCATAAAAATTGTTCTTATTACTGAGACCGATATGATTAGTAAAGGCTGATACCTTTAGTGAAAGTGCATATCGGGCGTTATATAATAGGAATTGAATGGATAATAAATATATAAGCATAAAGGGAGCTCGAGTCAATAATCTTAAGAATATCGATATCGATATCCCGTTAAATAAATTTATAGTCGTTACAGGCGTGTCGGGATCCGGAAAATCTTCACTTGCTTTCGACACTTTATATGCTGAAGGACAGCGCCGTTATGTGGAGAGTCTTTCTGCTTACGCACGTCAATTTCTGGGGCGAATGTCAAAACCGGAATGTGATTATATCAAGGGGCTACCACCGGCTATAGCTATTGAGCAAAAGGTAAATACCCGTAACCCTCGCAGCACGGTCGGCACTGCAACTGAAATTTATGATTATCTCCGTATGCTTTTTGCCCGCGCAGGCCATACATTCTCCCCTGTCTCCGGAGAAGAGGTAAAGAAGCACGAGATTGAAGATATTGTCAGGACAGCGAAATCATATCCTATCGGCACACGCATGGCGGTGCTTATTGATATCCGTATCCCTGAGGGCCGTACTTTCAGCGAGCAATTAGCAATTTATCTCAAAGTCGGTTACTCCCGGCTTGAAAAGGATGGACAATTCTTTGACATTACAGACATTATTGCCGGTAACCCGGATGAGAACACAAAAGGATACCGACTTCTGATCGACCGTCTCTCAGTGTCTGAAGATAAGGATGAGATTTCACGGCTTACCGATTCAGTCGAAACCGCATATTTTGAGGGGCACGAAGAATGTATCATAAAAGTGTGGACGGAAGAAGGTCCTAAAGAGCATCTCTTTTCTAAAAAATTTATGGCTGACGGAATGGAGTTTCGTGAGCCTTCTGACCTGATGTTTAACTTCAACAATCCATATGGAGCATGTCCTACTTGTGAGGGGTTTGGTAAAATATTGGGGGTCAGTGAGGATCTTGTTATCCCCAATAAGACACTTTCTGTCTATCAGGATGCTGTAAAATGCTGGAGCGGAGAGAAAATGTCCGAATTTAAAAAGGAATTCATAAAATTAGCGGATTCCTTGGATTTCCCTATTCACGAGCCATATATGAATCTCACGCAGGAGCAGAAAGACATCCTATGGCATGGGAAAGGGAAGTGGGAAGGTATCGATGGTTTCTTCCGATGGTTAGATCAACGTCAGGATAAAATGCAGTTCCGTGTTCTTAAAGCCCGTTATCGCGGTAAGACCACCTGTCCGGACTGTAAGGGTTCGCGTCTTCGTCCCGATGTGGAATATGTTAAAATCGGAGGAAAGTCCATTACAGAATTGGTACGGCTCCCGATCTATTCATTGTCTGAATTTTTCCGGAATCTTGAATTGAACGAGACTGACAGGAAAGTATCGGAGCGTCTGCTTACTGAGATACGTCAGAGATTATCATTTATGGAGGAAGTTGGATTAGGCTATCTGACTCTTGACCGTCTTTCCTCTACTCTTTCCGGAGGTGAAAGCCAGCGAATCAATCTTGCCACTTCTCTTGGAAGCTCTTTGGTTGGCTCTCTATACATCCTTGACGAACCATCTATCGGACTTCATTCAAGAGATACTGACAGATTAGTGAAAGTGCTTCGCAATCTTCAACAGGTCGGAAATACTGTGGTAGTAGTTGAACATGATGAGGATATAATGTTGGCTGCTGATGAAATAATCGACATCGGTCCGGATGCAGGGCGTCTCGGCGGGAATGTTGTGTTTGAAGGTAATGTCCGCGAGATGCTTAAGGGAGGAGATTCACATGGCTCGTACACTGTGGATTATCTTCGTGGCGACCGACGTATTGAGTACTCCCCCGTTCGGCGTCCATGGAAAAAATCGATTGAAATAATCGGAGCTGCTGAGAATAATCTTAAGAATATTGACGTTAAGTTCCCCTTAGGTGTGATGACTGTCGTAACAGGCGTGAGCGGATCCGGTAAATCGACATTGGTAAAAGAAGTGCTTTATAAGGCTTTAATTCGTGCTCTTGGTGAAGCGGGAGATGTACCCGGTGCACACCGTAAACTTCAAGGAGACATTAGGTCAGTCAAGGGGGTTGAATTTGTTGACCAGAATCCTATTGGTACATCTTCTCGCTCAAACCCTGCTACCTACCTGAAGGCATACGATGAGATACGCAAGCTATTTTCTGAGCAACAGCTCTCAAAGCAGATGGGATTTACCCCGGCTTTCTTCTCTTTTAACACAGACGGAGGAAGATGCGAGGAATGTAAAGGCGAGGGAACCATTACTATCCCGATGCAATTTATGGCTGACATTGAGATCACATGTGAGACGTGTCACGGTAAGAGATTCAAACAGGAGGTATTGGATGTGACATACCGCGGTAAAAATATTTATGACTTTCTTGAGATGACTGTAAATCAGGCGATAGAGTTTCTTTCAGAGTCCAAAGGCTCTATTGAAAAGAAAATAATAAAGAAGCTCTTACCTTTACAGCAGGTCGGACTCGGATATATAAAACTGGGACAGTCTTCTTCAACTCTTTCCGGTGGTGAAAACCAGCGAGTGAAACTTGCATACTATCTATCAATGGAAAAGGCAGAACATACCCTCTTCATTTTTGATGAGCCTACCACGGGACTCCATTTCCATGATATCTCTACCCTTCTCAAGTCACTTAACCAACTGATCGATAAAGGTCATAGCGTACTTATTATCGAGCACAACATGGATGTGATTAAATCTGCTGACTGGTTGATTGATGTCGGTCCTGAAGGCGGAGATGAAGGTGGTTACATAGTTGCCGAAGGTACTCCGGAGGAAGTGGCTGAAGTGGCTGAATCTTATACAGGTCAATTTCTGAAAAAGAAACTAAATGAAAAATAGAATATATCCCCTATTATCGGCTTCCATGATGATAATCCTTATAGTTGCGGCGGCATCATGTAAAAAAGTAGTGACAGAAGGTCATAGAGAAGAGGCGCGAGAACTATATGAAAGCAGCGTGAAACTTATCTCTCGTTTTACGGATAGTGTACTCAACGCCAAGGATTCAAATCTTATTCTCTCTGCAGATAAAAGATTTGAGCATGATCTTACTGCCCTCAACTTCAAGTATCCTAATGAGACATGTCTGGAAATATCTGAAGGAGAAAACGACACTCTGACCTCTATGACCGAACGCTATGTTCACATCCGGGACTCTGTACTTTTCAGACTATCCCACCCAATTGAACAAAAAGATTCTCTATCAAATGAATCAGAACAAGCCACGCAGTCATAGAAATAATACTATTTGCGTTTTGCGATAACATGCATCTCGCAGTTAGCGCAATCAAAATTCAAACGAAATTCATGTCGTCCGGTATGTAGGGTCAACGGCTCTTTCAATCGGGCGGCAATTTTTTTATCTGCTGCCCCTTTCTTACATGCCCCGAGCTCTCTACGTAGACAATAGCGCGTGGTCATAACATTCAGATCTTTCTTTCCTACACTCTCTTCCGGATTGCTTTCAATAGAGCGTATTATATCCTTAACGCCGTGATCTTTATAAAACCCTTCAGCTAAAGTGTTGGATACATTGTCAGAAGATTCCAAATGATGCGAAAAATACAGAGCCTCGATATTTTCCTTCTTACGATATTCGAAGGGATAAGTCGTAACATTCGCTTCATCAAGAAGAGAGATGAGATCCCTACGCAATCGTGTAAGCTGCGATACAGGAATAAAAGTCGTTGGCTTTAAATTATTTTTAAAGTCACGCAGTCTGTAGACAGTTTCTCCCAATTTCTCAAATATAGAACGTATAGACATCGGCTTGTTCGCTAACTGCTTCTCTACATTCAATGGTACACTGACGTTCAGACCTCTTTCATCCGAGACAGAGACATTCTCCTCATTAACCTCTATATCAACCCAAATCTTCCTTGAAGCAGTTATACCGGAAATAAGTTTTTGCCATTCCTGATCGAAAGTGCGACGCAATACAGCTCCTTTTGGAATACGGACAGGGCGGTTAGAAAGAATTTTGCCTTTTTCAACCCTATTTACTCTCAGACCTTCAAATTCCCTCTTGTCAGGATCATAATATGAAATGCCGTCACCATTATGAAGCATAGAGATATCCTCAATCTTCTCTCCCAATGATTTAGGAGTCAAAAAAGATGCCATCCGCTGGGACCCTCTTCCATTTAAGAAATAATTTGTAAATCCTCTGTTAAAGCTTTTCTCTAAGTTTGGCTTAAATGTGTAATTGGATTCTCCAAAAGATGAGCGACAATATTTATCAGGATTGCTCCGGATTATTCCATCCAAAATCTGACGATATGCGGCGGTGACATTCTTAACATAATCCACATCTTTCAAGCGTCCCTCAATTTTAAACGAGGACACTCCGGCATCAACTAATTCCGCCATATGCTTGGAGGCATTGAAATCAGATAATGATAACAAATACTTATCCTTTATGATAACATCTCCATCAGCATTTTTTAATGTATAGGGAAGACGGCACATCTGTCCACACTCCCCCCTGTTTGCACTTCTACCCAGACATACCTCACTTGCCTGACATCTTCCGGAATAACTTACACATAACGCTCCATGTACAAAACATTCTACCGGGACCGATACATTATGACATATATCCTTTATTTCCTTTAATGATAACTCACGTGCCAGGACAATCTGAGAGAATCCCGCATTCTCCAGAAATTTGGCTTTTTCCGCTGTCCTTGTATCACACTGGGTGCTGGCATGTAACTGTATAGGAGGTATATCCATCCGTAATATGCCCATATCCTGCACAATAAGGGCATCAACTCCTATGATATATAAATCACGTATTAGTTTCTCTACTTTCTTTATCTCATTTTCATAAACAAGAGTATTGACAGTGACATAAACCTTTGCCCTATATTTATGAGCAAACTCAACTGTTTCCGCTATATCTTCTATGGAATTTGCGGCTTTATATCGGGCTCCATGACTTGTGGCACCCATATAAACAGCGTCCGCACCGTGAAGAATCGCCTGCATGGCTATCTCCTTATTAGAAGCGGGAGATAAAAGTT
This sequence comes from Bacteroidales bacterium, assembly GCA_014800895.1. Taxonomy (GTDB): domain Bacteria; phylum Bacteroidota; class Bacteroidia; order Bacteroidales; family Muribaculaceae; genus Lepagella. The sequence goes on from JAAVFG010000025.1 coordinate 10,282, forward strand.
CGAGTTGACGCATACGATGACTTAATATTTATTTCTTGAACATTCTGTCGATATTACGCTTATCCTCACGTTCTTTTATGGACTGGCGCTTATCATACTGTTTCTTTCCACGTCCAACCCCTATCTGCATTTTAGCAAGACCTCTCTCATTGATAAAGACACGCATAGGAATAATTGTAAAACCAACATCCTCAGAAGCCTTCTTCAATTTAGCAATCTCTTTCTTGTTAAGCAATAGTTTACGGTCGCGGCGAGCAACATGATTGTTGTAAGACCCATAGAAATACTCGGATATATTCATTCCCTTTACCCAGACTTCATCATTTTCAACCATGCAATAAGTATCTGTCAGAGATGCTTTGCCATCGCGTATTGATTTTATTTCAGTACCAGTCAGCACTATACCCGCTATATAGGTATCCGAGATTTCATAATCAAATCTCGCTCGTTTATTCTTTATGTTTACTTGTTCTGCTTTCATATTCCTAATGAGAGTAATAATTCAATAAGCCATTCCCATAACACAGGAACACCCACAACCAAAACCGATAAAATGATACGTGTCCTTGATTCATATTCAGCAGGCATACGAAGAAACCGCACTCCCTTAAATATTAAATAAATGGTCCAGAAGGGCAAGAATACTAATACCGCATCTATCATCGGACAAAGATTGAGAGCCGCTCGGAAAAGCGCCAGAGAGGCTACATTCATCATAACAAATTCCTTGGAGAATTTATTTCTGAAAATTTCTCTGGCAGACTTTGGAAGCACTGCTCCGCCAAGAAGTATAATAGTAAAGTATCCGAAAAAGAAAGCAATAAAGGTAGTGATGGCAAGAAGCATGCAGGCTCCAATGGTGATATGGGTGCCATACATCTTAGTTGCGAACTCTGAAATAGCGGCGATAGCAACAAGAGGATAGAAACATCCAGATGCTATCTCCTCAACACTGTAATCCCCTCTTTTTAATGCTTTCCACCCTTCTACCGGAGCAGCAAGAATTTTAAGTAACAAGAGTGCCGGATTTAATTTGCTATCTTGCTCCTCTTCCTCGTCCTCCCCATCATCTTCTTCATCATCCTCTTCATCATCTTCAGACTCAAACTCTTCTTCAGCCCCGTAAGTCTTTTCAGTTACTTCCTCATCACAAGCCTCGCGAGAATCTTTAAAATTAGTTTCGATTACGGGCTCACTATCCTCAACGCCATCCTGCATAGGGTCATTTTCCTCCGTGTAGGGATATGAGTCATCGGAATCTTCCAGATTATAGAGATTCTCCTCATCTTCCAATTCATAAAGATTATCAATATCCTTTTCCTCTTCTCTCATTATTACATTATCCCTTTAACGTGGAATAGGAGCGAAGACCATGATTGGTCTCCGCTCCCTATTATATAGTTCCGGGCGGAATTATTCGGCACGGTCTTCATTAAGAATGCGAATCATTTCAATAGCACTCTTCGGAATACGTGTGCCAGGACCGAAAATAGCCGCAACACCTGCCTTATATAGGAAATCATAGTCCTGAGCAGGAATAACACCTCCGGCTGTAACGATGATATCTTCCCGTCCAAGCTTCTTAAGCTCCTCAATCACCTGAGGAACCAATGTCTTGTGACCGGCAGCCAATGAAGAAACGCCGAGAATATGTACATCATTCTCTACTGCCTGACGTGCTGCTTCCGCCGGAGTCTGGAACAACGGACCCATATCAACATCGAATCCACAGTCAGCATAACCGGTGGCAACTACCTTTGCACCACGATCGTGTCCATCCTGACCCATCTTGGCAATCATGATACGGGGCTGACGTCCCTCCTTCTTAGCGAACTCTGCAACCATCTTACGGGCTTCCTCAAACTCAGGATCGCCCTTCTCTTCACTTGAATACACTCCGGAAATAGTTTTAATTACTGCTTTGTAACGACCGACTACTGCTTCACATGCATCAGAAATCTCACCAAGTGAAGCACGAAGTCCTGCAGCCTTTACAGCCAAATCAAGAAGGTTACCCTTGCTCTGATCCTTTACTGCTTCTGTGATAGCCTCAAGTGCTTTCTTTACAGCCTCTTCATCACGATCCTTACGGAGCTCCTCAAGACGTGCGCACTGCTCTTTACGAACCTCTGTATTATCTACCTCAAGGATATCGATCGGATCCTCATGATCAAGACGATACTTATTAATGCCGACGATAGTCTGCTTACCTGAATCTATACGAGCCTGAGTGCGGGCAGCCGCTTCCTCAATACGCATCTTGGGAAGTCCGGTCTCAATAGCCTTCGCCATGCCGCCAAGTTTCTCAATCTCCTGAATAAGATCCCATGCCTTATGTGCAATCTCATTGGTGAGAGCCTCTACATAATAGCTACCACCCCAGGGGTCCACCTGTTTTGTAACATATGTCTCCTCCTGAATATAGATCTGTGTATTACGTGCGATTCGGGCAGAGAAATCTGTTGGAAGCGCGATAGCCTCATCAAGTGCATTAGTATGGAGAGACTGCGTGTGACCCAAAACGGCACCCATTGCCTCTACACAAGTACGACCTACATTATTGAAAGGATCCTGCTCGGTAAGTGACCATCCGGATGTCTGAGAGTGTGTACGAAGTGCGAGCGACTTCGGATTCTTTGGATTGAACTGCTTTACGATCTTTGCCCAAAGCATACGTGCTGCACGCATCTTCGCTATCTCCATGAAGTAATTCATTGAAATACCCCAGAAGAAAGACAAACGAGGCGCAAATGAGTCAATATCCATGCCTGCGTTTACTCCGGCACGTAAATATTCAAGACCATCGGCAAGCGTATATGCCAGCTCGATATCAGCGGTTGCTCCCGCCTCCTGCATGTGATAGCCGGAGATAGATATAGAGTTAAACTTAGGCATGTTCTTTGAAGTATATTCAAAGATATCAGCGATGATCTTCATTGAGAATGCCGGTGGATAGATATAGGTGTTTCGCACCATGAATTCCTTCAGAATGTCATTCTGAATGGTACCCGCCATCTCTTCAAGTTTAGCGCCCTGCTCAAGACCGGCATTGATATAGAAAGCAAGAACAGGAAGAACCGCACCGTTCATGGTCATGGAGACAGACATCTTGTTCAAGGGGATTCCGTCGAAAAGCACCTTCATATCCTCAAGAGAACAGATGGACACACCCGCCTTACCGACATCGCCGACCACACGCTCATGGTCTGCATCGTATCCGCGGTGAGTGGGAAGGTCGAATGCAACGGAAAGACCTTTCTGACCGGATGCAAGATTACGACGATAGAATGCATTTGATTCAGCTGCCGTAGAGAATCCCGCATACTGACGAATTGTCCAAGGGCGAAGAGGATACATCGCACTGTATGGACCACGCAGGAATGGAGGTATACCGGATACGAAATCCAGATGTTCCATACCTTCAAGGTCATCTTTGGTATATACCGGTTTCACGGGAATGAGCTCAGCTGTAAGCCATTCCTCTCCTGCTTCCGGTTTATGACTCCCGGGAGTCACGATTTTAGTTATATCTATTTCTTTGAAATTCGGTCTCATGGTTATTTGAGGAGTTTGGCGTTAAAGTCAATCAATGTGTCAAGCACATTTACTCTGACATGGATGAAATTTTCTATTCCTTGTGCCTTTAGTTCTTCCATACAAGCCGGGGCACCAGCCACTACAAACAGTGCGCGTCCGTCAAGCTCTTTGAAAGCCTCAGGGGCGTACTGTGCATATTCATCATCACTTGAACAAAGCACCACTACATCCGCACCTGCAGCCACTGCGGCATCAATCCCTTCTTTTACAGTATTGAAGCCTATATTATCTATTATCTCATATCCTGCACAACCAAAGAAGTTGCCGGAGAACTGAGCACGCGCAAGGCGCATTGCTAAGTTACCGATAGTAAGCATGAATACCTTCGGACGGTGGGAAGAGCGTTCAGTGTCAAGACGGATCTGCTCAAACTGACTGGCAGCCCTATCCATATTGAGGAATTCCACAGCACCATCCTGTACCTCTGCGCCACACCCACAGCCACACTTAGCGGATTCTTCCTGCGCCTTCTCCAATCCTTTCTCATTAAAATTAGGATATTGGTTAGTACCGAGAAGAATCTCTTTTCTGCGTGCTACGTCAACGTGTCGCTTTACACCGCTTTCATTTACTTTAGCCTGGATCTCTCCCTTCTTCAACATGGCTTCAAAGCCGCCCTTATCTTCAATTTCGTTGAAGACTTTCCATGCCTGAGCCGCGATAGAAGATGTAAGTGTCTCGATATAATATGATCCGCCGGCAGGGTCAACCACCTTATTGAGGTGAGACTCCTCGCGAAGGAGCACCTGCTGATTGCGTGCGATACGCTCGCTGAACTCATCAGGAGTAGTGTAACACTCATCAAATGCAAGAGTCTCAATTGAATCCACACCTGCCAAGGCTGCTGACATTGTCTCAGTCATAGTGCGGAGAAGATTCACATGAGAATCAAACAGAGTCATATTGAACATGCTGGTAACTGCATGCACCATCATTTTGCATGCCTCGTCACTGCAGCCATATGCTTTAGCGATCTCTGCCCATAACATTCGACCTGCACGGAATTTGGCAAGCTCCATGAAATAATTGGAAGAAATACCCATATTGAACTTTATGCGGGCTGCCACCTCGTCAGCACTCAAACCAGCTTCAGTCATAAGGGTCATCCATTCAGCTCCCCATGCAAGTGCCATACCAAGTTCCTGAGTGATATATGCGCCTGCATTATTTAACATGTAACTGTTTACAGGGAAACAACGAAGTCCTTTGATATCCTTTACCGCTTCATATACTGCCATTCCCTCCTTCACAACATCTTTAGGGAAAGGAAGACCATGCTTGAGAAGACGGCGGAAAGGATTGTAGTCAATACTTCCACGGAACTCCTCCTCTGCTCCTGCCTCTTTTACAAGACGAGCCAGTTCGGCAGCTACAGCGGAAGCCTTGCCTGCACAACAATCTACATTGATTTCTACCTTTTTAAGGTCAATATCTTTAAGAATTACTTTAAGATCCTCAACAGTGAGATTGCCACGAAGAGAGATACCTAATGACTCTACGCCACGATCAAGAATATGGAGGGCATGACTGTTAATCTCCTCCGCTGTCTTACCATACACACGCTGACGGATGAGCCAGTCATTGTTATCGCGTGTGCCACGAATATAGGGAAATTCTCCGGGTAAAGTTTCAATTGCCGGCAAGCCTTCAATATCCTCTCTGCGATAATAAGGCTGCACATTGAATCCCTCATTAGTGCGCCAGACAAGTTTCTTATCAAAGTCCGCACCCTTCAGGTCGACTGTTATCTTCGATTTCCATTCTTCTGAAGAAACCGGTGAGAACATGTCGAATAATGTTTCTCTTTTTTCTGCCATTATAAACAGTTTTTATGATATAGATTTAGTTTATATCAAATAGTTGTTATTGTTGGATGCCCATACCTACGTGTAGAACTTCAGTAAGGGCTCTTTTCAACGCAAAGATAAGTATTTTTGGAATATATAAAAAATTTTATTGAAAAAAACGTCCGTCAGTGGCCTTTCAAAAAAATACCCGGCTCAAAATAGCCGGGTAAAAGTTATTTGAATTTTCTACTATTGCGCTTAATCTGAAACGCCTATTTCATTATTTCTGAAGAAGGGATACATGGGATACCCATGTTTCTGATGTCAAAAATATTCGCGTCAGCTACCTCTTCCGTCGCTGCCGAACAGCAGTCGGTCACAACTGTTGTGTTATAATCAAGCCCCATTGAATCCACAGCGGTTGACCTGATGCAATTAGGATATTGTGTACCACAAACATAAACGTTCTTTACACCCAGCCCTCGAAGCACCAGATCGAGATCTGTAGCGAAGAATGCGGAGAAGCGTTGTTTGATTATCTTAATATCCCCCTCTTTAGGAGCGATTTCCTTTACAATCTCTGCTCCACTCGTTCCCTCGATTCCGAATGGCTTACCTTCCAGAAAGAAATGGCGGCGGAATGACTCTGCATCAATACCCGAGATACGGTGGATACGATAAACATATATCACAGCCCAATCATTGGATCTCGCATAGTCAAGAAAATTGCTTATCGCAGGAAGTGTAGCATATGCACCTGCGACATGCATCGGCGACTCAGGAAGCACCCAATCATTCTGCATATCGACAACTAAGACTGCATTCTCCGCTGCAGTAAGCATACCATCAATTCTTTTAGTCATGTTTTTTTGTTTTTATAATACATAGTATTCAACAACATGACAAAGAAGATTGTTGAGAGAGGCGGTGCAAAATACGCCAATAAGAGAGTAATATATTTTTCCTACCCCTCTTACTTATCGTTTAATAATACTTATAATCAGGATTCATCCGATACGAGTTCCTTATCTACACATCTTAAAACCCTCGCCGGGAAATCTTCTACCATCTGCATATTATGAGTTGCCATCACAACTGCCGTTCCCTCCTCCGAAAGTCGATGCAACAATGATATGATCTGATAACCGGTCTGGGGATCAAGGTTGCCGGTAGGTTCATCTGCAAGAATAAGCTCGGGCTTATTGAGCAATGCGCGTGCAATTACAATTCGCTGCTGCTCTCCTCCTGACAATTCATGAGGCATTTTATAGGCCTTGTTTTCCATCCCTACCTCCTTGAGGACTTCCTTAATACGTTCCTCAATCTCTTCCTTATTTTTCCATCCGGTAGCTTGAAGAACGAAGCGTAGATTTCCCATAGCCGACCGGTCTTGAAGCAATTGAAAATCCTGAAACACTATCCCGATCTGACGACGCAACATCGGTATCTGACGCTTCTTAATATTTAATAGATCAAAATCAAGCACTTCTGCCTTCTCTCCGGAGGATATCCTCACATCGGCATACATAGTTTTTAAAAGTGAACTTTTGCCACTTCCTACCCTTCCTACGAGATAACAGAACTCACCTTTTTCTATACTAAAGGTAACATTCTTCATCACAAGCCTGTCCGCTCTTTCTATATCTACTCCCTTATAGTCTATAATCTTAGCCATCTATTTTTCTTTTTTATTACTTGATTAATTGAATATATGCTGAAATACCTCTTCTACTTTTCCAACTTCAACAATTTTTATAGTAAACGTGTCCTTTATCCCTTTTAAATTCCCCTTTGGAATAAAAATAGTATCAAATCCCAGTTTCTGAGCTTCCGCCACTCTCTGTTCAATTCTCGTTACCGTCCTTATTTCTCCCGACAAACCCACTTCCCCGGCAAAGACCGTACTGCGAGGAATGGAGACATCAAAATTAGATGACATTATCGCTGCTATAACCGCCATATCCAAAGCAGGATCGACTACTTTCAGTCCGCCGGCTATATTCAGGAAAACATCCTTTTGTGACAATTTGAATCTCGCTCTCTTCTCTAAAACTGCAAGTAGCATATTAAGTCGACGCTGGTCAAAACCTGTTACAGATCGTTGTGGAGTACCATATGCAGCGGAAGAAACCAGTGCCTGTACTTCTACCATAAAAGGACGTATTCCCTCTACTGTCACACCAATGGAGATACCGCTCATCTCCTCTTCACGGTTTTCCGACAGCAACATCTCCGAAGGATTTTTTACCTCCTTTAATCCACGATGCACCATTTCATAAATTCCTATCTCGTTAGTAGATCCGAATCTATTCTTAATGCCTCTCAAAATTCTATAGAGATACTGTCGGTCTCCTTCAAACTGCAATACAGTATCGACTATATGTTCAAGGACTTTCGGTCCTGCGATAGCACCGTCCTTATTTATATGTCCTACCAATATCACAGGCACACCTGATTCCTTTGCGTAGCGCAATAAAGCAGCTGCACATTCTCTCACTTGAGAGACAGAACCGGCAGCCGACTCTATATCAGAACTGAAAATAGTCTGTATGGAATCAATAACCACCAACTGAGGCTCAATATTTTCTATTTGGGTAAAAATATTATCAAGGCGTGTTTCACACAGGATATAAGTATCATCAGATATTTTTCCAAGCCGATCGGCTCTTAATTTCAACTGTGTGGCACTCTCCTCTCCGGATACATATAAAATTTTCCTGTTGCGTATGGATAAAATATTTTGGAGAAGTAGAGTTGATTTACCGATTCCGGGCTCTCCTCCGATAAGTGTCAATGAACCAGCGACGAGCCCCCCGCCCAAAACACGGTTTAATTCGCCGGAGGGCATTTTCATCCTCGCCTCCTCCTTTATCTCTATGTCAGAGAGTTTCACAGGCTTCTGGCTTTTTACCAATCCGCGTTTTGACCCTCCTTTAGAGGTCGTCACTTTCTCCTCAACAAACGTATTCCATTCCCCGCACGAAGGACACTTTCCAAGCCATTTGGAATTCTCATAACCGCAATTATTGCAAAACCATACTGTCTTAGTCTTCGTTGCCACTTCCTCCTGTTTTATAAATTGTTTCAGCAAATTTAACGAAAATTCCTGAACAAATGAATTTCTCAGACCTTATTATTTACAAAGTAGTTACTTCAAATTAGAAACAAAGTAATTACCAAAAACTAAAATTATAGAAACATGGAATTTATAACAGATGAAAAACTTCTGATTGTCGGTGCGGCAGGTATGATCGGATCTAACATGGCACAAACTGCCATAATGATGCACCTTACTCCAAATATCTGTCTTTATGACCCCTATGCCAAGGGACTTGAAGGGGTAGCGGAGGAATTGCTTCAATGCGGTTTCGAAGGAATGAATATCACATACACAGATGATATTGAAACTGCTTTCAAGGATGCCAAGTATATCGTATCCTCCGGTGGCGCACCTCGTAAAGCGGGCATGACTCGTGAGGATCTTCTTAAGGGTAACGCACAGATTGCAGAGGATTTCGGTAAGAATGTGCGCAAGTATTGCCCCGATGTAAAGCATATTGTAGTAATCTTCAACCCCGCTGACATCACAGGTCTTGTCACATTACTCTACTCCGGCGTAAAACCCTCTTGCGTTACTACCCTTGCAGCTCTTGACTCTACCCGTCTCCGCAACGAACTTGCCAAATACTTCAAGATTTCTCCGGATAAGATTGTCAATGCCCGTACATACGGCGGTCACGGCGAGCAGATGGCGGTATTTGAATCTACCACAATCGTTGACGGTCGTCCCCTTAAGGAACTCATTGAGGAGAAGGCAATCCCTGAAAAAGATTGGGAGGAGCTTAAGGTCCGTGTAATCCAGGGAGGCAAGAATATCATCGACCTCCGAGGCAGATCATCATTCCAGAGCCCGGCATACCTTTCCATCGAGATGATTGCCGCCGCTATGGGTGGTCCGGCTTTCAAATGGCCTGCCGGCGTATATGTGAACGATGAAAAGTTCCAGCACATCATGATGGCTATGGAGACTACCATTACCAAGGATGGGGTTACATTCCGTCCTGTAGAAGGCACTCCGGATGAACAGAAGGAGCTTGAAGAGAGCTACAAACATCTATGCGCCCTCCGTGATGAAGTAATCTCATTGGGTATCATGCCTCCTATCTCTGAATGGAGCAAATTGAATCCCTATCTTGACATGCAGACAAAATAGAATGTAAGTATAAAAAGCAGACAATATGTTCGGGAGATACTGAATTATTCAGTGTCTCCTTATTTATTTTCCTTAATATATTTTTGAGTATCTCATTTTTTTAGACTATATTTGCCCTTGAATTGTCAGAACATCTTTATACTATACCTGTTGCAAAGCTGGTCTGACTTCAAAATTGAACATTCAAAAACTACTTTGAGTCATGAAGAAACATAACTTCTATGCAGGGCCTTCAATCCTGAGCCCCTACACCATTCAAAAGACCGCTGACGCGGTACTTAACTTCGCCGATACAGGTCTCTCAGTGCTTGAGGTCTCTCATCGCAGCAAAGAGTTTCAGGCGGTAATGGATGAGGCGCAGGCCCTCACCAAAGAATTGCTCCAACTCCCCGATGACTATCATGTCCTCTTCCTGGGCGGTGGCGCTTCCTTGCAATTCTGCATGGTGCCTTTCAATATTCTTGAAACCAAAGCAGCTTACCTTAACACAGGTACCTGGGCGACTAACGCCATAAAAGAGGCTCGAATCTTTGGTGAAGTAGAAGTGCTCGCATCTTCAGAAGACACTAAATTCAACTATATCCCCAAGGATTTCACTATTCCCTCTGATGTGGATTATTTCCACTTCACTTCCAATAATACTATCTATGGTACTGAGATTCGTCATGACTTAGACTCACCCGTACCTGTGGTATGCGATATGTCTTCTGACATCTTCTCTCGTGAATTTGATCCTACTAAATACGGTATCATCTATGCCGGCGCGCAGAAGAACCTTGCTCCTTCCGGTGTGACCATCGTTATCGTTAAGGAGTCTCTTCTTGGTCATGTCAGCCGTCCCATCCCTACTATGCTTGACTATCGCACCCACATCAAGAAGGGATCAATGTTCAACACTCCTCCCGTGCTTCCCATCTACTCTGCCCTACAGACTCTTAAATTCTACAAAGAACAGGGTGGCGTAAAGGCTATGGAGAAGAAAGATCTTGACAAGGCAGCTCTTCTTTATGACGCTATTGATGCAAGCAAGATGTTCGTTGGTACAGCAGCCGAGGCGGACCGCTCAATCATGAATGTATGTTTCGTAATGCGTCCTGACTATGCGGAACTCGAAAAGGATTTCCTTGATTTCGCCACTTCCAAGGGTATCGTCGGTATAAAGGGTCACCGTTCTGTTGGTGGTTTCCGCGCTTCTCTCTACAACGCACTCCCCGAAGAGAGCGTGAAAGTGCTCGTAGATGCAATGAAGGAATTCGAAGCTAAACACTAAGAAAATTATCAAAGATGAAAATACTTGTTTTCACTGAAAAACCATTTGCAAAAGCTGCAGTAAAAGCTATTGCCAATACAGTAGATGCTTCAGGAAACGATCTTGAATTAGTAGAGATGGGCACTCGTGAGGATTTTCTCGCGGCTATGCCCGGCACTGACGGTCTTATAGTACGCAGTGACAAAGTGGATGCTGCAATTATGGATGCAGCTAAAGGGTCTCTTAAGGTTATCGTACGTGCAGGAGCCGGATATGATAATATCGACCTTGACGCTGCTTCCGAACGTAAGATCTGCGTTATGAATACCCCCGGTCAGAACTCCAATGCAGTTGCCGAATTAGTGTTTGGTATGATCGTAATGATGTGCCGTAACCAATATAACGGTAAAAGTGGTTCGGAACTGCGCGGAAAGTCTCTCGGTATCTATGCCTATGGTCAGGTCGGAAGAAATGTAGCTCGCATCGCTAAAGGTTTCGACATGAAGATTGAGGCTCTTGATAAATTCGTTGACGATGTGGTAATGGAGGCAGATGGTGTAAAGCCTATCCATGATGTTGAGCGTCTCTTCTCAGAGAATGATTTTGTTTCTCTTCATATCCCTGCCACACCTGAGACTCGCGGTTCAATCGGCTATGATCTCGTTATGAAGATGCCGCAAGGTGGAGTTCTTATCAATACTGCCCGTAAGGAGGTGATTGATGAAGCAGGTCTAATGAAAGCCCTTGAGGAGCGTCCCGACCTCCGTTACGTTTCCGATATCAAACCGGATACTGCTGAGGAATTTGAGAAGAAGTTTGCCGAGCGTGTTTTCTTCACTCCCAAGAAGATGGGAGCCCAGACAGCAGAGGCTAACTTCAATGCAGGTGTAGCGGCTGCCGAGCAGGTGATAGCATACCTTAAAGATGGCTGGGACAAGTATCAGGTGAATAAATTCTAATCCTAATACTTTTGCTTATGAAGAAGTATATTGCCGAAATGATCGGCACTTTCGTCCTGACTCTCATGGGTTGCGGATCAGCCGTATTCGCCGGTATCGGACTTGGCACTACAGGCTTTGGAGTCTCTACACTTGGTGTGGCATTTGCTTTCGGCCTTGCCGTAATCGCCATGGCATACACTATCGGTAATATCTCAGGATGTCATATTAATCCCGCGATCACTATGGGTGTATGGGCAAGCGGACGTATGAAAGGTAAAGAGGCTGGAGGATATATGCTGTTCCAGGTTGTAGGAGCTATCATTGCCTCTGCCGTTATCTATTTCCTCGTTCATACAGGCAATGAGGGAGGTCTTTCAGCGGTATTCAATGATACGACCACAACCGGAGCAAACTCATTCCTCCCCGGGAATATTGTTCCGGCATTTGTTGCAGAGTTTATCTTCACTTTTATCTTCGTGCTTGTAGTGCTCGGTACAACCGACTCTAAGAAAGGTGCGGGAGCTTTTGCCGGGCTCGCTATCGGTTTGACACTGGTATTGGTACACATCGTATGTATTCCAATCACAGGAACTTCCGTAAATCCTGCTCGTTCCATCGGTCCTGCTATCTTTGCATGTATTCAGGGTGATTGTACTCCTATTTCTCAGATCTGGCTCTTTATTGTGGCTCCTATAGCGGGTGCCCTATTAAGCGCAGGCGTATGGAAATACTTCGGATCAAAGGAAGACTAAACACAATAATATAATATATTAAGAGAGGAGATTAATTAATTAATCTCCTCTCTTTTGTATTCTTCATTCAGACAAAAATAGACAAATCCTTGAGAGTATATCTCCCAAGGATTCATATTATATCTGAAAGGGTTTTAGTCGTTACTTTCCGAGATGATGCATAAATTCCATTCTCAAGGCAGGATCAGAAGCAAAGACACCGTTATAATCAAATGTGACAGTGGCAGATTCCTGCTTCTCCACCCCTCTCATCTTCATGCACAGGTGTTCTCCCTCACAAGCGACTATTACACCTTTAGTAGGAAGAGCTTGAGTAAGTAATTCGCACACCTGACGAGTCAAGCGTTCCTGTACCTGCAAACGACGGGCGAAACTATTAACGATTCTTGCCAGTTTAGAGAGTCCGATAATCTTCCCGTCAGGTATATATCCCACAGCCATCTTTCCGAAAAATGGAAGAATATGATGTTCGCAAGTGCTATAAAACTCTATATCCTTGACAACCACCATCTGTGAGCCTTCATGTTCAAACACAGCTTGCTTGGCTACTGTCAAAGGATCCTGACGATACCCGGCGGTAACATCCAAGATAGCTTTGGCCGCCCGAACAGGAGTCTTCTTAAGTCCTTCTCTTTCCGGATCCTCTCCTATCAGTCGAAGGATAGCCTCATAATGTGACGCTATCTCCTTAACAAGGTTTTCATCGTGATTCTCTTTTCCTCCCATTATAAATTTTCAGTTTAAAATCTGAATAGTTGTCAAACAAAAATATCAAACTACTGCTTGATAATGATGATTTCACTATTCACTACTCGCATTTCACCGGCGAAATTCGGGAATGCTCTCTTAAGCTCCAGAAGAGCAGAGTGAGCTTCCTGCTGAGTCTGGAAGTTTCCTACGCGACAATACCAGTTAGGCGAACTTGAAAAAGTATAGACCTGTCCCCTATACTTGGGAAAACGCTGTGAAATTGCATTTGCCCGCATCTTCACGCGCGCTTCAAGGGTTGACTGATCCCGTCCGTCAGAAAAGACCTGGACTCTGTAACCCCGAATCTTATTGATACCGGGTTTAAGATTATCGCGCCGGCGTTCCACATGTTTCTTATGAGCTGCCGGAGGAGTCACGAGCAGATCCAAGATACGTTGCGGACCATCGATCTCTACCGTACCGTTTGAGGAGTCCTGGATTATCTCAATCGCATTCTTGGCTCCTTCCTTATCATCTACAACAGATTGCGCCGCAATCATTGTCGGTAATGACAATGATGCGACGGCAACCGTATAGATAAGGATATTTCTCAGTCTCACATTGATTGAATATGAGGTGGAAAATTTCAGAATGACTCAATTATACCGAGGAATGATTCTGCGTCAAGAGCTGCACCACCGATAAGACCACCGTCTACATCGGGCTTTGCAAAAAGCTCTTTCGCATTTGAAGGCTTGCAGCTACCGCCATAAAGGATGCTGGTGTTCTCTGCAATCTCCTTGCCATACTTATCCTCGATAACCTTACGGATATGAGCGTGCATATCCTGTGCCTGCTCAGCAGTAGCAGTCTTGCCTGTACCGATAGCCCATACCGGCTCATAAGCAATCACGATTTTGCTGAAGTCCTCGGGAGAGAGCTCAAAGAGAGCCTCTACCTGACCTTTTACAACATCGTTATATGTGCCATTCTCGCGTTCCTCAAGCACCTCGCCTACACAGAAGATAGGCTTGAGGTCGTTTGCCAATGCCTGCTTTGTCTTCTCAAGAAGCTGAGCATTGTTCTCACCAAAATACTGGCGACGCTCGCTGTGACCAAGGATAACATACTCAGCGCCTGTAGATTTTACCATTGATGCGCTAACTTCACCGGTGTATGCACCCTTTGCATGCTCTGAGCAGTTCTCTGCGCCAAGCTTTACGAGATCATTCTCAAGAACAGCGTTCACACTTGTAAGATGAGTGAAAGGTACACATGTAATAACCTCGCAGTTTACTTTCTTCCCTTTAAGAAGAGTATTGATATTGTTTGCAAGCTCTACTCCTTCGTCGAGAGTAGTATTCATTTTCCAGTTTCCTGCTACGATATTCTTTCTCATTGTTTTTTGGGTTTTGTTTACTGCAAAATTAACCATTTTTCCTCTTTCCTACAAATAATTCTCCCTTAATTCGCGTCTTTTACTCATTATTATTCTAATTCTTGCCGTTCATCTCATTTTTTATTATCTTTGTCTGTTTATTAAATATAGAAAAATCGTCTTTATCATTCATTAAAAAAAGTCAAACATGAATTTCCAACTGACTGCAGATTATATACCCACCGGAGATCAACCGGAAGCAATAAAAGAATTAGTAACGGGCGTGGAAGATGGCCTGAAACATCAGACTCTATTGGGTGTGACCGGTTCGGGAAAAACCTTCACTATGGCGAATGTCATTAAGGAAGTAAAGCGCCCTACCTTGATTTTATCTCATAATAAAACTCTGGCAGCACAATTATATTCGGAATTCAAATCGTTTTTTCCCGACAATTCAGTTCAATATTTCGTCAGCTATTATGACTATTACCAGCCGGAGGCATATATCCCTTCATCCGACAAATACATCGAGAAGGATCTGATGATCAACGAACAGATCGAAAAACTCCGGCTCTCCACCGTAGCCGCACTCCTCTCAGGACGACGAGATGTAGTTGTCGTATCAAGTGTGAGCTGTATCTACGGTATGGGTAATCCTGAGGATTTCTCACAAACCGTTGTTAATATACAGGTAGGTCAGAGGATAAGCCGCAATCAGTTTCTCCGCAAACTGGTTGACTCCCTTTATTCCCGGACGGAAATAGATCTGAACCACGGACAATTCCGGGTAAAAGGCGACACTGTGGATATCATGTTATCTTTTGAGGATATCCAGCTGCGTGTCACATTCTGGGGAGATGAAATTGAAAAGATACAGACAGTCGATCCTCTATCGGGAATGCCTATTGCCGAGCTTGAGGGATTTAATATATATCCCGCAAACATATTTGTATCTTCAAAAGAGAGGACCGCGTCTGCAGTAAATCAGATTGCAGTGGATCTCGGGGCTCAATGTGACTTCTTCATTAAGGAAGGGAAACTTATGGAGGCTGAACGTCTGAAGGAACGTGTCACTTATGACCTTGAAATGATTAAGGAATTGGGACATTGTTCAGGTATTGAAAATTACTCGCGATATTTCGATGGACGAGAGCCGGGTATGCGACCTTTCTGCCTTCTGGATTATTTCCCGAAAGATTATCTTACTATCATAGATGAAAGTCACGTTACTCTACCTCAGATTCGAGGCATGAATGGAGGTGACCTCTCAAGGAAAATGAACCTGGTGGAGTATGGCTTCCGGCTTCCTGCCGCTATCGACAACCGTCCGCTGAAGTTTGATGAATTCGAGCAACTGACTAATCAGGTCATTTATGTATCCGCTACTCCGGGTGACTATGAGCTCCAGCAGACAGAAGGTGTATTTACAGAGCAAGTGATACGTCCTACCGGTCTGCTTGACCCTGAAATAGAGATACGCCCCACCATGAATCAGATTGATGACCTCATGGAGGAGATAAGAAAGAGAATAGATCAGGATGAAAGAGTATTGGTTACTACCCTTACGAAGCGTATGGCTGAGGAGCTGGATGCGCACCTGCGTAAATGGGGTGTTAACTCCGCGTATATCCATAGTGATGTTGATACTCTTGAACGAATCCGTATTCTTGAGGATCTTCGTCAGGGAGTATATGATGTCCTTATTGGTGTCAACCTTCTTCGAGAAGGTCTCGATCTTCCTCAGGTCAGTCTGGTTGCTATTCTTGATGCCGATAAAGAGGGCTTCCTGAGAAACCATCGTTCACTTACTCAGACAGCAGGACGTGCCGCCCGAAATGTCAACGGCAAAGTCATAATGTATGCAGATAAAATCACTGACAGCATGCAGAAGACTATTGACGAGACCGAACGTCGTCGTGCCAAACAGATACAATACAACAGAGAAAACGGTATAGTTCCTACTCCTATCGTCAAAAAATCTTCCGGTCGTGAACTCCTTGAAATTTATGGAGAGGAAGCAGCCGAAAGAGGAACAGAAATCCGGCAACCTCGTAAAGAACCAAAATTGGTCAAGCCACGCGATATCAAAAAACCGGCACCACGAGCTTATATTGAGGAGGAGCATACCGTATCTATGGCAGCCGACCCGGTTCTGGAGTATATGTCTAAGTCTGAATTGGAACATCAGGCGGCGAAAATTAAATCCGATATGATCAAAGCCGCTCGCAATACAGATTTCATCGAAGCTGCACGTCTGCGCGACGAACTTATAAAACTGCAGGAATTGATAGGCGAACCGGCGTAAATCTAAAAAAAGAAGAAAGTCTTTTTAGAACTTAACTTAAAGGTATTCTTTAATGGCAGATAAACAAAGAACTTTCGTAACCTCAAAAGAGAAAAAAGATATAAAAGGGCATACACAATCCCCCACTCCATACTTACCGCTACCTCCTAAGTCGGCGTATCTTCCGACGTCAAAAGATGAAATGGAAGCACTGGGGTGGGAGCAAGCGGATGTCATAATCTTTTCAGGAGATGCTTATGTAGACCATCCTTCTTTTGGAGCCGCTGTCATAGGAAGGACCCTTCAGTCAATTGGATTGAAGGTTGCGATAGTGCCTCAACCAAATTGGCGGGATGACCTTAGGGATTTTAAGAAACTGGGTCGCCCGCGACTATTTTTCGGAGTATCCGCAGGCGCTATGGATTCAATGGTAAATCATTATACAGCCAATCGTCGGCTTCGTCATGATGACGCCTATACTCCGGGAGGAAGACATGGTATGCGACCGGATTATCCCACCATTGTATACTCAAAGATTCTTAAAGATCTCTATCCCGATGTGCCGGTAATTGCCGGGGGTATTGAAGCATCTTTAAGAAGAGTAGCTCATTACGATTATTGGCAGGACAGACTCCGACCATCCATCCTGGCTGATGCCAGCGCGGATATGATAGTATATGGAATGGGTGAGAAGCCCATGAAGGAGATTGTTAACAGGCTTGAGAAGGGAGAAAAGATAGAAGAGATTAAGGATGTGAAACAAACTGTCATCTTTACATCCGAAAAACCTAAAGAAGGTGATATAATTTTATCATCATATGAGGAGTGTTTGAAAGATAAAAAGAAACAGGCGCTCAATTTCCGCCATGTTGAAGAGGAATCAAATAAAATTGAGGGAAAGACTCTCTGGCAAAGTACCGGGGGAAGAATGATAAAAATCAACCCTATGTTTCCTCCTCTCTCAACTGAGGAGACTAACGCCTCATATGACCTCCCGTATACTCGGATGCCCCACCCCCGTTATCGTGGCAAAACCATCCCGGCTTACGATATGATACGCCATTCCGTGTGTTTGCATCGCGGATGTTTTGGAGGATGTGCTTTCTGCACAATTTCAGCACATCAAGGGAAATTCATATCTTCACGCTCTAAGGATTCCATTCTCAAAGAGGTCAAAAAGGTGACAGAGATGCCGGATTTCAAAGGATATATCTCTGATCTGGGGGGACCCTCTGCCAATATGTATGCAATGGGTGGTAAAAATAAGGAAATATGCAGAAAATGTGCCCGTCCTTCTTGTCTCCATCCTAAACCTTGTCCTAATCTTGACAATAACCATGCACCCCTTCTGGATATATACCGCTCTGTCGATGCTTTACCGCAGATAAAGAAGTCATTTATCGGAAGTGGTGTAAGGTATGATCTTGCTATGGCTCCTGCAAAAGATGAAAAGACTGATGCAATAAATAAAAAGTATATTCAGGAATTAATCGCCGATCATGTCAGCGGTCGCCTTAAAGTTGCTCCCGAACATACTTCGGAAAAGGTGCTCGACTGCATGCGAAAACCCTCTTTCTCTCTTTTCCACAAGTTCAAGAGAACATTTGATAAAGTGAATGAGGAGAAGGGTCTGCGTCAACAACTCATCCCCTATTTCATCTCCTCTCATCCGGCATGTATGGAAGAAGATATGGCGGAGTTGGCTGCAGAAACAAAAAAATTGAATTTTCAGTTAGAACAAGTGCAAGACTTCACTCCCACTCCTATGACAGTCGCTACCGAGATTTATTATACGGGCTACCATCCGTATACCGGAGAAAAGGTCTTCACCGCCAGAACTGAAAAGGAGAAATTAGCCCAAAGGGAATTCTTTTTTTGGTATAAGCCGGAGAATAAAGCACATATCGTCTCAGAACTCCGGAAGATGGGAAGAAAAGATTTAGTGGCGGCTTTATATGATAATCCCCCACGGCATCATGGTATGGCTCCTCGAGGAAGAACAATCCCCCTAAAGGATAATTCACCCAAAGCCTCTACTCACAGGAGGAAACGACATTAAGAGAACTTTTTAATTTTTAACCCATAAATACTGATATGAACAAAGCTAAAATCGCTATGAGCGCAATGCTTTTGCCTATCTCGCTCGCAAGCTGTCAGAAGGATAAGACTCCTGACACTGTGATAGAAAAGCCCGAGATAGCTATTTCCAACGGAATGATTACTCCGGAGGTATTGGAAGCTTTCGGACGTATTTCCGAAGCAGTTCCTTCTCCGGATGGAAAGAGCATCATCTTTACACTCGCCTATGAGAGCATAGAGCTTAACAAGGGGAATGCAGAGATCTATTCTGTTGATGCTGAAGGAAAGAATATGACCCGTCTGACTAAAACGGCAGGTTCTGAGTCAAATCTCCGTTGGATTGAATCGGGAAAGAAGATAGCTTTCCTCCGCTATGATAAGGAATCCGAGGCTACACAGCTCTTTACAATGAATCCTGACGGAAGCGGCGAGAAGAAAGTATCGGATATCAAGAATGGTATCAACTGTTTTGAGATATCTCCCGATGGCAAAAAGATAATCTTTGCAAGCAACATTGACGATTTCAACAAAAAGGATGAGGAGCTCTTTAAAGATCTTCCCAAAACTACAGGTCGTGTAGTCGATGACCTCGGTTATAAACATTGGGACGAATGGATCACTTCCATACCCCACCCCTTCGTAGCTGACTTCAATGGAGAAGCTGTTGAAAACGCGGTGGATATCATGGCAGGCGAACCATTTGAATGTCCCATGCTCCCCTTTGGAGGTGCGGAATCTTTTGCATGGAGTCCTGACAGCAAGAAACTCATCTATGTTTCCCGTAAGGAAAAAGGGATGGATATGGTATTTTCTACCGACTCCAATCTCTATCTGTATGATCTTGAGACAAAGAACACCAAGAACCTTACAGAAGGGATGCCCGGTTATGACACTGACCCTGTTTTCTCTCCCGATGGCTCTACTATCGCATGGCTCTCTATGGCGACTGCTAAATATGAGAGTGACAAAAAGCGTCTTATGCTGATGAATGTCGACGGTAGCAATAAGCGTGACCTTACCGCAAATTGGGATTATTGGCCTGAAAATATCGCATGGGCTGAGGATGGCAAGAACATATGGTTTAACGGCTATTATCAGGGAGTCTCTCCTGTGTTCACCATCAATGTTGAAACAGCCGCAATCGATACCATCGCCAACGGACAGTGTGACTTTGCCGGGGTTGCCCCGCTCAGTAACGGAAAGGCTATTGCACTTCGTCATTCCATGCGGTCGCCCAATGAGATTGTTCTCGTTGAAAAAGGCGCTCAGGTAAAAGATCTGACTTCAGTAAATGCTGATCTCCTTGCTCAGCTTAAACTGGGAGAGGTAAAGAAGGTGATGGTTCCTACCACTGACGGTAAGGAGATGACATGCTGGGAAATTCTTCCTCCCGATTTTGATCCTAATAAAAAGTATCCTGCCATACTCTATTGTCAGGGTGGACCCCAGCAGGCAGTAAGCCAGTTCTGGAGCTATAGATGGAACTTCATGATTATGGCGGCTAACGGATATGTTGTGATAGCCCCTAACCGTCGAGGTCTCCCCGGCTTCGGAGAGGAATGGAATCGTCAGATTTCAGGTGACTATGGCGGTCAGAATATGAAAGATTACTTCTCAGCAACCGATTATATAAAGTCACGCCCTTATGTTGACGCTGATCGCGTAGGAGCAATCGGTGCAAGCTATGGTGGTTTCTCCGCATATTGGCTGGCAGGTCATAATGATGGACGTTTCGCTGCTATTATCGCTCATGCAGGTATCTTCAATCTTGAGGCACAATACCTTGAGACCGAAGAGATGTGGTTTGCTGATTTTGACCTTGGCGGTCCTTATTGGGAAAAAGATAACGAGGTTGCACAGCGCACTTATGCCACATCTCCCCATCGTTTTGTGAATAACTGGCAGTGTCCTATGCTTATCACCATCGGCGAACTCGATTACCGTATCCTCGCGTCGCAGGGTATGCAGGCATTCAATGCCGCCAAGATGCACGGACTTGAAGCTGAGATGCTCGTTTTCCCCGATGAAAACCACTGGGTGCTTAAACCTCAGAACGCTATTCTCTGGCAACGTGTATTCTTCCGCTTCCTTGATAAATACTTAAAAGATAATAAGACTACTAAACAGTAAAACTTATGGCAGAAAAAGTGCACTACCAGGGTTTGACGTCGCAGCAGGTTGAGGAGAGTCGCTCCAGGAATGGAGTGAACATCCTTACTCCTGCCGAGCAAACCCCTCTATGGAAGAGATTCCTGGAGAAATTCGGCGATCCTCTTATCATTATCCTCCTCATTGCAGGTACCCTCTCCATAGGAATCTCCTGCTATGAATACTGGGGATTACATGAGGGACCGGGGGTATTCTTCGAACCTCTCGGTATTTTTATAGCTATCCTCCTCGCCACCGGGCTGGCTTTCATATTCGAATTGAAAGCCGATAAGGAGTTTGCTCTTCTTAATCAGGTAAATGATGACGAACCGGTGCAAGTGATCCGTAACGGTAATGTTACGCAGGTGCCTCGGAAGGATATCGTTGTCGGCGATATCGTGATCCTTAACACCGGGGAAGAGATTCCTGCGGATGGAGAACTCTTGGAGGCGGTTTCTCTCAATGTTGATGAGTCTACCCTCACCGGCGAACCGATGTGTCACAAGACTACTGATCCTGACCAATTCAATCCTGATGACACCTTCCCCTCAAACCATGTGATGCGTGGTACTAAAGTAATGGAGGGACATGGCATCATGAAAGTCTTTGCAGTCGGCGATAAGACAGAAAATGGTAAAGTCTTTGAAGCAGCTCAGATCGATGACAGCGTGAAGACTCCCCTCAATGAACAATTAGACGGACTCGGCGACCTCATCACCAAAATCTCCTATGCGTTTGCAGCTCTAATCGTGGTCGGGCGTCTATTCATGTATTTCATAAATACTCCGTTTGAATGGATATCCTTCATAACATATCTTCTCCAGACCCTTATGATCGCCGTTACATTGGTAGTGGTTGCTGTCCCGGAGGGTCTGCCTATGGCTGTTACCCTTTCTCTCGCCTACTCCATGCGCCGTATGCTCAAGACAAACAACCTCGTGCGTAAGATGCATGCTTGCGAGACAATGGGTGCCACAACAGTGATCTGTACTGATAAGACCGGTACACTTACCCAGAACCAGATGCAGATTTATAAGACCAACTTCTTTGGAGATCCTTCAGATGAAGTGCTCTATGAAGGAATCGCGGTAAACTCTACCGCCCAGTTGGATCTATCCGGAGAGAAGCCTCAGGTGCTTGGCAACCCGACAGAGGGCGCACTGCTCCTTTGGCTGAAAGAGAAAGGAGCGGACTATGTAAAACTCCGTGAAGGCGTGACACGCATTGAGGAACTTCCCTTTACAACTGAACGCAAATATATGGCATCTGTAGTGAAATCAGCTACAGGAAAAAATATTTTATATGTAAAGGGCGCTCCTGAGATTATCTTTGCTATGTGTAAGGATACAGCGGGTGTGACTAAAGAGGAAATTGATGCCCAACTCCTCGAATACCAGAATATGGCAATGCGTACTCTTGGCTTTGCTTATCAGGAACTCAAAGATGGAGACATGGCGATTTCCGATAATAAGATCGCGGCTAAAGACCTTACCTTCCTCGGCATCGTGGCTATCTCCGATCCAGTCCGTGCGGATGTTCCTGATGCTGTGAGAGAAGTTATGGAAGCCGGAATCCAAGTGAAGATAGTGACCGGCGATACACCCGGAACAGCTAAAGAAATTGGACGTCAGGTCGGTCTTTGGGATGATAGCAAAGATGGAGAGAAGAACATAATTACCGGTACAGAGTTTGCTGCTCTCAGCGATGAAGAGATGCGTAAACGGGTGGGTGAAATTAAAATCATTGCCCGTGCAAGACCAATGGACAAGAAGCGTCTGGTGGAGTCGCTGCAGGCTAACAATGAAGTAGTGGCAGTTACCGGTGACGGTACTAACGACGCCCCGGCTTTAAAGGCAGCCCATGTAGGTCTATCTATGGGCGATGGAACATCGGTTGCCAAAGAGGCTTCCGATATCACTATTGTGGATAATTCTTTCTCCTCTATCGGTCGCGCCGTTATGTGGGGACGCTCACTATTCCAGAATATTCAGCGCTTCATTCTCTTCCAGATGACAGTGAATGTCGCCGCTTGTTTCATCGTGCTTGCCGGTGCCTTCATGGGAATGGAGTCACCTTTGACCGTAACACAGATGCTTTGGGTAAACCTGATCATGGATACCTTTGCGGCAATGGCATTGGCTTCTCTTCCCCCCTCTGAGAGCGTGATGAAAGATAAACCAAGATCAAGAGAGGCTTTCATTATCAACCGACCCATGTGGAAGTCGATTGTCGGTGTAGGAGGATTATTTTTCTTTATCCTTTTAGCCATCCTTTATATATTTGAGAATTTTGAAGTCAATTCAATGACTGAGATCTTCTCCTTTATAAAGAATCCGGCGGCAAACGGCACACTGACTCCTTATGAGCTCTCAATGTTCTTTACAATCTTCGTATTCCTGCAATTCTGGAATATGTTTAACGCGCGTGCATTTGAGACCGGGAAATCAGCTTTCCATTTCAAGAACTGCAGCGGATTCGTTATGATTGCTGCCGTAATTCTTATCGGTCAGATCTTCATTGTGAGTGTTGGTGGAGAATTCTTCAATGTCACTCCCCTTCGCTTCATTGACTGGCTCATAATAATTGGAGCGACATCATTTGTACTTTGGATTGGAGAATTCATAAGACTCTTCAAGAAATAGGAAGGATTGGAGAAACAATCGAGTCTATAAGAAATCAGGCATTTCACGATGAAATGCCTGATTTTTTTATGTCAGGAAGAGGAGAATTATAGGAATTTTGTTATATTTGTAGGTTATGGAGAAAGACAATAAGAAATATCCCTCGCTGAATCTTCCACCTGTTGCTCTTCGCATGAAAGTGGAAGATGGACTCCCTAAGGTATTTGATCCATTCAGAGAAAAATATGTAGCTTTTACTCCGGAAGAAAATGTAAGACAGCATTTTGCAGCCTGGCTTCGCGACAATTACCACTATCCTGCTTCCCTTATGGCTAATGAGATCGGCATAGAGGTGAATGGAATGAGGAAAAGATGCGATACAGTTGTCTTCAACCGTGCCGGAGAGCCATTAATGATAGTCGAATACAAAGCCCCGGACGTAAATGTCACGCAGGAAGTATTTGACCAGATAGTCAGATACAATATGACGTTGAAAGCGCGTTATCTTGTAGTCTCTAATGGTATGGAGCATTATTGTTGCGTGATAGATTACCGACACGGAACTTATAATTTTATCCCTACGATACCCGACTATAGAGATATAGGCTTAGATTATAGTGAGAATTAATAATGGCAGAAGAAATAAATTATAATTATCTTGATCTTCTAAATCCCCAGCAGCGCGAGGCGGTAGTATATAAGGATGGGCCGGCTCTTGTTATCGCAGGGGCGGGATCAGGAAAGACTCGAGTCTTGACTTATAAGATTGTGGACTTGCTGAGGGCGGGGTTCGAGCCCTATCGCATACTTGCCTTGACCTTTACCAACAAGGCTGCAAGGGAGATGCAGGAACGTATAGTTTCCCTAACCGGCGAAAAAATTGCCTCAAGACTATGGATGGGAACTTTCCATTCAATGTTTTTGCGCATATTGCGGCATCATGCTCCTCTGATTGGATTCAAGGAGGGATTCACAATCTACGATACTACCGATTCCCGTTCGCTGGTTAAAATGATTATCAAGGAACTTGGGCTGGACGAGAAGATTTATAAGCCTGCTGCGGTTGCCGCTGCCATCTCAAATGCTAAAAATGCAATGATAGCTCCGGAGCAGTATCAATTAGATAGGGACCTTTATGATGCCGACCGACGGGCGAAGCGTCCTATGACCGGCAAAATCTATGAGATTTATGCTCAACGATGTCGCATAGCTAACGCTATGGATTTTGATGATATCCTCTTCTACATGAATCTGCTTCTAAGAGATAACCCCGATGTAAGAAGGCATTATCAGGAATTTTTCAGATATATACTTGTGGATGAGTATCAGGATACAAATTTTGCACAACACCTTATCGTCAGCCAACTGGCGGGTGACGAACGCCGCTTATGTGTCGTGGGTGATGATGCACAGAGCATTTATTCTTTCCGAGGTGCCAATATAGGAAACATCATAAATCTTGAACAGAGGTATCCGGGTCTTAAAGTATTCAAACTGGAGCGCAATTACCGTTCGACCCAGAACATAGTAAATGCCGCCGGGTCATTGATATCCCGTAATACTCGTCAGCTTAAAAAGAACGTATATAGCGAAAACGACAAGGGAGAACTGATAGAGGTGATCCGTACTTATTCCGATATGGAGGAGGCATATATGGTGGCAAACAAATTAACGCAGTCTAAAATGACTCACCATGACCCATATGATGAATTTGCTATCCTTTATCGCACTAACGCCCAAAGCCGCGTTCTTGAGGAGGCGTTGCGTAAACGGAATATTCCCTATCGGATTTACGGAGGTCTTTCCTTCTACCAGCGGAAAGAGATTAAAGATGTCATCGCTTATTTCAGAATGACAATTAATCCGGATGATGACGAGGCTTTGAGAAGGGTGATTAATTATCCCGCTCGCGGTATAGGAGAAACCACTATGAAAAAGATTCAGGCAGTCGCTTCTGCCAATCAGGTTTCCCTCTGGACTGTAATAAGCAATCCTGACAAATATGATGCCTCGCTTAATTCCGGAACAAAAAAGAAAATTGAAGGATTCGTGTCCCTTATTCAGCTTTTCATTGACGATGCTGCTAAGTCTGATGCCTACGAGGTGGGTCAGTTGATCTATAACCGTACCGGAATACTCACAGCGTTAGCGCACGACAATACACCTGAAAGTATCAGTAAGCAGGAAAACCTTTCAGAACTTTTAGCCGGTTTAAAGGATTTCACTGATACAGGAATGGAACAGGGGGCTGAAGACGTTTCAATGCGGGCTTTCCTATCGGAAGTGCAATTAGCGACTGACCAGGATGAGAAGGATGATAGCGAAGAAGCTAAAGTGACTCTCATGACTGTTCATGCAGCGAAAGGATTGGAATTTAAACATGTTTTCATTGTAGGAGTGGAGGAAGAACTCTTTCCCTCAGCCATGAGTATGGATTCGCTTGCTCAGATTGAGGAGGAGAGAAGACTCCTATATGTAGCTATCACTCGCGCTAAAGAGACGTGTACCATCACCTACGCCGGTTCAAGATTCAGAAACGGTCAGACTGTGATGTCAAGACCTTCACGTTTCTTAGGAGAGATTGATCCTCAGTATCTCAGACTCGTGTCTTCGGTAAATGTGGAGGATAAGTCATCTTTCATTAATCCGGTGGCGAATTATAAGCAATCCCCCTACTCCGGAGGATACTCAACCAATGCCGGCAGTCGAGCGTCAGGTAATACTTATCGGTCAACTGATTCTTATAATACGAGACCAAAAAGAAAAATCTCCGATATTTCAGGGGCGGGAAATGCCATTAAAGGACAGTACACTTCTAAGGATCTTTCCATAGGGGTAAAAATTGAGCATCCTAAGTTAGGAATAGGCACCATTACCGCGCTCGGAAATGTTTCGGGAGAAGAGAGTATAACCGTTGATTTCGGCAATATCGGGACAAAGAAATTACTCCTTCGTTTTGCAAAATTTAATATAATAAATTAGAGATAAATGGAAACACCTTACTATATCGTATATGAAGAGAAGCTTCGCCGCAATATGGAGAAATTGCGGATGGTTGCTGATAAGGCTGATGTAAAAATCATCATGGCATTCAAAGCCAATGCACTTTGGAAAACTTTTCCAATCATTTCCGAATATTTTCAATCTTCAACAGCGAGCTCCTTAAATGAAATGAAACTTTCATTAGACTATTTGGGTAATGATGTTCATACATATTGCCCGGTCTATACTGAGCGGACTTTCCCCGAATTTCTAAAAGGATCTTCCCATATCACGTTCAATTCCCTTGCACAGTTTGAGAAATTCTATCCTCAGATTAAGGACTGGAACAAAGCACATCCGGAAAAGCAGGTATCAGCCGGACTTCGTGTCAATCCTCATTGCAGCGTGATTGAAACAGATATCTATAATCCGTGTGTCCCCGGCTCTCGTTTTGGAGAAAATCCGGAAACCTTGAAGAACGGTATACCCGAGGGAATTGAAGGATTACATTTCCATGCTCTCTGTGAGTCATCAAGTTATGATCTTGAGAAGGTCCTCGAAGCTTTCAAAGCCCAGTTTGGACATCTCTTACCTCATATAAAATGGCTGAATATGGGGGGTGGACATCTGATCACAAGGAAGGACTATGACACAGATCATCTGATTGCTCTTCTAAAAAAACTGCATGAGGAATATCCTAATCTTGAAATAATAATGGAACCAGGAAGCGCCTTCACATGGCAGACCGGAGACCTTGTGACTGAAGTGCTGGATGTCGTGGAGGATGCAGGAATAAAGACAGCTATTATTGACGCTTCCTTCGCATGCCACATGCCTGACTGTCTAGAGATGCCCTACCGACCGAATATCCTTGAGGCTTTGCCTGATGATAAGGAATCAGGGAATGTATATCGCTTAGGGGGTAACTCCTGCCTGAGCGGAGACTATACCGGCGACTGGAAGTTTGAGAATCCTCTTAAACCAGGCGACCGCTTGACACTTTTGGATATGAACCATTACACTACAGTGAAAACTAATATGTTCAATGGTATACAACATCCATCCATATGGCTTCAGCCATTGGAAGGAGAGCCTGTACTGCTCCGCGAATACACGTACGATGATTATCGTGACCGTATGGATTAAAGAAGTGCAATACTATACAAATAGAATAAGGTCAACGGCCGAAACCGTTGACCTTATTTTAATAATATTATACTGGAATATCAACAATTTAATAAACTATCCTACCCTTCTTAGCTTGCTCAAGCATCTGGCTGCCGGGAACAAGATAAATTTCAAGTCGGCGGTTCTTATCACGGTTACTCATTGAGTTGTTCTCGGTCAATGGCAGCTCATCTGCGTAAGCGTATGAGAAGAGGTACTCCGTATCCAAGTTCTGATTCTCAAACCAATCAAATACGGCAGTGCTGCGCTCTTCGGTTATCTTCTCCCGATATTCCTCCGAACCGGTGTTGTCAGTGTGCATCACTATCAACATCCTATACATATCCGGCTCCCTGAGATAACGTTTAAGAGGAGCAAGATATGCATCTACGTCTGCACGAAGTTCGGTAGAGTTGGGGGCAAAGAGCTTGGAGGCAGGTATAGTAATCAGCAGAACCTCTTTATTTCTGTATGTCTCTACATTACAACCGTTACGATTAAGCCCGTAGGATTTCAGCACCCTGTCTCTTGCTTCCTTCTCCTGAAAACGGCGAATAAGATCAGCAGATTTCTCATCAGGCACTACAGAATTTATCATTTCCGTAAATGACATTTCATCTAATGCTTCATGCCGATGTGACTGAACTTTGCCCGCAGTCTGACCCCATACAGGGGAACAATAGGCAACCGACACAAGAAGGGAGAGTGTAACGGACTTAAATAAAGTCTTCAAGCGATTCTTCATATTCTAATTCTCCTTTAACTATGAGATCTATATCATCTGGATCCATCTCAATCTCATCATCTTTTGCCAATTCCTTCTTAACATAGGCTGTGATTTTTGAAAGATCCTCCTCTTCTTCATCTATTGCCTCCATGCTGAGAGTCAAATATCCGTTTTTCTCATACCAGTCATACATGACATCGATAACATAAAGAATCTCGTCATCGGTGTATCTATCCTGTTTGTCAGCAGGGAGGGTCTTGCGTATGAACTCTACAGCCTGTTGCTCATCATATTGTAATGCGTCGCTCATTTCTCTTTAATATTTAATTGAATTAGTTCTTCCGGAAGAGTGGTAATTACTTCCCTTTTCTCTTCATCAATGGCAGCAACAAAATCATCTGCCGCCGGTATATATACCTCTTCCCCATCAGGAGTGCGGACAATGAAGAGGACATTCTCTGTGGTGGAATCAACCCGGTCTATGATGCCTATCTCACCAACCTTCTCATCTATCACGCGGAAGCCGACGATATCATCTTCAAGAAGCAGACCTTCCCCTTCTTCTCCAAGAAACTCTTTCAGATGTTCCTTATCAGCATATATAATCTGATTTACCAAAAGACGAGCCTCATCCACATTATCTATCCCCTCAATTTTTATAAGGGAAGCGGACGGTCCTTTTCCCCGTACGCTTTCTGCATAGAAGGGAACGAAAGCACCCTCCATATCAACTATAAGAGGGAATCCTTCGGCAAAATAATCATCATCTATATCCAACACTACATTCAATTCCCCCTTCAAGGCATGTGTCTTGAGGAATTTACCTACAGGTGTGAGATCTTTTTCTTCAATCATGAATTCTAAAATTTTAATCCTCTATTTTTCTTTTCAAGAGTCAGGAGAGACGTCTCTTCAAAAGATGCACCAGAGAAAAACTATTCTTCAATTCTAATGATTTTTGCGCCCAAACGGTTCAGACGGACATCTATATTTTCATATCCTCTGTCAATCTGATTGATATTTTGTATCTTACTTGTCCCTTTCGCCCCCATGGCGGCTATCAGCATAGCTATACCCGCACGGATATCAGGTGAAACCATATCGGTAGCGCGTAAACAGTCGAATTTACCTGCCCCAATTACTGCCGCTCTATGCGGGTCGCACAATATGATACGCGCCCCCATATCTATCAGTTTATCTACAAAGAAGAGACGGCTCTCAAACATCTTCTGATGTATAAGCACGCTACCTCGCGCCTGAGTGGCAACTACAAGTAAAATAGAGATAAGGTCGGGAGAAAGACCGGGCCAAGGAGCATCGGCAATAGTCATTATCGAGCCATCTATGAATGTCTCTATCTCATAAATCTCTTTCTGATTGATGCGTATGTCATCTCCGTTAATTTCAAGATTTACACCTATCCTTTCAAAGATATCAGGCATAAGTCCAAGATCCTTCACTCCAGCATCCTTCAGCAATAGATCCGATCCCGTCATTGCCGCCATACCGATAAAACTCCCTACCTCTATCATGTCGGGAAGGAGCCGATGATGGGTGCCACCCAGACTCTCCACACCATGAATACGAAGAAGGTTACTTCCTATCCCCTCAATCTTAGCGCCCATTTTACACAACATCTTACAGAGCTGCTGGATGTATGGTTCGCAGGCGGCATTATAGATAGTAGTCTCCCCCTTTGCAAGAACAGCTGCCATAATAATATTTGCTGTTCCGGTAATAGATGCTTCATCAAGGAGCATATATGTCCCTTTGAGTCCCTCTTTTGCTGTGATGGTGTAAGTGCGTGATGAATGATCATATTCAAACTCAGCCCCTAATTTCTGCAGACCGATGAAATGAGTGTCAAGTCGTCGTCTGCCTATCTTATCGCCCCCGGGTTTAGGCAAGATTGCCGAGCCGAAACGAGCCACTAACGGACCCACCACCATAACAGAACCACGAAGAGACTCCGCTTTCTTACGATATTTGTCAGACTTTATATAACCCAAATCAATATCGTCAGCCTGAAACTCAACTTCTGCCGGGGTGTTATACTTGACCTTGACACCCATCTCGGCAAGAAGATTGATAAGATTATTCACATCGGATATTGCAGGAAGATTAGAGATTGTCACCTTCTGATCTGTAAGCAATACCCCACAAATGACCTCAAGAGCTTCATTCTTTGCACCTTTGGGGGAGATTTCACCATGAAGGCTATGCCCTCCTTCTACAATAAAGCTACTCATCTCTTATTATTTCTTTTTCTTTTTATTCTTACCATTCTGATTTATCTCTACCTCCTTGAACTCATGAAGAAGATATTTGGAGGGATCAAGATCAATCCTACCATTGGAATATTCTGCCAGATCCCGGAGAATTTTAGCATCATCTACCCCCTCTTTGTTATGAGTCAACATCAGCTTCTTCATATGGTGGGCTATCATGGAAATCAGATTATCCTTCTCCTCGCTCTCATCCATTTCCGCCACTATCTCTATCATCTTCTCGATATTCTTGCCATAATGACGATAGCGCATGGGAGATGCCGTATATGGAAGACGCTCAGGCGCCGGATGGAATCTCTCCTCAGATATTACCTCTCCGGGGAAATCTATATCAAGAGTGAAGCCGGATATGATATTCATTGTGTCCCATATCTTGGAGCGTTCGCCCCCTTCTCCTATTAATTCGGGGAAAAGATTTGACATTACGTCTGCCAAGGCATAAGCGCAGTTATTACGCTCCTCTCGATCCTCAATACTGCTGCAGTATTTTACCAACCCTTCTACATTCCTTCCGAATTCAGGAAGAATAATTGGACTATTATCTGTATTATATGGTATCATATATTATGCTTGCAATTTATTTTTTGGAGTTGTTGTTTGATATTCCTTTAGATATTCGGGCACTGAATATGCACGATCTATGAATCTCCCCTCCCTGTAATGCTTTTCTGAAAGCGCGAGCATATCTCTTGCCACAGGCTCATATGCCCCCGCCCACTCTGCATTGGACGAAGTTATTACACTCTTAGCTTTCTCAGAGCCATTTCCCATAAAGATAACCTTCCTCTCCTTTAGAATATCGCTCCAGGATGTTTCATCAAGAATTTTTGCTCCGGGAGTTTCAACCTCATTAAGCACAAAATCATACACTCCCGTAAAGACCTCCATTCGACGTGCATCAATCATAGGCACCAATAACTCTGTACCGTCATAGTTGAAATTACGGAACATCGCCTTCACAGCCAATATCTGGAGAGTACTCACACCTATCAAAGGCAGGTCCATGCCAAACGCAAGACCCTTGGCTAATGAAAGACCTATACGAAGACCTGTATAAGAACCGGGACCAATACTTACTGCTATAGCATCTAATTTATCCCCTTTCCTTTTAAGCTCCTCCATACACTTTTCCACGAAGGGAGCCAAGACCTCTGCATGTTTCATCCCTTCATGATCCTCCAGCTGATACTCAACCGCGCCATCCTTTGTAATAGCCACGGAACAGATTCTACCGGAAGTTTCAATATTTAATATAGTTGCCATTATTTACTTAATTTAGCTTTATATGCTTTTACTGCATTTATTCCATCTACTGCTGCCGAAACTATTCCACCGGCATATCCGGCTCCCTCCCCTACAGGATAGAGGTCAGAAATCTCCTCATGCTCAAGGGTCTCTTTGTCTCTTGGCAAACGGACGGGTGAAGAAGTGCGTGATTCTAACCCTACAAGAATAGCCTCATTTGTCAGGAATCCTTTTCTTTTTCTATCAAAAGCCACAAATCCCTCCTTTAGCCGAGAAGAAATAAAGGAAGGAAGCAGCATGGAGAAATCCTCACTATGAATACCGGGGGCATAGCTTGTGCGCGGAAGATCTTTCGACTTTTTCCCTGTCACAAAGTCTTTCATTCTTTGAGCAGGGGCATTAATAGAATTGCCCGAGGCCGAATAAAATCTCCTTTCCAAATCTTCCTGGAGCTGTAGCAACTGCAACTCCCCCAAATGCTCATACTCGGGAAAGTCACCGGGGCGAATCTCTACCACCATGCCTGAGTTACTTCTCTCTCCTGCACGTGCTGATGCCGACATACCGTTTACTACCAATTCTTCCGGTCCGCTACCCGCCGGCACTATCACTCCCCCCGGACACATGCAGAAAGAGTACACTCCTCTCTCTTTGCTCTGCTCCACGAAAGAATATGCTGCCGCCGGAAGATACTTCCCTCTCCCCTCCTTATTATGATATTGAAGCTGATCAATCAATTTCTGGGGATGCTCCAGACGCACACCCATCGCTATACCTTTAGCCTCCATCTTCACACCCTGCGAATGAAGCGACCGGATAAACTCTCTGGCAGAATGACCATTGGCAAGCATAACAGCTCCATAATAGTCTCTGCCATCAGATGTTCTGACTCCAATAGCCTTTCCGCCCTCCAGAATCAATGTTTCCGCTTTACATCTGAAATGCACTTCTCCGCCATTCTCAATAATCGTTTCCCTTATATTACGGATAATAGCAGGAAGACGGTCACTACCAATATGAGGATGAGCATCAATCAGTATTTCCTCAGACGCCCCGAACTGCACCAGTAATTGCAACACTTCAGAGTTGTCTCCTCTTTTTTTACTCCGGGTAAAGAGCTTACCATCACTGAATGCTCCTGCACCACCCTCACCGTAACAATAATTTGAAGTAGGATTGATTTTCCCTTCTCTGCTTATCATTGCTAAATCGCGCCGACGCGTATCCACGTCCTCTCCTCTCTCGAGAAGGATGGGCTTAATTCCCTCTTCAATACATTTAAGAGCCGCGAAAAGCCCTGCGGGACCAGCTCCCACTATCACCATGGAAGGGGCGTCGTCCGGAAGAGGCGAGAAAGAACGAATGCCGTATAAAGCCTCTACTTTCCTGTCATCGCCGGTTACGACTTTGACCGAAAGATTCATTTTTATTCTCTGACCGCGAGCATCTACAGATTTGCGCCATATTCTGAAATCGTTGATCTCAGATGGAGCAATCTCAAGCCTGGATGCAATAAGCGACTGCAATCGCTTATCATCTGCCGCTACGGCAGGCTCTGTCTGTATGGTTATATCATATTGCATGAAAATAAGTCTATCTGCTTACTTTAATGATAATACACTATCTTTTCTTCAACTGCAAATATACCATTTTTTTTGCAGTTTCTCCCCTTTCCTTATTATATTATATAGATTAGATCAAAAACATCTCTATTTTTTTACTACATTTGTTATATAAAATAAGTAAGTGTTATAAAATTAAAGTATCTTACTTAATAGAAATTAAAATAATATGAACAGACAAGACTCTACTGCCAAACAAGTGGCTTTCCTTTTTGATCTGGATGGAGTTCTTATTGATAGTGAAAGAGAATACACAAAGATATGGGAACGTATTGATGAGCTTTTTCCAACATCAGTATCCTCTTTTGCAATCAAGATAAAAGGAATGGCTCTCACCGAAATATTGTGTCAGTACTATCCTGAAAAAAACATAGCGGATAAAGTCAGATCCACTCTTACAGAATTAGAGTCAAAAATGCATTATGAATGGTTGCCCGGCGCTAAGGAACTACTGGAGTATCTTAACAACCATTCAATTCCCACTGCACTTTTTACAAGTAGCAACAAGAAAAAAATGGAACATCTCCGAGAAGAGCTACCCGAGGTTGAGAATTTCTTTAATGAAATAGTCACAGGAGATATGGTGACACATTCCAAACCCGATCCGGAGGGGTATATCTTGGCAGCCGAGCTCCTGAATACGTCTCCCCGCAATTGTGTAGTGTTTGAAGACTCACTGCAGGGAGTAAAGGCAGGGAGGGCGGCAGATGCCTACGTCATCGGGGTGGAAGGCACATTGAAACGAGATATCATTGCCCCTTACAGTAATAAAGTAATCAATAATCTTTCTGAAATAAATCCTGCGGATTTGATAGAGATTCTAAAGAATAGATAGAATGAGCAATAATATACCCTTGGCAGAGAGAATGCGACCGACTTCTCTGGATGATTATATCGGGCAGACTCATCTGGTCGGTCCTGACGGGATTATCCGGAAGATGATTGAGACCGGCAGAATAAACTCTTTTATTCTCTGGGGTCCTCCCGGTGTGGGAAAAACAACATTGGCTAAAATAATAGCAAATCAGATAGAAGTGCCTTTCTACACACTTTCAGCAGTAACCTCCGGAGTTAAGGAGGTAAGGGAGGTGTTGCAAAGATGTGAGGCGGATTCAAAGAGCATGTTTGTAAAAGGCCGGCCAATTTTGTTCATAGATGAGATACACCGTTTCAATAAGAGTCAACAAGATTCACTTTTGGGCGCAGTGGAGAAAGGTACAGTGACTCTGATCGGAGCGACTACGGAAAACCCTTCTTTTGAAGTAATCCGTCCGCTACTGTCACGTGCACAAGTCTACACCCTTAAATCATTGGAGAAAGAAGACCTTGAGGAACTCCTACATCGGGCGATAGAGAAAGATGAAGTATTAAAAAATCGCACTTTTGATATAAAATCTACAAAAGCCCTTTTTCGCCATGCTGGTGGAGACGCACGAAAGCTTCTCAACATTATCGATCTTATCGAGCAGTCCACTTCTGAGGAGAGTCACGTCCTAATCGATGATGAAATAGTGACCCAACGTCTTCAGGAGAATCCGGCGGCCTACGACAGAAACGGAGAAATGCACTATGACATAATTTCCGCCTTTATCAAATCCATCAGAGGGAGTGACCCTCATGCTGCGGTCTACTGGCTTGCAAGGATGGTAGCGGGAGGAGAAGACCCGGCTTTCATTGCCCGCCGTCTGGTAATATTAGCAGCGGAAGATATCGGACTTGCCAATCCTAATGCACTTTTGCTTGCAAACGCTACATTTGACGCGCTGAATAAGATCGGATGGCCTGAAGGACGTATCATTTTATCGGAGTGTGCCATCTATTTAGCCAACTCTCCGAAGAGCAACACCGCCTACGAAGCGATTGGAGCCGCTCTAAGCGAGGTTAAGCAGTCGGGTGACCTACCCGTACCACTCCACCTCAGAAACGCGCCTACAAAGCTTATGAAGGACTTAGGCTACCATGACGGTTACAAATATGCACACGACTATGCCGGAAACTATGTGGAACAACTTTATCTCCCCGAAGAATTGAAGGATAGGAAATTCTGGCATCCCGGGAATAATCCTTCAGAAGCCAAGATGCAGCAAAGATTAGATTCACTGAAGGGACAGAAGAATCTTTAACAGTTGGGAAATAACCACCAAAGCTAATAAAACTTTTTTCACATTCATTTGTATTATTAATATACATTTCTTCTCGTGAAGATTTGTATATTTTTTATATTATTTTCTGAGTTTCAATATTTATTTTTATACCATATTTATGAAAAAGTTTCTTCTACTTACCGTCAGTGCTTTCCTTGGGCTTTCCTCGTTTGCGCAGTCAAAGCACAATAGCGATGATTCCTCACGCCCTTTCTTTGGAGCGCGTCTATCCATTGATGCATCCATCCCTTGCAGTATGAAGACCGAGGTTGGAAGCGTCAAACTCTCTACAAAGCCGTTCGGCACAGGAGGAGGAGTATCTGTAGGAGGCGTGGTCAACTTTCCCATCGTTTCTAACCTTTATGTAGAGCCGGGCATAGACCTATACTACCATACCAACTCAATCAATATGGGTAATCTCACAGGCGACCCGGAAATTGAAGACAATGATTTTTCAGCTCGCTCTCTTAGAAAATTTGGAATGCGCGTGCCGGTACAGATCGGATACAGGTATGACTTCCCTTCTTCTCAGACTGCAGTATCGGTTTTTACAGGTCCTGTACTTAACGTTGGTTTCTCAAATGATTACTATATCACCACAAAAGAGATTGAGGGCGTGAAAGTACATAGCTCAGGCTCTATGTATGATGAGATGCAGCGTGTCAATCTCTCCTGGAGAATAGGATTTGGCGTGACATTCCTGAACAACTATTATGTGGCACTTAGCGGAGACATAGGCATGCTTAATATGTTAAAACAAAAGGATAAAGACAGCAAGATCAAAATGCATGAGAATGGCTTCCAGTTGACATTGGGATACAACTTCAAATAGCATTAAAGCTGTCAGAAACATCAAAAGTAAAGGCGACATTCGTGGAACATGAATGTCGCCTTTTTTATATAAAATTGGTCAATATTCACCTAAATTCAGAACATTTATCAAATACTGAATATTTAAATAAATATAAATATTATATACAAAATATTTCATTCCTTTCCTTACTATTTTACCATACACAGATAGCATCAAAAAACATACTACTGAAGCATACCACCCCACTCATCTCCATGCTTAATATCATCTTTTCCCATATGGCGTACAATCCATATGTAATATCAATGATATGGATCTAATTAGAGCTAAAACCAACATCCTACCTTATGGGAGGTTGACACCGACAACCATTTCACAAGTGACGAGTAGAGAATAATGATAAGAGTCAAACGAAAGATCCAAAAATAGACTCAAAATATCAGGAAAAGGGTCTAAACATCTATTTGACCAATTTTAAGCTCCCATTTACATTTGTAATAAACATCTTGATAATTACCAAATTACATTAAAAAAGCCCCATTTTTAGGGGCTTGAGAATCGGATATTTTAATTTATCTTGACAATCGGACAGAAATATAAAAAAGAAAAATGTAGTTAACGACCGTTTTTTCCATTTTGTGAACCCGGGTAGAAAGTCTCAAAGGTCGAATCATCATAATACACCGTAATTGAGGCAACCTTTCTGGGAGTCTTTCTTAATTTGTCTAACTCTCTACGTAATTCCTCAATCTCGGCATCCTTTTCTATCAGCATACTTTCTAAGTTCGAACTGACTGTACGCGAAGCAGCCGGTTGAGAACTCCGTTTACTCTCCGTCGGAGTACGTTCAAAATCAGAAAATCCGTCTGAAAATACAGGTTGTCCGGCATTAATATTATCAGAGAGATCTGAGCTATCATCCTTATCCTCATCATTATTCACCAACATAGACCCCTCTCCAAAGAGAAGCCAAACAATAGATAATTGAGGGAAGGCGGTATGAATCTGACCTATCAGCACATCGCTGATCTTCTTATTGCGCCCGGTCAGCAACTGAGAGAGTGTAGGACGAGCTATGCCGCACTGATCAGCGAACTGAGAGCTGGTGAGTCCAAGACTATCCATGAACCCTTTTAGACGAATTGCGACATTTTCTTCCTGCATTTATGATTTTAATTTTCTAAATTTGAGTATACAAAAGTAATAATAATTTTGCAAATTTCAAACTTAAATTTCCAAATTCTTAATTATTAATTTGCAAATTTGCGTTTAGATTTGCAATTTACAAATTTACATTCAAATCTTAATTTCTTAACCAGTACTTTAGCTTAGAATACTGTTTCCATACGTTTATAAGCAGTTACAACCATTAAAATCGATATACCACATCATACATGAAAAATCTATCTATTTACTTAAAACATCTGCGAATATACTTAGTTAAATTATTGATATAAGAGACTATACAATAAAGTAAAACAAATGTTAAAAGGATTTTAATGAAAATGTAAAGAGAAGATGGAGAGTACTATTTACAGTTAACAAATATAGGTTTACATTTTAATATAGAATAGTTAATTTAGATTCTAAAACAACAATTATAAATTAAATAACAATATTAATTTGTAAATGTTTAAATGTAATTAAAATTGATTTGCGTAATTAAATAGGTCGCTTAACCCCAAAATGTATCATCCCATATTGACCAATTTATGATTTGGGATCTATAACAATTATTTCGACTTCCTTCTTCGATTTAAGCTTAACCCTACCCTATTCCTATCCTACATATAGATTTCTGATTTTTTTAATCGATTAACCGTTCTGAAGGATGTATTACTGTATATTCGCTGGAGAGGAATCCAATTTTCAATTCTCAACGCCTTAATTTTACAATTTTAAATAGTAAATTCCCTTATTTTCAGTCTATTTGCATTCTTTTGATTGGGAAATAATTTTGGATCAAATAGATTTATTAGGGCTTGAAATAGATGCAAGAACGATTTAGAGTGAAATAATAGCTGGTGTGTTACCCGTGCAAGATAGAAGAATAGAGTTATATTAAAAGAAAAAGGGAGGATGAGGATGTTCCAAAGCAAATGAAATACTTTGCAACACCCCCATCCTCTCTATGTTGAGTATGGTATGAATTTATAGAGGCTTAATCCAGTAATAACGAGATCCGACCATTAATCGCCGGAAGCCCGAAAGTCTCCTCTATTATATTGTCTATATCCGGTTTCCGAAAGAGTAACTCTCCAAGATCATGTTCACTCATGATTATTTTCTCATATCCCCCTTTATCCCTTACATACATTAATTTTCTATTTTTATTCTCTCTACTTTCCAAGATGTCGTGCGAATCATACTCTATTTCATAATCTAACTCCCTTTTATTCACATGTCCATCTTTTGCTGAAAATTCGATGATTTTATCGTCATTTGCTTGACGCATGAGAATCGAATATTTTACGTCGTTCCTATGTTTGGCTTGAAATTTTAGAATCTCGTAAATAGAGATAATTTTTACCATTCCATAGATTTCAGAGAAACGATTTGGATTATATACCCTCTCCATCATACCGACCGCTCCTACTTGAGCAGCTCCCGGTAATACCGAACTGTAAAGAGGATTCCATATAGTTTTCTCCGCATGTCGATCATACCCATATTGACGAATAGTAAGGGAGCGATCTTCGCTCTTACTGATCACTTTCTCACGAATCTTACAAAGTGAAGCATAGTTTTCAGTATATCTACCTTTCTCTATGCTCTCCTCATTTGTTACATCATAGAAGGCAACCCCGGAGACCTTCATCTCCTGATTACGGCATACAATAATAAAGCTGTTTGATAATAACGCTTCATCTATAACTATGCCGATCTGCTTTTCAGTCTGATATAATGAAAGACCTCTTTGTGCATCCTGACACCTCATAATAAAAGTCGTTATTTCACTCTTTTCATCTTCTGAAAGTTGGATCTTATTATCTATAATGAAAGCTTGCAGACCATAAAAATAAGACTCCTTCAAACTTCTGGACGCCTTATTTTCCTCCAATAACGAGGACAGATACTCGCGTTTGAAGTCGTGAATTGAAGTAAAATGAAAGCTATTTCTGTAGAAGCCTGCAATGTATCCTCGGTCAGAATAATACCTTCTTAAACCGCCGTCAGCAGGAATCAGAAACATAAAAGCTATTCCTTTTATACGCATTTTATACTCAATTCTATCCATCAGAGCGGTCATAATTCCTTTATTCCGATGTTTTAAAGATGTAGAAAGTCCGCATAAATAAACACTATTTATGGTATTTTTATTATTTCCAAATGTATATGGAATAGCAATAAGCGATGCTATTATCTGCCCATTTTCTTCTTCATATTCGATATAATCGGGGTCAAAATAGGCATCAAAAACAAGTCTGATATAGGCGTCATTATCATGAAAGTTCTCCTTCCATAATGACATCATCTGGCGTTTAACTTCTTCGATTTTCATATTTTTATAACTCAATTTTTCTCTCTTTTGTTCCCCTCTCTCACCCTCTTTTTACCAACTTATTTTATTTTATTCCTATTCTTTTGTGGTTTTGGCTCATTATGCTTAACTTTACATCTATTTTAAGAGATTTTCAGTAGATTAAATACAGAAGCAGATGGAAAAGAATATCGTGATCGACGGGCTGAATCTTCATTATGACGAGACAGGTCCGGACGGAGCGCAACCTGTAATATTAATGCATGGCTGGGGGTGTAATTACACTACCGTTGCCTCCATAGCGAATGCTATAAATACAAAAATGAAAGTTTATTCACTCGATCTCCCCGGACATGGGAAAAGCCAGGAGCCGCCTGAACCGTGGGGTATAGAGAAATTCACACAGCTGGTAGAAAATTTCATGGAGAAGATGAATATATCCAATCCCGTTCTTATAGGTCACTCTTTCGGCGGACGTATCTCCATACTCCTCTCTTCAAGAAGGGATGTAAAGAAAGTGGTATTGGTGGATGCAGCCGGGATAAAGCCCTCGCGGAGCTTGAAATATTACACTAAGGTGTATTCATTCAAGACCGCAAAAAAGCTACTCCCTATCATATTGGGAAAGAAAAAGGGCGAAGAAATGATAAATAGATGGAGAGGAAAAGCAGGGTCTGCTGATTATCGTAACTCCTCACCTATAATGAGAGCCGTAATGAGTATTTGCGTCAACGAAGATCTCAAGCATGTGATGCCCTCTATCAAGGCGCCGACTCTTCTTATTTGGGGCGAAAAGGATACTGCCACTCCTCTTAAAGATGCCAAAACCATGGAGCGACTTATTCCTGATGCCGGCTTGGTAAGTTTCGAGGAGGCAGGTCATTACTCTTTCCTTGATAATCCCGGACAATTTCGTGCTGTGATACAATCTTTCCTTCTTAAAGATTAGTAACTCATAAATGCAATCTAATACATTAAGCTAAATAAATATTTTATGAATGTTCTACTCATTGTCATCTATGTGATATGCGGCATCTACATGGTGCTGAATTTCAAATATGACATCCAGATGTTCCAACAGAACAGTTATCGTATTCCTCGCTATTGGAAATGGTTGAAACGAAACTTAGGCTCATCATGGAGATTGGTGGATATTGCATGTCTTTTCATGTTATTTTCCACTCTCATCCCTAACGTGGCAGCCACTTTCATTATCGCTGGAGTGGCAATCGTGAAATCAATTCTTATATTCAGGAAGAAGTATAAGAAACCATTAGTTTTCACACGCCGTGTATGGAGACTTTACATTGTGACAGCTCTCCTTTCTATTGCGGCATTTGTATTGATGGCAACCCTCCCGGGAATAGGAAATGTGCAGTATCCTCAATTTGTAATAGCACTTGGTGTCCTGCTTCTT
The DNA here is from genome assembly GCA_014800895.1 of Bacteroidales bacterium. Classification (GTDB taxonomy): domain Bacteria; phylum Bacteroidota; class Bacteroidia; order Bacteroidales; family Muribaculaceae; genus Lepagella. The sequence goes on from JAAVFG010000025.1 coordinate 51,908, forward strand.
CTGACCATCTGCTCTTTCATTCCGCTTATCCTTGCAGATATTATTCTGATGCCTGTAGAAGCAGCTATCAATCGACGCTATATAAATGATGCTAAAAGAATCTTACGCTCCATGCCCGATTTGAATATTGTAGGAATTACAGGATCTTTTGGAAAAACAAGCACGAAGCATTATCTTCAGCGCATACTTTCCGAGAAGTTTGACGTACTTATTACCCCTGGCTCCTTCAATACTCCTATGGGTGTGGTTCGCACCATCAGGGAATACCTCAAACCCTATAATGAAATATTCATCTGCGAGATGGGCGCAAAGCAGAAAGGTGATATAAAAGAAATATGTGACATCGTTCATCCCAACTGTGGAATCATCACTGCTGTCGGTCCCATGCATCTTGAATCATTCAAGTCAATAGAAAACGTTCAGTCTACCAAATTTGAATTAGCAGACGCTATCCCTGCTGGTGGATTTATCGTAATCAATAATGACTTTGAATATTGTGCCAATCGATATGTGCACAATGTCACTCCTATCCGTTATGGCATTACCAACCCCGAAGGGTGTGATTACATCGCCACTGACATTCACTATTCCCCCCTTGGCACCCGCTTTACCGTAAAAGGGAAAGATGGTCTTAATCTTAATCTGGAAACCTCTCTCCTCGGTGAAGCTAATATCTCCGACCTTCTTGCAGCTGTAGTGATGGCATGGCAGTTAGGAGTAGAACCTGATCAGATATCCTATGCCGTAAAATCTATACATCAGGTGGAGCATCGTTTGAGCATGAAACAGACCCCGGGAAGCGTCACCATTATTGATGACGCCTTCAATTCAAATCCGGTGGGATCTAAAATGGCAGTGGATGTCCTTGCACATTTCAATGATGGTAAACGTATCATCGTTACTCCCGGGATGATTGAATTAGGAGCTCAGCAGGATGAGCTAAATGAGAAGTTAGGAAAGTATATAGGCGAGAAACTCGATGTTGCCATTATAGTCGGAGAATATAACCGTGAGGCACTCGACCGAGGCATACGCTCTACCGATTTCAACACCGAGAATCTTCACCTTGTCTCCTCCTTCAATGAAGCTCAACAGGTATTGGCTAAGATCCTCGCAAAAGGCGATACCGTCCTATATGAAAATGATCTCCCCGATACATTTAAATAATACCTCCTTCTTACATATATCTCGATAAAATGCAATAAAATTACCACCGATTTATTACGTTTTATCATACAAAAAAGGCTTTGACAAAATTCGCTATATAGCGTCTCGTCAAAGCCTTTCTCATTATTTTATCTCTTCGGTATGTTACCTGTAAAACTTTTAAGGATAGAATCATTATTATATATTTCTAATCTCATTATTTATACCTATTCTTGATAAGACAACTCCGCAATTAAGCATTCTCCATCAGTTTCTCGCGCACTACTACAGCATTATTGTGTTCGTGGTCATGAGAAGAAAACAGTAAGGTTACAAACGGCTTATCTGCAATCTCGCTCTTAAGAGTTTCGAATGCTGGATTCTTTTCTAATTCATTGGCATACCTTTTGAAAAATTCTTCCCATCTGCCATCCGGATCTTCGTGAAACCATTCCCTTAATTCAGTGGAAGGAGCGATCTCCTTTTCCCAAAGGTCATAGTGAAATGTTTCGTGAGAGAGTCCGCGAGGCCATAAACGATCTATATATATCCTAAATCCATCGTCTGCACTCTCCGGATCGTAAGCTCTTTTAAGATAAATTGTGTTTTTCATTTCCCTTAAAATTCATTAAAATAACAGTGCATTATTCTTGCTGAACAACAATAATTTTTCCTGCACAAATTCATGCGTATCCCTCCCCGACCACCAATCTCCAAATAATACTTTCCCCTTACCATTACACCATTTATTATATATTAATAAGGAAGACGACAATATTAATGAGGAGTATATACAAAATAACCGTTGCAACCGGGAAAAGTTGCAACGGTTATGAACATGTGGAGTATAGCGGACTCGAACCGCTCACCTCGACACTGCCAGTGTCGCGCTCTAGCCAGATGAGCTAATACCCCTGCTTGCTGACAAAGTTAAATATTTTTCTACTATCCTCCAAATGTTTTTCAAAGTTTTTTCAAAATTCTTTTCTTTTGGGCTATTGAAATTACTCTTGACTAAGCCAAAAAAAATTATTATCTTTGTAAAAATATCGGCTTTTCAAAACCGTTCCTCCTAAAGGAAAGATAAAGCCTGCTATAAATCGTTAACCGTTCAAATATAAAGTCATGACAGGAAAATGGAATTATCAACCTCTCACCAACCAGCAGAAAAAAGATGCTGATACGCTTGCCGCTCATTGTGGCAATATACCCGCAGTGGGAGAACTTTTAATCCGTCGTGGCGTAAACACCCCTGAGGAGAGCGATGCCTTTTTCGCCCCCTCTATCTCTGATTTGCACGATCCCTTTCTGATGCCCGATATGGATAAAGCGGTCAACCGCCTTAACCGCGCTATGGGCTCTAAGGAAAGAATAATGATTTATGGTGACTATGATGTGGACGGAACAACAGCAGTAGCTCTTGTATACAAATACCTGCAGAATTATTATTCCAATATCGAATATTATATCCCCACCCGTTACGAGGAAGGATATGGCATTTCAATGAAAAGTATTGACTATGCAGCGGAAAACAATATCAAGCTGGTAATCGTGCTTGACTGTGGCATAAAAGCTATCGATGAGATAGCATATGCAAAATCAAAAGGAATCGATTTCATCATCTGCGATCATCACATGCCTGATGAAGTCCTTCCCCCTGCCGTGGCTATACTTAATCCCAAAATGCCTAATTCCACTTACCCCTGTCCTTATCTGAGCGGATGCGGCGTGGGTTTTAAATTCATGCAGGGTTTTGCTCATAGCAACGGCTTGACTAATCATAATGAATTGGAATCGCTGCTTGATCTGGTCGCAGTAAGTATTGCCGCCGACATTGTCCCTATTGTCGGTGAAAATAGAGTAATGGCTTATCATGGTCTGCGCCGTCTCAATACCAATCCCAATCTCGGACTTAGAAGCATCATCCGTCTTTGCAAACTCACCAACAAGGATATTACCATCAGTGAAGTTATCTTCAAGATCGGTCCGCGCATCAACGCCTCCGGCAGAATGCAGAGCGGTATGGAGACAGTTGATCTGCTCGTATGCCGCGATCTTCATGAAGCCTATGAAAAAGGTAAGGATATTGATCAATACAACCGAGATCGAAAGGAGCTCGACAAACAGATCACTGAGGAGGCTAACCGTCTTATAAAGGATAATGTAGAGATTGTAAGAGGTAAGCGTTCTATTGTCATATATAATAAGAATTGGCACAAGGGTATCATCGGCATTGTTGCGTCACGCCTTACAGAGCTCTATTATAAGCCTTCTGTCGTACTAACATTTTCCAATGGCTTAGCCACTGGCTCATCGCGCTCAGTTCAGGGGTTTGATATTTATTCTGCCGTTAATTCCTCAAGAGATCTTCTTGAAAATTTCGGCGGTCACCCCTATGCTGTCGGGCTTTCTCTCAAGGAGGAGAATATCCCGGAATTCAGCCGACGCTTTGAGGAATATGTTGCAAAGAATATCCAGCCTAACCAACTTGAGCCACATCTGGAAATAGACGCAGTGATTGAATTTGCTGACATCACTCCCGAACTGGTGTCCTATCTGAAGAAATTCAATCCGTTTGGTCCCGGCAATCAAAAACCGGTGTTCTGCTCCCGTAACGTCTTTGACTTCGGAACAAGCAAGCTTGTCGGTAAGAATATGGAGCATATAAAATTGGAACTGGAAGATAACAGCACATCGCATGTCATCAATGCCATTGCATTTAATATGTCTCAATATTTTGAACATATCCATGCACATAAGCCCATTGATATCGTCTATACTATCGAACAGACCAAAAGATCCAACAATCCGGATTCCATCCAATTGATGATACGTGATATCAAACCATCAGAGGTATGACCCCGAAAGAGGTTCTGAAACGCTACTGGGGGTATGACTCTTTCCGTCCTCTTCAGGAGGAAATTATCAATTCGGTACTCAATGGAAAGGATACTCTCGGTCTTATGCCTACCGGTGGCGGCAAATCGATCACGTTTCAGGTGCCTGCTTTAATCAAGGAGGGCACTACAATCGTTGTCACTCCCCTTATCTCTCTAATGAAGGATCAGGTGGATAATCTGAAACGTAAAAGAATCAAAGCGGTCTTCCTTCATTCAGGCATGACAGCTCGGGAAAGACGGCTGGCAAATGAAATGATTTTCAATGCCCGCGCCAAATTTATCTATGTCTCCCCCGAACGTCTGCGCAATCCCCGCTTTATCCAGCAACTGAGGATGCTTCAGATAGCGATGATTGTAGTAGATGAAGCACATTGTATCTCGCAATGGGGCTATGATTTCCGCCCCTCCTACCTTCATATAAATGAATTAAGAAAGGTGGCGCCCTCCGCCCCCATTTTGGCGGTGACAGCCACAGCCACTACGGAAGTTGCGGATGATATCTGCAAGCAACTGCTCATGAAGGATCCAAATATCTTCCGCATGAGTTTCGCCCGAAGCAACCTAAATTATATCGTCAGGCAATCGGAAACAAAGATTACGGAAGTATTTCATATCCTAAGTCGCACATCAGGCTCTGCCATCGTTTATGTCAGAAGCCGTAAACGCACCCGGGACATTGCCGAGTATCTTAAATCTTTAGGGGTCTCCGCCGCACATTATCATGCCGGGCTTGATTACGAAGTCAAAGCTGACCTTCAGAATAGATGGCAATCCGGGGAAATAAGGGTAATGGTTGCGACCAACGCATTCGGTATGGGTATTGACAAACCGGATGTGCGTGTCGTGATTCATTATGATATGCCTCCGTCATTGGAGGAATATTATCAGGAAGCGGGACGCGCGGGACGCGACGGACTCAATTCTTTTGTTGTGCTCCTCTCCGCAAAAAGCGATCCTGCTACCCTCCGACGTCGAGTTACGGAGAGCTTCCCTAAAAGAGACAGGATTAAGGAGATATACGGAATGGCGTGTGACTTCGTCAACGTTGCTGTCGGCGAGGGATATGAGTCTCTTTTTCCATTCGACTTTGAAAAGTTCTGCAGGGTATTCAATTTACAGAAAAAACAGGCGATGGCATCGCTCCATCTCCTTGCTCAGTCAGGTTATCTTGAGTATCTTGAAGAGACCGACAGACGTTCCAGAGCAATGATAACTGTCCCCAGAGAGGAACTATATCAAATAGAGGGTTTATCTCCTTCTGCCGAACGACTCCTGCATACTCTTCTCCGCCAATATACGGGTTTATTTATTGAGTATGTCAATATTTCCGAGACTATCCTTTCCGCAGAGACAGGTTTTTCTGAAAGAGAAATATACGATACTTTTCTGGAATTAAGCAGGGCGAAAGTAGTATCTTATATTCCCAAATCAGGAATTCCTTACATATACTTTCCTACAGCAAGGGAGGAGATACGCTATTTGCGCATCCCCGTTGAGGTATATGAGGAGAGAATGAAGGTAATCTCAGATCGTGTTGAATCAATGATCGCGTTCATTGATCCATCCCTTAGATGCCGCGAAAATCATTTGCTTAAGTATTTTGGGGAGGAACGTAAAGATAACTGCGGACGATGCGACAGATGCAGGAGCTTGAAAGCGGAGAAGAAAACTCGCAAAGAGAAAAACCGCAGGGAGGAGGAATTGCTTCAGGCTCTATTGGATTATATCAAAGTCCGGCCCAATGGAGTGGATTTTCTTATAATCTCCCACTCCTTTCACTCCGACCGGAAACTGATAGCGGACCTTCTTCATTTTCTCGTAACAGAAGGCTATGTTGAAGAGAAGGGTAATGCCTATTATCCTCTCAACTCTGAATAACTGACCCGATAGGAATATTTGGGTATTTCATAATTTATTATTAAATTCACCGCGTCAAAGTGATATTTCGTAATAATTATATTCATTATAAAACGATTCCATTATGAAAACATATAAAATTGCTGTCGGAGCGATACTGCTTGCCGGTGCCTCCATGACTCTTTCCTCTTGCGTCGGCTCTTTTACTCTCACAAAAAGAGTATTGGCATGGAATAATCAGGTGGGAAATAAATTCGTAAACGAGCTTGTTTTCTTTGCATTCTGGATTCTTCCGGTGTATGAAGTGACCGCCATCGCTGACCTGCTCGTTCTGAACTCTATCGAATTCTGGAGCGGAACCAATCCTATGGAAGCATCCGTAAAGGCTATCGACACAGATCATGGAAGGTATCTGATCAAGTGCGATGGAAAGGGTTATGACGTAACCTGCCAGACCACCGGAGAAACTGTCCGTCTTGATTTCAACATGGAAGAGCAGACCTGGTCAGTTCTTACCCCTGAAGGAGAAAATATTCCCTTCATGACTTTCATTGACGACTCCCATGTTAAGATGATCACTCCCGCGGGCGACTTCCGTATCATTGAGACATCGCAGGAAGGATTGATGGCTTATCAGGAGATGTGCGGAGCGGCGTCTATGGCAGCGCGCTAAGGGAAAACGCCTATACTAATGATAATGCAATAAACTTTTCTCTTACGAGAATTGTTTATAAGTTCGAGAGGTAATAAAAGTGAATCACCTTTTTTACCTGAATGTAATGATAAACTCTAAAAAATAAATATTATGAAACCACTTCACATCATTCTGTCAGTAATCGGCGGCGCAATAGCAGGTGCCGCAGTAGGCCTTCTCGTTGCTCCTGAGAAGGGCGAGACCACTCGCAATAAAATCATGGAAATCCTCAAAGAGAAAGGCATCTCTCTCAAGAAGGACAAAATGGAGGAGTTAGTAGACGAAATCGAGGATCAGATTGAAAAACATATCTGATCAGAATCATAAAAGATATAAGCAAAAATGAAAGCTTTAACACTTATTTCCGCTTTCCTTGGAGGTGCAATCGTGGGATGTAGCGCTGCTCTCCTTTTCGCACCTGAAAAGGGTGAGGATGTACGCACTCGCCTTTGCAACATTCTCAAGAAGAAAGGTATCAAAATCAGCGATAAAGAGGTAGATGCTCTCGTTGCAGAACTCGCCGGTGCTGAGGAATAATTTTCTCACCTATTATACAGCCCGCGAGGTTGATAAATGGCCTCTCCGACTGTATGGAACTTTTATCTGCGGGCAACGCGGCTTCGGTCGCATTGCTCGCTTATTTTCTTTTTTCACGTTTATATGAAGGAAAAATTTATAGACGAAATCAAAGATACCATCCGTCAATCCACAAACTGGGTGAAATTGGAGGTGGAGTATGCTAAATTTACAGTAGCCGAAAAATTCACCCTCCTTATGGGTTCGCTCATCATCGGAGCTGTATGTCTGCTCATGGGATTGGTAGTGATTATCATGCTTGCTTTTGCAGGGGTCGAGCTCTTCAAAATGATTCTGCCTCCTGTCCTGGCATATTGTTCAATGGCTGGTGTAATGTGCGTGATGCTCTTGATAATTTATCTCTTGCGCCGTCCGCTTCTGCTAAATCCTATTGCAAAGTTTATAACTTGTCTGTTTTTTAATAAAAAGGAGGACTGACTATGGATAAGGATGTAACAAACGCTAAACAAAAGAGCGATGATGCGCTCTCGGATAAAAAGAAGTTCAAAGGCTATACTATAGAGGAACTTCGCTATCAGCGTGCTTTAGTAGCGCTCCAGAAAGAGTTCTGCAAGGCTAAGGTTATCAACCGTATAGATCATCTTCGCAACCGAAAAGGCGGCAGCGAAGATACTTCTTCTAAAATCGCGCGGTATGGTAAATTTGCCGGAAAGCTTCTAACAGGACTCAACTATCTGGACTATGCCATGATCGGAATGTCACTTTTCGGATCCGGTAAAAAAATATATAAATTCCTTAAACAAAAGAAGTAATCATGAATGATTATGTTTCGGTGCGTGTTGACATGACTCCTTGTTTCGCGGATGCTACCGACTTGGCAGCCGCTTTCCTTGCCGATGCCGGGTTTGAAAGTTTCGAACCGGATGAAGCGGGATTGACCGCCTATATCCGCGCGTCTGAGAATGGAGAGGAGCTGGCGCGTGAAGCTTTAGCCGATTTCCCTTTCGAGTCTGATTTGAAAATATCTTCGGAGTTTATCAAAGGAGAGGACTGGAATGAGGAATGGGAAAAAAATTACTTTAAACCGATCCTTTTAGATAACCTATGTGTGGTCCATTCCACATTCCATAAGGATGTCCCCGATGCTAAATACGATATAGTTATTGACCCTAAAATGGCTTTCGGCACAGGTCATCATGACACCACCTCCCAGATGATGCGCCTTATTTTAGCTCTTCAGTTAGAGGGGAAAAATGTGATTGATATGGGTACAGGGACAGGTATCCTCTCTTTCCTTGCGAAAATGCGTGGCGCGGAAGAAGTGACAGGCATAGAGATTGATCTTCCTGCCTATGAAAATGCAGTTGAGAATGCAGTTTTAAATAAATGCGATGTCTCATTTATACATGGTGATGCTTCCAACCTGAAGGAAATAAAGAAGAGCGACTACCTCTTTGCAAACATCAATCGTAATATTATTCTTCAGGATATTGACAAATATGCTGCCGCTCTTAAGGATTATGGGGAAATGCTGCTCAGCGGATTCTATGAAGCCGATATCCCTATGATTCTTGAAGCCGCTCTCCCCTATGGACTTAAAGAAAATGAGCGTCTTGTCTCCCCTGCCGGCTGGACCGCTTTAAAACTGACAAAAGCTTGATTCAGCTTGAATAAAATTATCAGATAAGAGGAGACTTTCATCTCCTCTTATTCTTTTCCCTTATCGTATAATCATCTTTTTTATTGCCCGATTTAACAAATTTTGTGTATTTTTTTAATTTTAGCTCTTGACATTACCTCCTTTTGGCTGTATTTTTGCAAACGAATTATTGAACCCATGTTATTATGTAAAGAAGCTTTAAAACTTCAAGATTTATTTTTCATTATTAAAAACCCAAAGCCTATAGAAACTTTTTACTAAATCAACACAAGACATCAACATGGCAAATTATTCAAGCATGACCGATGAACAGCTGGTCAAAGCTTATGCAGAAGGCTCTAACTCAGCTTTCGATTTTCTCTTGAAGCGTCATCAGAACCGTATATTCAATTACATCCTCCGCATTATTAAAAACGAGGATGTGGCAAACGATATATTTCAAGAAACCTTTGTAAAGGCGATCAACACCATCCGTCAGGGAAGATATACTGAAAATGGTAAATTTCCTGCTTGGATCTCGCGCATTGCGCATAATTTGATCATTGACTACTATCGTCAGGAAAAGACAGGTAATCTTCAGTCTTCAGATCTCACTGAGGTTGATATCCTGAACAGGAAGGAGCTCTGCGAACAGACCATTGAGGATATCATCATCTCCGATCAGATACGTGAAGATGTGAAATACCTTATCGATCAGCTCCCCGAGCTTCAGAAAGAGGTATTGAAAATGAGATATTATCAGAATCTCTCTTTCAAGGAAATCGCTGAATTGACCGGCGTGAGCATTAATACCGCATTAGGACGTATGCGTTATGCTATTCTCAATCTTCGCAGAATCGCCCAGGAGAAAGAGATTATCCTTACACTCTGACAGTGGAAAATCGAAGCTACCAAGCCTTCTTTTGCTGTCTGATGAATTAGTATATTATCGTCATCGTTTTCCGATGGCGATATTTTTTTCTGCTATACTGACAAAGAGCATATTTTTTAAGATGGCAATAATATTTATATATTTTAGGGCGTTATATAGCTGAAATCAAAATTAAATCATAATTATAATTTGCCTATGAGTCACGATTCCTCTGAAAAAATGTCAGGCTCTGAAGTAAAGATAAATGTAGTCAAAACTCCGCGTAACTCCACTCTGGATTTTATCCGACAGTTCGCAAGAACAAATGTAGTTCTTAAAGGCACATCTTTTAACCAGTTTTCTGTTAATTGAGCCCCACTCCGAATAATCGTAAAATCGAATTATTGAAAGACTCTTTATTTTAGGACTTCTCAAGGGACACCGTTTATGGTTGTCCCTTTGCTTTTTTCAATATTTTTTGTAATTTTGCGGCTTATATAATATCAGAATATAATGGAAGAAATCATAAAGGAGGAAGCCACTGTTAATGAAGGAGGCTTAAACTTCGTAGAACAAGAGATTAAGAACGACCTTGCCGCAGGCAAGAATGGTGGAAGATTGAATACCCGTTTCCCGCCAGAGCCTAACGGATATCTTCATATCGGACATGCCAAGGCATTTATCATGGACTTTGGCGCGGCAGAGAAATTTGGAGGCACATGTAATCTCCGTTTTGACGATACTAATCCTCAGAAAGAAGATACCGAATATGTAGAAGCCATCAAGGAAGATATTCACTGGCTTGGGTATGACTGGGGAGACCGTCTCTACTATGCCAGCGATTATTTCCCTCAGCTTTTTGATCTCGCAGTGCGGATGATCAAAGAAGGGAAAGCCTATGTTGATGAGCAGTCGTCTGAAGAGATAGCCCGTCAGAAAGGCACTCCTACACGCGCAGGTGAAAATTCTCCTTATCGTGACCGTCCGGTGGAGGAGAACCTTGACCTTTTCTACCGAATGAATAAAGGAGAGTTTGAGGAGGGTTCAATGGTGCTCCGCGCTAAGATAGATATGGCTTCTGATAATATGCACTTCCGTGATCCTATCATGTATCGCATCATCAAGACCCCTCACTGGCGCACCGGTGACCAATGGAAAGTCTATCCTATGTATGACTTCGCACATGGTCAGAGCGATTACTTTGAGGGGGTGACTCATTCTATCTGTACCCTTGAGTTTGTTCCTCACCGTCCTCTATATGAATATTTCGTCAAGGAACTTGCTGATGAGTCTTACTGTCCGCGTCAGATTGAGTTTAATCGCCTCAATCTCACATACACCGTCATGTCCAAACGCAAGCTCTTACAGCTCGTCACAGAGGGACTCGTAAACGGTTGGGATGACCCTCGTATGCCGACTTTGCGCGGTCTGCGTCGTCGTGGCTACACCCCTTCGGCTATCAAGGAGTTTGTAAATAAAATCGGGTATACAAAATATGAAGCGCTCAATCATATAGAGCTTCTCGAACATTCTATCCGCGAAGATCTGAATAAGACCGCCACTCGTGTCAGCGTTATCCAGAACCCCGTTAAGCTTATCCTCACAAACTATCCGGAGGGTCAGACCGAGATGATGAAGATGGATAATAATCCCGAGAATCTCGAGGAGGGTCAGCATGAGATGCCCTTCACCCGCGAACTTTGGATTGAGCGTGAGGACTTCATGGAGAATCCTCCCAAAAAGTTCTTCCGCATGTCTCCGGATAAGGAGGTTCGCCTTAAAGGAGCTTATATCGTGAAATGCACCGGTGTCAAGAAGAACGATGCAGGAGATATTGAGGAGATATATGCAGAGTATGATCCTGAGACACGTTCAGGTCTACCGGGTGCCGACCGTAAAGTAAAGGGTACTCTCCACTGGGTATCTGCTCCTACTGCTGTCAAGGCAGAGATACGCGATTACGATCGTCTTTTTTCCGTAGAGAATCCTTCTGCCGAAGAGGGCGACTTCCGTGATCTGCTCAATCCTGATTCTTTGAAAGTCCGTGAGAACGCGATGATTGAGCCTTGGCTGGCTGAACGTCTTAAAGCAGGAGACAACTATCAGTTTGTCCGCCTGGGATACTATGTTGTTGATCCTGACTCTACTCCCGAGCATCCGGTTTTCAACAAGACCGTCGGACTTAAGGATACATGGGCAAAAGAGATGAAGAAACAATAATCAAATCTTGAAAATATACATAAAATAAGCAGATGTGTAATTATCAACACATCTGCTTGTTTTTTGCAAATTTCTTTCCACTAAAAGAACTGACCGGAATATGCCACTCCAAGAGATAGCATCGGTATTCCCTCTCGGTGTGACAGGAAGGTATGACTGTAATCCACTTTAATCACGACATCATTAATTGGCTTATAATTGATACCAAATGTCATTTTCTGAGTATTTCTCCAGTTAAAACCTAAAAAGGTCTCAGCCTCCTCAGCTCCCTGCCAATATTCATATCTTCCGAAGAAATATAGTTTCTGATTATATAATGATTCTGAGTGCATTCCCAGATTCTCTAAGATATTATAGCCTGCTTCAAAGGCTGTGGATGCCATGTCCCTGCTTCCTCTACGTATATTTTTGCCCGGACCTTCAGTAAACACTGTCTTTTTGGAATAACGACACCAGTTACCGTTGCCTCTCATTACCAGTCCTAAATTATCATACACAAATTCAATAGATAACAGACCTACATTTCCTCTTATCTTCTCTTTGTGGTTATCCGCGAATGATATGGTATTATTACCACTGACTCCCCAGTAGCCGCTCATGCTGACACGTAAACCTTCGATAGAGGTATTGTCCACACGTCCGATAACTCCAAAATCATTTCCCTTTTTGTAAGTAAAATTATCTGACCCGGATAAGCCCAGCCATTCACTCTCACTAAATAATGATTTAACTGCTCCGGGAATAATTATTGCTTCATATCCCCAGTCACTCTTTTCTCCATAAAATGATACTCCCGCCTGATGCCAGTCGCATGGAAGCATCGCGTCCTCCCCTTCCGGTCTGTTAACTCCGAAGAACTCCATAGGGTCATCATGGGCATTTGTAGCACCAACCGGTAAAGTAAAATATCCGATTCTCAATCCCGCCTCCGGACGGAAAAGCTTTTCAATCCAGAATTGATCTATCCCAACTTTCTTGCAGTTTTCAAACTGGATATCGGTTTCTACTCCCCAACCTTTGCCCAGATTCACCCCAAGCATTAGAACAATTCTTGGAATACTAAAGTTACTGTGCCCCTTTGTATCCTCAAGTAAGCCATCTCCCTTATTTATATTTATTCCGGAAAAATCGTAGTTGAAATTAGCTTCTCCATATCCACCCAAATGCACTTTCGAGAGAGCTGAAATCTTTTGGCGGATTGTATCCAAATCTTCCGTAGTGACCGGATGCGTCACAGTATGGGCATTTGCGGATACGCCTGCAAACAAGAGACCTATTAGAGTGATAATATTTCTTGTCCTCATTTAATACGTAGTTTATAGTAGAATTTCAATATGAGTAAGTATTCAAAATTAAAACGACGAGTCAAATCCCCTAAAAAACAGGCTCGCATATAGTATTGATTAATTTTGAACACTTACTTAGAATAATTCAAAATAATTCCGGCACAAAATTACAAAAAGAATCACTCCTTACCAATTTAATACATGTCATTTGTCAATTAATTTGGAAAATCAGCTAATATAATGTAACTTTGCACTTATCAATTTAACCTGTAGACGTAAAAAGATGAGAGCAATAGCCGATAAAATATCCCAATCCTCCTCCCCCCTCTTTTCATTTGAAATACTCCCTCCCCTGAAAGGCAACAGTGTTTATCGAGTATATGCTATCATCGATAAATTATTGGAGTTCGATCCTGCCTACATCAATATTACCTCTCATCATAGCGAAGCCATCTATGTGCCGCAACCGGACGGAAGCCATCGACGCACCACTATCAGACGTCGTCCCGGGACGGTAGCGATTGCCGCTGCAATACAAAACAAATATAGTATTCCAGCCGTGCCGCATATCATATGCAAGGGATTTTCCAAAGATGAGACGGAATATGCACTTCTGGATCTTAACTTCCTCGGCATCACAAATCTCCTCCTTCTTCGTGGAGATTCAAAATCTCTTGATACCAAGCATCAGAACCCCGAAAAATATCATCAATATGCCACCGACCTTCAGCAACAGGTTAATGACTTTAATGCGGGAATCGGTATTGATGGGACGAAGATAGAAGGGATCGACACCCCTTTTTCATATGGTATGGCTTGCTATCCGGAAAAGCATGAAGAAGCACCGAATATGCAATTCGACCTTGAGTATGCAAAAATGAAGGTGGATAACGGAGCAAAATATCTCGTTACCCAAATGTTTTTTGACAATGAGAAGTATTTTGAATTTGTAAGACTATGTAGGGAAGCAGGTATCGACGTACCGATTATTCCCGGTATAAAGCCCGTGACAAAAGCCCATCAGATGACTGTCCTCCCCAAGGTGTTCCATCTTGACATTCCGGAAGCTTTCTCTAAGGAATTGATGAAATGCCGTGACGATAAGGAAGTGGCTGCATGCGGGGTGGAGTGGTGTACGGCTCAATGCCGCGAATTAATCGATCGTGGCGTGCCCGGTATTCATTTCTATACCCACTATGCTTCTGATAGTGTGAGAGAAGTAGCAAAAGCTGTATATTAAATTTTACTGTTCCTATGTCTATCTTCAACCGTATAGAAAAGGAAGTGCTCGTGCTTGATGGAGCCATGGGCACCATGATAATGCGTGTGGCTCCATCCGAAGAAGATTTTCGAGGGGAATACTTCAAGAATCATCCTCACTCATTGAAAGGATGTAATGATGTCCTCGTTTTGACACGCCCCGATATCATCACCGACATACATCTTCAGTATCTTGAGGCAGGGGCAGATATAATCTCCACCAATTCCTTTAATGCGAATGCTCTTTCATTATCCGAATATGGTATTTCGGAGCATGCTACCGATATTAGCCGTCAGGCAGCCTTGATTGCTCGTAAGGCGGTGGATGATTTTATTGCGACGCATGATCTTCCTTCTGAAAAGCAGCCCTACGTTGCCGGCAGTATGGGACCGACAGGCGTTTCTTTATCCATCTCCATACAGGAAAGCAAGAATCCGGCAGAAGACTTTAATAAGATGGCTGAAGCATATGCCGACCAATCTGCAGCCCTTATTGAGGGAGGTGTGGATTTGCTGCTGCTTGAAACAGCTTTTGATCTTCTTAATGTAAAAGCGGCGGTATATGGTATAAAAAAGACATTCAGGAAAACCGGTCAGTCGCTACCCTTGATTATTTCGGCTACTGTTAACGATCAAGGGCGTCTTCTATCCGGTCAAGATCTTCACCAATTTGTTAAATCTCTCCGACATGCTTCCCCTCTTGCTTTTGGCTTAAACTGTGGTTTCGGAGCTGAACGATTGATACCCTTTGTTAAGGAGTTAAGTAACATAGCCCCGGGATTCATATCTTTGCATCCGAATGCCGGTTTACCTGATGAATTGGGACAATATTTGGACACTCCGGAAAAAATGGTTCGGGAGTTGTCTCCACTTTTCAAGGATGGCGTTATTAATATTATCGGTGGTTGTTGTGGCACCACACCCGAACATATCGCTCTGATTGCTAAAAGAGCGAAGGAGGCTATTCCTCATATCCCGAATTCAGGAATAGTAAATGAAGATAAAAAGGAATTTATTAAAGTTGGTGAAAGGTGCAATGTCGCTGGTTCCCGTAAATTCTTGCGTCTTGCTTCCTCCGGCGAATGGAAGGAATGTATCTCCATAGCTGAGGGACAGATTGAGAAGGGAGCAAAGGTACTTGATATAAACATGGATGACGCCATGCTGGATAGTAAGAAGGCAATGGATACCTTTGTTTCACTTCTCGTCTCAAATCCAAGGACTGCCTCTACTCCACTAATGATTGATTCTTCCGATTTTAATGTCATATCCTCAGCTCTTCGCCTTCTTCCGCTCTGTGGTTATGTTAATTCCATCTCGCTTAAGAATGGTGAAAAGGAATTTTTGGAACATGCGCGTGAAATTTTCTCTTTAGGATGCAAGATGGTGGTTATGGCTTTTGACGAAGTTGGTCAGGCTGTAACATTCGAGCGTCGCAAGGAGATTTGTTCTCGAGCCTATAGACTTCTTACAGGGGCAGGTATTCCTGCGGACTATATTGTTTTCGACCCCAATGTACTTGCTGTGGCAACCGGGATGGAGGAGCATGACGATTACGCGGCGGATTTCATACGTTCTACAGAATGGATAAAGAAGAATCTTCCGGGTGCGAAAGTTAGCGGAGGCATTTCCAACCTCTCATTTTCTTTCCGTGGGATTGATACAGTGAGGAAGGCTATGCATGCGGTTTTCCTTGAAGAGAATATCCGAAAAGGAATGGATATGGCGATTATCAATCCTTCCACACCGCTTTCATCTGCCTATTTGGATGAGACACTCCGTACTATGGTGTCAGAGGTGATCTTGAACACGAAAAAGAACGCTTCTGACAATCTGCTCAAAGCGGCAATGGATATTAAAAGGGAGTTGGATGAGAAAAAGAAAGCTTTGAAGGAGAATCCACATTCGGCATCCCCTATTCCAAATAGCGTTTCAGAAAAACCACTTTCACCTTCCGACAAATTAGTGTCTATGCTTACCGATGGAGATACCACTAATTTAGAATCCATCTTGAAAGATGCTCTTTCAGAACATAACGGGTCGGCATTGCAAGTTGTCGACAAGGCTCTGATGAAGGGTATGGAGAAGGTCGGCGACCTCTTTGGCATAGGAGAAATCTTCCTGCCTCAGGTTGTCAGGAGTGCCTCTGTAATGAAGAAAGCAGTTGAAATTCTTACTCCGATTATAGAAGAGGAATCCTCTAAAGGAAAAGGTGCATTAAATACTCATCGCCCTGTGATAGTAATTGCTACTGTAAAAGGAGATGTGCATGATATTGGAAAGAATATTGTTGGTGTAATTTTAAGATGTGGTGGATTTGAGGTGATAGATTTAGGGGTAATGGTTTCTCCTGAAAAGATTATTGAAACTGCTATATCAGCTAACGCTTCGGCAATAGGCCTGAGCGGACTCATCACTCCTTCCCTTCATGAAATGGGTGTGGTGGCTGAAATGATGGAGGTGAATGAAATGAATATTCCTCTCTTTGTAGGAGGGGCAACTACCTCGGATCTTCATACGGCGGTAAAATTAGCTCCCTTATATAGCGGACCCATTGTCCATACTTCAGATGCCGCCTCTCTACCTCCGGCTATTAAGGAGTTCATAGGAAATAATCGAGAGAAAGCGAAGGAAAATCATTTCCAGATGCAGAAGGATTTGCGTAATGCTCATGCGCTTGCCTCTCACCCCTCTCTCAGTCTTGAGGAGGCAAGGACGAAAGCATATAAGACGAAGTCCACTTCTCCTCGACCTCTGAAAACAGGTGAATTTGAATGGAAAGTGCCGGTAACCGATCTGGCAGAACTAATCAACTGGAGAGCTTTTCTTCACGCATGGAAGCTCAACCCCGCCAATTCAAAAGAAAATAGAAATAATAGTGACTCAGAAGAGCAAAAACTGATCTCCGAAGCTAAGAATATTCTTGATAATTTAGATACCTCTATTCTTTCAAAGGTAATTATTCTTAAGGCTCGGTCAGAGGGCGATGATATTATTATTTCTGACTCTTTACGCCTCCCTACATTGCGTCAGTCTGTAGCTGATCCAATTAAAGGTTTTACACTCGCTCTCTCCGATTTCATTACTGAAAAGGATGATCATATTGCGCTTTTCGTTGTAAGTATAGCTGGAAGTGCATTAGAGAAGAAATTAGAGTCCCTTTCAGCTGAAAATGAATACGACTCTCTTTTGCTTCAGACCCTTGCCCACCGTCTGGTAGAAGCGGCTACCGAGTGGACTCACCGAAAAGTGTCTGAGGAGCTTTATGGTCTGCCGGAGAAGTCCGGTATACGTCCGGCAATAGGCTACCCTTCTTTGCCTGATCAGTCGTTGGTATTCCTACTTGACAACTTCCTAAAATATAAAGATTTGGGAATCAATGTCACCTCTCACGGTTCTCTTTCTCCCTCAGCTACCACCACCGGGCTGATCATAATGAGTCAGGATGCAAGATATTTTGATATCCTTTCTACAAAGGGTAATGGAGCTCTTTCAGACCTCCCGTCTGAATATCGGGAGGATTATCGCTTGAGAAGAGGGTTAACAGATGAGGAAGCTAAAATATTTAATCTAAAGTAATATCAAAGTCACTTCTAAAACCATTGTCATTATGAGAGAGATGCGCAAAATAAAAAGGAAGCAATCTGCTGAATGGGCATTGGAAGTATTTGATCATGCTCCTTTTGTCACTGTCAGTATGGTGCGCCCCGACGGCACTCCCTACGCTGTGCCTGTGAATATGGTGCGTTCTGATGCAGAGACATTTTATTTCCACTGTGCATTTGAAGGAGAGAAAATTGACTGCATACATTTTTCTCCTATTGTCAGTCTTTCGGCGGTAAGTAAATGTCATCCTTGTTTTGAGGAGGAAAAATGTAACTTCACGGAGTATTATCGTTCGGCTATTGCATTAGGTAGTGCCGAAGAGGTTACTGACCCGGAAGAGAAAAAGGAAGCGCTTCGTCTCCTTTGCGAACGGTTTCTTCCAAAGTACATGAATCATTTTGAGGAAGCAATCGAAAGAAGTCTTGGGCGTACGAATGTAATACGCATCAGACTTTCCGAGCCACCCGTTGGAAAAGAAAAAGGTTCACTTTAACAGCTATTTTTGCTCTTCTCCCTTTTAACTTGAGGATGTTATACACTCCTCTCTTCTTCTAAATGAAAACAAAATGGTTATTTTGAAATCTAAAACAGCCAGAGTTATTTTTGCGGTAATTGCCTGTCTCTTGGTATATTCGCTCTGGGGGTATGCATGGCATGTGTATACATGGCTTAAAATTCCAAGAGGATCAATATCAAGTTCATTAACAACAGATCTTGTAATGGCGATCACTGTGTTATTGGGAACGTACATTGTCATTAAGCCAAGAGAGATTTGTTCTTTCCTTGGTCTCACTTCCAACTTCTTCAAAGGTTTCTTTATCGCAGTGCTTTCAGTATTACCGTTATACATAGTTTTCCCCATAATCGGGTCTATAAATCCAGACCTTACGCTACCACTCTTAATTAGAAAATGCTTGTTACCGGGATTCATTGAGGAATTCATGTGCAGGGCGTTTATGTTTGGTTTATTCTTCAGATATGCAAAGGTTGGTTTCGTATGGGCTACGCTTCTACCTGCTGTTTTATTCGGATTTGCTCATATATATCAGGGATATGACTTAGTTTCAAGCCTGGCAGCTTTTGGAGTCACATTTATAGGAGCTTTATATTTCAGTTGGATGTATGCTGCCTGGACCTTTAACCTATGGGTTGTATTCGGGCTCCATTTTTTGATGAATGCTGCATGGGTAATATTCAATGTAGAGGGAACAGAAGTGGCAGCCGGCGGCTTCATATCGAATATAGTTCGTGTTGCAAGTATAGCATTAGCAATTGGAATCACAATTTACTATCATAAGAAAAAAGGAGAGAGAGTTTTTGATTATCCAGTATGGTCTTTCTAAAAGATAACCCATAAATTTCGGACTTTACATTCATTGTAGTGTAAAGTCCTTTTTTATGTCTCATCAATACATATAAAGAAAGACCCCAAAAAGACTTTTTGCCCCTTATTTGTACTTTTTATCTGTAACTTGCAAATTTACAGGGCTTAGTATCTTTGTATTACCCAAAATATTCCTATTTCACTGTAAAGTCAACAAAATTTCCCTACATAAGAACAAAATAAACCCGAACGCTGATTATTTCAGCATCCGGGTTTATAATGTTTTTATTGTTTCCCGACTTTAACGGATAGCACTATATTCTACTATTTTCTCAAAGAAGTGAAATGACTTTCTCTGCAATCTTATCAGGTGTAAGTCCGAGCTCATTAAGGACATCCGCTGCATTGTAGCGGTTCAGGAAACGTTTCGGCAAACCAAGATTTACTACCTTAACCGGACTCTCACCTAACGCTGATGCGACTTTCTGTCCGAATCCGCCGTCAACTATTCCATCTTCGGCTGTCAACACTACCTTCTCCCCTCTCATCTTCTCTATGGCTTGCTTATCAAGATTTGAGACCTGACGAGGATTGATAACTGTAGCGTCTACACCTTTACTCTTGAGTATCTCAGCCGCTTCAAGCATAGTGGAAAGGAATGTGCCGACACCGATAAGTGTCACATCCTTACCTTCCTTTACTACCTGATACGGTGCATCGTTATAGTTTTCAAGAAGCTGCACACCCTCTACGTCTCCATATCCGCCTCCCGGAATACGAACCACAACAGGTGTTTCCCTTTGAGTCTCAGCCCAACGGAGCATGGAGATAAATTCATCCTTACCGCTCGGTGTAAGAACGAGCAGACCGGGGATGTTGGAGAGAAGACCAAGATCGAAGAAACCCAAATGTGTCTCATCATTCATGCCAAACAATGAGCCGTACATTATAACGAAGGTGGCGGGCTGATGATTCAAAGCTATATCCTGACTGAACTGATCATAAGCTCTCTGAAGGAATGTGCTGACAACTCCCACTACAGGGTCAGCTCCACCCTTTGCAAGACCTGATGCCATTGCAATCGCCTGCTGCTCCGCGATACCTACATCCACAAACTGCTTCCCTGCTTCCTTACGCAATTCCGGACCTAATCCGATCGCGCCCGGTGTTCCGGCGGTTATCAACGCCAATTTAGGATTCTCCTTTATCCTGCTACTCATGTGGGTGGCAAAGAGAGAAATGTAATCCTGCGGTTCTTCTGAGGGTGCAGTCTCCCCCAGAATATTTCCTGTCTCAGGATCAAAAGGTACGGACCAATGGAATTTCTCCTTATCTGCTTCCGCAACGGGGAGGCCCATACCCTTCATGGTATTAATATGAACCACTACCGGATAATTTATATCCTTTACCTCTTCAAATGCCTTAATCAGACTTGGAATATTGTTTCCATAGTGCACATAGCGGTAAGCATAACCCATTGCTCGGAAGAGATTATTATCAGCAGTACCGTTAGTGTTACGAAGCAGTCTTAAATCGGCATAGATACCGCCGTGGTTCTCAGCGATACTCATATCGTTATCATTTACCACTACGATAAAGTTTGTACCTAATGTTGCGCCATAATCCAACCCTTCAAAAGCAACGCCTCCACTTAGTGAGCCATCTCCTATCACAGCCACAACATTCTCTTTCCCACCTATAAGGTCACGTGCCTTTGCCAGACCGGAAGCTAATGCCACGGCAGATGATGTATGTCCTAATGAAAAGAGATCATATTCGCTCTCCTTTGGCTGAGTGTAGCCGGTGACTGTATCATATTTCTCCGGATTGGTGAATGCCTCCATACGCCCTGTAAGCATCTTATGGGGATACGTCTGGTGGGACACATCGAATACTATCTTATCTTCGGGAGTGTTGAATACATAGTGGAGCGCGATGATTGCCTCCACCATACCGAGGTTTGGTCCGACATGACCTCCATGATGGGATACTTTCTCTATCAGAGGGCGACGCATAGCTGTTGCAAGACTCTTAAGCTGATCCATATCCATCTTCCGTATATCCGCCGGAGATTTTATCAAATTCAAGTCAATTTCTTGATCTGTCTTTTTCATAATTATGATTTACCTTTCTTTTAGTTTTATATTATTATAACCCCTCGGGATATAAAGTAGTTTTAGAACCACCCAAATATAGGTGATTTTGGTAGTCTTATCTGTAATATCGATCAATGATATTTATGGGCTCATATCATACTTTATTACACTTTTATACGAATCAATCCTAAACTAAAACCTTTCACTCTCTCACTATGTTATAATTTAAAGAAGTGTTTTCTAAATTCTAAAGTCTTTATGGCAGAGATTCCACAAATCATCAATCATTTCACGGATGATGACCTCTATAAATTCACTATGTGTTGCGCAGTAATTGATAATTATCCGCGCACAATGGTGAAATATCAATTTAATGACCGTGACAACCGCATTTATCCAGATGGGTTTGCGGAGGAATTGCGCCGCCAGATCAAATTACTTGAAAACCTTCGGATCACCGATGAGGAGATCCGGTTTATGCAAAAGAGATGCAGCTTTATCCCTAATTGGTTCTATTCCTTTCTTAAAGGTTTTCGTTACGATAGCAGCTGGGTTGAAATCGAGCAAGATGAGGAAGGTCACCTCTCTATCCGCTTCGAAGGAGCATGGAGCAATACGATTCTTCTGGAAGTAAAGGTATTGGCTATTGTCTCGGAACTTTATTATATAATGTCGGGAGAAGATCGTAAATTCGATTATAAAGAATATTACGATAAAGCTTCCGTCAAGGGTAAGAGGCTTATAGAAGGGGGATGTGTATTCTCTGATTTCGGCACAAGACGACGTGCTTCCTTTAAAGCTCAGGATATCGCCATTAAAGCCATGACCGATATAGCTTCAACACTGGAGGGTCCGGGTCGTTTCATAGGAACGAGCAATGTTTATTTCGCAATGAAATATGACCTCACGCCCATCGGTACGATGGCACATGAACTGATTTGTGCTATAGCTGGAATGTACGGACCGACAATGTCAAACCATAAAGCCATGTCCGTATGGTCAAAAACTTATAGAGGAGCCTTAGGAACATTCCTTTATGATACCTACGGCTGGAGGATTTTTTCTCTTAATTTCTCAGAAGATTACGCTAATATGTTCAAAGGGCTTCGGGTGGATAGCGGAGATAATTATGAGCAGCTAAATCTTATCGTTGAGAAATACCGGAGCCTCAATATCGATCCATGCACCAAGCAGGTTGTCTTCAGTAATGGCCTAAATGTTGATGAAGCTCTGAAAATTCAGGAATATGCTAAAGGGAAATGTATTCCCTCTTACGGTATAGGAACACATTTTACTAATGATTTTCCCGGTGTGCGTCCGATGAATATTGTCATCAAACTGTTGGCAGTGAAGATAACGGAGTCCTGGCCTTTCTACTGCGAGACCTGTAAATTATCGGAGGACAAAGGGAAATATACGGGGAATAAAAAAGTGGTGGATCGTTTCAGAGAGATACTCCATTTGTAAGGGTTCTATTTCGTTAATTCTATACCTCACCCTATTAATAGATACTAATTATGAATGCAAAGAATAAAGTGCTCATCTCCGGAGGAGCAGGCTATATAGGTTCACACACCGCTGTCGAGCTATCGGAGGCGGGATATGATGTTGTCATTATTGATAATCTCACTAACTCCGAGATAAACGCGATAGAAGGCGTAAGAAAAATTACTGGCAAAGATATCCCTTTTGAGAAGGTTGACACTTGCGATATCAACGAATTGCGCAAAGTATTTGAGAAATATGATTTCGATACAGTTATCCACTTTGCTGCATACAAGGCGGTCGGCGAGTCAATGGCGCAGCCATTGAAATACTATAACAACAATCTAATCTCCTTCCTGAATATAATGGAATTGATGAAGGAGTTTGACCGACCGAATATTCTCTTCTCCTCTTCGGCAACTGTCTATGGTGAAGCGGAGAGTCTTCCTGTCACAGAACAATCTCCTCGTCAACCGGCTACTTCCCCTTATGGCAACACCAAACAGATGTGTGAGGATATCCTCCGTGATTCCTGTCGTGCATATCCCGGCATTTATGGAATTGCGCTCAGATATTTCAATCCTATCGGGGCACACCCCTCTTCTCTTATAGGTGAACTACCACGAGGCGTTCCCAATAACCTTGTGCCTTTTATTACACAAACGGCTGCCGGCATAAGGGAATGTCTCTCCGTTTTCGGAAATGATTATGACACTCCTGACGGCACATGCCTTAGAGATTATATTGATATCGTAGATCTGGCGAAGGCTCATGTAGCGGCGGTAAGACGCATGACCTCCGGAGATATGCAGGAGAAATATGAGATCTTTAATATCGGCACCGGTAAACCGGTTTCAGTTTTGGAATTGCTCACGACATTCCAGGAGGTAAATGATATCAAAGTCCCCCATAAGATGGTGGATCGCCGTCCAGGAGATGTCCCTGCAGTGTGGGCAAACACTGACTATGCCAATCATGTCTTGGGTTGGAAAGCGGAGAGGACTTTGGCTGAGACTCTCAAATCCTCATGGGACTGGGAGAAAAAGATCCGTAAGATTCAATAACACGAAAGTAGATACCGGTAACAGAGGTCCATTCGACTTCTGTTATTGGTAAATAGTGATAATTAATTTATATTCTGCGTAAAATTGCCACAAAAAGTTGTGATTTTATAAACATTTTCTTAACTTTGCATAAGAAAACAGACAAATGTCAAAATAATAACCCTAAGCTATGGCACTAATACTCCCCAAGAAATACAGGCAGAAAATTACACCTGAGACCACTGAAGTGGCTATCAAGTCAATCAAACAGTACTTCCAGAAGGCTATCTCGGAGGCATTAAACCTTCGACGTGTCACTGCCCCTCTGTTCGTGATGTCGGGCACCGGTCTGAATGATGATCTGAATGGAGTGGAAAGAGCTGTTTCTTTCCCGGTGAAAGCAATGGGCGACCGCAAAGCGGAGGTGGTACATTCGCTCGCAAAATGGAAGAGAGTGAAATTGGGTGCTTATGACATCGCTCCCCACTATGGTCTCTATACTGATATGAATGCCATCCGCGCTGACGAAGACCTTGATAATCTTCATTCCATGTACGTAGATCAGTGGGATTGGGAGCAGACTATCAACAGGGAAGACAGAAATCTCGCTTATCTCAAAGCTACTGTTGAAAAGATTTATGATGCCTTGAAGGCTACTGAGAAAATGGTGTATGATCAGTTTACTCATATCACACCTCGACTTCCCGAGAAAATCACTTTTATCCATAGCGAAGAGCTTCTCAAAGAGTATCCTAACCTTACACGTGAGGAAAGAGAAAATGAAGCGGCAAAGAAATATGGTGCTATCTTCCTTATCGGTATAGGCAATCCCCTTTCCAACGGAGAGCCTCATGACGGACGCGCTCCGGATTATGATGACTGGAGCTCCAAGAATGAAGAGGGATATTACGGTCTCAACGGTGATATCATTCTGTGGGATTCAGTATTGGGAAGAGCATTTGAAGTTTCATCAATGGGTATCCGTGTGGATGAAGATGCTCTTGACCGTCAGTTGAAAATCCGCAACTGTGAAGAGAGAAAGGAATTAAATTTCCATAAGCGACTTCTTGCCGGTGAACTTCCCTACTCTATCGGTGGAGGTATCGGTCAGAGCCGCCTGTGTATGTTCCTGCTTCAGAAGGCTCACATCGGGGAAGTGCAGGCAAGTATCTGGCCCGATGAACAGATCAAGCGCTGCAAAGAAGCCGGTATTGAGCTATTATAAGTAGCTACCGCGATTTGTGTGTACTGCTTGTGCGTACTTATTAGAACAAAGATAGATTTAAATAAAAACTCAGGGTTATACACCTTGAGTTTTTTTATACATCTGTCACAGCAAACCTTATACATTGCCATACGTTTTAAATACAGATAGGGAAAGTAAAATAAAATCCCTGAATAATATGAATATCGCCCATTCCTCCATATTAGCTTTTTCATGCGCGCTTCTAATCACTCCTGTTTCCAAAGCAGAAGAGCGACAAGACACTATAAATATCCTTTTCCACCAAGGTAAGTATAATATAGATTCAAAGCTTTTTGAAAACAGGAAGTCTCTTTCTCGTTTAGATTCTTTAAAGGATGTTTCCAATTTGAAATTACGCCATATAGATATTACCGGAGCAGCATCTCCGGAGGGGTCTGTGCCCCTTAACTATACTCTTTCTGACAAACGCACAGAAGAAGTATTGAATATTCTCATTGGTAAGAAAGGAAAATCCTCTCTCTCTAATATTAATATCACATCCAATTTCATAGGAAGGGATTGGAAAGGTTTACTGCTGATGGTAAAGAGAGATCCGGATGTACCTTATAAGTCAGAGACTATCGGGTTATTGGAAAGTATCATTACTGAAACTCAATCCAATCCTGATAAAGAGGAGTATGAATCCGAACATAACTTGGAAAAATTAAAGAGTCTGCGCGATGGAGAACCTTACGCTTATCTTTACTGTCATACCTTCCCGTTGCTTCGGAAGACACAGGTATTGCTAAATTATCATATCCTCCCTACCTTTGATGGAGAGGGTGTGATTCCTTACCTTGAAGTCGGTAAAATCAATCCCATCCAGAACTACGCATTCTGTCCTATACCGGCGCAAAAGAAAGAAGGCAAGAATTTCTACATGGCAATTAAGACTAATCTCCTATATGACGCAGCCGCTCTACCCTCGCTTTCTGCCGAGTTCTACTTAGGCAAGAATTTCTCTGTGGTCGGAAACTGGACTTATGGATGGTGGGACAAGAATAGCACTCATCGCTACTGGCGTGCCTACGGCGGAGACCTCGCTGTAAGATGGTGGTTCGGGAAAGAGGCAAATAAAAAACCTCTTACGGGTCAGCACATAGGAGTCTATGGAGGTATACTTACCTATGATTTTGAATTTGGAGGAAAAGGCATAATGGGTGGCTGGCCACATGAAACCCTCTGGAATCGCTCTTTGAAGATGTTTGGCGTGGAATATGGATACTCTCTTCCGGTTGCCAAAAGATTGAACATTGATTTCACTATCGGCATAGGTTATCTTACAGGTAAATATCTTAAGTATATCCCTGATAATGGCAGATACCTTTGGCAATCCACTCACAAACTTAATTGGTTTGGTCCTACGAAAGCAGAAGTTTCCCTCACATGGCTTATCGGGAAAGGGAATGTAAATGTAAAAAAGGATTAATGTATGAAAACACAATATGATAAATATTTCGGTAAACTTAGAAAGATATGGACTGAGAGAATATCAGGTAGCCTAATTGTGATAGCGCTGTCCGCACTCTCGACGCTTGGCTCCCTCACTTCCTGCCGCCATAAATATCTTGACTTCGAGGAGGTGCCGATGACAGAACTCGATGTTGTGTTTGACTGGTCGAAGGCTCCTGATGCAACCCCGGAATCTATGGCTGTTTATTTCTATGATACGCAGACAAGAAGCGAGGTACAGGCTCTCCGTTATGATTTTCCCAATAAGTCAGGAGGTGAAATCAAACTTCCATTTAGCAATTATTCCGCTATCGCATTAAACTCGGACAATACGCACTGGGCTCATTTCCGAAATAGTGACGACATTGACAATTTTGAGATTTACACCAATGAGTCCTCGCATCTCCCGACTTCCGGTCTCGCCATAAAATCAATACCTCGTGCAAAAGATGCGGAAGATGAGGTAATTGTTGAAACTCCGGAAATGTTCTGGACTGCTCGTCGTGATTCCCTTTCCCTTTCTCCCGGAGATAAACGGAAAACTTTCACCTTTTACCCTGAAGAAGGGGTCTGTCATTACAAGGTGATTGTAAGAAACATTTCTAATTTCTCTTCAATAGAGGGCTCCGCTATCGATGCCACACTCTCCGGAATGTCCGGAGGCTTTTTGCATGGTAGCAAGCAACCGACTGACAGTAAATGCACTCTCCCATTTTATCTTATCAAAGATGAAGATACAGAAACCTTGCATGGTGAATTCCTTACTTTCGGAGAATCTCCTGTCACACATAACCCTCATAAACTTGCCCTCTACATTATAATGTCGGATGGCAAACGTAATCTTTATAGTTACGATGTAGCCTCTCAAATCTATAATGCTCCCGACCCTAAACATGTCAATATCATTGTGGATGGGCTCTCTCTTCCGACTCCCGTACCTGAAAGCGGAGGTCTGAATCCCAGCGTTTCCGACTGGGACTCAATAGATATAGATATTCAAATGTAAAAAGATGCGGAAATCATGGCATGTAATATAGATTATATTGAGCACCTTTGCAATGTGCTTTCCTCATTCGGAGAGGTGCGCTATCGTAAGATGATGGGAGATTACGTAATCTACCTGAATGAAAAGTGTATAATAACTGCGTGCGACAACATGGCATTTATCAAGCAACTCCCTTGTTTGGAGGGAATAATGCAGAATGTTGAGACAGGTCATCCCTACGAGGGAGCCAAAGAAGCCTATATTCTTGATACTTCTGATCATATTCTTTTAAAGAAAGTAATTCCTATCCTTTGGAATAATCTACCTTTTCCAAAAAAGAAAAAATGAGAAAAGTTTCAAATATCTTAATATGACTGTAAAGAATATAAGGAGTTCAGCGCAAACTATTAAGAAAGTTAAACGTTCTAATTAAAGAAGCTAATAATAATGACTACTATGAAAACAACATATTACTTCCTTGGCGCTCTTGCAATGTTCGCGCTTGCCTCTTGTTCCAATGATCAGGAAACTGAATTCAATAAAACCGGTTCTATAAGCTTCCGCTCAGCAATCGGCACTCGTGCCACCGAGACAACGACCGCTAATCTGAAAGAGTTTAAAGTCTCTGCTTTTTTAAATAATGCGCCTTTCTTTAATTCTTTAACATTCACCAAAGGAGAGGATGACCTCTTCGTTTCGTCTCCCGTCTACAACTGGCCCGGAGATGGAAGTAATCTCGACTTCTACGCTTATTCCCCTATGAATCCCCGCGGCACGCTTACACTGAATGATAATCAGAAAGTGCTGGCTGACTTCTCACCTGAAACCAATCCACAGAATCAGGTAGATTTCATCACCGCAGATACTATAGGAAATAAAGATACGAACGCGGGGGTCGGCGTGCCTTTAACGTTCAAACATCGTCTTTCACAGATAGTGGTGCGTGCCAAGAGCGATAACAAGGCATATATCTTCAAAGTGACAGGTGTCAAGATCGCAAATGTCAAATCTACAGGCAGTTTTGATTTCTCTTCCAAGAAATGGACACTTCAAGATGCTCTCGCTGACTATAGCGAAAACTATAATGATACCATCACACTGGGGGCAACTCCTGTAAATATCATGGACAAAGTGGGAGGTCCGATGATGCTCATCCCCCAGCAGTTGACCGGCTGGAACAATGATACTGATAAGACAAACAGCCAAAACGGAGCTTACCTTGCAGTTAAACTTCAGATCAACACTGTAGCAGGCGCGCAGGTATTCCCCTTCCCTTCTGATGCAAAAACAGTTTGGGCCGCAATTCCTATCAAGGATAACTGGGAAGCAGGAAATTGTTATGTTTACAATCTTGACTTCACCCATGGCGCCGGTCACACCGATCCTAAGGATCCTACCCCCGGCACTCCTATCCTTGATGGTGAGATCAAATTTAATGTAGATGTCACTCCATGGGCTGAATATCCCGTGGATATCACTCCTACTCCCGTCTCAAGTCAGAAATAATTCCTTTTTCCTCAATGATTACGAAAAATCTAAAATATAATATTCTTACAGTTGGCCTTCTATCTTTAGGAGGCCTACTGACTTTTTCCGGGTGTACTGACGACTCCCTCTCTTCCGATAAATCTGACATCCGGAGGATATCTTTTCGGGTTTCCACATCATCCTTAGCTACAAGAAGCGATAGCGAAAGAAAGAGTCTCAACCCCATTACTCTGTCTGGTGGTGATGATCCTCTCTATCTGCTTCCGACAATTACAGAAAGTTCGGATAATAACTCCTCGCCTACTCGTTCTTCCCAAGTCAATTCAGAGAATATACTCTCCTTCGGAGTCTTCGCCGGATATGCTTCAGATGCAACCAGTTCCTCCTATCTACCTAATTATATGGCGAATGAGGAGATAACGCGCTCCTCCGGATGGACCACCAAAGAGGAATATTTCTGGCCCGGAGCAGGAGCATTGCATATTAACGCATACTCCCCTTTCTTTTCATCTTCTGATAACGGGATTATTTCAGTTAATAATGAGCCCGGGAAACTCACACTAAGCTATGAGACACCCGCTTCCGTTGAAAATATGGAGGATATTCTTTATGCCACGCCTATTAATGCATCCTCCTCGCCATGCGACCTTACATTCAACCATGCTCTTACTGCAATCAGGTTTGTGACCGGCTCTAAATTCTCTCCGTGTACCATAAAATCCATTAAAATCTCAGGTGCAAGATCCCAGGGCAGCCTTAATCTGGAAACAGGAGAATGGACACTAACCGATAAAACAGCTGATTTCACTGTCTCTCCAAATATTACTCTCAGTGCGTCCGGAGGTAGTAGTTTCGTAGCATCTGACACCCCTATTGCAACTGATTCGCTTACATTCCTCCTTCTACCACAAACACTTGGAGAAGAAGCAAAAATTGAAATCGTAACTGAAAGCAATGGTAAAGAAACAACCCTCTCCTCCTCCCTCACAAATATAATATGGAATGAGGGAAAGACCATTACGTATCACCTATCGACATCTTCCGATCAACTTATACTTGATGTTACCGGAGAATTCAATACCCCTTACACAGGCACTACAAGGGAGTTTAATGTAAAAAGCTATATGACCAAAGGTGGTGACTCTATTCCTGTCAGATGGAAAGCTGAATTTATAGATGAAAACGATCAGCCTGTCGACACCCCGTCATGGATAGAAGGCTTCACATCGGAAGCAAAGGGTGACACCTTAGGGGTTTACACTTCTACGGTAAATAAAATGATTTTTGAGGATATATCTCCTGAATCCAAGGAGTTGCAGGATGCTCCCGATATAAACGCAAGAAGTGGAATCTCCCCTTATAATCTATCCAATTCTACCGGTGCCTCAACTATTGAAAACACAGCCAATACTTACNTCATCAATGCTCCGGGGCGATATATGCTCCCCTTAGTGTATGGGAATGCGATTAAAAATGGAGTTGCCAATACGGAAGCTTATACTCTCTCTTCTCATTCGAGAAACACAAAACTTCTGAAAAACTTCATTAATCATAAAGGTGAAGCAATAACATCACCCTATATCAATCAGAATAGCGGTTGCATGCCTAAGGATGCGGTTTTGATATGTGAGGATGAGTTATATGTGGTTCAGAACATTACTCTTTCAGAGGATAAGGATTTTATTATCTTTGATATTCCCCAATCCACCATTCGTCAGGCTAATGCCATAGTAGCAGTCCGTGATGAAGATGACAATGTGATGTGGAGCTGGCAGATATGGGTCACCAACTACAATCCTGACAACGGATATAAAACAGTCTCTACCTCTGACGGCACCTCATATATCGCCTCCGCGGTATTAGGATTTATCGGAGGAGGAGACAAAGTGCTCTTTACCGAGGCATCCGCCAATGTGAAGTTTACTCAGATTGACCTCCCGGATGATGTAGAGCCCATGACAGTGACTGTCAGACTGACTCAGGAAGCAAAGGAGACACTCACCCCCGATTGCGCGCCATATTATCAATGGGGACGGAAAGACCCTATGATGTCAAGCGCTAACCAATGGTATAATGCCGATCATCAAGAAATAGAAAATCTTCCGACCTCAATCGTAGCAACTGATGGAGATCCTGATCTTATTGAGAAGTTCATAGAGCATCCGCAGACTTTCTTCATGGCTCAACATGTCTCAAGCAAAGAGATTTCACTCCCTTATTATAATCTGTGGAATGTGACACAGAATGATAAGAATGTCAAGTCTATTTATGATCCTTCACCCGTTGGATATGTAGTGCCGTTTAAAGAGCCGTTGCAGACTCTTTTCATGGCGTCATATCCCATTTCATTTGTAGCATCTTCCTCTGCTTCTCAGAAAGCGGGTTTCTATTTCACAGATGAAGCCGGTGAGACTTTCTTCTTCCCTAATATGGGTTATAGATCAAGTACTACCGGAAATAACGCGGGAGGGGAAATGTGCCTCTGCTGGAGTTCATATAGTAATCCTAAAGCACAGCTCGCTATGTCTGCGCAATTACAAGTACTTTCTGGTACAACTTCCGCGCATTGGCCGGTTTCCGATCATGTATTCCTTGGCATGACTGTATGTCCGGTTAAAGAATAGAAATTAAGGCTTCATCCACTAATATTTCTTAATGTCTGGGTCGCACATGTGCCTCGGGCATAAAGAAATTTTAGTGGATGGAGCCTAAATCTTAGCAGTCTGCAATACTCGAAAATTGGATAATTAAAGTGACTTCGGATTGATTTTGTATACTACTGTCTATGAGGATTTACATCTTTTATATCAACTAAATCATTGAGTATTGCAAAAACTGTAAGCCCCGCTGTTGAATGGATTTGAAGTTTAGAAGAGATATTTCTGCGATATGTCGTTACGGTATGTATGGATATAAACAACTGTGATGCGATTTCCTTATTTGACAATCCTTTTGCAACACAACGTATTATATCCTTCTCCCGATCAGTCATAAAATCCAGCAGCCCGGTTTTTTCATTGTCGCTATGGCTATTTTTTACAGATTCGCGATGTGATAGTTTCAACGACTTTTCAAGTTTTTCAACAGCCGGAATAAATAGTTTATTTTCAATATCGCAATGGTTTTCCAATTCATTGCCACAATAAATTATATCGAATAATGCTGAAGTCAGGACTTCATTGTCCTTCACATGGTAATGTCTTATAAACAGATTCTTAATCTGAGACAATTTTTCAGTCATACTACCATGATTTAATGAGTAGTCAGTAATTCGGAAATGCTCATTTGGGACACCGTTTAACAGGTCGGATACATAGCGAAACACCTCATCGTTTTCATGTTCCATGTGATTGTGGACTTCCTGAACATATTCATCATAGAATTTCAGGAGCAGGAAAGCTACGTCATCTATATCAGAGTAATTGATAGCCTCAATGAGTTTTCTGCGTATGGCGGGCAATAGAAAATTAAGGAAGTGCGTATGGGCTTTTCTGAGATAACCCATTAAGGCAGGAAGAGATATCTCGAATTGGGAATAGTTTTGTCCATATAGGAAATTTGATACTGCAAGGAATGATCCCATATGAACATTGTCTTCATTACACGCTTCATCAACTGTCTTATCGCCGAATCCGAAAGACAGTCCAAATCTACTTAAAACACCCAATAAATGAGGTTCATCCTCTATGATGGTTTTAAGTGGGTCACAAGGAAGTATTAAACGATTGTTTGACATATCTTGATAGTTGACATTAGGCTATAATTACCCATGCAAAATTACTACGGAAATAATAACTATACAATACCTAATAATGAGTGTTTTTCTGTGGAGAAGATAGTCTTGCCTACCTAATTGCTCTAATTTATCCGATTTTTGAGTATTGTGTCAGATTCCGGATACAAGTAATTTTGCATCCAAATTTAACATCGATATGAAACCAAAGAAGCAAAATTAAACTAATAAATTTTTATCTCATGAAACAAATTAAGTTTCTTTTTGCCATAATCATGGCGGTTGTCTTCTCGACAACATTTTCGTCGTGCAGCGACGACAAAGACGAGCCTGCGGTTCCTGCAGCGAAAACAATTCAGGGAACATACTACGGTGATTTGGAAAGTACGGTGATGGGGAGTGCCTCGATATTCGAGAACAAGACGTTCACAGTCACCGCCACAGATGAAACTACGGTGTCTATTGTACTTCCTGCTTTTGGCGAAGCACCAATGGCATTGCCGTCAATCACTCTCACCGGAGTAAAAGTAACAGAAGCAAATGACGTCGTCACTCTGGCTACTACAGAAGTAACCGGTCAGACCGATGCTGGNAAGTCCTACACCTGTACCTTCTCCGGCACAGTGCAGGACAAGACCCTGAATCTGAAGTTCAATCTTCAATATGGTGCAATGCCTATGCCCATTATTTGTTCTTCAACAGCTCTGAAACAGTAACTCGCTACGGCAATGGAAAGAACTAAATTTTTCCTTGCCATCTGCGGACTAACGCTCCCTTTCATCGGACTCGCCGACACCTTTCACGGCCGGGTGGTCGATGAAACGGGGAGTCCGTTGATAGGCGCAACGGTCAAGACATCCAATGATAGAATTACGACTACTAATACCGAGGGTGAATTCAGTATTAGTGTAGAAGGTTCCACTGCAAAGCTTCAAGTATCATATATCGGATTCCTTACAGAGACATTTATATTAAAAAGCAATACAGGCAAGCATGAATTACGTTTGACTCCGGACATAGGAGCTTTAGAGGAAGTGGTTGTCACTGCAACCCGTACACCAAAGGCTCTGAAAGATGTTCCTGTAGTCACAAGATTGATAACTGCGGATGACATACGCAAGTCTGATGCTACAAATATACAGGATTTGCTGACAGAAGAGCTTCCCGGACTTGAATTNACATANNCNATGAGTCANGAGACNTCATTAAATATGAATGGTTTTGGTGGAAAATCTGTCNTGTTNCTNGTTGATGGAGAANGGCTTGCCGGAGAGACAATGGACAACATTGATTTCAATCGACTGAATCTTGACAATGTNGGTCAGGTTGAANTTGTGAAAGGNGCTTCTTCNGCNTTNTANGGTGCNAATGCCGTAGGTGGNGTTGTCAACCTNATNACNCGTGANAGTAANGAACCNTGGCGCATCAATCTCAATTCAAGATATAGAAGTCTTGGAAATGAATGGAGANCAGGCGCNGACCTGAACTTTCATTCCGGGAAATGGACNTCAAACACAAACTTTCAGTANAANACNTCNGAAACNGTNAANCTNACNGANGCATTTGATACTGAATCNAANNTGCAAAANNTATNTGGNGGNCNNACATNCAANNTCAAGGAACGNCTNTCTTTCCAGCCATCNGATGCATTACNCCTGACTGCAAGAGGNGGATATTTCAACAGGACGAGNACNCGAATAAATTATGATGACCACTATATAGATTATACTGCGGGGCTCCGTGGAGTATGGAATATGGGAGTCGGAAGGACACTTGAATTATCGTACAGCTACGACCAATACGATAAGCAACGNTATGTAAATGACCNGCGAACNCACGATCATGACTACAGTAATCGTCANCATATAGCTCACGCTTTATATACTCAGTTCTTTGGCAATAACGCNCTAACGGCNGGNGCAGACTNTATGAATGACTATCTNNTGACTTATCAGTTNGTNNNTGGAGANACTCATTCTCANTCATCGTTTGACGCGTTTGTNCAGTTTGACTATAANCCATTGTCTTGGCTNAATATTGTNGCAAGTGTNCGNGANGATTATTTNTCGGAATCNAAAAACAATTCNGTNACAGCCNGACTTGCCACNATGTTCAAATTCAATCNTTTTTCNGTNAGGGCTAANTATGCNGGAGGTTTCNGNGCTCCNACNCTCAANGAGATGTATATGAATTTCGATATGGCAGGNATACAGATGATTTATGGCAATCCNAANCTNAAACCNGANAAAAGCCANAANTTCAATCTCGCGCTTGANCATAACGGTCNNATCCGCNANNGTATTNTNGCNGGTTCNTATAGCATTAATGCNATGNGCTANTTCAATNNGTATAACAGCCGCATNACCACNACNGATTATCCNGGGGATGNGNTNAATGAGCCGGGNGCTATCTATTGTAATGAAGATGGCGTAAAAGTNGCAGGNTTGGATATTTCNNCCCGTTACCGCCTTCAAATGGGTTTAGGAATGATGTTGAACTATAATTATCTGCATACAATGGGAAGAACCATTGACTCTCAGTTTTCCAATCCCCGGCCACATTCAATGACTTGGAGGGTGGATTATGAGAAACGTCTGTGCAGTGCATATAAATTCTATGCCGGTATATCCGGAAGGTATCTTGCAAAACCTGAATCGAAGTATGATACAGACAATGCATATTCTGTATGGAAATTTACTCTCCAACAAGAAGTCTGGCGCGGAATAAATGTCAATTTCATAATTGATAATGTGTTGAATTATAAACCTAAAGTGTATTATTGGAATTCCCTTCCCACGATTGGCCGTACATGGTCGATAGGTGTATCATTAGATATTGACTCAATGTTTAGATGAAAATGACGAGAAAAAAAATAACTCTTGCATCAATATCAGTGGCAATCATAATTATAGTTGCCATTGTTGCGTGGAGAAGCTTGGCTTCCTCCACAAAAATAGCTTTCGTAAACTACCAGCCGATCACTCTCGGAGAGATTGGAAAAGCTAATGACAATTCTTTCATTAAGATTGAAAATCTTAGTGTTGAAGATTTAGAAAATGTCTCTAAATTTGACTTTGTATTTGTCAATGGTATGGGATTGCGAATCACTGAGGAGCAACGTGAGTCGTTGTCAAAAGCAGCCAGGTCCGGGACTCCCGTTATAACGACAGCCGTCACAAATCCCGACAACTATATAGTATCGACAGATTCCGTCGACACTGAATTTATAAAACAATATCTTCAAGGCGGTGGTCGTGCGAATTATAGAAGTATGCTCAATTATGTAAGAAAATACATAGATGGTAAAAAACTGTTTACCGGCGAAATCACCGACCCCAAACAAGCGCCAAGCGGAATGTTCTATCATCAGGATCCCAAGAATCCTGACAATGAAATGCTATACTTTGATTCATTGTCTGAATACAGGCAGTTCCTTCAGGAAAACAATCTTCTAAAGAATAACTCACCTGAAATCATTCTGACCGGACAGATGGGCGTACCCGAAGATTTGATAGCCGAGCTGGAATCAACCGGTAACAATGTTTATCCCATTTCTAATATCCAGCAGGCAATCAAAAGCGGAATAACAGATAGTATCTCCCCTTCCGCCATGATTAACATGGCTCATGGAAGAATGGGCGATACTGTTGTGGAATACTTGAAAACAAAGAATATACCCCTGTTTTCTCCTTTAAATGTCAATCGTGATTATGACGAATGGATGGAGGACAAGATGGGTATGAACGGAGGATTTATGTCACAAAGCATTGTGACTCCTGAAATTGATGGCGCTATCAGACCGTGGACACTTTTTGCGCAGTTTGAAGGCAATGACGGTGTACCTGTGATAAAAGCCATTCCGGAAAGACTTACTGAATTTGTCGAGACTGTCAATAACTATGTAAGTCTAAAGAAGAAAGCCAATGGAGAGAAAAAAGTCGCAATCTTCTACTTCAAAGGTCCAGGACAAAATTCACTTGTAGCTGAAGGAATGGAGGTCGCGCCTTCCTTATACAACATGCTTAAACGACTCAGGCAGGAAGGTTATAAAGTCGATAACCTCCCCTCCTCGCTCCCTGAGTTTGAGAAGTTGATCAATGACCGCGGGCGTGTATTCGGGAATTACGCGATAGGCGCACTGACGGATTTCGTCAACAAGGCTAACCCGGAGATTATCACGCGAGCAGAATATGAAAAATGGGTTGCCAAAGATCTTGGTAAAGAAATGTCAAAAGAGATAACAGCGGTTGACGGCGAGTTCCCGGGTCATGGTCTTAAGACCGAGAACGGGGATCTTGCTCTTGCAAGACTTCAATTCGGTAACGTTGTACTCATTCCTCAGACAGCTGCCGGAATAGGTGATGATGATTTCAAGATCGTTCATGGCACTGATATGGCACCTCCTCATGCATACGTAGCCTCTTATTTATGGGCTCGCAATGGGTTTAATGCTAATGCGATCATCCATTTTGGAGCACATGGTTCATTAGAGTTCACACCAAGAAAGCAGGTTGCATTAAGCAGCTGTGACTGGTCTGACAGACTGATTGGTACAATGCCTCATTTTTATATCTATTCCACGAGTAATGTAGGTGAAGCAATGATGGCTAAAAGACGTAGCTATGCCGGAATCATAAACTATCTTACACCTCCATTTCTTGAAAGTAATGTGCGTGGTATTTACAAAAATCTTTCAGACGCGATTGTATCATATAATAAAGAAGCCGAATCAGATAATCCTGTCAATAGTCGTCTTGATGCGGCGTCACGGCTCGTGAAAAAGTATGTTGTCGAGCTTGGCATTCATCGTGAACTGCGTCTTGACAGCATCATGTCAAAGCCTTATTCCCCGGACGAGATTGCCAGAATAGAAAATTTTGCGGAGGAGCTTGCCAATGAAAAAATAACAGGATCGCTATATGTTATGGGAATACCATACGACAAAGATAAACTGAAGTCGACTGTATTGGCAATGACTGTCGACCCTATAGCCTACAGCCTCCATAATCTTGACAAACAACGCGGTAAGAATAAGTCGGAAGGACTGGCGTTCACCGGGCGATATGTGATGCCGGCACGCACGCTTGTATCAAATCTCCTTACAGAAAACCGCATAGCTTCTGATGCGGAAATCTGCAAAATTGCCGGCATAACGCTGACTGATTTGGAGAATGCCAGAGCGATCAATAAAGACATTAATGGCTCAAAGGATTTATTTTCCAAGATGATGGTAATGGGATCATCTATGCCAACAGCTGCTCCAAGTGCTAAATTATCTGAAAGGAAAGATAGCCCTTCTGCCAAAATGAAGAAAATAATGAACGCCACCGGGATGTCTCCGGAGAAAGCACTTGAAATGGCTAAGAAAATGGGAGCGGACTCAACTGCTATTGCAAAAATGAGTGCTGCCATGCAACGCAATTCATCAAAATCAAAGATGAAAACTCCCCCCGCCTCAAACGTGATGGGCATGTCAGTACCAAAATATACAAAAGAAGAAAAAGATAAGGCTTTGGCAATAATGGAGATTGAGAGAGCCATTAAAAATGTCAGTCTTTATGCCACAGCATTAGCTTATAGTCCTGAGTGTGAATTAGCATCGGTCATTAATGGTTTGAATGGCGGCTTTATAACTCCGACATCCGGCGGTGACCCCGTTCTCAATCCTCTGGTCTTACCGACCGGAAGAAATATGTTTGCTGTAAATGCAGAAGAAACTCCTTCGGATGTCGCATGGGAAAAGGGAAAAACACTGGCAGATAATACTCTTAAAATGTATCGTGAATCTCACAACGATTCATTACCCCGAAAGGTAAGTTACACGTTATGGAGCAGTGAATTTATTGAAACAGAAGGCGCGACGATTGCACAGATACTGTATATGCTTGGTGTGGAACCTTTGAGGGATCCATTCGGTCGCGTAACGGATTTGCGGTTGATTCCCTCGGAAGAACTTGGACGTCCTCGAATTGATGTCGTTGTCCAGACCTCGGGACAGTTGCGGGATTTGGCTGCCTCCAGATTATTCTTGATTACGAGAGCCGTAGAGATGGCATCACACGCCAAGAATGATAAATATCCCAATTATGTATCGGAGGGTGTGATTGAATCTGAAAGGCATCTTGTAAACAAGGGCGTTTCACCCAAAGAGGCACGTGAGATGTCAACCGCACGTGTGTTTGGCGGTGTAGATGGGAACTATGGAAGCGGAATCCAGGAGATGGTCGAGGCTGGAGACAGATGGGATGACGAGAGTCAGATAGCCGAAACTTATATCAATAATATGGGAGCTTCTTATGGTTCGGAAGAAGAATGGGAACGAATGAGAGATTACGCATTTGAGGCAGCTTTGACACGTACTGATGTAGTGGTTCAGCCACGACAGAGTAATACGTGGGGTGCCCTTAGTCTTGATCATGTATATGAGTTTATGGGAGGCATGAATCTCGCAGTCAGAAACGTTACAGGCAAAGACCCGGATGCCTACCTTGCCGACTATCGAAACAGAAACCATGCAAAAATGCAGGAAGTGAAAGAAGCGATCGGGGTAGAGAGTAGAACCACTATTCTCAATCCGACCTATATCAAGGAAAAAATGAGTGGTGGTGCCGGCGATGCCTCCGGAATTGCAGATGTCGTAAGAAACACATACGGTTGGAATGTGATGAAACCTGATGTCATTGACAACAAATTATGGAATGACATATATGATACTTACATAAACGACAGTCATAATCTCGGAATAAAAGATTTCTTCAAAAACACCAATCCTGCTGCTATAGAAGAAATAACTGCAGTAATGCTTGAAACGGCGAGGAAAGGTATGTGGAATGCTTCTGACGAGCAACTTTCCACATTGGCTGAACTGCATACGGAAATCGTAAACGAGTATCAGCCCTCTTGCTCCGGATTTGTTTGCAACAATGCCAAACTCCGTGAGTATATCGCTTCAAACGTCGACAAAACAACAGCAAATGCGTATAACAATTCTATAAGCAATATTCGCGCAGAAAATTTCGGAGGCGATGATAGTGTAATTATGAAGAAAGACGAATTGAACAAACTCGATAAGTCCACAAGTCATATCAGTAACGGACTTGTAATTGGAATTGTCGCGATATGCGTTCTCATCGTGTTCCTTGTCATTAGACGTCGTAGAAAATTGAATAAGTAATGGAGTTGGTTATTATTCTTATTATGTTTATGGTTGGTTTGAGCTTCCTGCTCAAACTTACCTTTATGCGCCCGTGGCAAATGATAGCTGAAGTTGTGGTTCTGGC
The DNA here is from genome assembly GCA_014800895.1 of Bacteroidales bacterium. Classification (GTDB taxonomy): domain Bacteria; phylum Bacteroidota; class Bacteroidia; order Bacteroidales; family Muribaculaceae; genus Lepagella. The sequence goes on from JAAVFG010000025.1 coordinate 92,056, forward strand.
TCTTGCTACCGTGGCAACCACAGACATCGCAATCAACCAGTCGAAAATACAGATTTCAGAATGGCTTCAGACTCCGGACTTAATGCTTGACTTGGCAGTGCTCCTCACATTGGACGTGGCTTTACAGATTGCATTTTGCATATGTATGATTAATAACCCGGTTAAACTCAAAGAACGCATTGTTAAGGATCTTCTTCTATTTATTCCCGGATTACTTATATTTCCCGTTTCATTTTATTTGCTCGTGCAGATAATATTCAGTACTGCAGGAATGGATTTTAATAATCTAAGCTACTGTTTGGGAGTGGCTATGACAGTTCTGATTCCGTTACTCGCTTATAGTACAAAATACTTACTACCTGAGAACTCCGAACGTCTTGAACTGATATTCTACATTAATTGTATAGTTGGACTTCTTGGAATCATAGCCACTGTAAATGGACAGACCGCAACAACAGGTGTAAATGAAGTCAATATTAATTCCCTATTGGCAATTATCGGCATCGCAGTCATAGGCAGTATTTTTGGATTACTACTATTTCGTAAAAATCAAAATAAACACAATAAACAATCATGAATGTAATTTCAAATATCCTTTATTGGATTTCAACGGGACTACTTGTACCTGTCATCGTGTTGCTGATCTATTTCTTCTTAAGATCAATAATCCTCATCGGTGGATTTTTCGGACAATATATGACCGAAAAGAAGACCGCAGCAATATTGGACAAAAAAGTGAAAGAGATCAATCCCTCCAACATCAACGATTTTCTTGCCTCTTTTTCCGATAAGAAAGGAATTTTAGTCATTGACTATCTGAATGAAATTTATAAATCAGCAGATAGTCCCGCGAGATTGGATATGCTCGTCTCTGAATATGAGCTTGCTGCCGAGAAAAACATCGCGACTTCAAAGATTCTGACAAAAATGGGACCGATACTTGGACTTATGGGAACTTTGATACCTATGGGACCGGCTCTCGTGGGTCTCGCTACAGGCGATATAGCTTCAATGGCATATAATATGCAGGTCGCCTTTGCTACAACAGTAGTTGGTCTTGTTGTTAGTGCTATCGGTTTTATTACACAACAGACTAAGGAACGTTGGGCGTTACATAACCTGATGATACTTGACTTCATTACAGAGACACTCAAAGATAAAAAATGATGGCACGGAGACGTTCTATACTACATCGCGGTGAGGATTCTGATCCTATGAGCGTTGTGAGCAACCTTTTTGATGTGGCAATGGTTTTTGCTGTGGCACTGATGGTAGCTCTTGTCAGTCGCTACAATATGACCGAAATGTTTTCTCAGGAGGATTTTACAATGGTGAAGAATCCCGGTAAGGAAAATATGGAAATAATTACAAAAGAAGGCGAAAAAATAAATCGTTACACTCCTTCCGAAGATCAAAACTCATCCGGAAATAAAGGGAAACGGGTAGGAGTAGCTTACGAACTCGAAAACGGCAATATAATTTACGTACCTGAATAATAAAACAGACAGATTTTGTTTTGACAAAATCTGTCTGTCGGCTTTACAAAAAATGTCGACCTCCTTTTTCGGACTGGTGAGCAAACCTTTTCTCTCTCCGAATGTTTTATAAATAAAACTATAAAAGAATTGAGATTATGAAAAAATACAGATGTGAAGTTTGTGATTGGATTTATGATCCTGAAGTAGGTGATCCTGACAATGGTATTGCTCCCGGCACTGCATTTGAGGATCTCCCTGAAGATTTCGTATGCCCTCTCTGCGGTGTAGGTAAAGATCAGTTTGTAGTAGAGGAATAATCCAGTCCCTATAATAGATATCTAAAGGATAGAAAACGAAAATGTTTTTTATCCTTTTTATTTTGTCTCAGATTCCCAAAACAATTATTTCTTACGGTAAGATTTAACATATTTCCCCGATAATTTGGTTCGTTTGCTTTGTTTTATATAACTTTGCAATCTATTACCCACTATTCAGAGCAAAACATTATGAATGAAAATAATAAAACTAACCGTGCATTGTTCGCAACAAGATTCGGGGCGATTGCCGCTACGGTCGGTTCTTCGGTCGGATTAGGTAATATCTGGCGTTTCCCCTATGAGGCGGGGATTCATGGAGGAGGCGCTTTCCTACTCTGCTACATGATATGTGTCTTTCTTCTCGGCATACCGGTGTTATGCGCCGAATACGCAATGGGACGCGGCACACGATCTAATGTATTCGGTGCCTTCCTGAAATTATCTCCTGAAGGGAATTGGCGATGGTCAGGTTATCTCGGTATAATCGCCTCTTTCCTTATAATCTCATTTTACTCCGTTGTGGCAGGATGGACAGTCGAGTATCTCATATGGTCAGCAACCGGTCAGTTGGATTTTTCTGATCCGGCAATGGTACACGACCAGTTTGTGACCCTTACTTCCGGATGGCGTCCTGTGGTCTGGACCCTTATTTTTCTCTTCGCAAATTTCGGCGTAGTATCAGCCGGTGTAAGTAAAGGGATAGAGAAAATGTCAAACATCATGATGCCTCTCCTATTCCTGCTCCTTATTGCATTCTGTATCAACTCCTGCTTTCTCCCGGGATTAGGAGAGGGTATGAAATTTCTTTTCAAACCGGATTTCAGTCAGCTCTCCTCCTCTGTTGTTCTCGGCGCTTTGGGACAGGCATTTTTCTCCATGAGCCTCGGCTTAGGGTGTATGATGACCTACGCCTCTTATTTCAGTAAAGATACGCGATTGGGCAAAACGGCGATGATCTCCGCGGTATTGGATTCATCTGTGGCAATACTTGCCGGAGTGATAATCTTCCCTGCTGTATTCTCTTTCGGTCTCTCCCCGACTGCGGGACCGACATTGGTATTTGAGGTATTACCTCATATATTCATGAAATTGCCCGGAGGCGTAATCTGGTCTACCCTCTTCTTCCTCCTTCTCTTTATAGCCTCTATCACCTCCACCGTCTCCATGAGCGAGATTTCCATCAGCTTCTTTTGTGATGAGAAGAAAAAAACACGTCGCACCGGTACTCTCCTCTCCGCGCTTATTGCTACTGTCGGAGGTGTATTATGCGCTTTAAGCATGGGACCTCTATCTGAAATTAAAGTATTCGGATTGACATTCTTCAATCTTTTTGACTATGTATCTTCCAATATTTTACTTCCCGTCGGCGGATTTATAATCGCGCTGTTTGTGGGATGGTTTATGGATAAGAAATTTCTCCAAAGGGAATTTACCAACAACGGACAATTCCCATTCCCGATGCTCAATCCCTTACGCTTCGCTCTTCGCTACCTTTGCCCCATAGCGATATTCCTTATATTCCTTAATTCATTAGGGATTATTTAAACGATATGGAGAGAAAAAATGGGAATCATGTAGACGATAGATGTAGAAAAAGAGCGAGGAAAAATCCTCGCTCTTTTACTCTCATTATATACCCTGTTCCACTTTCATCTTCACCCACAATCCTGTAGGGATAAGTCTCCAGAGACCGACAAGGAGATTGAATTTCCAGTTGATCACCGCTACTCTCGGAGCCTTTACAATGGCTCTTATCACCAACGGTACACATTCCTCTAAAGTCATCTCCATCGGATACTCCTTCCCATCATTCAGGAGCGGTGTTCTTACCCAACCCGGACGGATATCTGTAAATTTCAAATCAAGGTCTTCATCATTGGCTCTCTGTTCCAACCCGACCATATACTGCGCCGCACATCTCTTGGAGGCTGAGTATGCCGCCATATCGCCTATGCCATTCGTGCCGGCGACGCTTGTGAGTCCCACAAGATGTCCCTTTCCGCCATTCTGTTTGAAATAATTATAAGCATTGCTCATCATTCGCGCAAAACCTCCTGCATTGGTATTGATCACCTCCGCCTCAAGCGCTGGATCCAAATCCGGATTCTCATAGCCAATACCGGATACGTGGAAGTAGATATCCATACCTCCCATCTTCCCTATCAATTCCTGCATACGCTCGGGAGCATCAAAACTTGTGATATCTATTTGCTCCGTCACAACTGTATCAGGATATTTCTCCTTCAACTCTGCAAGGGCTTTCTCATTGCGGGCAGCCGCTCCGACCATGATTCCGCGAGATGCTAATTCCTCCGCCACTCTTCTCCCTATACCGGAAGAAGCTCCCATTATCAATATCTTTTTCATAGTATGTAGATTTAATGGGGGAGGATAAAAAAACTCCGTCTCCCCCCAAACATATTTTTATATTATAATCACCATCAATAGTCCCCATATAACAAGCATGATATTGCTGACGGCATAAGTAACGGCATACCCCATTGCGGGGGCTGTGCTGCCTAAAGCATTCTGCACCGCACCCAAGGCTGCCGTGCAGGTCCTTGTTCCGGCGCAACATCCCAATGTCAGAGCGGGATTGAATTTAAATACTCGTTTTCCAAGCCAGATGCCGAAAAAGAGCGGTATCATCGTAGCTACCGCACCTGCCAACAGAAGCATCGGACCGACCGCTTTGATTCCTGACACGAATGTCGGAGCTGCCTCTATACCGACTACCGCTACAAATACATTCAAACCGAGATTATTCATCAGCCATAATGCTCCCGGGGGAATATTTCCGAATGTCGGACGTTTTGAACGCAACCATCCGAATACCAGTCCGGAGATCAATGCGCCGCCACTTGTCCCGAAACTTACAGGTATTGATCCTATCCAGATACTCATAGCCCCGAAGAGTCCACCGATAAATATTGCCAACCCTACGAACATCAGGTCGCTCTGCACAGAGGGACGATCCACATGTCCGGCATAGGATGTTGCCTTCCTTACCTGTACCGGACGTCCGATCACTGTCAGACGATCGCCTTTCTCAAATTTTGTATCAAGCGTTATCTCTATCGGCTGACCGTTTCTCACTCCGTCACGTATCACCACCCCATGCATCTGTTTGAGCTTACGGAGTTCAATAATACTCTTTCCGATAAAGTTTCTTTTAGATACCACTACTCCCACTCTATCCAAAGGATAAGAAAGGATATCAGCATCCGCTATCTCATCCCCGATATATTCGCCTGCCTTAACAATGTATTCGTTTCTTCCGCAGAGCACCACTTCATCACCTGATGATATAAGATCATCATGACGGGGTGCTTTAATCTCCCCATCATGCCGGAGACGGTCTACATATAATTCAAGACCCTCATTATGGAAGTGTTTCTCCACCTCAATCACTGTCCTCGGCTTATTGAAGAAATCAGACTCAACATTATATGCACGGTAATCGACCGCTCTCTTTGCATTGACGTAAGCGGGGTCATTCGCACGGCTGTCCTTATTCATTGTCTTCTCAAGCTCCCTGGTCTGCTCTTTCACCTTATCAATCCCTCCAAGAAGTCGAGGTCCGAAATTACCAAGGATAATGACCGTACCCAATGTACCGAAAATATAAGTGACGGCATAGCAAACCGGAATTATTCCCAATTCCTTACTGAGTATATTTTCAGGGAGTCCGGCACGGTTTAAGGCTTCAGTACCCACACCCATAAGAGCCGAGCATGTCTCCGAACCGGAAAACATGCCAATCGCCTCACCTTTTGTATACCCCATCACCATTGCAACTCCCAACGTGGTGCCGAAGATGACCACACCCATTAGCAATGCGAACAAGACCTGTTTCAGACCGTCGCCTTTCAGCGACTTGAAAAACTCAGGACCAACGCTGTAACCGATTGAGAAAAGGAACATCATAAAGAATACCATCTTCAAAGGTCCGGACATCGGGATATTTAATTGTCCCACAAGAACACCTACAAGCAATACGGAGGTGACACTACCAAGAGAGAAATTACCGATCCTGATTCTACCTATAAAAAACCCGACACCTATTGTAAGAAATAGTGCAAGCGTCGGATATTGGCGTAATATCTCTGCAAATGATTCAAGCATTTTCTGAAAACTATTTTAACTATTATAATTTCAACTCCCATATATTTTAACACTTAAAATACTTGCCATGTTCAATTCTTTCAGTATTGCGCAATTTTAATTATCTTTGTAGTTACAAAAACACAGTGTGACCATGAGACGACTTACTTTCATATATTTTTCTGCTACAGGTACTACTCAGAGATGCGCCCGCATCATCGGAGAATCAATGGGTATAACTATTGAACGCGACATTAATCTGGCGTGTAACCATGAGACGGACTTCCCTTTCTATACGAAGGAAGATGTCGTGGTGGTGGCGGTCCCGGTCTATGGCGGTCGCGTACCTGAAAAAGTGGCTAAGACATTAGGGCGTCTTCGCAGTAATGGAGCTGAAGCGGTAATCGTGGCTGTATACGGCAATCGTGATTATGATGATGCTCTTCTTGAACTTCGCGACATAATCTCATCCCGTGGATTTTCAATTATAGGAGCCGCGGCAACTGTGGCTCAGCATGCTATTTTCCCTAAAGTTGCCGCCCATCGTCCTGATAAAAAAGATGTGGAATTATTAGAGGATTTCGCTAAGTCTTGCCGCCGGAGAATGGAGGGTGGCGCGCCCTATGCCAAAATAGATGTCAAGGGTAATTTTCCATATAAAAAATATGGAGGCGTTCCACTCCATCCCAAAGGAGAGAGAAGCCTTTGCACTAATTGTGGAGAGTGCGTTATCAAATGCCCGGAGGGGGCGATCGACTCTAAAGATCCCTGCTCGACTGATAAGAACAAATGTATATCATGCTGCCGATGTATCGCCGTGTGTCCGAGAGAAGCACGTAAATTCTCCGGAATAAAGTATAATATCGCAGGAAAATTATTCGTCTCCGCAAATTCCTCACGGAAAGAGCCTGAATTCTTTATTGCAGGATAAGCATTTTTTAAGATAACTTATCGAAACGCCGTGAGATTCGTATATAGATATTGATATAGAAAGGGAGGGTAACCGGTTTTGCTGATTATCCTTCCCCTAACAGAAACATAGTGGTAATTGATGACCCGATAAGAAGTAAGAAAAGTATCCTCTCCATTCCGGTAAAAACCTTTTCTGCCGGAAAAAACTCTCTTCTTGCCTTGAAATAAAAGCCTGTGCCTGCCAAATAAAAAATTGAGGTCATGAAGAGGATCTTGAGATCTCCGGCATATGCCATCCAACAGCAGAAGAGCACTGTGACTATCGCCAATATTTTTATCTTGACCGAGGGCGCAACTTTCAGGAGATACAGTCCCGTGAATAGATAACAAGGTATGATCATCAATCCCGTGATATGCAGAGCTGCCAAATATACATCATCGGCAAATACCACCAACACTAAGAACAGGCACATCACAATACTTGAAGCAACCAGTCCGAATGTCGGCATTCCATGTTTGTTTACGCGAGTGAATACAGATGGCAAGATTTTTACTTTTGCCGCCTCATATGGCACCTGTGCCACCACCAACGTCCAGGACACCCATCCTCCCAGCAAAGAGATGATGATTGCGCTGATTACTGTCCAGTATGCCCATTCTCCGCATACCTCTCTCAGAATATATGCTATAGAGGGATTGGGAAGTTCTGATAACCTGGCTCTTGTCATCAGACCGTAACATAACAGCACTACACCCAGATATAACAATAACGAAATAGCAAAACCGGCTACTCCGGCTTTTCCAACATCACTGCTCCGCTTGGCTCGCGCTGACATCATTACGGCTCCTTCTACTCCGAAGAAACAGAAGAGGGTCACCATCATTGTTGATTTTATCTGTTCACCGATACTCCCGAGTCCGGAGAAGTTTCCCCAAAGATCCATATTGAACAGATCCGCCTTGAAAAATATGGCGAAGATAGCGATAATGAATAGTATCATCACTACTTTTATGACCGCCAGAAGGTTATTGATAAATTTTGCGGTCTGAATACCCGATGCCACAATAAAATACATCAGCCATATAAGTAAGCATCCCAATATTACTGTGGGCCAGCTGTGCTGAAGGAACACGGGAAAGAATGCTCCTAATGAGTCATTGAGCATCACTCCGTAGGCTACGTTCGAGAAAGCTGTGCAGAGCCAGTAGCCCCATGCTATGTTGAACCCTATATAATTTCCAAAGCCTGCCTGCGCATATTGGTAAAGCCCCGCATTATATTGAGGATAATGCGTGCTTAGCCATTTGAATACAAACACTAATGGCAAGATACCTGCTCCTGTTATCATCCAAGCAAGAAACACGGGTCCGGGAGCTGCCATTGATGCCATATTCTCGGGTAGATTGAAAATCCCTACCCCTACGACAAGCCCGAATACCAAGGCTGTCAATCCCCAGAAACCTAATTTTCCGCTTGATAACATTTTTAGTTTTTATATTGATACGATAATTATAACAACTAATTTTTAAATATTTCTCTAATTATTATTACCATTTTTTCTCAATTTTTTGACAATTTTACAGATTTATATTAATTTTGCAATAGTATGGGTTCTCTTGCCCATCAAACGTTTTAATTCGCATGTCTAACTTAACAAACTGAATTCAAGATGTATCAGTATCAGGTTTCTTTCAAAGAAGCAATCCAGCGCGCTTTCAACAACTACTGTAATTTTTCAGGTCGCGCTTCTCGTTCGGAGTATTGGTGGTTCCAGCTTTTCACTACTCTCGTAAGCTGGGTGCTCAGTATCATCGGTGTAATAATTTTCGGTACTGAAAGTGCTACCGCAAATTTATTCACTTACATCTGGGGATTGGCTATTTTCCTTCCCCAGTTGGGACTTCTTTTCCGTCGTCTTCACGACACAGGTCGTTCAGGCTGGAACTGGTGTTGGTCTTTCCTCCCTATCATCGGTTGGATTATCCTCCTCGTATATCTGTGCCAGGATAGCCAGATGCAGGATAACCAGTATGGTCCCGTTCCCAATTTGCGTTACTGATCAGACAATAGCTTTTTATATAGTATCAGTTAATTTCTGACCCCACACTAAGAAACTAAATAAAGCGGAAGATTTTTTTCATGAATCTTCCGCTTTATTTTATTCTCCCCTCTTCCTTTTCCATCTGTTATGGCTCCAGAGCCATGCAGAAGGATACTTTCTGATACTCTCCTCCAGTCTCTTAAGAAAAGCCCGGGTGAGAGGATTCTCCCCTCCATCTTCCAATGGTTTCAACGGTGAGATAGTCAGTGTATAATGTCCTCGCTTTTCAGGCATCATCTCTGCATATACATATTCCGCTCCCAAACGGTTGCCTATCACCTCTCCGCCATCCACATAGGCGGTGTCTATACCCAAGAAATCTGTCCAATGCTTCAGCACAGGAGTAAACGGGCGCTGATCCGATATGAATCCACAAGCAAAGTGCTTCCCTTCTTTATTTATTTCCAGTAATCGCCGGTAAGTCTTTGACATCGGAATATTTTCATTTCCGAATCTTTGACGAAGATCAAGCATTACTTTATCAAATTCCTTATCCCTTAACGGATGATATATTTCGCACGAAATTGTTCCCGGTAAGAAATAACGGGAGGCGAATGTGACCCATTCCCAGTTTCCAAAGTGTCCGAGCATGAAGATTACCGATTTACCGTTACGGAAAGCATTATTTACATTCTCCGCTCCCTTTACGGTCACTCTCCTTGACATCTCCTTATCGGATACATGCGCTAATTTGGCTGTCTCGATAAATACATCACACAGATGTCTGTAAAACTTCTTCTCTATCTCCCGCCGCTCCTTCTCGCTCTTTTCAGGGAATGCCATAGCTAAGTTTTTTCTCACCACAGGCACCCTGTATTTGGCAATGCGGTAGAGCACAAATGAAGCAACATCACTCAATCCATACATCATCCATAGCGGTTGCATCGCAAACGCCCTTATTATTCCTTTTAAAAAGCGATACTTCATTCTCTTTTTAATTTATTATAGAGAGCATCTATAATTTCATTATCTACATTCTCATCAAACTTTCTTGCCCAGAAGTGAGGCACACTCTCCAGCAGATTCAAATCATCCTTTCTGAAAGTCCAGGGATGACGTATACTCTCCCCTCTTGTCCAGTCAATAAAACGCATATTGGAATTATTCACCTCTTTCTGAGTCTTGACCGGCTCCGGATGATAAAGTTTATCTTTAAAAGGTGAATTACATACCAATGTCGGAAGAAATATCTCGTCACAGGTAGTTGTGCGGCGGAATACCTTTTCAAGCCATTCCTCTTTTGAAACGACATAACGAGCAAGGTCATCAGTTATGCTAAACCATTGGGACCCGAAATGAAAATCAACATCACGGTTGATGCGGTAGCCCACCGCCATCTGAAGCCCCTTGAAGATATGATTCAGGATACGGGTGCGGAAGTGTAATTCCCCCTCGGGGAAGAGGGAATAAAATTTGAATCTGCTTACGGCAGACTTCTTCATCTCCCAGAGATTGATAAATTCTTTTCCCTTATTGGCTTCAAAGAATTCATGCACCTCCTTCTGCGGCTTGATGGGCATATCCATGCCGGAAAGAAGATGGTAGTAATTATACTTCCCTTTTTCTGTAGCGGCTTTAAGCAATGCTATTTCCGCACGCATTATGCTTACCCCTCCCCAGTTTACACTGATACGCTCAGGAAGAAATTCGAGCCGGGAATGTTTAGTTACACCCTTAAAATCACCTGGATTGAATTCCTTTGCTTTCGCATCTACATGTATGTAAATATCATTTCCGGGATAGTCGAGAAGCTCGACCATCTTCCGAAGCTGATTAAAATTTTTATGAGCGAGGATGAGATAGGCATGCTTTCCCATAAATCAATAATAATAGATATATACGTGAATCAAGAGTTTAATATATATTCCGCTATTGAGCCTTTCGGAACATTCCGAAGACGACTGTCCTTATAATTGGTTTTTTGGAAGAAAGTATCTTTTGTCAGCGAGTCATACTTCTCCCTGCTGTATTCATCCATACAATGCTCGGGCCATAGATAATGAGTCGGATCCTGGTCTATCTTCGGCATCTTGGAGATTGCCTCTTTTGCGATCGGATTCACTTCGGTAGATAATTTGAGGAGAAGATGATGCACGAAATAGTCTATCTTGCTATCTTCCTCTCTCCAGTAAATCCTGTTTGCCTCCCGCCATATTCCAAGCACAGGATTTCCCTTCTTTGCTCTTATGAAACAACTTTGGATAAAGGCATACGCTCCCCTGATCTTATCACCAGCCATGAATATAAAGAGATCCTCATTCATTATGAAGTCAGGCACGGGGGAAGTGACGTAATCAGTCGCATCAAGCCATAGCCCTCCATGCTGATAGAGAAGTTCTACGCGGCATATGTCGCTGAATTGCGTATGAGCGATCTTCCCCTCTTTCCATTTCCTTACTATATGCTCCGGTAATGAAATCCAATCAAATAGAGTCTTCTCATCCAATACCACCAACTCCTGCTTCAGGTTACGGCGCATGCTGCGGAAACAGGCTTTTACAAGTTCAGGAGCATTTTCCTCCCCCTGATACCATATTGTGAAAGCTCTCTCCGGTTCCTCGCCTCTCTTTACAGGTTCGGGACGCTGCTCTTTAATTTCATCCGCATAACGATGCAAATAATTCATAAGGGAAGAGTATGTTGCCTTATATCTCTTCTTGCGTCTCGCTTCCCGACTATTCCAGAAGGGATTTAATATATGTCCCTTGACAATCAGTTCCGCCTGCTGTTTCAGCCGTGCGATTGTTTTATTCCCGTTATTACTCATTTTCGCTTACTTTTATGCCGTGAGACCAATGTTTAGGAGTCATGTAATCCGGACCATACACCATTGCAAGATAGCTGTGGGGATCCTTGAAACCCAAAAAGTTATAACCTTCGAAAGGCGTATCCACGAGGCTATCAAAGCGTGAACGGTCTATTACTGTACGGTAATTGGTTGTACCGACCGCATGTGCCACTTTCGATGACTTTAGATATAAGGGATTATGCACTTCCTTATCAAGACGGTTCCACCACCAGTCGAAGCTGTGATGGTAGGATTTTAGGATGGATACTATATCTCGACGCTGACGGTGATAGAGACGGTTGTGGATACTCATTATCTTGTGCATCCTCTCCCGACATTCTTTCTCCCCCTCAGGAACACCATCCAAAGGAAATATATCAACAAAGATACCATGATTGGATTGGGTGTGGCTTTCTCCTTGAATAGAGGTTGTCGGATCGCTTACCTTTGCATATCCGTCAGAAAAATACTCATCCTTACTCCTGCAATTAAAGAGAAGATGATATTTATCACTCTTATATGTCTTGATGAAACGGTCGAAGTCTTCGCGCAGCATAAATATATCCGCGTCATCATCCCACGGTATAAACCCTCCATGACGTACTGCCCCTAAGAGTGTGCCGCTTGATAAAGTATAGGGAATATTATTGGCTCTGCAGAATTTATCTATATCCTTCATTATTTCAAGGATCACAATTTGAATATTCCTGACGCTATATTTCTTTGATTCGCTCATGATAGCTGTAGTATTATGCTACAAATATACAACTTATTTATGACTTACCAAACCATGAAGCTTCCTTCATGTCGGAGGCAAGTCTCTTTACCATCTCCTCTATCCCGTATTTCCATTTCCACCCGAGTGATATGAGTTTTGTGGGGTCAAGGTTCACGGTAGTATCGGGTGCGTAGCCGCTGTTCTCCTCTTTCTCAATCTTTATATAGATTTCGGGATTCACCACCTTTCTATAAATTTCAGCGAGCTCCCTGATAGTCAGGAAAGTTCCGGGCGTGGAGACATTGTAGCTTTCTCCCCCTTTCCCACGAAGGAGAATATAGATGATTGCTGATACACAGTCCGTGAGATAAATGTATGGTTTGGCGGATTTCCCCTCTGTTTTGAGGATAATATCCTCTCCCCTTAATGCACTTTTAGCGAATTGTGCGAAAACACGGTTTTCCGTTTCACTTATTCCCGCGCCGAAAGTCTGGGTCAACCGTGCATTCATGGCTCGGATTCCATACTCCTCCGCATAGCCATAATTTAGATACTCGGCGCTCAGCTTTCCTAAGGCATAGCTACTGCGTGGAGAGCTCCTGTCAATAAAACCGATTGAATCCTCATAGATCTTTTCCCGATGATGGATCTCGCCATACACCTCTATGGAGGAGAGATATACCACACCCTTTACATTCTCCCTGCGTCCATACTCAAGGATCGCCTTTTCACTCTCTATGGGTAAAAGAAAAGTTTCGGAGGGATGCTTTGTCATCTCTTTTCCCGATGTGGGGGAAGCACAATGGATTATGTAATCTACCGGTTCTTTTAGATTTTCAAAGAATTCGGTGACATCACATTCCTCTATCTCTATTTCACCATATCCCTCTTTCTCCCTGCTCTCGCTTATCTCCTGCCCGAATATCTTCTTCGCTTTCGCCTCGCTTCTAACGGGCAATACCCAATCTATACCGAGCCTGAGGGCTTGGAGTGTCCGGACGATTGCCCCTCCTATCAATCCAGTGGCGCCGGTCACTACTATCCTCTTTCCCATTAGCTCCGAGAGCATATCCTCCGGAAGAGTGAAGGAATCCAAATCCTCCTGCAAAACCTTACTGCGCTTCATAGTCCGAATATCTGCTGGTTTTCCTTTACCTCCAGTAACGCCCGGAAAAGGAAGAAATCCATCGGGGTGGTTATCTTTACATTCTCGATCGGTCCCATCACGAAATGTATCTTATCGCCATAATATGACATCATGGAGCATGAATCGATAAAGTCCATCTTCCCCTCCTCCTTTGCCCTGCGATGTGCAGAAATTATATCCTTCAGTCGGAACGTTTGCGGAGCCCGTGCTATAATCGTATCTCCCCTTGATGGTATCTCTATATTCTCCTCATCCCTCTTTATCAAGACGGTCTCTATGGAGGGAACGCATGTTATGCAGTTTCCTTCCTTATTCACCATTTCTATATTATCTGTGATGGTCTGCTCGTTTATTAGCGGACGCACACCGTCATGTATAAGGACATTACATTCATCCCCGTAAATCTTTTCTGCTTCCTCCAGACCATTGAAGATACTCTCCTGTCCGGTATCTCCTCCAGCCACTATCGCCCCGACTTTCCTGATATCATATTTTTTTATCTGCTTTTCAAGAAAAGAGATCCAATCCTTTATGCAAACCACGACAATACCATCTATCGCGGGATGATTTTCAAATACTTCAAGGGTATAGATGATGACAGGTTTGCCGTTTAGCTCTAAAAACTGTTTCGGGCGAGATACGGAATTCATCCTTTTCCCTGTTCCTCCTGCAAATATAACTGCAATATTTTTCACTTATTAGATTCTTTTTCAATATTTAGATTTTGAAATCTTTATAGGAGAGTCCGGAATCGTTCCGGGATCGCCACTATGTAACGCATGCCGAAAGTGGTTGGCTTGTTCCACGCTGTGACAGGTCGGCAGAAGGTCTGTATTTTTCTTACCTTCTCCACTGTTGGCTCCCATGGGCGTGCCTGCAATGCGCTCAGTCTGCTTATCGTGCGTTCCCTCTTACGCTGATGACGATCCCATCCATTTTCTTTGCGCTCTGCGAGCGAGGAAATCTCACGAAGGTTTTCCAAGTCGACTCCTCCGAAATGAAAGAGATAGAGGCCGGGGGCGATATGGTAGTTCTCCCCTTTCACACGGTGATAACCTCCTCCCCATATTAACGGGCGCGTGATGACAGACGGCTTGGTATAACGGGAATAAAGAAAGCCTCTGAAACGCTGACTCAGAAATGGCTGGTCAAAGTCTATTTTCCCTTCGGTGGGGAGATGCTGAAGCACGTCCACTCCCAGTCCCGACCAGCAACTTTGCTCAGGAAGGGAGGAAAGAAATTCAGGCAAAGTCTTGCCAATGGCAGGGTCAACAATGAGAAACTCATCCGCATCGGTGGCTATCACCATTTCCGCCCCTTCTGAAAAGAGTTCGGAAGCGCGTTCGGAGATAAACCGCGAACGTTGGTGATCTGTCGCAACAACATCCCCCTGCATCTTGGGAATAAGCCGGGTATGCACACCTTCGCAAAAATCCGGGATTTCCTGATCCTCTCCATCAAAATAGACATAAAGATGACTTTTCTCAAGCTGTGTGCCATAATATTCCACCCATTTCTTGAGGAACCGATCATTTCTGACCATCGTCAAAACCCTTATATCTTTCAGTTTCATTATCTGACTGCGTATGATTTGATACAAAATTAAAATAAAAACCCCACACTACCAAAATTCTTTAATATCTATGGCAGATGTGGGGCATATAATGTAAGGCTCCATCCAATAATGAATGTTAAATGCAGGGCGGTCCTTTTTGAGATAAAATCTTGATTCATCTCTTCCGGGGGAACATCTTTCTTATTCTCAAGAGTAATGAGGAGACTTGAGGGGCTGCCGCCACGCATGTCACGGCTAATATAATCATCGCCATCCCTATCCATTCCCTCCCTGTTACGCTTTCGCCGAATACCGCTATCGATACAGCTACTGCTGTCAATGGTTCCAGTGCTCCCAGGATTGCAGTCGGAGTGGATCCGATATAATGGATCGCCATGGTTGTTCCTCCGAAAGATAATGCCGTCGGAAACACCGCAAGAGCTATCACACAGCCCCAATCCATTACGGATGTGGGAGGTGTGAATGTGGTGCTACCCATCAGTCTGACTACAAAAACCAAAGTGCCGAACAGCAGCACATAAAACAACATTTTCAATGTCGGGAGTTTTTTGAATTGCTTCCTGTTTGCCGCCACGATATAGATTGCATAGGTCAATCCTGAAAGAAATGCCAACAAAACTCCGATGAGTGAGACGCTCGACCCTTCCGGTGCTTTTGCCAAGAGCACAATTCCTGCCAATGCCACAATCATGCAGACGAGGGTTATAGCCGACAGTCGTTCTCGATAGATGACTGCCATAAGAAGCGCCACCAATACAGGATATACAAAGAGGATCGTAGAAGCTATACCTGCATTCATATAGTTATAGCTAATGAATAGCGTGAGGGAAGAGAGTGCGGTAATTATACCCATCAACGCTAACGGGATTATATCTCTCTTTTCTATCTTCAGCGAATGTCCCCGTAAGACAGCCATAAGTCCCACTATCGGTATCGCACACAAATAGCGGAAAAAGAGCACACTGTCCGGATTTAGTCCGTGAGCATATAGAGGAAGGGCAAAAAGCGGATTTAGCCCGTAAGTAGCGGCGGCTATAATGCCGCATACATACCCTTTTAATGTATTATTCATTGTCATGACATATGGTTCTTTTTAGCTTAAACCGATACTCTCCGCTGTTTATTGCCATACAGCTCTACTCACGCATGATATAATGAAAAAAAATCGTAACTTTGCAGTGCTCATCGGAGGGTCAATAGTCGCAACTATCTTGTTGGAAAAGATGTCGGGTGCGCCCGAACGCTTATCCAATATCTACAAATTATGCGTTACGATGCCTTGAAATTAAATATCGGACGTATTATAGAGTCTATTGTAACAGTGTCTCCTATATTTCCTATAATCTCTTCTGCCGGCTTATAGACCATTGGAGACTCGTCACGCGTGAATTCATTGACTGACTCTGAATATATTCCTTTCATGGAATCCTTGAAATCTTCCAGAGTGATTTTATCGTAGGCTTGCGAACGGCTCAAAATCCGTCCTGCTCCATGAGGCGCGGAATAATTCCAGTCAGGATTACCCTTACCCGTACAAAGCAAAGACCCATCACGCATATTCATCGGAATGATGCAACGCTCCCCTTCGGCAGCGGAGATAGAGCCTTTGCGGATTATATTTTCCTCACTTATATAGTTATGGACAGATTCAAATTCCTCATTCACCTCAACTCCATGGAAAAACCTCATGAGCAAAAGTGAAATAAGTTTACGATTAAGCACTGCCCATCGCTGGCAGAGACGCATATCGTGGAGGTAACGCTCTCGCTCCTCACCCTCCACATAACAGAGACCTGAGGGTAAACTCGGCTCAGCTCTCTTATGCTCTCTGTGCATCTTCTTTATCACACCTTGCAATTCAGAGCGACGCCCGGCGGCTTTATATTCCTTAATGGTACGATTAATCGTCTCCTCGAACTCATCAGTGCCCGGTGTAAGATGCTTTACTGCTTTTGCTTGATAGATGTCGGCAACCTGTTTGCCAAGATTACGCGAACCGGTATGGATGACAAGATAGACCATTCCCTCCTCATCTTTGTCAAGTTCGATGAAATGATTGCCACCACCAAGCGAACCTATTGATCGATTTATGCGCCCCGTGTCTTTTAACTCGCGATAACAATACATTTCTGTCACCAGCCTCTTGGCTTCCCGGTAAATCTCCATTTCCTCTCCCGCAAGGGGTTTGAAACCGAAGCGTTCCTCACGTACTATTTTACCGGATGGCACATTACTCCGGATGTGCTCATGAAATGCGTGATAATCAATTTCAGGAAGCCTGCCAAGATTCAGGACACGCATCCCGCACCCTATATCCACTCCTACGATATTCGGAATGACCTTGTCGCCAAGGTCGCCTGTGAATCCTATCACGCACCCCGCACCAGCATGAACATCGGGCATTATACGTATCTTCTTATCAGAAAACACATCAATCGACAGCAATTCCTTAATCTGTGCCAACGCACCTTCTTCAATGTTGTCTGTGAAAATCTTCACGTCATATCCATCTATTTCTTTCATATTCTGATGTTTTTTAGAATTATGACGCAAAGTAAAAATACCGGTGCGCAATCATTTTGCGCAGATAAAAATATTTTTATTGGTTTGTAAATTTTTTCCAATCACAGCTGAAAATGACCAGTTTCTTCTTACTTATCTTTTTGCTTCTTATTTATAGTGTGAGTGAGCTAAAGCTATACTTTCTGCTATACGGTCGCGGAGTTCAGGAGGATCGACTACTTCCGCATGTCCTCCATAGCCGAGAATGAGTCGCTCAAGCTCGTTATTTATTACAACTTTCAAAGATATTTGAATACCACCGTCTTGGAAACGTTGCTCCACGACCTGCGATTTATGGAATGGCTTCGACTCAACGTATGGAGCTTGTTGACGATCAATATTGATTAATATTCTCCGTGGTTTGTCGTGTATACCCTTTGTCACTCCTATTGTATCATCAAAGAAATGTTCGGGATCGAAATCCACACATCTCTTAAAGGGCTGACTCTTATCTACCCTAACAGAATGAATACGGTCAAGAGCGAAGATATTGACCTGCGGCACACGATTGGAGGCTTTCTCCCCTATCAGAAACCAACGGTTGCGATATTCCTTTAATAAATATGGGTATACTGCCAATGTTTTTTGTTGCCTTGCCTTGAAAGACTTGTACTCAATTATGATAGTCTGTCGTTTGCGAACCGCTTCATATATCTCCCCTATGAATTTAGCACCTTTATATCCCTCTACATACTCAATATCCATGACTGGAACTGAATTTTCTCTTTGGCGTGAAATCTGCTCATTGAGCTTGCTGATCGTATCTATTGATGAAGCCAACTGCGGAAAGCCCTGTAACTGTCGCAATATGTCGAGAGCTGAGTTGAGGGCATCAAGTCCTTCATCATTCAGAGGCAGATGAGTGATACTGTAATCGGGATCCTCATATTCATAATATTTGTTATCCCTTACCACAATAGGAGCATTATATCCCAACCGGTCGCTACGCATTAGGGCGAGATCGTTCTGAAAAGTCCGGCGGCTTATGGGGTTGCTTCTCCCCTCATACTCTGCCAAAGCATCAGTACATGCCTCTATCAGATCATTAATAGTCCAGCGGCGATAACGATTCTGCAGACACTTGTCAATGGTAGATATTCGGATAAGAGTAGCTCGATTAAGGGGCATAATCAGATATTTTTACAAAACTTATCTTTATTGAATTTCAGAAAGCTTCATTGGAGCCATTTCCGCCCCAAACAGTGCAAGAACCAGATTGACTTTATCCAGACGGAGAGTTTCTTTCCCTTGTTCCATTTCGCGGACGAAGCGAAGTCCTACCCGGATTTCAAAGATAGATCAACCTGTGTAAGCCCAAATTCCTTGCGCTTAGCTTTTATAAATTTCGCCAAATTGGTCATATTATACCTTTTAGGGTGCAAAGATAATAAAAATTCTCAGTTTACACCTTAAAGGGTATAAAATATAGAAAACAGTCTTATTTAATACCCTTTCGAGTATAATCAGCTAATATTTGGTATTATCACCTGAGAAACAGAGAGTTGAAACAGTGATAATCCGACAGGGAACGAAGGAGGTGTATAAAAGACTTATCCTGTACCGACAAATGGGACACCGCACCCTTAATTTTGCAATGTAATCATTAAAACCAATACAATGGAACCTATCACAACAAATGAATTCCTAAACTCTGTTTTAGAGACGGAAGTCTGGAAGAAAGTTTCCGAAGAGGAAACCCTAAGCATGGAAATGCTTGAACAGTATGAAGACAAGCTGGATTGGACAGCAATCAGTGGAAATAACAACATCTTATGGACAATAGACGGCGTTGCGAAATTCGCTTACAAAATTGACTGGGATGTTTTCTCGGAGAGATGCCCTGACGCTTTCATCTGCGAGACAACCCTCCGCAAGTTTGA
>JAAVFG010000026.1 GCA_014800895.1 Bacteroidales bacterium
CTTGAACTTGAAAACGGAGCCACACCGCTTCCGGTATATGCCCCAGATGAGAAGTTTATGCGCGAAATGCTACATGACCATATCTGTAAGGTTTGTGGCACACCAGCACCCGAAGGGTCACCTGCATACAACTATATTCAGAATAAGCTAAATGCTTATCTTGAAAGTTTGAAGAAGGATGAGGAAAAAACGAAGCCGTGTTTTCCTAACTCATACATACCGCAACTGGCTAAACGAGAGACGATCATCAACAATGAGAAATCTTCGATAGCCAAGATATTCCAGCAGTTACAGGATCTTATCGAGTACAATGAGTCTCGTAAAAAACAGTTACGTATGATAGAAGAGAATATCGCTCAGGTAGAGGAAGACCAACGAAAACTGCAAGCACGTGTTCCGGGCGTGTCAAAGGAGGTGTTACTCAACAACTTCACAAATCTGACTAATTGGAACAAATATAAGTCGGAGTGTGAGCTTAAGATTGTCCATCTGGAACATTCCATTGCAAAGCTTGAGACTGAAATAGCCAATAAACGAACTGACCTCAACAAGCTGGCGGTTAATACTCCGGCTGCAATCTACTCGAAGATTGCCGATGCGTTTGAGTGTATCCAAAATGCTTTCAAAAATGCCCTTATTCGAAATAAGAGAGAGTTCATTCTTGAACTTGAGAAGGTAGCCAATAAGTATCTGGCTAAACTTAACGTCGAGGACTTTAAGGGCACAGTGAACATCTATGCTGATGTCACCGGTTCGATGCGCATATCGTTGATTGATGCCGATGGCACTACTATCGATCCCAATAAGGCACTTGAAACTACAATGTACATGTCAGTTCTATTTGCTGTTTCCGAGTTGACCGAGATTAAAAAGGATGATGAATATCCTCTTCTGTTTGATGCGCCGACATCCTCGTTTGCCGTTGGTAAGGAGAAGGATTTCTTCCGTATCATTGACAATCTCGACAAACAGATAATCATTGTCACCAAAAGCTTCTTGACGGAAGTCGGTCCCAACAACTACGTATTGGACAAGCAATTGCTTGATGAACTTAAAATCAAGGGTTCAATCTACCGCATCGAGAAAAAGAAGCCCTTTGATGACAAGAACCAAGCTACAATTCAAACCGTAATAACTCGAATACGATAACCATGGCAATAGATAAAGACCCGACTACGCCCGAAACCCTTTACAGTATCTGGGCAAAGCGAAACGTACACTTCGAGACGGAGCTTGAAGATGGCGTTATTCGCCAAGTGGCTGATTATGGAAGTGGCGCAACCAGCTATAACTCGGCCAAAGGATTTTCTCTTGGTGGCGGCTACGAGGTTTATATCCTCGCATTCTTCATAGGCTTATATGCCAATAAACGTCGCCCTTTGGATGGAGAGAAGAAAACATTTGGCCAACCAATCCAATACTGGGGAAATCTTGAAAAGCGTGGGGAACGAAAGCCTTACAGCAGATTACGCGACTATATGTTTGCAGCATGCATAGCGCGTACCGACATCGACCTGCTTGCTCTCGAACGTGATGATATTGCGGTTAGCAACGCTGTTTCAGCAATGATCAATACGATGGATGAATACGCCAACTATGGACTGCATCAACTCCTTGACAAATTGGATGAAGATAAGCACTTCTTTACCAATCACACGTCATTCCTCTCAATGTTCATCCCCCTGTTCATGCTTATGAACCAGACTGATGACGCAGAATACTCTGGTTTACCAGCCTCAGACCAACCCGAATCCCTCGACTAACAATAACGCCGCCAGCCTAATCGCTGACGGCGTTGCCGTTAGTCTATGAGCATCTCGCCGATGAGGGAATGAGCTGATAGTGGATGACCATGAAGATTACTGAGATTAGATCAGTCTGGTTTGTTCAGGTCTGTCTCATCGTGCGATAAGCTGGAAACGATCTTTCCTGATGTAATAATGCAGAATTTTGAGTTTATCGTAAGAATACGGTGAAGCACGTGTAGAGTACTCCCAAAATTCAGACCGACAGAGCGCGGTTTTAAGTCAAGGGTATCCGTCCGGGGACGTTACATCACCATCGGGATTACCCTTTTAAGAGCCTCTATAAACCTATCCGCCTCTTCAAATGTGTTGTAGACGGCGAAGGAGGCACGAACTGTGCCGGGTATTCCCAGCCGCTCCATAAGAGGCTGGGCGCAATGATGACCGGTGCGCAGTGCCACACCTAATTTGTCAAGAAGAAAACCGACGTCATAGTTGTGGGCATCCCCCACATTAAAGGATATTACGGCAGCCTTGTCCGGAGCAGTGCCATATATCTTCACGCCGGGGAGAGCAAGGAGTTTCTCAGTAGTATATTCGAGGAGCTGATGCTCATGCTCCGCTATGAGGTCTATGCCCGTCTCCTCCATGAAATCAAAAGCCTTGGCAAAAGCCGCTATCCCGACGAAGTCAGGAGTGCCCGCTTCAAATTTAAAGGGGAGGTCGGCGAAAGTGGTATGCTCGAAAGATACATGCTTGATCATCTCTCCTCCGCCCTGATACGGGGGCATGGATTCCAACAGCTCCTTTCTGCCATATAAGACGCCAATCCCTGTCGGTCCATACATCTTGTGAGCGGAGAAAACGTAGAAATCGCAACCGATATCCTGCATATCCGGACGAAGATGCGGCGCAGCCTGCGCACCATCCACCAGTACCGGGACGCCATGCTCATGAGCGATGCGGGTCATCTCCTTTACAGGGTTGACTGTGCCCAGAACATTGCTGATATGTGTGAAAGAAGCGAATACCGTCCTGTCATTGAAGAGAGAGCGGTATTGATCCAGATCCAGTTCGCCCTTATCATTGATATCCACCACGCGGATCTTTATCCCGGTGCGGCTTTGAAGTAGCTGCCAGGGTACGATATTTGCATGATGTTCCATCACCGTAAGAATAATCTCATCCCCCTCCCTGAAGCGCTGCCCGAAAGAGGAAGCCACAAGATTGATAGCTTCGGTAGTTCCGCGTGTGAAGATAATCTCCTCAAAAGAGGAGGCATTGATCCATCCCTGCACTCTCCGTCGGGTATGCTCCTGCAGATCCGTAGCCTCTTGAGAGAGGGTGTGCACACCGCGATGCACGTTAGCCTTGGTGTGGGTATAGAGATAATTGATATCCTCCACCACCTCTACAGGAGTCTGGGAAGTGGCGGTATTGTCAAGGTATATTAAATCCTTATCCCCCACCTTACGGCGGAGGATAGGGAATTTTTCTCTTATATTTTCAATCTCTTCTTTAGTGATTTCCATAGTATTAGTCTTTACATCCGGCACATCCCGCGCAGGCGGATGAAGCTCCGGCGAAACGGCGTTCCACAAGTAGATGCAGACGGTCGCGCAGCGCATCCACACGGATACCGTCAATGATATCCGCCATGAAAGCCTGCTTGAGGAGCAATCGGGCTGTCGCTTCATCCAGACCTCGTGTGCGCATGTAGAAGAGCTGCATGCTGTCAAGCTGACCCGTGGCAGAGCCATGAGAACACTTCACATCGTCATTGTATATCACAAGCTCCGGACGGCTCTCCATGCGGGCGGTGCGACTTCCTACAAGGTTACGGTTGGACTGATAAGCCTCCGTCTTCTCAGCTCCTTCAGCCACATATATCCTGCCCGTGAATGCACCGCGGGCTTCATCATCCACTGAATATTTGAATAGCTCATCCGATTTGCAATGCTTCACGGCGTGATTGATATGGGTATAGTTGGAGAGACGTCGGCGTTCATCCTCGATACCCATACCCAAGAGGCGGAGAGAGGCATTCTCACCTCGGAAATTGCAGTAGTATTCATTACGTGTCGTGCCGTTATAGAGCGTAATGCCGTCGATCACGACCCTGCTGTCAGCCTCCTGATTGAGATAGAGGGTGGAGATGCGATTTGTCTTTACTGTGGATTCTTCAAGATTATATAGGTCGAAGGAGGCATTGCGCTCCACGTATATCTCAACGGTTTCCAAAGCGAGGAAGTCCAGCTCCGGATTCTGTGTGTGGTCGCAGACAAGCAGCTGAGCTTCGGCTCCCTCCTCGATAATTATGAGAAGACGGCGCACTGCCATCAGCGGCATACCGTTCTGAAGGATATTCACGAGCTGCATCGCTTTCTCCACCTTCACTCCCTTGCGGACGCGAAGGTAGAAGCCATCCTGGGCGAGAAGAGTGTCAAGAGCCACCATAGGGTTCTTAATATCCGCTATCTTGCCGTAATGTCTGCCGACAGTCTCGGGATCTTTCTCAGCCCATTGCTTAAGACTACCCACTTCCACACCCTCCGGCAGCCCCTCAAGAGCCTTTGATGAAGGGTAGTAGCTGTCATTAACAACGATGAAAGGGGTAGGGGTGATGCGCGGAACATCACAATGGAAGGTAGCCGCCGGATTGAAATCTATATTTAATTTGGCGATATTCAATCCATAGTCGGGAGCGAGCATCCCTTGTAGATCAGTGTTTTCATAATTATCCGTCCCCTCTTTGGGTAGAGTGGCGTTTTTCAGAATCTCATACGCTTCGGGACGCAGATGATTCATGGTCTTTGCGCTCTTTGAATCGATCAGGTCGCGGTGGTCGTGATAGAGATCAAGATATTGTGTCAGTGCATTCATCCTTACGCCTCCTTATCTACCTGTTCCTTAATCCAATCATAGCCACGCTCCTCAAGATCGAGGGCGAGTTCGGGACCTCCGGTCATCACGATCTTACCTTTATACAGGATATGCACAAAGTCAGGCTTGATGTAATCAAGGAGGCGCTGGTAATGGGTGATGACTATGGTGGCGTTGTTCTCGGTCTTGAGTTTGTTGACACCCTCCGCAACGATTCGGAGCGCATCGATGTCGAGACCTGAGTCAGTCTCGTCAAGGATAGAGAGTTTCGGTTCGAGGACTGCCATCTGGAATATCTCGTTACGCTTCTTCTCGCCTCCGGAGAATCCTTCGTTGACAGAACGTGAGGCGAGCTTATTATCCAATTCCACGACAGCTCTCTTCTCACGCATCATCTTGAGAAATTCGGTAGCGGACATAGGGGGCTCATTGAAATAGGCTCTCTTGGCATTGACAGCGGCACGCATGAAATTGACCATTGAGACTCCGGGTATCTCCACCGGATACTGGAAACCGAGGAAGAGACCCTCGTGGCTTCTTACTTCCGGAGGCATGGCAAGCAGATCCTTGCCGTAAAACTCCGCGCTTCCGCCCGTAGCTTTATAGGCGGGATTGCCTGACAATACCATTGAAAGTGTGGATTTGCCGGAACCGTTCGGACCCATGATGGCATGTACCTCGCCCGGTTTAACTTCAAGATTTATACCTTTGAGAATTTCCTTCCCATTTATCTCTGCGTGTAAGTCCTTGACTTTTAACATATCTATATCTTCTTTTTGCAATAATCCGGAGTAGATGAGAAGTATTGCGACTAATCATCTCTCCCTCCATTGCAAATTTACTTATAATTTTACTAATAGTAAAACAATAAACGATACCTTTTTGTCGCAAGAAGGTATCATTTAGTGGATGGAGCCTTATGCTTTTCAATTATCAGGAAATATATTTAGCTTGCTCGAGCTGGAATTTGTGAGCGAGTTCGTCGACACTTTCGCTGCCGAGAAGAAAGGGGGAGAGCAGCATTACCTCATGGACTATGTCGCCGTCATCATGCATGGCATATTTGAGGAGCCGTGATTCCGGGAAGAGCGAGAGCCATAAGTTATAAGCCATGGAGATAAAGATGGCGGCGCGCAACATTCCTCCGAGCGCTCCCAATACATTGTCCAGAAGACCAGTGTCAAGTATGCGGAAAAAAAACTTCAAGATGAAGGTGCAGAGATAAAAAGCTGTGAAGGCGACAATGAATATAAGAGTGGAGGCGAGATTACTGAGTACAAATTCCCCATCCACACCCTTACATTCCTCTTTCAATACCGCAGCTACCCAGTCTTCCGCCGGAACGAGGAAGATATGCGAGCAGAGAAGGGCAAAAAAGATAGCCAGCCAGCATGGGATCTGCTGTGTGAACCGTTCACGAAATCCGCGCACGGCTCCGATAGCCAGGGCTCCTATGACAATTATATGAAATATAAAATCTGTCATAAGTTGGCAGAAGGTTATTTTCTGAGGAGCAATACTACGGCATAAGCGGAAATTCCTTCCATTCTGCCTGTGAACCCGAGACGCTCTGTAGTGGTAGCCTTTACTGAAATGTTATCAACAGGGGTGTTGATAACTTCTGCAAGTCGCTGACGCATAGTGTCTATATGGGGTCGCAACTTGGGACGTTCGGCACATATCGTGATATCTGCGTTGCCTAAGCGGTAGCCTTTCTCATCAATCAGGAGCCAGACCTCGCGCAATAATTTTTTACTGTCGATACCTTTGTAAGCGGGGTCGGAGTCGGGGAAATGCTTTCCGATATCCCCTAAGGCAAGTGCACCTAACATTGCATCGCATAGGGCATGGATAGCCACATCGGCATCGCTATGTCCCAAAAGCCCCAGCTCGAATTCTATCTTCTCGCCGCAAAGCCAAAGTTCTCTTCCCTCAACGAGACGGTGAACGTCATATCCTTGTCCTATTCGTATCATAACATCTATATTATATCGGCGGACGCACCTTGGGTACGTCCCTACAGTAAGCCGGTTAAATCCTTTATATGAGCGGACGCACCTTGGGTACGTCCCTACAGAATACCGGAAAAGCCTTTTATTTTCTTCGTTTACCCATGAGGTCGCGCAGACCATCCATATCGAAAGTGAGAGTGAAGCGGAGAGTCTGATCCAAAGGAGAGCTCTGTGCGGTAGCCAACATATATGAGGCATCAAGCTGAACCACATTCAGAGAGAAGCCCGCACCAAAAGCGAAATAGGAGCGACCGCCCTTGGAGGGATGCTCATAATTATAACCGAGACGCGCGAAGAACTGCTGATTATAAGCGTATTCCGCACCCAATGAGACGTTGATCTCCTTAAGCTCCTCGCTAAATCCTCCCGGAGCGTCGGAGAAGCTTTTGAAGATACCGGAGATTGGCGACATAGTCTCCCATTTATCAAGTGCATCCTGATATTCCTGCTGTCCCTCGGCGGTCTCCATCTGATAGTCATCGGGGCGCGGCTTGGTCGGAACGAGAAGTTTATTCAGATCCAATCCGAAGGAGAGAGTATTGTAATCGGCGAGTGGGAACATGAAGTTGGCGCCGAGACGGAGATTGGTCGGTAGGAAGGCATTGTTTGCGCCATGATCGTAGCTCACTTTCGTACCGATATTCGAGATGTCAAAACCCCATGAGAACTGACATTCGTTTCTGCCTACCATCGGATAGGTGACGAAATAGCCTGAAAGGTCAACAGAGAAAGCTGAGGCTGCGGTGTTGCTCTCTCCGGTGTAGGTATTGTTATATGCGAGATCGGAAAGGATATAGCGGAGCACGACACCCATAGAAAACTTCTCTGACAGTTTGCGCGAATAACCTAAGTCAATGGCAAACTCATAGGGATTGATAGTCATTGCCGCCAATCCGTCATTATCTAATCCCGAGGTCACTTCACCCAAAGAGAAATAACGGAGCGAGGCGGAGAGCGCCTGATTGTCCATGCTTCCCAATTTCCAGTAGCCGGCAAGGTTGGCAAGGAAGATATCATTTACAATCTTACGAAGCCACGGGGTATATGAGAGGGATAGACCGCCGGTGGAATAACCGAAGGCATATTTTGAGGGATTCCAGAACTGGCTGTTCATATCCGGGTCAGTGGCGGCACCCAAGTTACCTAAGGAGGATCCGCGCGCATCCGGGGCAATGGAGAGGGTGGTCACACCGGTATTGACCGGGTTGAATTCATTATCTTTTATATCATTCTGGGCGGCTGCCGAAAGGGCGCTCATCAGAAAGATGGAGAGGGTGAAAATAAGTTTTCCGTATCGCTTCATAATATTCGGTTGGAGAGAGTTTAACTACTAAGTAAGTGTTCAAATTTAACCGATAGTAAGTATTTAAGAAATCTTTTATACTATATGCGGCTTCTTTTTTGCCGCTTCTGTCTTGTCGTTCAGTCACTTAGCCCGCTAAGCTCCTTCACTCCGCAACAGAATGGTCTAAAAAATAAGCTCCCATATAGTATAAATTAAATTTGAACACTTACTTATTAAATAACTTTAAACTCTCATTATTATTTTATAGAGCGCTTCTATATGTCTGCTAATATAGGTTTGATCTATTTAATAGGGAATTTGAGCAATTCCTTATCATTTACTACGGCAGTGAGGCGCTCTCCTATGATAAGCCTGATATCCGGAGTCAGCGCAGGAATCAGGATAAGATCTCCCATTTTCAGGGAGTTATATCTTGATGCCTCGGCTATAGCGTCCGATATGTTCTTCTTATCGGGAACCGGAATGGATACAGATTCCTGTCCATCGGCATGGATAGTGAAAGTAAAGGAATCCTCCTCAGAGTAATTTATAAATTCTCCGATAGCCACACTCTTGTCAAAACCGACTGCCGAAGTCCAAGGCAGTCCCGAGCGTTGAAGGGTAGCAAGCAGATTATCCGCCTTAACAGTAAGGGCAGGTGCTATCTCAGAATAATATCTCTCTGCAAACCGTGGAGCAATGGATTTACCAAGACGAGAGATCTTAATGGCAAAGTAGATATGAGCTGAGAAGTCGGTATCAAAATCAGGGATGAAAAAAGGATTTCCATTCTTGATGATAGATGAGTCAGGGAAAGAGAGAATGGGAGCAACAGGTAAAGTCGCTCCCAAATCGGTGAGATATTGTGATGGTAAAAAAGCTAAAATCTTCATATCCTATTGAGCGGTGACCGCTAATTTTTTACTTTTGGAGGTATAGGTTCCTTCGGGAGTCCTGACAGTGGCTCGATAGAGGTAGATGCCTCTCGGCACACGCACGCCCCCTTTGTCGCGAAGATCCCAGTCGGCATTGATTACGGCATCCATATCGGTATTCACTTTCTGGCTTTTTGTCCATACCGTCCTTCCCATAAGGTCGAACACCTCAATCATGCAATCAAGGGCACTGTTGGCACGGTCGACATGGATATTGAATATGACGCTTGTGGAAGCCGGGTTTACATTTGTGCCGAGATCAGTGATGGCGGGGTCAATCGCCACACCGACATTGAATTCGAGTATAGCCGATGCCGAGTTATTGGCATTGTCATAGACGGTAAGTTCCAAGGTATGCTTACCCGGCTCGATATCCTCGAGGGGGTAGGCGATCATTCCCGCTCCGGGGCGGGAGGGATCGGAAGAGAAATATAAGCTCAGGTCGTTATAGAATTTCTTGCCGTCGAGGGAGAGAAGCATATTATGCCCTATACCTGAATTTGAGAGATTCAGCCCTGACTCATCGGAGAGAGTGGCGAATACGACAGGATTCGGACTTACCACCCCGCCTGATTGAAATGAGGGGGAATTGAGATAAAACTCCTCTATTTCCGGAGCCTTGGCATCAATCTCCATATCCTCCGGATATCCATATACATATAGATCTTCCGAAATACCATGCGCCTCCCTGCCCGTATTCTGATTCCATGCGTAGGCGGAGATCATGGCGGGAGAATAATTATTCTCAATCTCGGAGGGGAGCATGAGGGTAGCTTTCCAGCTTCCGTTCTCGATGCGGACGGTGGTGGATGTGAGGCGTGAGGTACGGTCATTATAGGTGCGGTCAAGACCCTTGCCTGTGTCCTTGGTCTCAACTACTTTTTCAGCGTCGAAAAGCACGAGATCCAGAAGTCCGTTAAATGTCTCATCCTTCTCGCCGGAAGAATCAACTATCTTGCCTGACAATTCCACTTTACCCAGCGCCTTGACCTCCGGCACAGTACCCTCCTCCTTGGGATTGGAGCCATTTATGCTCTCTATCTCCACCAGGCTTGTGGGCTGCGGAAATTTAAGGGCAGGGTCGCCGATAAGACAATAGCGGAGCTTATTGGAATCGACAAGACGGTTCATACCGCGTCGGAAGAAATCACCAAGGCGGGGAGTCTCGCCCCATTCGTTAGCCAAGAGAAGATTGGGAGCCAACGCCTTATTGAGCTGGTAATTCTGAGTGATATAGACCGTGCGGCTCGCTATCACCATCGCTATTACGCCGGCGTTGGGATTAAGCACTAACAGCTCGCCGCCGCTGACAGCATTGGCATCCCACTTGGCAAATTCGCAGGTGCCCCCGAAAAGGATGGGGAGGTTGCGGTTGGACATTGAATTGATATCAGTCCAGGTGAAAAGGTTTTCATGCGACCAGTTGCGTGGGGAGGCATGCCCGAGATAATTGATATATACGGCGTCGTTGAAGTTAGCCAGCATTTTGGTGCGTGCGGTGGGATATGTTCTTCCGACACTTGTATATTCCAGCTTATGCGCATCCAGAAAAACGCGGTCGTAGATATATTTCTCTCCGCCGGGAGTAGTCTTGAGAGTCTCATAGATATTCTGCGACTGGTCGAAGAAAGTCCTGGGGTTAGTCTTATCGGGCTTGATACCAGCCTGCGACTCGTCATCAATGCCGTCGGCGAGAATCATCATCTTGTTACGCCAAGTGCCATAATTAGGATTCTTGACATATTTCTCGATTTTTGCAGCCATCTCCAGCGCCTCCTGAGAGGATTTCACCGGCAGACGTCCCACACCGACCTGCATCTTTGCGGAAGAGAAGCTGTATCCTGGTTCGCTATCCTCCAGCCATGCTATATAGCAATCCGTGGAGTAAGAGCCGGTATCGGTGAAGGAGTTCGGCTCCTGCCATATGGGCAGGGGGCGGTAGCTCAAAGCCTGAGCATCGGGAGATAGTGAGCGGTTGTCATAATATGGACGACCCATAAGAAGGCAGTAGCGGATACCGTCAGCGCCCTTACGGTCATACCACATCTTGAGGAGACGCTTGAAGGCTGTGACGTCAGCCAGACCACCGGAAAATTCATTATAGATATCTTCCGGGCGGAGGATCGCGACTTTCATGCCATCCATCTCCTCATGCAAGCGCGCGATGCGTCGGGCACCTTCCATATACTCATCATAAGAGATGATAAGCATATCGGGCACCTCCATCGCGTGGATATTCTGATTAGCCAATTTCTCTCCTGATACAGGGCGCTGAGCCACCTGATCGGGAGTGAAAGCGATATATTCATGATATCCTTTTGGGAGAGTGATGGTAGCGGAAGAGCCGTTGACCATCGTTTTCATCTCCACAGGATTCCATGGAACGGTGACATCCCATATACGGGTATCGTCGGTGCAACCCTCGATAGTTGCCTTCCCATCCATATCAGAGGAGGTGTAGAAGTAAAGCTGACCCTCCTTGAGGCGCAGCTGACGCTCGTAGAAGAGTTCTATATAGTCAAGACGGGCGATTGTAGCTACTCCGGTATTGGAGAATGAGAACTGTATATTCAAATTCTCATCCGCATTGGGGATGGTCTTTATTGCGGTGGCAGTGCGGATAAACTCCTGATTGTTGGCACACTCGCGCACGATGTCATCCCCCGTGGAGGGGAGACGCTCGCCGTTAGCCGACACCATTATGGAGGATTGAGGAGTGGCGTTTGCTCCGAAGCGGTATTTCATGATGACGGTCTCCCCCGTTAGGTCAGGGAGAGAGAAAGAGAAAGTCTGGGTGCGGTTATTCAGAAAACTCTCGCCGAAGAGATTTCTGCCCGATTCGCCTATACCTGCCAGTTCCGATTCATGCAGCAGGCGGTCGGTAAATGTACTGAGCGCCCCATCTGCAGAAGAGGGAGCGGCTACCGACTGCATCTCATGAGCATCCACCGGACGGTCAGAGATATAATAATAGCTCTTGGTGTCGTAAGGGTTGATGGTATGAGTATATGGAGTGTTGTTTCCTCTGGTCCATGAGATATTGTCGGTCCCGAAGAAGTATATCCCTTTCTGGGTGCGAACCACGGGAAGCAGAGGGAGATCGTCGGAAGTGGAGGCATTGATATATTCAGGGAGCATCCATCCGCCGATGCCATAAACATTTACTTTGGATATATCGGAGAATCCCATAGCCTGAAGAGAGGCTGCGGGAATAAACTGCGCACCCGATTTTTCAACCGTTATACGGGTCCATTGTCCATCGGAGAGGACTGAATTGGAGGCATAATGGCTCGGCTCCAATGCCTGAGAGGGGGAAGAGGAGCATAAAATACCGAAAATCGGGAGGGATTTTAATATATGGGAAAAGATTTTGTTCACGATTCTATAACGTTTCGGTAGGTTGTGATATTGTCAGGTGTCAGAGCGTTTCGGAGTCATCCGTATCTTCGGAGAATTGGGTAAGGTATTCCTCCCAATCCTTTCTGGAGCCGACAAATACATTCATATCCACTTCCGTTGAGATACCCTGTACTTTCCCATGATGGCTATATTGCCAGAATTGCCAGTCGGCATCGAAAGGGGTGGAGGAGAAATGACATATCCATAGCGGAAAGCCGGGATAATTCTCCAGAATATAGTCTTCGTAGCCTTGTCGGTTGGTGTAGAATAGCACTCTGTACCCCTTAAGGATAAGATAATCCACCATATCGGTAAGGTGCATCTTTATAGAATCAAGGGGTATGTCATGAGGGTTTCCGCTTTTCTCCACATCAATGGCGACGCCTAACTCGAGATGCCGGTCGCCGATCGCGCCGATGAGATTTCGTCCCTGCACAATACCGTCCCTATCGAAACGAAAGAAATGATAGGCACCTCTTTTGAGACCGGCGTGACCCGCTTTATCATAATTAATCTGGAAATTCTCATCGCGCATTGAAGCACCTTCGCTGGCTTTGATAAAGATGAAATCGATGCCGTCGGCAGCTGCGGCATCAAGGTTCATCATGCCGTTATGGTGGGAGACATCAATTCCGCGGATCGGGTAGCGCTCTTCGGAGACATAGGGGGGTGTAGATACAAATTGATGATAAGCGAGGAAAGAAGCGCCTACAAGCATAGCTGATACTACCATGAACAGGAGCACCATCGGTATATCTTTCTTTTTCTTATTCCAGATTTCTCTTAAACTCATTAATCTCAGTCTCAATGCAAAGATAGTGAAAAAGTTGGGATTGGCAAAGTTATCTCGCACCGGGTTAAAACTGCGCTTTCTCATGGTAAAGAGGAGAACTGTGCGGAAAGAAATTTCTTTTGACAAGTCTATAACTTTTTCAGGAGGAGAGTCAGTAAAGAGGAGGGGAGGAGGAGGTAGAGGAGGGCTCCGAGCCGGTTTTTGAGTCGGCTTTTGTGATTTTTTATCTCTTCAAGCGAATGGGATTTCAGATAATTATGGATCTCTTCCTTCTTTACCTGAAATAAATCTCGATCCTCTTCATTGAATGATCGGTCGCACTCATGTTTGCTGATGAGCCGAAGCATGTTGAAGTTGGCTGAGAAACGGCGGTCGATAGCGGCAGGGAGGAGGGCGGGAGCAGCCTTCGCTATTAGTGAGGTCATCCTTTCCGTTACTTTCAGAACGTCGAGGCGGCGGGGGGAGAAGGAGTGGATGATACTTCCGTCCCTCTGGCGATAAAGATAGACCGGAAGCTCTCCAATCACTACGCTACCGGCATTGAAAGCTACGCGATAGAAATAATCAAGATCCTCATATATCTCTCCCGGTATCATTTCCATATCCTTCAGAATACTTCTCCGAAAAACCTTCGCCCATAAGGAGGAATTAAGATTGGTGCGCTGGTAGAGGGATTCTTCTACAGCCTCCGCGCCTGAGATTATTCTGACTTTCTTCGTTTCGGATTTTTTCAAGGCTTTTCCACATTTTCGCAAGGCTTTCTCCAGTGATGGAGGATTATCATTAAAGGAGATTGTTGGTCCGGTAGCGATGTCTGCATTATTGGCGAGGCATAGATCGAGAAGATAATCGAGGGAATACTCAGGGAGGATATCATCAGAATCAAGAAAAGCGACAAACTGACCTTCTGCTTTGGATAGGGCTAAGTTTCTGGCAGCGGCTACTCCGAGATTGGGGGTGGTGAAAATTCTGACTTTGCGTCGGATGGCATCAGTATCGTTTTTTTCGCACAGCTCTTTGAAATCCNGAAGAATATTCCCGGATCTGTCACTGCTGCCGTCATCCACAGCGATCAGTTCCCAGTCCTTGAATGATTGGGAATAGAGGGAGCTTAGAGTGGCGGGTAGCCATTTCTCGCTGTTNTANANNGGGATGATTACGCTAANCATGATTGCAAAGATAATAAAGGATCTTGACTGAGGCAAGATTCCTATGTGACTGAAGANTANNGGAGCATGAGGGTTATTGACGGATATATCTTCGGAATGATTGGAANCGNGGGCGNGAGGAGANGTAGGAGAGATNGNTNTCNTGNGCNTANGCNTCNCGNTCGAAGGAGATGTTNNNNTAAGCNTNGTAGAAGANTNNGNTANTGNANNANGCGGATGAGCCATTCNAGAAGNTANANGAGATAGAAAGGGANNTAGAGNAGNTCNNNCATCTGGGCGGTATGGATNGNTTCGTGATTGATAGTGACGGCNGAGCATTTCCCTTTGGCGAAAATAATGCCGAAGAGATTNATGGCGTAGTATCTTTTCCCTATCGGTATGAAGCGGTTTTGGATGATTTTCACTTTTAGATTATTAGGGGTCAATGAAAAATACTTTGTTAATAATTATCAAAAAAGCACTCTCTACTACATAAATATGGGTCAAACATGGGTCTAACAAATTCCATTAAATTCCGGCTATATTCCATTAAATTCCATAGGTTTAACGCTGGAAAATCAAGTAAATAGCGACAGAAATAAATAAAAATCGCCTTAAAATCCCTGCATAATTAGTTCATTTAAAGCGATTTAAATATAAGAGCGGTAAACGAGACTCGAACTCGCGACCCTCAGCTTGGGAAGCTGATGCTCTACCAACTGAGCTATTACCGCATTGCTTTGCAAAGATAATAAAATATTCCTCATTTTCCAAAAANTAGAAATAGATAATCTATTTTTGAATCTANGGAGGTATCAGCCTCCGGTCGGTATGAGGAGCGGAATGAGGTGATGCTTATGCCTTTCTCAACCAATAATCCCTTTGCTGATAAGGGCAGCGATGAAGAAACCAAAGAAGAATGTGATGCCGCACCACATTTTCGCCAATCGGGAATATTCGTAAGCTTTGCGCGAGAGAGCCTGTCGTTCTGCGTCAGAATATAATTCTTTATGTGCATCGTTGCTTCGATGTGCCTCTTTCCACGCCTGCCGTGAGCGAAGAGCGTAGTAGAAGGCAATACAGCCGGTAAGGGGACAGCAGAGTATCATCAGTATCAGAGAGATTGGAATGAGAGAAGAGGGTTGACGGGTGAGCTGCTGATTCCGTTCGTTATTCATTGTCGGGAGTTCAGCTCCTTTGAAATATCGCCGGAAAGCGATGGGGAAGTCGGAATTCTCATCCTCATCCTCATTCTCCAGGGGAGTATTGGCGGAGCTATTATCTGCGCGGTCGGATTGNGANGGNTGCATNAGNTCAAAGATGCGCTGACGATAGAAGCGGCATATATCAGCCACATCTTCAGCTTTCTCCCAGTCGTCCATCCCTTTGCACCATACATAGGTGTCAGGCATCACTCCTGCAGAGTGAAGTTCATCAAGGGTGAAAGGACCGCGGCGTTCGCCATCTATCATTGCAAAATATTTCATATCCTAATCAAAGATATTCCACTGATTAAGGACATTCCACCCGTAGAAAGATATCCCCAGTATTCCCAATATACATAGGATAATGCCGATGATAGTCATTATCTTGGCGGTAGAGTTATTGGCGTCGCCTTTTGCTTGCATACCGCGGGCATAGGCATCATTTGCACGGGAGGCATTGATAATGGCTATTATACCGAAAATGCCGGCGATGCAGCTCGTGCCTAAACCAATGATAGTCACTATTATCGCCCAGGGAAGCCAGTTGGTGTGCGGGATAGGCATATTATTGAATCCCTGCATCCAAGGGTTGAAGGGGGGCGGAGTCGGGGTGGAGGGGGAGGGCTGCTCCGTCTTTATTTTTTCGGCGTAAGCGCCGAAGGCTGAGTCGGCAAGGATGTCAGCCAGATCAGGGACTGAGTCGGCAAGAGCCCAGTCGGTCATGCCGGGACGCCAGACGATGGAGTCTTGTGTGATGCCCTGGAGGCG
The DNA here is from genome assembly GCA_014800895.1 of Bacteroidales bacterium. GTDB lineage: Bacteria > Bacteroidota > Bacteroidia > Bacteroidales > Muribaculaceae > Lepagella. The sequence continues at coordinate 16,174 of JAAVFG010000026.1, forward strand.
CAGCTCCTCTTTGGAGTAGGGACCGAGGCGGACCCCGTTGAGATATAGGTAATATTGCATAGTAGATTTAATTTTAAATTTTTACCGGCAGAGCCGGGGCGGAGACGGCTTCGCGCTGATGGCTTTCTTTGCCGGCTTTTTACCAGGAGAGCCGGGGCGGAGACGGCTTCGCGCTGATGGCTTTCTTTGCCGGCTTTTTACCGGCAGAGCCGGNGCGGAGACGGCTTCGCGCTGATGGCTTTCTTTATTTCTTTTTGCCTTCCGGAGCGAATTTATTCGGGAAGGAGAATTTTACTCTCGGNCGGGAGAGGGAGTAGATGACTAANCCGATGCCTAAGAGGATGAAAGGGATGGAGAGCATCTGTCCGAGGTTCATGCCGTATTTCGCTATCATTTCATATTCGGATGTGACCTGCACATTCTTTACGTATTCGATAAGGAAACGCGGCAGGAAGATGCCGATAAAGAAAACACCGGTAATGAGCCAAGGTCTCTCTTCTGCATTTTTCTTCCAGTACATCCACATGAGGAGCCCGAAGAGAGCGAAATAGCAAAGCGCCTCATATATCTGTGTGGGATGGGCGGGAAGGGTCTCGCCATTGCGCACAAAGATGAAACCCCAGGGGAGATCAGTGGGACCGCCATATATCTCGCTGTTCATCAGGTTGCCTAATCGAATCAGACCTCCGACAAGGGCGATTGCCACCACAATCTTGTCAAAGACCCAGGATGCCGGTTTTTTGGTCACGAACCATGAATAGAGGAAGAGGGCTATGATGATTGCTATAGTGCCTCCGTGGCTTGCGAGTCCGCCCTCCCATATCTTGAGNATGTCGCCGGGATGTTGGGAGTAGTAGTCCCATTCGTAGAAAAATACATGTCCGAGGCGTGCGCCGACGATTGTGGCGATGACAACATATCCCAAGAGGATACCGAGCCAATTTTCGGGGGCGCCTTCATGTTTATACATTCTGGCTACGATTGAGTAGCCGATTGTAAAGCCGATGGCGAATGCCAGTCCATACCATCTTACGGCTAAGGGACCGAAAGAGAAGAGGATGGGGTTTGCATTCCATGTGATATAAGCGAGCAGNTCTGTCATATTTTTTTAATTTAGGCAAATTTAGTTATTATCCTTAATACTCGCAAATTTACGGGGATAATAAAAAAGACAGCCCGCTGCAGAGCTGTCTTTCTTCTCTTATGCTGATTTATACCGGCAGAGCCGGGGGCGGAAACGGCTTCGCGCTGATTAGAGCTGCTTAGCGCAGATTTTAGCGCCCTTGCGCTGATTTATTTTCCTGCGATCGCGGCTGTGTCCTGAGCGATCATAAGCTCTTCGTCGGTGGGGATGACAACGACCTTTACTTTTGAATCNTCGCCTGAAATCACCACTTCCTCGCCACGGGTCTTATTAGCCTCTTCATTGAATGTTACGCCAAGGAAGGCAAGCTGCTTGCAGATACGTTCGCGGGTGGAGGGCTGATTCTCGCCAATACCTCCGGTGAAGACGATGATATCCACTCCCCCAAGGACGGCTGTGTANGCGCCGATATATTTAAGGAGACGATATTCAAACATTTCGAGGGCGAGTTTCGCACGATCATTCCCCTCCTCGATAGCTTTCTCTATATCACGCATATCGTTGGAGATGCCGGAGATGCCGGCGATACCGCTCTCCTTGTTGATATGCTTCAGGAGACCGTCGGCGTCAAGATTGAGACGTTCCATGAGATATACCAAGGCTCCGGGATCGACATCTCCNACGCGGGTACCCATCACGAGACCTTCGGTAGGNGTCAGACCCATCGAGGTATCGATAGATTTGCCATCCTTGATAGCGGTCACCGAGCCGCCGTTGCCGATATGGCATGTGATGATGCGCTGNTTATCGTAAGGNACNCCGAGAAATTCGCATACACGCTTGGATACATAGCGATGACTTGTGCCGTGGAAGCCGTAGCGACGNACGCCATATTTCTCGTAATCCTCATAGGGNAGGGCATACATATAAGCCTTTGCGGGCATGGTCTGATGGAAAGCCGTGTCAAAGACAGCAACCTGAGGAGTATCGGGCATCAACTCCGTAACTGCCTCGATGCCGGTGATATTGGCGGGATTATGAAGGGGAGCCACGGGATAACACTCCTTCACGCGCTCGATCACTTCGGGAGTGATAAGCACTGACTTATTNAAATATTCCATGCCATGCACCACGCGNTGACCNACAGCCTCAATNTCNTCAAAGCTCTTGATCACGCCATCCTTGGGATCAGTCAGCACCTTGCTGATCTGCTTGATAGCCTCCTTATGGTCGGGCATGGAGACAGTGATAGTCTCCTTTGAGCCGTCAGGGCGTTTGAATTTGAGGAAAGAATCCTCGAGACCGATCTTCTCTACACCACCCTCGNCAAGCACCTCCTTATTNGAGGAATCGATGAGTTTATATTTCACACTACTGCTGCCGCAGTTAAGAACNAATATTTTCATAACAGNAGTAACTATTAAAGACCCTTGTCACCAATAGCCTGATTGCAAGTAACGATTATAGTATTCACGATATCATCAACAGTGGCTCCGCGGGAGAGATCGTTGACCGGAGCGGCGAGACCCTGAAGGATCGGACCGACAGCCCCTGCGCCGGCGAGACGCTGGACAAGCTTGTAAGCGATGTTACCGGTCTCGAGAGAGGGGAAAATAAGAGTATTGGCATGACCTGCAACGGGAGAACCNGGNGCTTTCATNTCGCCNACAGAGGGNACGATAGCNGCATCNGANTGNAGNTCGCCGTCNATATTGAGNGAGGGNTCAAGNTCCTTNGCNANTTTGGTAGCNTCGATTACCTTATCNACACGNGGATGGNNTGCGCTNCCCTTNGTGGAGAAAGAACACATGNCNACAGCNGGNTCGAGACCNGCTATNTCCTTNGTGGTCTTGGCAGTTGCGATGGCGATTTCAGCCAATTCCTGAGCATTTGGATCAGGCACGACGGCACAATCGGCGAAAACGAGCATATGGTCGTCGCCAAAAGGAACATTCTCCGGGAGAAGCATNATGAAAGCGCCGCTCACGACAGAGATACCCGGTTTTGTCTTGAGCACCTGGAATGCAGCGCGGAGTACATGAGAAGTAGGAGATAGGGCACCTGCCACCATTGCATCGGCATCGCCGCGTTTGATCATAAGGCAACCGAGATACAGAGGGTTGAGCACCATCTCGCGCGCCTGATCCATAGTCATGCCCTTGCTCTTGCGGAGTTCGCAAAGGAGCTCGGCGTAAGGCTCTGTGACAGTGATGTCCTCATGGTTAATAAAGGAAGCCTTCTCGATATTCTTAAGTCCTAATTCAGCTGCTTTATCAAGGATAGTCTCACACTTCCCGATAAAGATCACGTCAGCTATATTATCGGCAATCACCCTGTCGGCAGCCTGGAGAGTACGCGGCTCAAGCGACTCAGGCAACACTAAGCGCTGGGGGTGTTCCTGTGCTTTCTTGGTAAGTCTTTCAAAGAGTTTCATTTCTTGAATATGTTTTTATAATGTGTTTTTTCAAATGGTATGGCTCGTCGCCAATACATTGGTATGGCTTGTTAAGGACAGGTCATATACTTCTTGCAAAGATAACAATTTTCTTTAATTAATCTCTTTAAAGATGGGTGATTTTAGCAAAGTTTTAATAATAAGATTTTATGCTCTCATTAATAATCATTAAATTTGCAATGTGAAAGTCTACCCCTTGNCGGCGGAAGCGGGCGGGGAGGGATAAAAACATAAGATCCACCTGCATCAATGCGTCTTATCAAACGACTATATTGGTTTATACTGAAGAGCTTTCTTCCTCTGTTCGCGATGACCTTTTTCATCGTGCTCTTCATCGTCTTGATGNAATTCCTGTGGAAATATATAGNTGACCTTGTCGGAAAGGGATTGTCATTCGATGTATTGGGAGAGCTTTTCTTCTATGCCGCGGTGAGTATGGTGCCGATGGCATTGCCGCTGGCGATCTTATTGGCGAGCCTGATGACCTTCGGAAATCTTGGCGAGCGGTCGGAGCTGACCGCCATAAAGGCGTCAGGAGTGTCGCTGCTGCAGGTGATGAAGCCGCTGATAATACTGGTCAGCATGATAGCGATCGGCGCCTTCTTCTTCCAGAATGATATTCTGCCCAAGGCTCAGGTGAAGATGTGGACCCTTCTATTCTCAATGAAGCAGAAGAGTCCGGAGGTGGAGATACCGGAAGGCGCATTCTATGACCAGATACCCGGCTACAATCTATTTGTAAAGAGTAAAAACCGCGACACCGGCATCCTCTACGATGTCATGATATATGATATAAGCAAGGGAGGGGATAACGCCACTATTCTATTGGCTGACTCGGCACGGTTGGCATTCACTAAAGATTCACGATACCTCTATCTGCATCTCTACACCGGAGAGCAGTTTGAGAATCTTCGCGAGCAAAGGGCATTGGATAGAAATGTGCCCTTCCGCCGTGAGAGTTTTTTTGATAAGGAAGTGCTTATCCCCTTTGATGCAAATTTCAACCGGCTTGACGAGGGAGGTATGCGACGTCAGTATGTCGGCAAGAATATGGAGGAGCTGCAAGCTACGATCGACTCCCTTACGGTAAGAGTAGACTCGATCGGAAGAGGATTTGCAGCAGATCTACGTCAGACAGCCTTCCCGGTCATCATGCCCGGCGGCACTACCGGCAGCAGATCCGGAATGCAGATGAAAACTGCAAGTTCATCCTCCTCCAACTCTTCACAGCCCCTGACGGAAGCTAACGTGCTGAATGGCAGTAAGGATGAGAAGAAAGGGAGAGGTAAAAAAGAGGAGGTTGAGAAGAAGGAGGTAAGGGTCATACCTTTGAATATTGATTCGCTGCTTGCCTCTCTGCCCCCCGTGGATCAGAGTGATATACTTCGTCAGGCAAGAAATATGAATGAATCGCGGAAGGGAGAAAACCAGTATCGGGCAGCCTTGATGAGGGATGAGACCAAGAATATACGCCGCCATGAGATAGAATTGATAAAGAAATTTACGTTATCAGTGGCATGTCTGATCTTCTTCTTTATCGGTGCGCCATTGGGTGCGATCATCCGAAAGGGAGGATTGGGAACACCTCTTGTAATTTCGGTGCTTCTCTTCCTTGTCTATTATATCATAGATAATACCGGCTATAAGATGGCGCGCGACGGTCATATCAATGTCGTGGTAGGAATGTGGTTATCCACCGGCATATTGCTGCCGTTGGGTATCTATGTCACAATCAAAGCGATGAATGACTCGGCGGTATTCAATAAGGATGTGTACGTCGGTTTGATAAAGAAGATATTCGGCATAAAGGAGACACGCCATGTGCCGCTGAAAGAGGTGATCATCAACGAAGTGTCGATGAAGAAGGCACGCGGTATGATAGCTGTCTTATCAGCCGAGGCAAGCGTATGGCTGCGCCGTCATAAGAAGCCGTTGGGCTATGTCGCTTATTGGAAGAGAGGTTATGGTGTCCGGTCATTGGTAAGAATCGGTCGGAATGCTGATGAATTAGTGGAATATCTCCACGATAGCCGCGACCTGAAAGTGGTGGATAAGTTGAATTCATATCCGATAGTAAAGCGTCTCTGGATATATCGTCCGGTAAGCAAGGGATGGCTTAAGAAGACACTATGTTGGTGTTTCCCTGTCGGGCTGCCTATATATCTGCTCAGTGTGGTTTATTTCCGCCGTCTCAGAGATGATATGGAGAAGATCGTAAAAGTATCCGAAGAGGAGATGACGCTTATAAGAGGGAAATAAAAGAGCGGAGAAGATATCTATAAAAATAGAGAAGATATCTATAAAAAGAAGGGGATATTCCAAAAAAAGATATAAGCACGATTGAATATCCGGGCATCGGACAAAAAAACGACCACTCTCCCGAGCGGCCGTTTTTTTGTGAGCTATTAGCTATTGAACTAATAAAATATTCACTCACTAAAACTAATGAACAAAAATCTATCTTCTTTCTTTTATATGTTTAAACATTGTATAAAATAAAAAGTTCTAAGCAGGGTAAACTTTAACAATGGTTAATAAAGATAAAATCCAGCCTGTGTCACAGAGCAAGCTATATCATCCAAATTTTAATGGTTTCAGTCCGAACATCTTAAAAAAAATTACTATATTTGCTATATGAGAACAGATAAAGAACTGGAAGGGGTGACTCTCCTTGGAAATCAGGGAACAGTCTACTCCACTGATTATACACCGGACGTGCTTGAGACCTTTGACAACAAGCATGAAGAGAATGAATATGTAGTGACTTTCGACTGTCCGGAATTCACTACATTATGCCCAAAGACCGGACAGCCCGACTTCGGACATATCTTCATAAGCTACATTCCAAGGAGGAAGATGGTGGAGAGCAAGAGCCTGAAGCTCTATCTCTTCAGTTTCAGGAATCATGGGGATTTTCATGAGGACTGCGTCAATATCATCATGAAGGATCTGGTCAAGCTGATGGATCCCCGATATCTGGAGGTAAAAGGTATCTTCATGCCGCGCGGAGGGATAAGTATCTTCCCCTTTGCCAATTACGGAGATGACGAGCATCAGGAATTGGCGAAACGGCGCAGAGAGGCGATGTTATCAGAATTGACAAGCATAAGAAGGTAATAACAATGGCAAAAGATTCAGTAATAGTATTGTCAGGAGGGATGGACTCAGTCACTCTTCTGCATCAGGAGAAGGACAGAATAGCCTTAGCCGTATCTTTTGACTACGGATCAAATCATAATGCCCGCGAGATAGAGTGTGCGCGGAAGCAATGCGAACTACTCGGCATCGAACATATATCCATCCCTCTTGATTTTATGGGAAAATATTTCCGCAGCTCTCTACTGTCAGGGGCGGATGCCATACCGGAAGGACATTATGCCGATGAAAATATGAAATCTACCGTCGTGCCATTCAGAAACGGTATAATGCTCTCTGTAGCATGCGGCATGGCGGAATCGCGCGATCTCGAACATGTGATGATCGCCAATCATGGAGGAGACCATGCCATCTATCCCGATTGCCGCTCCGGCTTTATCGATGCTATGAGCCAGGCGATGAGGGAAGGGACATATGAAGGAGTGGATATCATCGCGCCTTTTACGCATATCACCAAGGGGGAGATAGCTAAGATCGGTAAGAAGCTGGGAGTGGATTATGGTCTGACTTATTCCTGCTATAAGGGGGGTGAGAAGCATTGCGGGGTCTGCGGTACATGCGTGGAGCGCCGCGAGGCGATGGCGGAAGCCGGGATTGATGATCCCACTATCTATGAAGCATAATTAAGGAGGCTGATTCCTTTTGAGAATCGAGCTGAAGCTCTTTCATGGGACTATGAAGATGGGGATGGGTGATTAATTTTAGGGTAAAAAGAAAAGAGATGTATTACGTAAAAAAGAGAATAGAGATTAGTGCGGCTCATCAGCTGCAACTCTCATATCCGAGCAAATGCACGCAGCTTCATGGTCATAACTGGATTATCACGGTGGAGTGTCGTGCGAAAGAATTGAATGAAGACGGGATGGTGGTGGATTTCACCGAGATAAAGCGGAAGGTGATGGAGCTGCTTGACCATAAGATTATAAATGATGTGCTTCCCTTTAATCCTACGGCAGAGAATATTGCCCGGTGGGTAGTTGAGTCAGTGCCTAACGGCTGGCGCTGTGAAGTGCAGGAAAGTGAAGGAAATATAGCAATATATGAGAGGGAGGAGGAATGAAAAAGATAAGCGAGATATTTTATTCCTTACAAGGGGAGGGAGCCCATTCGGGCTATCCTTGTGTATTCGTTAGATTTTCGGGATGTAATCTTAATTGCTCTTTCTGCGATACCAATCATAATGAGGGGACTTATATGGATGATGAGAGCATCATCCGTTCGGTAAAGCTTTACTCAGCTGATTGGATAGTGCTTACCGGAGGAGAGCCGACGCTTTTTATTGATGAGGAATTCGTATCATTCCTTAAGCGCGCTACCGGCAAGAAGATCGCTATTGAGACTAATGGTACCCGACCTGTTCCTCCCTCTGTGGATTGGGTGACCGTTTCTCCCAAGAGTGGATTTTCAGGCGCCGGGGAAGCTCGGGTAGTGGCTGATCGAGCAAGCGAGCTGAAAGTGGTGGATTTAGGACAGGATCTTGAGCCATATTTCTCTCTTCCTTGTGTGAAAGAGGATACAAGGATGTATCTTCAGCCTTGTTATGTGCCAAATCAGGAGCATTTCCGCATGAACAGACTCAGCACGGTAAAAAGAGTGCTTGCCGATCCGCGCTGGACATTGTCAATCCAGCTTCACCGGTATCTGCAGATACCGTAGCTGATATAAAGATATTATAGGACACTTATCTTGCGAGTCGCAGGAAAGTGTCTTTTATTTTTGGCACTTTCGGAGCTGCATGTGTTCTCCATATCCAGAGGACAGTCAGGGGGAGAGCCGTGCCAACGATAGTATACAATATCCAGAAGAGGTCTTCATGATTATTGAAGTGTATCACCATGTGCGACCCGATCTGAGCTGGCTCCAATCCGTACCACCATATTTTCAACATGCTGACCGGTTTGAAGGAGATGATATGGAATATGAATACGTAAAGCGTGTTATTTCCAATGAATGTGAGCAGTTTTGCTACTAATCCTCCTGCCGCGTCAATGAGTGTGGATAAATGCTTGGTAAGGAGAAATCCGGCGATGCCTGTAAGGGGGAGAGTGGCGAGATCGCGGAGCTGACCGCTATTATTCATTCCACACCAATGATTATAAGCTCCGACGCATAATATGGCGAGGCAAATAGCGGAAATCCAACGGCGGTTGCCGATTTTTGACTCGTAATAACGGTAAAGGAAGCCGATGCCGAAGAAGAATACCCCCCATATTTCTCTTAATCCTCCATTGGGGATTGTGGTAATTTTAAACTGGAATCCAAGGCGATAGGCATTGAAGGCTAACGCCGCCACGCAGACAGCCGTCACTCCGAGGACAGGGGAAAGCTTCATGGATGAGTCGATAACCTTATAGAGGATTAGAAAAACTATGCTGGCAATCAGCAATCCTCTGAAAAACCAGAATGCGCCTGCCATAAATTCATCGTAGCCGCTCATGGAAGTGACGATAAGGAAAAGACGATGGAAGAAAGCACGCGGATCATAAGGATGAGTGACTCCACCCGTCCAGTTGCCGAATTGCTCATTGAGAAGTCCGATTTTAAACCATAGATTATGAAGCAGAAGAAAAAAGATGCTCCATTTCAGGAATGGAATGTATAGTCCTTTGAAGCGTTTGACACAGAAAGTCCAGGGATCGTCCAGATATTTGCGATTAAAGAAATATCCCGCCGTAATGAAAAATAGCGGCATGTGGAAGATGTAGATGAAGTTGGAGATAATGGAGGGAGGCTCTGCATGACCCATCACCATAAGGATAATGGCTATCCCCTTGCATATAGAAATGACTGTATTAGTAGGCATGGTTAGTTAAGGCTTTAGTATTTAGCCTAAAGATTCTGTCAGTTATTCTAACGGTAAAAATAATAATATATTGAAGTTGTTTAAACTAATTTACGAATGTTAAAATTAGAAATATTCTTAATTCTTTTATTCCCCTTTGCGGATCTTTTTGGCTGCTTCCGCCCCTCTCATCGGTACCAACCGAGAGGTTGCTACCTCTTCGAGTGACGAAATCAGCTCAAAAATCTCTCGCAAATGTGAATAAAAAATAAGTTTAAACAACTTCATTTTGATATAACGCGAATGCGGCGGGTCTCACGACTCGCCGCATTCGCGTGTTTTCCATAATACTTAACTAAACTAACCTAACATCATGAAACGATTTACTTTTCATCTATTATAACAAGATGGCGTAAGAATGGTTCAGGTATGATGAAAGGAAATATGAAATTTTTTATTAAATTTACGAAGTGAAATAAATAATATGCAATAGTATGAAATCCAAAGTCTCCTATAGCCGATTTGTGATCATCTTTACTGCGATAGTAGTAGGATTGCTTTATTTAGGGTGTATAGCAACTGTAGATAATAAGCCCAAATTCTTTATATTATTGGCGCTATATATATCATTGATTATCTCGGCGTTGATATTCGCACCTTTCTATATAAAGGCGGATGACGCAAAAATCACAATGGGGAGCATTGTCAGAAGGCAGACTATACCGATGGAGGAAGTAGAGAGTGTGGAGCTATGTCCTCCGACAATGGGGTCGATGAGAATCTTAGGCTCCTGCGGTTTCATGGGCTATTGGGGAATCTACCGGGAGGGAGGAATCGGGAGATATTACGCTTTCTATGGTAAATCATCCGATTGCTTTCTCGTCCGCACGAAGAAAGGCAGCAGTTATATGCTCGGCTGTGACAATCCCGGAGAGATGGTGGATTATATCCGGTCGCAGATAAAGAGATAGCCGACAGTGACTGATATACTGATTATCGGTTGCTTTCGTATTCGGCTAATGCTTTGCGGGCGGTCACGATGCGCGGCTGTCCGTTTTCGTCAGCAAAGACCATATCTTGGTCAAGAGCAGCCTTGCGACGAAGCAAATTCTCAAAAGATTCTGACAACCCTTTCTCTATTTTTTCGAATAATTTTAATTCTTCCTGTTCAGACATGATTCTTGAATTTTAAGGAATTTACTTGAGTTATGTATTTGTCGGTTAGTTGCAACTAAATTAGTTTTGTCCTCATTTTCAAAGAACATCCAACTATCTACTATAGGTGCGAAGATATTGAAGAAGTTCTGCAGTCCTAACCAATAGCGACGTCGGATTGTTTCCGTCGGTATATTATGTCCTCCTTCGCTGACTCTTTTCGCAACGCGCTCGATTGCCATTTCCGGCGTTGGTAGCCAAAAGAATAATAAAATTACTTGATACCCGTTTTCATGTGCTCTTTTTATTAATGAGGCATAACTGCGAGTGGCAAGTGTGGTTTCAATAGCAAAAGTCTTATTTTGATTTAATAGTTGATCTATTCTATGAAGCATAAGTTTACCCGCTTCAATTGCAACAGATTCAGGATTGAAAGGGGATAGACCTTTTGCAATCTCATCTGCATTGACAAACTCCCGACACTGTAGCAACTCGGGCAATACAGAGTATGAAGCCGTAGTTTTCCCGGCTCCATTGCAACCTGCAATGATATATAGTGTCGGTTTATCCATAGAGATTTATGTTATTGCGAAAAATCCCGCAGGCATTTCTGCTTGCGGGATTTTTAGAGGGCCCATAATTAAAATTTTAGCGGAGTGACCGAGATTCGAACTCGGGATACGCTTTTGGCGTATACACGCTTTCCAGGCGTGCCTCTTCAGCCACTCGAGCACCACTCCAATCTTAGAAAAAGAGCCGATCTTTTCTTTTTATATCGCGAGGATATATTAGAAAAAGAGCCGTATCCCCTTTTTCATTTGCGAAGTTAATGCTTTTCTCTGAATTGGCAATAATTTTTTGTCACTTTTTTTGTAAATTTGCGTAAATTTTAATTCCACACTCCTTTCTCTCCCGTTCAAATTAAATTTTTGAAGCTTTCGGGAGAGGTTAAATAAGATATATCTAAAATGAAAACGCGTGGTATGGTTCTTCCTCTTCTGCTTCTTTCTCTCTTGGCGGGATGCGGGAAGAATGATAAGAAACAGGAAGCCGGGTTTCCGGCAGATTTCAATTCTCTTTCTGATGCCCAGAAGGTGGCGTTCGTAATGCGTACCTCCACTCCGGATTCTGTGGCAAGATTCGTGATGGAGGCTGCGATGGGTAGGAAGAAGGATATCACCATTGATTCCCTCGGCGTGGCTGAATTATATGTCTATTCCAATTATGATTCAGACAAACAGATAATATATGCAGAGGAGGCGGGTCGGATCAAGGATAATTTCTCGCTTTCGGATCAGATGTATCTTTTTAAGAAAGGGAGCACGGAAGACCCCGTGGTGTTCGGGTTGAATCTGGGGCTGGCTTATCTCTCAAGGGTGAGGGAACATAATCTCTCCGTGTCGGATATTGACAAGGAGATAAAAGACTTCAAGAAGGCTTGCGGATCAGATACGGCGACTTATCGTAGATTCGTGACCGGTTTCACAGAAGCTCTACGCCAGGATAAGGATAAAGATTTGAACAGCGATATCTATAATCGCTTTATAAATATGAAAAACAACTAAAAGATATGAAGAAAATATCAGATTACTCAGCGCTTATGGAGAAGAACGTAAGGGATTTGACTTTCCCCGGCGAAGAACTCTCCTCATTATATTCACCCGTCAGCTATGCTCTTGCTTCGGGAGGGAAGCGTCTGCGCCCCTCACTGCTTCTTATGGCAGCGGATTGCTTCGGTGGTAAAACAGAAGAGGCTTTTGCTCCGGCAGCGGGAATAGAGGTATTCCATAACTTTACTCTCCTGCATGATGATGTGATGGATAATTCCGACACTCGTCGCGGACGTCAGTCGGTATATGCAAAGTGGGGCACAAATACAGCTATCCTTTCAGGCGACACAATGCTGACTATCGCCACTCAGCTCATTTCGCAGGTAAGCGATGAGAAATTGCGTGAAGTACTTGATACTTTCAATGCGATGGCGCTGAAAGTATATGAAGGACAGCGCCTCGATATGGACTTCGAGGAGATGGAGGATGTAAGCCTTGATCAGTACATCCGCATGATAAAAGATAAGACCGGCGCCCTCTTAGGAGCAGCTTGCAAGATAGGAGCCATCATCGGCGGAGCTGATGCCAAGGATGCAGAAAAGATGTATGAGTATGGCTTGATGCTCGGCGTTGCATTCCAGATACAGGATGACTGGCTTGATGTATTCGGCGACTCAACTACATTCGGCAAACCTATCGGCGGCGACATCAATAATAACAAGAAGTCATATCTGCTCCTTAAGAGTTTTGAAACGGGAGGTCCGGATGCCGTGGCTCTTAAAGAGGCGATGAGTTTAGCTGCCGGGGATACCAAAGTAAAGATTGTGACCAGAATATATGAGAAGATGAATATCTCGGCTATATGTCGTCAGGAGATTTCGTCTTACTCAGCCAAGGCACTGGCAGCTCTTAAATCCACATCTTTGAGCGACGATGATAAGGAGGCATTCCGAATGGTGGTGGAAAAACTGACAGGACGTAAGAAATGATAGATACTCATACTCACCTCTATATGGAGGATTACGAGGAGGGGGGAGCGGAAGCTGTGGAAAGAGCGGTAAAGGAGGGGGTCGACATGATGGTGCTTCCATGTGTCGATCTTGACTCCATCGCTCCCATGGAGAGCCTTCATGCACGCTATCCTGAGAATACACGTCTTGCCATGGGTCTGCATCCCACTGAATTGGGAGATGATCCTGACGGCACACTTGACAAGATGGAGATGATGCTTGAGGAGAATCCCGGGAAATATGTGGCGATCGGAGAGACCGGTATAGATTTCCATTGGGACAGCAGCAATGCCGAGGAACAGAAGAGAGCTTTCTCAAGGCAATATGATTGGGCTGTGAGATATAATCTGCCGCTTATCATCCATTGCCGTGAAGGAGTGGATGCCGCCTTGGAGGTGATATGCTCCAAGGCGGGGGAACAACCGAAGATGATTTTCCACAGTTTTACCTCCGACCCTTCGGACGTGAAGCGCATCCGGGAGGTCTGCGATCCCTATTTCGGCATCAACGGCGTAGTAACTTTTAAGAACGCTCAGGCGGTGAGGGATGCAGTCAGGGAAATAGGACTTGACCGGATAGTGCTTGAGACGGATGCTCCATTCTTATCCCCGGTGCCGCATAGAGGAGAACGCAACGAGTCGGCATATCTCCCTCATGTCCGCGACAAGATAGCAGAAGTGCTGGAGATAACTCCGGTGGAGGTGGACCTCCGCACTACAGCTAACGCCAGGGAGATCTTCTCTTTCTGAATGGATGAGGCTGCCGCCCATATGATAAAACCAGGACATTTCCCTTTTGATTAAACCAAGCTAAAATCATACCTACCACGTGATAACATTCCCCATACAGCAACCGGTGGCAATCTTTTTTCTTGTGCTGCTGATCATACTCCTCGGACCATTGCTGTTCCGCCGGCTGAAGATTCCGCAGATAGTCGGGCTTATCCTCGCCGGAATGGCAGTGGGTCCCTACGGGTTCAATCTGCTTGAAAGAGACGCCAGCTTCAAAATATTCGGAGAGGTCGGTATACTTTATATAATGTTTCTGGCAGCCGTAGAGATAGATATGTTTCATCTGCGGCAGTATATGAAGAAAGGTATCATCTTCGGATTGCTGAGTTTCCTTCTGCCGATGGGGGTGGGAATATTCGGGTCGCGTTATGCGTTTGGAGTAGACTGGACTACGTCCGTGCTCATCGCCTCCATGTATGCCTCCCATACGCTGGTAAGCTATCCGATAGTGAGTAAATTCGGTCTCTCCAATCAGAGGGCGGCGGTAGTGGCGGTATGCGGTACGATTGTAGCCGTTCTGCTTGCCCTGATAGCATTGGCACAGGTGGTGACAGTGCATCTGAGCGGAAGCTTCGAATGGTGGAATGTAATAAAGCTCTTCATCCTGATGGCTATATATGCAGCGGTGGTGGGATATTCCTTCCCGTGGCTGACAAGGCGGTTTTTCAAGGCGAATAATGAGTCGGTAGCTCAGTTTATCTTTATTCTTGCCTTGGTGCTTCTTGCCTCCCTGCTGGCTAAGCTTATTGGACTTGAAGGGATATTGGGAGCTTTCTACGCCGGTCTGATATTAAACAAGATGATACCCGAGCGGTCCGGATTGATGCGCAATATCCGGTTTGTAGGTAATGCCATATTTATTCCATACTTCCTTATAGGGGTAGGTATGCTGATAAATGTAGGTATTATCTTCAAAGGATGGGGAGTGGCATGGGTCGCGCTTAATATGACCGTCGTGGCATTGGCGGCAAAATGGCTTGCGGCATACGGGTCGCAGAAAATATTCGGATTCGGAGCAGTCGACAGGCAGCTGATATTCGGACTCTCCTCCGGGAAGGCAGCCGCCACGATTGCCGCCACCATGATCGGATATGACTACGGTATGCTGAATGAGGATATAATGAATGGTGCTGTAGTTATGATTCTTTTCTGCTGCCTTGTGGCATCGGTCGGTACGGAGCGGGCGGCTAAGAAGATAAGGATGGCGATCACTTCCGAAGATCTTTCGCATGAGGAATTAGGGAAGAAAGAATATGCGCGTCAGCTTGTGGCCATCTCCAATCCCCTTACCGCAGCCGCGTTGATGAAGATGGCAATCTATATGCGAGCCACAGACAATACTCACAGCATAACGGCACTTTTCGTGCGTACCAATGAAGATCCTTCATGGAAAGCGGAGGGGAGAAGCGCCCTCCGGGAAGCAGTTCAGACTGGAGAAAATGCCGATATGAGAGTGAAAGGTGTGGAAAGATTTGATATAAATGTCGCCGCCGCGCTCAATAATGTAGGCAGGGAGGAGAACAGCACCGATATCATAATCGGACTTCACCGGCGTTCGAATATCGTGGATAGTTTTTACGGCACGATGATCGAGCAGTTGCTGCGGAGCACAAACAAGATGATATTCATAGCCCGTTGTTTTATACCGGTCAATACCATCAACCGTATCTTCATCGTCGTTCCTGAGAATGCGGAATTTGAGACCGGTTTTCAGCTTTGGGTGATGCGTCTGGCTAATCTTGGGGCACAGATAGGAAGCCGTCTGATAATCATGGCTTATCCCAAGACGATTGATTATCTGCGGGCTACCCTTAAAGAGGGGGGATATGAAGTGAGGTATGAATTCAGGATGATGAATACATTTGATGACTTCATTCTCCTGTCGGGGGAGGTGAATGACGAGGATCTCCTTGTCATAGTAGCCGCGCGAAAGGGATCGTTGTCATATTCCTCCGATCTGGAACATATCCCGGGTTATCTGGGGCGTAACTTCAAGCGACATAACCTGATGGTGGTCTATCCCAAGCAATTTTAGGAATATTTTCATTAGGAATCATTTTCTTCATAAGAGATTAAACATGGAAAAACAGGATAAAATATATGTTGCGGGTCATCGGGGGATGGTGGGCTCGGCAATAGTGAGAGAATTACGACGTCAGGGCTATGAGAATATCATCACCCGCACTCACGCCGAGCTTGATCTCAGCGACCAGCGGGCGGTCGCCGCCTTTTTTGAGAAGGAGAAACCGGATTATGTCTTTCTTGCCGCCGCGAAAGTAGGCGGTATAGTAGCGAATAATAATTCGCCGGCAGATTTTCTATATGAGAATATGATGCTTGAGATGAATGTGATCCATTCGGCATGGAAAAACGGGTGTAAGAAACTCGAGTTTTTAGGCTCCTCCTGTATTTATCCACGTATGGCACCCCAGCCGATGCCGGAGTCATGTCTGCTTACCTCCGCGTTGGAGAAGACCAATGAAGGATATGCCTTGGCAAAGATTTCAGGACTGAAATATTGTGAATATCTGAATCGGCAGTACGGTACGGATTATATCTCCGTTATGCCTACCAATCTTTATGGTCCGAATGATAATTATCATCCCGAGCATTCGCATGTGCTTCCTGCCCTGATTCGCCGTTTTCATGAAGCTAAAGAGTCGGGAGCGGAGAGTGTGGTATGCTGGGGGGATGGGTCGCCATTGCGAGAGTTTCTCTATGTGGATGATTTAGCCAATCTGTGTGTATTCCTGATGAATAATTACTCAGGCAACGAGACAGTCAATGCCGGCACCGGAAAAGAGCTCTCCATCCGTGCACTTACCGAACTTGTGGCGGAAGTGGTGGGATATGAAGGGAAAATAGAATGGGACACCACACGCCCCAACGGGACACCCCGCAAGCTCCTGGATGTCAGCAAGGCCACTGCTTTGGGCTGGACTTACACGACAGAACTCAAGGAGGGTATCCGCCTTTCCTATGAGGACTTCCTGAATAATCCCATCCGAGCTGAAAGATAATAAAATTTATCTGCTCATTAATCCTTAGCAGCTACTTAAGAAAAAGAAGAACGCCCCCGCTGATTATAAGTATCGTGGGGGCGTTCTTCATATATTCTGATTTATCTACACTTATTCTTCACCCGTTTTCATCCTTTTGAACTGGTCGGGATCGCCTACTACCCATATTGTATCGCCCGGTCGGAGGACAACAGTAGGGGAGGGTGATATAAAAGTATCCTCTCCTCTGTGAATCTTGACAATCATGGAGTAGAAATCTTTCTGAATGTCAGTTTCTCCCAAGGGGATGCCCACGATAGGAGAACGGTCGGTAAGAGTAAGACTGCTCAGCTCCACTTTAGGCTGTAGAGTCGGCGCGGCGGCAGCCTTCTTATAGCTGTCTATATCCTCATTCAGTTGCTTAAGCTGATCATCCGTGCCTATGACGCCTAATATATCACCGGGGAAGATACGGGCATCGGCAGAGGGAAGCGGCATATAGTCGTCACCCCTCTGGATAGAGGAGAGGCTTACGCCGTAATCCCTCCGCAATCCGGAATCTTTCAATCTGTCGCCCACAAAGGGGGAGGAGGGATCCACCTCGATATAAGCCTGATGAAGGTCGTCCACAAGATTATTATTGACACCCATGCGTGTATTCTCACGTATATTAAGGTTGTCCATGAAGCGGGTCTCCATGTTGCGGTATCGAGCCGTCAGTTTGGTAGAGGCAAACACCATGACCAGGATGAAGCAGGCACCTCCAACGAGCCATCCCACCAAAGTGGAATAAGCCATGATGCAGAAATAGACTATGAAGAAGAGAGTCACGATGTAACGTATAATTCTCATCGCCACTAAAGGCACATCGTAAAATGAAGCCGACTGATGAAGCTGAATCCGCTCATTGGGCTCGGTAGTGGAGAAAGATAGGGCGAACAGGAAAGGAGCCATCGCAATAATAGTGATGACACTTGCGAGGATGTGTCCCCATGAGGGCATATGAGTCTCAAGAAAGGGGAAAAGGAACTGACGGGAGATGAAGATCTCTGCAAACAATACCACAGAATAGAGCAACATTCTCCAGATATATCTTTGGAGGATAGCACGCCAGAGACGCTTCGTCTCGCTGGTATCGGTCACCTGCTTTGAATATCGGGAGATAAGGAAAGTGAGACCCTTCGGAAGATGTCTGCTGACAATGCCGTAGGCTCCGTCAGCCATCTGGATGAAGTAAGGCGTGGTGAAGATAGTCAGCACCGAAACGGCAACTATTATAGGATAAATAGAAGGATCAAGCACTCCCAGCGACATACCCAACGAAGCGATGATGAAAGAGAACTCGCCGACCTGAGTAAGAGTGAAACCGCTCTCGATCGCAACCTTGAGGTTCTGACCGGTGACGAGCATGCCGAGAGTGCCGAAAAGAATCATACCTGTAATCACTACAAGCGCAAGAATAAGAATCTGCCACCAGTAAGTAGCCAAAACGGAGGGATCCACCATCATGCCTACCGAGATAAAGAAAACCGCGCCGAAGAGATTCTTGATAGGAGTCACTACCTTCTCCATCCTCTCGGCAAGAACCGTTCCCGCCAATATAGATCCCATGATGAATGCGCCCAATTCAAGGGAGAAACCGCATATCACGCTGAAAATCGCCATTGAGAAACATAGTCCCATCGACACCACAAGGAGAGTCTCGTCATTAAGAAACTCGCGCGATTTCGTGAGGATGGTAGGCAGAAGATACACTCCGACGATAAACCATATAATCAGGCAGAAAAGAAGCTTGACAATAGACATCACCAATTCCATGCCGTTTACCTCGCCCATTGCTAACGAAGAGAGCAGCACCAACATCAGGACGGCGAAGAGATCCTCGATAATCAGCACCGAGAGCACAAGGGAAGCAAATTTCTTCTGTTTAAGACCTAAATCATCAAGCGACTTCATGATAATAGTGGTAGACGACATGGAGATCATTCCGCCCAGGAAGATACAGTTGATGGAATTCAGCCCTAATATCTTTCCTACACCGAATCCTGCGAAGGTCATACCCGTAATAATTATAAGAGCCGTGACAATCGCCGACGAACCGGAATTCATCAGTTTCTTGAAGGAAAACTCCAGTCCGATGCAGAACATCAGCACCACAATACCCAGGTCTGCCCAAAAAGTGATATTGTCGAGATTGGAGATAGAGGGGAGATAAAGGAATTTCGGGCTTGCAAGGAAACCGGCAAGAATATAACCCAATACTACAGGCTGCTTCAATCTCTTGAAAACAAGCGTAACGATAGCTCCCAGAAGAAGAATCCATGCAAGGTCGGCTATCAGACCGTTTGTGTGTTCCGCTTCGGATGAAGAATGGGCTTCCTGATTGATTTCGGTTTCTAACGTATGGGCGGCGTGCTGAATGGTCTCTTGCGCGAGACCCTCCCAGGATGCAGATAAGGGTAGTGATAGCATGATGAGAAAAGTCTTAGTCAGAATTGAGTAATGTCTTAATCTTAATAAAGAATAAAGATTGTCAAAGATACGACTTTTTTTTGTAAATTTGTTGCAATTATGAAAGGAAAAACGCAAAGCATATTAAAAATTGACAGGAAAGGACTTCTGTTAGCTCTCCTGGTAATGGTGTTCAGTCCGCTGATGTGGGCGGCCCCGATAGATGATTTTGTGGCGTCAAGAGGTATCAATCCCTCGCAGACAGCCGTCTTGATCACCGATCTTAATACGGGAGAGACATTAGTCTCCTATCATCCCGACGCCTCTCTGACCCCGGCGAGCATTATGAAAAGCGTGACCATAGCGGGGCTCCTGAGTCAGTCAAGCGCGGATAGGAAATATCTCACAGATGTCATACTGACCGGTCCGAACATGAACGGAGTGATCGGAGGTGACATACTGGTAAAGGGGAGCGGCGACCCGAGCCTTAACTCCCAATATGTCAACGGCACAGATATAATAAAAGAGATTGTGCAGGCACTGAAAGATAAGAAAGTGAACCGCGTTCAGGGAAAGATTCAGATAGATGAGAGTATCTGGACCGGACCTGCAGTCTGTCCGACATGGGGGAAGGGAGATTTATCACAAGCATACGGCACAGGACAGCATGGACTGAACTTCGAAGACAACTCGGCAGGACGTTCTTCCGTTGCAAATCCGGCATCCGTATTCAAGAGCCGACTCCAGCGGGCGCTCAGCGCGGAGGGGATAGTGCTCGAGAACGGAAATGTAGAAGGGGGGGAGCAATCCCTGCTGCTCTCCCACGAGTCCGTGCCGATGGATGATATAATGCGTTCCTGCATGATGAGAAGTGACAATCAATATGCCGAGGCGATGCTCCGCACCCTCTCCGTGATACAGGGAGAACCGGGGTCGACAGAGTCAGGCGCATTGATAAATACAAAATTATGGGAAAAGAAACGCGCACCCATGACAGGGGTGCATATAGAGGATGGCTCCGGGTTATCAAGACAAAACAGAGTGACAGCCCGATTCATGACCCATGTGTTGAAATCAATGTGGCGCGACCCATATTATGTCTCTTTCTTCCCATTGGCGGGACAGGAAGGAACACTGCGTAAATTTCTGAAGGATACTCCTCTTGACAGCTATATAGCGATGAAGACCGGAAGCATGAACGGTATTCAGTGTTATGCGGGCTATAAACTGAATGACAATTACGAGCCCACTCATTCCGTAGTCGTGATTATGAATCAGCTTGTAGACCGTGCGGCGGCGAAGAAGTCGCTGGAGGATATGCTTTTGAAAATATTCAAACAGTAATATATAAGATAAAACAATTATGGAGAATTTCGATATAGAAAGTATAAAGGATGCCGTCTATGAGCTTGAAGGTCTGTTGGAATTAGCAGAGCTCAGAGAAGATAAACATTCGGCGCTTCTCCCCCTGATGCAGAAAAAACTCCGGCTTATCAATGCCATTTTTGATGAGGTGAAGATTTCTGAGGTTATTCAGGATGAGGAAGATGAGGAACTTCCGGAAGAGATGGATACTGAGGAGGAGATTGTTCTGACTCCCATGATTGAGGAGACAGAAGAGAATCCGTCAATGGAGGATAAGGCTGTTGAGGAGGAAAGTCTTGTAACGGAAGAGGAGCCTTCGGAGGTGCATACTTCTGAGTTGACAGCAGAGGTCGAAGCCGATGACGACATTGTCGAAATATCTGCGCCTGTTCCCGTGATTGAGGAGGAGGTCACGCCTATTCAAGAGAAGGCACCGCGTAGTAACACCCAGAAACCGGCGTTCTGTATAAACGACCGTTTCCGTTTCCGCCGCGAATTATTCCATAACTCCGACAGCGAGTTTAATGCCACTATGGATCTTGTGGCAACGATGGCTGATTATGAGGAAGCGGAGGAATACTTCATCGGTGAGAAGGAATGGAATCCTGAGAAGGAGGAGGTGATAGACTTCATGAATATCATACGTCTCTATTTCGAAAATCAGTGATTGGAAGCGGGAATAGTGAGCTATTCTGACGGTAGAATATAATTAAAATAGATAAGTAGAAAGGCAGTGGCAGGAAAATTATATATAGTTCCGACACCGGTCGGGAATCTCGAGGATATGACGATGCGCGCTATCCGTGTGCTGAAGGAGGTGGATCTGATATTGGCGGAAGACACCCGCACGAGCGGCGTTCTGCTTAAACATTTCGATATCAAGACGCCGATGCAGAGCCATCACAAATTTAACGAGCATCAGACTTGCGAGCGTGTAGCGGAGCGGATAGAGGGGGGAGAAGTGATAGCGCTTATCTCCGATGCCGGCACTCCAGGCATTTCCGATCCCGGCTTCATGTTATCCCGGGCATGTCGGGAGCGCGGTATTGACGTGGAGTGTCTGCCCGGCGCCACGGCATTTGTCCCCGCCCTTGTTGCTTCCGGTCTCCCTTGTGACAGATTTGTGTTTGAAGGATTCCTGCCATTGAAGAAGGGCCGCGCCACACGCCTCGAGCGTCTTGCAGCCGAGCCCAGGACCGTTATCATCTATGAATCGCCTCTGCGCCTTGCAAGAACGCTGCGCCAGCTATCCGAATCATTCGGAAAGGAGAGGCAGGCGGCTGTGGCAAGAGAGATTTCCAAACTCCATGAGACCATCAGGAAAGGTACACTTGGAGAACTTGAGGAATATTATAGCGTGAACCAAGCCAAGGGTGAAATTGTTATCGTGATTGAGGGAATTGACAAGGATAGGAAAGAGGATAAGGAGGAGAAAGGAGAAAAGCACTCCAAATATCCTAAAGAAGATAATTGAAGGAACTATAAAACGAGTATATAACTAAATAATTTATAGAGATGAAGAAGAACCTTTTATGGCTTGGCATCGGCGCTCTTATATTGAGCTCATGTGCAGGCAACGGAAAGAAAGCGGAGGAGGATTCCTTGCGTATCGCAGATCTTACTGCAGAATATAAGGAAGCCACCAGCTATAACGACTCACTTCTCCTTCTGATGGGCGATATCTACACAGGTCTTGACTCCATCAACATGCAGGAGGGTCTGCTTTATAACATGGGTTTAGGCGACAGCCCCGACCGTCGTGCTGAGATCCGTCAGAATCTTTCAAACATCAAGGCTCGCTTGGCAGCTAACCGTCAGCTTCTCGAGTCGATGGAGGCTAAGCTTGCCAATTCCGGTCAGGAGAACAGCGTATTGAGAAAGACTATCTCCCAGCTTAAGGATCGCATCGCTTCACAAGATCAGAAGATAGCACAGCTTGAAGGCGAATTGAGCTCTGCAAAGGGTCAGATCGAGAATCTTAATACTCAGGTGGCAGAAGGTCAGGCAGCCCTCAAGACTGAGACAGCAGCCAAAGAGGAAGCTCAGGCAGAGGCCAAGGAGGCGAACGCACAGGCAGAGGCTGCAGCTAACGAGGCAAACCGTGTATATTATGCGCTCGGAAGCAACAAGGAGTTGAAGCAGAAAGGTCTTCTTGAGAAGAAATTCCTCGGCTCTACAAAAGTATTGAAGGGCGATTTCGATGCCGCTTATTTTGTGGCAGCCGACAAGCGTACCCTCAAATCCATTCCTACTAATGCCAAGAAAGTTAAGATCTGGACTAACATGCCTGAGGGTTCTTATCAGATCGTAGGCGAGAAGGATGGCCCGAAGACTGTCGAGATCACAGATCCCGCCAAGTTCTGGAGCCTCAGCTCACACCTCATTATCCAGACCGATAAGTAATAATCGGCAGGAGAGACTGTTGACATTAAATCTCAACAATCCATAAGAGATGAAAGAAAATATAGAAAACAAGGATAGGTCGCGGCAATGTCGCGACCTATTGCGCAAAGGAGCGGTGGCTTTGATGACAGCCACCGCTTTGCCGTTATTGGCGTTCAATGTGGAGGAGGTACAGCCCCCTCACTGGTGGGTCGGAATGAAGGATAATTCTCTTCAGCTTCAGGTGTATGGCAAGGATATAAAGCCGGCGGAGGTTAAGATAGACTATCCGGGAGTGAGAATAGACTCCGTGGCGCGTCTTGACGGATCTGATGACTGGCAGTACATCTACCTCTCCATTTCACCTGAAGCCCGTCCTGGTAAATTCAGGATTGAATGGAAGGAGGGTAAGAAGAAAGTCAGCAAGGAGTATGAATTGCGGGCGCGCCGGCGGCAGAAGGGCGCTCAGGGATTTTCCGCAGCCGATGTGCTTTACATGGTTATGCCCGACCGCTTCTCGGATGGAGACCAAAGCAATAACAGCTCCCCGTCTTTAATAAATAATATAGGCTCGGACAGAAGCAATCCCAATAAGCGTCATGGGGGAGACTTACGGGGATTGATCAATCATGCCTCTTATATCGATTCTTTGGGTATGACCACTCTCTGGGTAGCTCCCGTGCTGGAAAACGATATGAAAGGCGGCAGCTATCACGGGTATGCCACTACCGATTATTACCGTGTCGATCCCCGTTTCGGCACAAATGAGGAATATGCCGAACTGATCGATACCCTTCATAACCGTGGGATAAAGACCGTGATGGACATGATATTCAATCATTCCGGCAGCGGGCATCCCTGGATGGAGAATCCTCCCGCTTCTGACTGGTTTAATCATCAGGGCGATTATCATCAGACGAATTACAGACTTTCAACAGTGACCGACCCCTACGCGAGCGATTACGACCGTTCGATGACTCAGGATGGATGGTTTGTGAAAGATATGCCGGATCTTAACCAGCGTAATCCACACCTGATGAAATATCTGATCCAGAACTCGATATGGTGGGTGGAGGAGGCGCAGATAGATGGTATCCGTATGGACACTTATCCATATGCTGATGAGAAGGAGATGGCGCGCTGGATAGATGCTGTAAAAGAGGAATACCCGGACTTCAATATCGTAGGCGAATGTTGGTTTGGCGAGACAGCCGGCGAGGCTTTCTGGCAGAAGGGGTCGCCCTTGGCGGCGGCAAAGGGTATGGATACGCGTCTCCCCGTTGTGATGGACTTCCCTTTGATGATAAAGAGCAGAGGGATGGCGCCATATCTTGAGGAAACCGACCCGTGGAACGGTCTGAATAAAATCTATGACCATATCGCCTTGGATTATGTATATCCCGATCCTATGAATGTGTTGCGTTTCCTTGATAATCATGATACCGAGCGCTTCATACTGACCGTGCCCGATTCGTTAGACCAATGGAAGCAGGCAATCACCATCCTTCTTACCATGCCTGGTATTCCGCAGGTATATTACGGCACTGAGATCCTGATGGCAGGCACTCGGGAGGGAGGCGACGGTAATGTGCGCAAGGATATGCCCGGGGGCTTTCCCGGCGACACGCGCACGGTATTCACGCGCGAGGGTCGCACTGACCTTGAGAATGAGGCTGTGGATTACATCTCATCCCTTCTTAAATTCAGAAAGGGGAGCAAAGGTATAGCCAAGGGAGGTATGAAGCATTTCATGCCCGATAACGGCATATATCTCTATCAGCGCGGAGAGGGAAAAGATGCCGTAGTCGTGATGATGAACGGCAGAGATGAGAGTAATGAGACAGATATGGAGCGTTATAAGGAGATTATCCCTCTTGGAAAAGCCTACAAGGATGTCATCACCGGAGAGAGCGTGGTAATACGCCCTGAAGGGGATATATACACCTTCGCTCCGCGTGAGACAAGAGTATTGATACCGATAGATTGATATAAAAGATGAAGATAATAAAAATAATATCGCTGCTTCTGTTCGCGGTTGTGATAATGACCGGATGTAAGCCGACAGAGAAAAATTATCGTCAGGCATACGAGGCGGCAAAGCAGAAACGCGAGGCGGCGAATGCCGAGGCGATGATTCCGGCTACCGGGGTGATGACCGATGAGGGGATAACAACTAAAGCGGTTGATGGAGACACGCTATTCGTGACCCGCGACCGTCTCAGCCGCACTGGAGAGAGTGCCGATAAGATACGCCCATATAATGTGGCGGTAGGAGTCTATAAGATGAATACCAATGCCAAAGCGCAGGCAAAGGATTTGACAGAGAAAGGTTATGATGCGTATGCTGTGGAGACAACCGGAAACAGATGGTTTGCTATAGCCGGCTCCTTTGACACTCTTTCTGAGGCAAGAGTATTTATCAATGATTTCAAACAGAAAAATCCCGGCTATCCGTATATCGGATTGCCTGGTGCTCCTGTCATAGCAGGGAAATGATTCTAAATTTTACTCCGTAGCTAAAGCGGAAGATAGGATATGCTCCAGGTCGATGGTGGAAACCTTGACCTGGAGTTTTCCATTTCTTGCAACGGATATTCCTCCGGTCTCCTCGCTGACTATAACGCAAACGGCATCAGTGACCTGACTCATACCTAATGCGGCGCGATGCCGCAGACCCAAATTCTTAGGGATATTCATATCGTGAGAGACAGGGAGGATACATCCGACCGACATTATACGATGATCGGCTATGATCATCGCACCGTCATGGAGGGGGGAATTTTTAAAGAATATATTCTCAATCAGTCGCACGTTGATATCGGCATCGATGATATCGCCAGTCTTCTCATAGTCTGCAAGGGGCATCTTCCTTTGGAATACAATCAGTGCGCCCGTCTTTGACTTCGACATTGACATGCAGGCATAGACCACGCTCATCACTTCCGAATGTGACTCCTCTCCATCTTTCTCATGGCGGAAAAGCTTCTTGACCGTCTGCCATTTGGCTCGACCACCTATATCGATAAGGAAGCGCTTGATCTGGTCCTGAAAGAGGATGACCAGGACAATAAGCCCGATACTCATGAATTTATCCAGGATAGTACCCGTCAGCTTCATATCGAATATCTCGTAAGCCACCACCCATATCACTATGAACGCCAGCACACCGTAAAATAGGGAGATAGTGCCGCTATTCTTCATCATCCTGTAGAGATAGAAGAGAAGCAGAGCGACTATAATAATATCTATCAGATCCTTGATACCAAAATCAAACATGAGCAATCTGTTTTGCGGAGATTTTATCTCAATAATTTATGGAGTGTCACACATTCGCGGGCTTCTGCCACATCATGCACCCGCAGTATATCCGCTCCTTTCTGCAAGGCTATGGCATTAAGGGCGGTAGTGCCGTTTAGGGCTTCGGAGGGAGTGGTGCCAAGAGTTTTCCAGATCATGGATTTTCTTGACAGACCTGCCAATAACGGGCAGCCGAGCGAGCGGAACACTTCAAGATCGCGTAGCAAACGGAAATTCTGTTCTACTGTCTTGGCAAACCCGAAGCCCGGGTCGATAATGACATTCGCTATCCCAAGCTGACGCAACTCCGCGAGTTTGAATGCGAGATCCTCCAGCACTTCGGCTGTGACATCCTCATAATCAGTAAGGGAGGACATGGTTTCGGGGTTTCCCCGCATGTGCATCAGGACGTAAGCGCATTTGAGGTCGGCAACAGTATGCCACATCTCATCATCCAGGGTGCCTCCGCTGATATCATTGATAATCTCAACTCCGAAATTTTCCACGGCTTTTCTTGCTATGGAAGCTCTGAATGTATCGACCGAGACGGGTGTGTCGGGTGAGAGACGGCGTGCTGTCTCCAGCGCCGGAGCCAGCCGCTCCCATTCCTCTTCTGGAGAGATGTCTTCAGCTCCCGGACGCGAGGAGTAACCCCCTATATCAAAAAAATCGGGGTGATATTCAAGCATCCGGCTGATACGTCCGGAAAGTGAGGATAAGTCAGGAGTGCGACTCCCGGCAAAGAAAGAGTCGGGAGTGGCATTGATAATACCCATCACTTTTGGGCGTTCAAAATCATATATCTTATTATTAAGGGATATAGTCGGTGTCATTACTGCGAATTTACGAAAAAAATGGATAAATCAGTCGGAACCATAGATAAGCTGACCTATCGAGCAGCTGAGATTCACCATCAGAGATGATGCGGATTTATGAGGCATAGCGTATGAAATACCGATGCCGAATGCTTTCACTCTCAGACCCCCGCCTACCGTGAAGCCCGACAGGAAGTTTCTCTGATATGTCGCCATATCGGTGCGCATCTTATAGTTATAGCCGATGCCTATATAGAACTTCTCCGAGGGGGAATATTGCAGACCGAAGATGAGATGACGGAAAAGATTTGAAAAGAATGAAGATTTCAATACCTGTTGGTTCTCCGGATCATTTTTGTCATGCGTATAATAGGGGAGATTCCATTTAGTAAGATGATCGGCATTGACGGATATCTGGAAGGGGGAGGAGCCGAGCGCCTGCATATATCCCAGACGTATATCAAAAGGAAGTCGGGAGTATTCCTTGTCAAACCTCTTGATCTGCCCACCGGCATTGGAGATAACGGCAGAGAGCGAAAGATCTTTCTCCTCATTATAATAATTGATACCTAAGTCGACAGCCATGGCAAAGGCAGTATAGGATTCATATGTGCTATACACCATTTTCATGTTGATGCCGCCACGCAGACGGTCGGTAAAGTCGTGGGAAAAAGTCCCTTCCACGACTAAGTCCGCGGGCGTGAATGTACCGGTCATGGATCCGTCCCATTCATAGCCGTCGATAGAGCCGTAATTGAGATACCTCATACCCACTGCCCATGCGGATCTCTCGCCGGCTCCCATGCCATAACGCAAACCGGCGAAATTTCCGGAGCCCATGTAGTGCATATAATTAAACGCCACCTGATTGTCAACTTCCGGACCGAGCAGGGCGGGATTCTGATCGACGAGTGTGACGTCAGGATCGACAATAGCCACGTTTCTTCCCCCCAGTGTGTAGGCATGGGTGGAAGTGGAGATATCAAGAAAATCGTAAGCGGATGAGCTCTGCTGAGCCCTTCCGGCGAGAATAGTCAAGAATAATCCTGAAAGTATGGCTATATTTTTCCTTATCATCAATAATAAAACGGCATTAACCGCGTGCTATTATAAGAAAACATAAATAATAAGCTCGAATATAGTTGAAATCAATTTTGAATTCTTGCTTTCGAAGAGCGATAATATCCCTGAGAGAAGAGAAAAAAGAGCTTATTTAATACCTATTAAAAGTCTAAATTTAGATTTAACAAAGTCTTAACAGTATTTAAACTTTATACATTGTAAAATAGTGTTTGCGAAATTAATTTTGCAAAGTAAACTTCAGGAGACCTTCTTAAGCTGTTCGGCTGATGATTGAAAAGCTCCGGGAGTTAATGAAACGAGATAATTATGACAAGTAGACTTTTTTCCATAATACTGGCCTCATGCGCGGCATTATTCATGCCGATGTTGCTCAATTCGCAGACTTATCGTGTGAATTCAGGTCCCTCAATGGCAGGAGCAAGGAATTATATAGAGGTCTATGAGTATGATTTTGTGACCGATAAGCCCTCTTTCCCCGGAGGAGATGGCAAACTCCTCTATTTTATCAATGAAAAGCGTCGTTATCCCGAAGAGGCTTATAAGAAAGGCATCCAGGGTAAAGTGACATGTTCTTTCGTGGTGAATCGTGATGGCTCTATCAGCAATGTGCGGGTGCTTCGCGGTGTGGAACCCTCCCTTAATAAGGAGGCGAAGAGGATATTGAAGAGCATGCCGGACTGGAAGCCGGGGCGTCTTGAAGGTAAGGCGGTGCCGGTGAGAGTGGTGCGGTCGGTGACTTTCCGCAAATAAAGATATAGAAAACTTAGTTTTGATTTTTAGCTACACATACTTGGGGTTGTCCGAGAGGATGACCCCTT
Source organism: Bacteroidales bacterium (assembly GCA_014800895.1). Classification (GTDB taxonomy): domain Bacteria; phylum Bacteroidota; class Bacteroidia; order Bacteroidales; family Muribaculaceae; genus Lepagella. The sequence continues at coordinate 45,367 of JAAVFG010000026.1, forward strand.
TTATTTTAACACTATGCGTTTATCTGCAATAGGAATTTGAAACAAGAAAAGAGGAAAAATTGTTAATTACACAGAGAAATATGTATTCCATGAAGAAAATTAAAGAGCAATATAGGGAGACACGTCAGGGAACAGTTGTGAAGAATACGGGGAGCAGTTATATAGTCCGTACACCGGAAGGGGAGGAGATACCCTGCCGGATTAAAGGAAATTTCCGAATAAAAGGAATACGGACCACTAATCCTGTGGCAACGGGGGATATAGTAAAAGTGTCGCGCGCGGCGGATGATGCCGATTATATCACAGAGATCCTGCCACGCAGAAATTATATTATACGACGTGCCTCCAATCTTTCAAAGGAATCACATATTCTTGCCTCCAATCTTGATCTGGCGGTTCTTGTGGCGGCTCTCAAGGAGCCTGCCACTCCTACTACCTTTATCGACCGCTTCCTGGCTACATCGGAAGCATATTCAGTGCCGGCGGTAATAGTGCTTAACAAGTGTGACACCTGGGATGATGATGACAAGGCTCTTGCAGATGCAATGAAGTATCTTTATGAGGGTATAGGCTATAAGGTGTTCTTCACCTCAGCCTCCACAGAGGATGGCGTGGATATACTGCTCGATTATCTGAAAGGTAAGATTTCTCTTTTTGCCGGAAACAGCGGTGTAGGTAAATCTTCCTTAATCAATGCCCTTATTCCGGGTGCTAATCTTAAGACCGGAAAGATATCTGACGTGCATCACACCGGAACGCATACCACCACTTTCTCCGAGATGCTTCCATTGCCGGGAGGAGGAGAATTGATAGATATACCTGGCGTTCGCGGTTTTGGAACGATTGATTTCGAGCCTTCGGAAGTGTCTCATTTCTTTCCTGAGATTTTCCGCAAGTCAGCTGAATGTCGATATGGTGACTGCAAGCATACGGGAGAGCCCGGATGTGCAGTAGTGCCGGCAGTAGAGAATCATGAAATATCTGAGAGCCGCTATGCCTCCTATCTCTCCATTCTTGAGGAATTGGCGGATGATGAGAAATACAGGAAAGGATATTAATAAAATAAAAATGACTTCGGAGCGATCCGAAGTCATTTTTATTTTTAGGCGATTGCAAATTAGTTTGCGGAAGCCTCAGAGGGCTTAACATTGATAAATTTGCGACCTTCCTTACCGGTAGTGAATACTACAACTCCGTCCACGAGAGCGAAGAGAGTATGATCCTTACCCATGCCTACGTTAAGACCGGGATGGTGAACAGTTCCACGCTGACGTTTGAGGATGTTACCTGCTTTGCAGAAGGAACCACCGAAGATTTTCACACCGAGTCGTTTGCTTTCTGATTCGCGGCCGTTCTTAGAACTACCGACACCTTTCTTATGTGCCATATCTTAGAGTGGATTTTAAGCTGTTACGATATTTTTGATTAACACTTTGGAGAACTGCTGACGGTGACCGTTTTTGCGACGATAGCCTTTACGGCGTTTTTTCTTGAAAACGATAACCTTCTCACCCTTAACGAGGGGGAGGAGCACTTCGCACTCCACTTTTGCACCTTCAACGGCAGGTGCACCGACCTTAACGTCGCCGTTGTTGTCTACGAGAAGAACTTTGTCGAAAGTGACTGCATCACCTTCCTTCACCTCGTCGCCGAGATGGTGGACATAGAGGTATTTGCCCTCTTCAGCTTTGAACTGCTGTCCTTTGATTTCTACAATTGCGTACATTTATATGTATATATTACGAATGAGTCCGTTAGGCGGCGACCGATATGGTCACTCTTATTTGCCATGGCGGATAAATCTTTGCAAAATTAATAAAAATGACTGAGGAGACAAAATATTATGTTGATTTTCTTTCAGTTTTTAAGGAAAAATTGTTAACTTTGCAAGGCTTTTTGATAAAAGCGCAGGTGATTTGAGAGTCCCGGCGGCTTTTTGAGTAAAAGTTTTTAATTTATAATCATTTAAATTCTCTCAATTATGCATCTTTCAGCAGAAGAAAAGAAGAAAATTTTCGAGACTTACGGACAGGGTCCTACTGATACCGGTAGCCCCGAGAGCCAGATCGCGCTCTTCTCTATCCGTATCAAGCATCTTACCGAGCACCTTAAGGAGAACCACAAGGATCACACTACAGCACGCGCTCTTAAGGCACTTGTAGGTCAGCGTCGTTCACTCCTCGATTATCTTATCCGCAAGGATATCAATCGCTATCGTGCGATCATCGCAAAGAAGGAGCTTGGTATCAGAAAGTAATCTCTCTTTTCGATACTTTGAAGAAAAAATCAGCTGCGTCGGAAAATCCGGCGCAGCTGTATTTTTATAGTTTTTGCAAGTAAGGTATTTCATTCCGCAAATTGTAAATAAAGGGGTCAATGTAAATATATGTTTGTAAAACTATCAGCAAAAAATGGCTAATTTTGCTAGATGAAACAATGTCATGTTTTGAAGACAGTTTTTTCGGATGTAATCACGGAAAACTATGAGTTTGTAAAATGGAAACCATAATAGTCAATCATAACGAATTTGAATATAATGATATACTGCGACAAGCTGTCGCAGTTATTGAAACTGCCCGAAGTAAAGCGGCTCGTGCTATTGTAGGGTCGTCTAATGAAATACACTGGGAAATTGGCAAGCTTTTGTATGAGCGTAAGCTTGAGAGTAAATATGGTGACAGTGTGGTAAAACGGCTCTCCGGGGATCTGAAGGCAGCCTATCCAAAGATGGGTATGTCGGTTACAAATCTTTGGGATATGAAGCGGTACTATGTGCGCTTTCGTGAATCTTCTCCAAAACTCCGACACGCTGTCGGAGTTTTCTTGAATTGGAACTGGAACGGAGGCTTGTCGAAAAGATCAAGCAGTTTCTACTTGAGCTTGGCCAAGGTTTCACATACGTAGGCAATCAGCACGTATTGAGTTACAATGGTAAGGACTATAAAGTAGATATGCTATTCTTCCACAGAGGTCTCCGATCACTGGTAGCTATTGACCTGAAAAATCTCCGAATTTAAGCCGGAATATGTCGGTAAGATGAACGTATACCTGTCGCTGCTCGATAAGTTAGAAAAAGGGAAAGATGAAAATCCCTCCATCGGTATAATACTTTGTGCAGAGAAAGACAATGTGGAGGTCGAACTTGCTTTAGACGGTTTCACAAAACCTATCGGAGTAGCCGAATACAAACTGATTGTCCCTCAAAAAGAACTTAAGCAACTGATTTCGGAAGAGATTAAAAACTTTAATAAAGAGATAGCCGACAAATCAGATAAAGACTGACTTATCCAAATTTATGGTAATCTTAGTAGGGTATCTACAATCCTATACCTAATTCATTTATAACAGATGTATACATATGTATGACAGTTTCCATTTTGGAAATACTCACAAATAGTCTATAAAAGATGGCAACAAGCGAATTGCCGACAACACCTTTGTCGCTCTCACTCTGATGATCGCAGAAAGTCGCACCGAGGAGAAGGATGCAATGGTAAAAGTCATCGTCAATCTCATCAATAAAACTAATGAATGAAATCTCTGACATTTTCAAAAATATAGCAATCCAATTTATAAGCATCTCCATATATAGGAACCATTGTAATCTTCCTTATCTATATAGAGTATGGCTATTTACGGCATTTAATTATAATAAAATCAGAAGCGTAAGGTAATGATTTAGAGTGTAGATATTTTGGAGATTTGTCTGACTGGTTTACGCGGTAGATACGGTAGTTCCAACCTTGTCCCATATCGGTGTATATTGTATGTGTGACTTCCAATACCCATAGGATCGCTGTTAAACCAGTATTCAAAGTTTTGCGCTACGTTGAATTCTCCTTTGTCCTATGCGGATAGAATGCACCACATCATATCGGTATCATCCGTCCATGCTCCAATTGGCCACATCCGTCTGTGTGCATCTTGAATTATCTGTTCATACTTCCATAAGCCATTTGGATAATTAATACTAACCTCAGTCTTACTCATAAATTCAGTACCATGACCAAGGGCATCACTTATTGCTTGACCATTAAGACAGCTAGCATTCTTTCTTTAACTATTTCTGTAACCTTCATTTACTTTCATTATCTGGGATTACATTTTTTACGAGTTGATGATACATTTTTGAGCTCTCCGTCAACTCTTTTATAATTTGTGGTGACAACATATCCATTTGCTGTATAATCAACATCCTCTCTTCTTACTACTTGAATTTTAGGAACATCGAAATCGTAGTCACTTACCATTTCACACCAAATTTCTACGTGAGAACAACATCCCATTTGCTCGAAGATGTGGATTGTCTTTTTATCATAATCAAATTCAGTGTATATATCAACACCACCGGAAACAATATTGTTAAATGGTGCATCATTCATAGGTTGTAATACTCCGGGCGTAATATTAGCCGACCCATTGACTATGTCAAAACAAGCATAATACGTTCTATTATATCCCGGGTGTTCGATTACCAATTCATGTTCACCATCAAAGTTTACGTCCATAAAGAAAAGACCAATGCCGAGATCATTTTCAATGGGTATATTGACCTCTCGGACGTAAGTACCAATAGCCACCGGTTTATCTCCATAAGTTAGATCTGGAAAACAATCGAAATACACAGACAACGGAATTTCATGGAGAGCAACATATTGATTGATACTGTCGCCACGAGATAGGTTAATAAGTGTAAGATCTTTTGTCTGAAAGAATTTTACCGAATATTCATTGGGCTTATTTGATGAAATAATGGTAAGAGTCGAGTCCCCGAAAAATGTTGGGGCTCCGGGAGTTGTACTAATATCATTGGTTGGTGTCTCACACTCTTTGTTATCTTTGTTGCGACAAGATTCTGCTACGAGACAGATTATTACACTTATGAATAATGTACTTAATATCTTTTTTATATCATTTGTCATAAATCTGATAATAGTGAGCGTATGCTTTTGAGCTGTTATGCCTTACCACTAACTCGCCTCGAATATTCCCTCTCACTCTCGGTAATACCCAAGTCGAATCAGTATTGACTCCTCCTTTTTCCTTGATTTCCCTTCTGACATTTGGGTGAAGTTCACATAATCTTATTTCATAATGGGCACTTCCAAAGTCCTCCCATTCATGACCTTGACTATGAATTTCATCAACAACATACATCTCACCATCAAATCCAAAAAAATCAGACTTTGTAAGCCCAAAGAATTGTGGAATGTACCTTGCTTCAGATGCCAATTGCTCCGAGGTTTTATATATGAAAAGTAAATACAACATGGACAATATTGCTACAGCAACTATAGCTATTCTGGTTCTTTTATTTCGTAGGATAGTTCTCATGCGATTGTAATAACTTAGAAACGAATACCACAATCGTATTTATAGAAAGTATATTGGTCAGTTTTACCCATTGATGCACTTCCATCTGGATTAAACGTTACTTGAGCGTGTTCACGAACAAGTCCCTGCCAATCATTCCAGAAACAGCAATAGACGTCTGCCGTCTTGCCGTCGTTTGACATAGTTACAACAGGCAAAAGTAATCCGTCATGATGGAGAGTTGTAAGATCCAGATTTTGTATTGGCTCGATAGTTTTCAAATCATCAACAGAAAAAATAAATTTCCGTACATTATAACCGCCATGCCAGAACACAGGCATTATCGTCGGCGATGTTATAAGAAGATATAACTGCCATGCCCCCATTGCTGTGGGTGCAACCTCAATAAGACTTGTGTCAACATC
>JAAVFG010000027.1 GCA_014800895.1 Bacteroidales bacterium
AGCGGCGGGGGCGGCCTAAACCGCCCCCAAGAGCGGACTGCGTCCAGACCATTCTCAAATAATCTAAGGAGGATGAAATTTTTTTCTCATTTTATTTGGATTTTAATATAGTTCGTTCTCCTGTTATACTGTCAAAAAATAGTTAAACAAAGACTCGCCGCTCCGCGGCTACCATCCGAATCTTCCTGTACTACTGTCCTCCTGTCAAAAATATGCTATATAAATCCTTAAAAGGATTTTGAGATGGGACCCGGAACGCTTCCGGATGGGATCTGTGTTTAATCCAAATCCTTTTAAGGATTAAATATCTCATGCCGTTATGAAGGATCTAAAAATCTGTGAGACATCCGTGTCAATCTCTTAAAAATCTGTGATATTAAATTATATGAACGAGATTGTTTAAAGTAATTCGTGCATCGAGCCCGAATTAATTTAGCGGAAGCCGGGAGGCTCCCGCCCCCAGTGCGCCGCCATTTCCCTGCCGTCAGTCTATCCATAAATGGGGGAAGAACCGGGGATGCGCCAATACACAGACAGGTTAATATTACTTCTCACAATGGCAGGAGATGGTCATTCTTGATTTCCCCCAGTACGAACGAGCTATTGAGAGAGCCGATGCAGTCTATCTCGCCAAGGATGCGGAGAAGAAATTTCTGATAGGATTGCAAATCCTTTGTGTAGATTTTAAGGAGAAAGTCATATTCCCCGGAGATATTGTAACATTCCGATATCTCCGGAATTTTCTTTACCGCCTCTATGATGCGCGTGGCATTCTCATAAGAATGATTCTTCATCTTCATATAACAGAATGCCATAAAACCGCAATCCAGTTTATCGGCATCCAGTACCGCCATATATTTGTTGATATACCCCTCCCTTTCCAGACGCTTCACCCGCTCGAAAGTAGGCGTCGGCGAAAGATGGATAGCCGCTGCTAACTCCTTATTGGTCAACCTGCCATTTCGCTGCAATTCACTCAATATCGCCATATCAATCTTGTCAAGCCGCTCACTCATAATCGTTAATCATCAAAAAATATTGATTATATTATATTTTGTAAAGTTACTATTTTCTCACATATTTGTATTATTTTAGGGAAGAATTAATTTCATATTATGATGACAGAGAAAGAAAAGATGATTGCCGGCATGCTCTACAACGCTTGCCATCAAACACTCGTGGATGAAAGGCTGGAATGTAAGGAAAGATGTTATGATTATAACTCGTTGCGACCCTCAATGACGACTGAACGTTCGGCTCTTCTTCATTCCATAATAGGCAAAGTAAAAGGAAATATAATTATTGAGCCTCCTTTCTGGTGCGACTATGGCTATAACATAGAGACGGGTGATAACTTCTATGCCAATCATGGATTGACGATACTCGATTGCGCACCCGTGATATTCGGAGATAATGTCCTGATAGGACCCGATTGCGGTTTCTACACCGCGGGGCATCCATTTGATGTGGAGCAACGTAACAACGGATTGGAATATGCCAAACCGATTAAAGTAGGAAACAATGTATGGTTCGGAGGGAAGGTCTGCGTGTTGCCCGGCGTGACAATCGGAGATAACTGTATCATTGCCGCAGGAAGTGTAGTGACAAAAGATGTGGCGCCCGATTCATTAGTGGCGGGTAATCCTGCAAAATTGAAAAGAGAGCTTTGCACCGGTAAGACACAATCAGGAGAGGAGAAATTCTCTGGAAAGCAGGAGATGACAGAATCATGGTGTGCACGACACAATTTCGGTCCTATGGAACAATTAGGTATGGACTCTACAGAAGATGACCTTGATGACATGGATATGCCGGAGGGGTATCCTCCCGCTTTCGAGCAACTCGGATTGGACAGTTGCGGGGATTAAATCCAATAAAATCTGAATTAGGCTCCATCCAATAAAATCTGAATGAAAAACCGATACAAAATTATATTCTTTAAATAAGCTTTTTCTTGCCCTTATTTATATTTTTATTCTATGTTTTTATTCTAAATTAGTGATATTTTCCAAATTTTTCGTTTTTCTTGGATAGATATTTTAAACACACTAATTTTGCAAGTGTAAAACTTCTCCTAATATGAATCCTTTCAAAAGAGAAGAGGAGAGAATAGAAAGAAATAAAACAGAATATTAACATAAAAGATATACTCGACTATGGCAAATAATAATCTTCATTTCGAGACCCTTCAGCTTCATGTGGGTCAGGAGCAGCCCGATCCCGCTACCGATGCACGCGCCGTGCCTATCTATCAGACCACATCATATGTGTTCCGCAATTCCCAACATGCCGCCGACAGATTCGCCCTCCGCGATGCCGGCAATATCTACGGACGCCTCACCAACTCCACTCAAGGTGTGCTTGAGGAACGTGTGGCTGCCTTGGAGGGTGGTGTAGCTGCCTTAGCTGTAGCCAGTGGTGCGGCAGCCATCGCCTATGCACTCCAGAATATCGCACAGAACGGCGACCATGTCCTGGCGGCTGACAACCTCTACGGCGGCTCCACAAATCTTATTGCCAACACCCTTTCCACCCAGGGGATAGAGCCTACATTCGTTGATGTCAGCGACTTCGAGGCGGTGGAGAAAGCCATACGCCCCAATACCAAGCTTCTCTTTGTGGAGACTTTCGGCAATCCGAACTGTGATGTAACCGATATTCAGGCATTAGCCGAGATCGCACACCGTCATAATATCCCCCTTATCGTGGATAATACTTTCGGCACGCCCTTCTTAGCTCGTCCATTGGAGCAGGGGGCGGATATCGTGGTCCATTCAGCCACTAAATTCCTTGGCGGCCACGGCACATCATTAGGTGGTATCGTGGTGGATGGCGGCTCTTTCCCATGGTCAGAGCATCCCGACAAATTCCCCACTCTCGCCAAGCCGGATCCGAGCTATCACGGTGCCGTCTTCGCTGATGTGGCTGGTCCGGCGGCATACGTCACACGCATCCGCGCTGTCCTCCTCCGCGACACCGGCGCCGCGATTTCTCCCTTCAATGCCTTCATAATCCTGCAAGGCGTCGAGACCCTCTCTCTCCGTGTGGAGCGTCATGTGGAGAATGCTCTTAAAGTGGTGGAGTTCCTTGCCAAACATCCGAAAGTGGCGAAAGTAAACCATCCCGCTCTCCCCGATCATAAGGATCATGAGCTCTATAAGAAGCTTTATCCCAACGGAGCCGGCTCTATCTTCACCTTCGAAGTGAAGGGAGATGAGAAGGATGCCTGGAAATTTATCGATTCTCTCCAGATCTTCTCTCTTCTTGCTAACGTAGCGGATGTCAAATCATTGGTGATACATCCATATACCACCACCCATTCCCAGTTAGAGCCGGAGGAGCTCGAGCGTCAGCACATCACGCCCTCTACCGTGCGCCTGAGCATCGGCACAGAGCATATAGATGATATAATCGCCGACCTCGCGCAAGCTCTTGAGAAAGTATAAAAAATAATAATCAATAATAATTTGATTTTTTCTGACTCATCATGAACTTTTCCCTGTTGGGATATGTTATAATGACAGAAAGTAAATTCGTTTCATGATGTTAGGTTAGTTAGAAAAATTTAGAGACGAGGTCGATGTGAATCGACCTCGTTTTTCTTTTGCTTTACTCCCCCATTTTTTATATCTTTACATAAAGATTTGACATCTCCTCATTCTTACGATATTTTTTGACTATGCCTCAATATACTTACGTGATCATTTTTATCCTCCTGACGGTCATCATCACAGCATTAATTTGCTATCTTATCTTTCACACCCGTCTCTCCGAGCTCCGGACTCGACTGGGTGTTGAGGAGGAACGTGTGGCTGAACGCGACCGCCTTCTGGAGAGGGAACGCGCCAATGCCAAGGAGATGATGGAACGCGCAGACCGCGACTGGAAGCTGCGCCTTGACCGCCTCAAGGAAGAGATTCTCAATCTTAACAACCGGCTTCTATCCGAGCGTCAGGAGAGTCTGAAGAATAGTAATAAAGAACAGTTGGCAGAACTTCTACGTCCTGTGAAAGAGGAGTTCGAGTCATTCCGGCGGAGCGTCGAAGCGACACGCACTGCCGGTGAAGTCTCCAAAGAGGATATCAAGAAATCCTTCGAGACAACCATGCGCCTATTCGCACAGCAACAGGATTTAGCCATCAGGGGAATACGCGAACAGACAGACCGTATCGGCAACGATGCCGCTAATCTTATCCGCGTGCTCCGACATGATTCCAAGACACAGGGAGACTGGGGGGAAATGATTCTGGAAAACCTCCTCGAAAGCAGCGGGCTGCAACGGGATATCCACTATTTCATCCAGGAGAATGTCAAGGATGAGAAGGGGAAGAATTACCGTCCGGACGTTATAGTGAGATTCCCTGAGGGGAGGGCTATCGTGGTGGATTCGAAAGTGTCTCTCACGGCTTACGCCGATGCTATGGAGGCGGACGATGAGACCACCCGCCGGCTTAAACTAAAGGAACATGCACGGAGCGTACGCCGTCATATTGACGAACTGGTAGATAAGGAATATGACAAACTCGTCGATGATGCCCNCGGGCTGGTACTGATGTTTATCCCGAATGACCAATGCTATNTTGCCGCTATCGAGCAGGAGAAAGACCTGACCAGATACGCATATAATAAAGGGATCGTGATTATCTCTCCGAGCAATCTCATGATAGCTCTCCAGTTGGCTTACAACATGTGGCAACAGGATCGTCAGACAAAGAATGTGGANGCNATCGTCAGAACNGCNACNGANCTNTANGAGAAAGTGGCTCTCTACTCCGANTCAATGGAGGATATCGAGACACANATNCGACGNCTNTCCGANACNTTCGCCAAAGCCAAGAATCAGCTGATGACCGGCAAAGGGAATATCTTCCGACGTATCGAGAACCTGAAAGAGCTCGGCATAACCCCCAAGAAGAGCATAAAAGGTATGGACTGATATTACCTACTCTTNTCCTCTCATTAATCTTTACCCCTCCTTACCGCGTTCTAAATATATGGAATTACGCACACAAGAACTCACAAGATATATCCTCCCCATGCGCGAGGGGGGCTCCCTCCCTGCACTCGGGGAAGCTGACGACAGCTTCAAATATGTGGTGAAACTCCGAGGAGCCGGACATGGCAAAAAAGCCCTGATAGCGGAGTTTTTAGGCAGTATGATTGCAAAAGCCTTCAAATTCAATGTGCCTGAAACAGTCCTCCTCAATCTCTCCCCTCTCTTCGGCATTACNGAGCCGGATGAGGAGGTGCAGGAACTGCTCAGAAATTCGGAGGGGCTGAATGTTGGGCTGCATTACCTTCAGGGAGCCGCCACTTTTGATCCTAAGGTAAACGAGGTTGACCCCCTCACCGCTGCCAAGATACTATGGCTTGACGCTTTCCTTACCAACGTGGATCGCACCCGTCTGAATCCCAACATGATGGTGTGGAATAATGATCTGTGGCTCATTGACCATGGTGCCTCTTTCTATTTCCATCATGCCTGGAGGGATCCCGCTAAAGCCCCTTACGATCCCTTCCCCTATATCAAGACCCATATCTTCCTCCCCTATGCCGACAGATTGGAGGAGGCTGACAGACTCATGCGTCAGGCGATCACNCCNCGNACNCTCTCCAAGATCGTCGATATGATTCCGGAAGAGTGGCTGATCGAAGAAGATNCCGATATCCCGGCAGAAGAGCGCCGCGAGGCATATCGTAATTTCCTTTTGGAACGTCTCAAGAATTCATCTGTTTTTGTAAACGAGGCTTTACGCCAGAAATCCCTTCTTTCAAAATGAACCCTTCCGAATCGATTACCGCCTCTTCTCATACCTTTCTTTCCTTGTCTTCCATTCCGGCTCCGAGACATTCCGATGCCCCGGATGCTAATCTATATGAATATGCGGTGATTCAGTATGTTCCGAGAGTGGAAAGAGGTGAATTTATTAATATCGGATTGATCATGATGTGCAAAAGGCGTAAATGGATTCATGCCCATATCATGATAGATGAGAAGCGTGTGCTGGCATTAGCTCCGCATGCTGACATGGCGCTGCTGCGCCGTCAGTCGCAGTTATTCCTTTATCGCGACGTTCCCGAACGCGACTTGCCTGTGGAGGAGACTTACCGCTGGCTTACCGCCGCCAAATCCGCTATCCTCAAGACCTCACCCTCTCATCCCGGTATCGCCACTGATACAATGGAACAAACATTCATTAATCTTTTCAACGAATTAGTCACAGTCTGATATGACTTCCCTTGCCGAACTGACCGACATCCATTTCTCCTCCCGCGATATTAAGGAACGCTATCGCGGACTCAGCGCTTTCTTCCATCGATTCCTCAATCATGCCACTGCCGATAAGGGGATAGAATTTTGCGGACCATTTGCCAAACTGGATTACCTCCTCAAGGAGAATGATGCCCCGCGCAGACTGGTACGCAAAGCCAATAACGCCCGCGTGAGATTCAAGAATCTATCCTCCATGTCGCCCCAAGAGATGGATATTCATTATCTCTCTGACCTGGAGGCGGTAGCCAGTCTGGTGGCTATTGTGGAGAAGGAAAGTATACCTGAGGCTCTCTCCTCAATCTTTCCGCGTCAGGTCAAGGAGGAGAAGACGCTACCCTTGGCAGGGGAATATATGCGCTTCATCACGGAGCGATGGGATGATAAGTATATCTATGCCACCACCGATCTCCGCCCCGATGAGACTTTACGCATAGATTATATCACTCCCTCCACGGCGTATCCTTATGACATCTCTTATCTGCGCGACATTCTCTTTCATGGCGCCCAGCTTAATATTATCCGTCCCCGGATTGATAATGATATCGTCTACCCCGAGCTTATTATCTTCGAACCTGACATACTGATAGATATCTCAGCCATTGCGGGATGTTTCGAAACGTATGCCACGAATGCCCGCATAGCATTGCTCAAACGCTTGTCACCCATGGCTGCCGGCGATGCCATCAATCTCGGTAACTTTGCAGGTCAGCTGCTGGATGAGGAGATCCATTCCGGCTCAAGTCAGAGGCGTTATGCTGATAGTGCAATGGAATTTTTCCGTAATAATGCCTTGGCTCTCGCCGCCATACCTCCTAATTCATCATTTCATGCTGACGCGAAGAGCCAGCAGAAGAATATACGGACATCTCTCAAGAAATCCCTCCCCGACTCTTTCTCCGGTTTTAATCTTGAGAATGTAATGGTGGAGCCCTCTTTCTTCTCCGAGATGTTAGGTCTGCAGGGGCGTATGGATATGCTACAGCTTGACCTTAAGATTCTTGCCGAGCAGAAATCGGGTAAAGGGGAATGGCCATACGGAGATTTTAAAAAGCCGAAGCATCGTCAGCCCCATTATGTGCAGCTCCTCTTATATATGCTGATCATCAGATATAATTACCGATTGAGATATGAGGAGAATAACCGTGAGCTCAATCCTTTCCTCCTCTATTCCAAATATGAGAATAGCCTTTTATCTGTCGGATTTGCCCCGAATCTCGTGGCGGAGGCATTGAAAATCCGCAATATGATTGTGGCTGGAGATATCAGATATTCAAAAGATGGGATGGATTTCCTCCTTTCCCTCTCTCCGGATGATCTGAACGCCAACGGTCCCTCTCTCCTATGGGAGCGATATACACGTCCTCAGCTGTCCGCCCTCCTATCTCCTATCCATGCCGTATCCGACACGGAAAGGGCTTATTGGCTCCGTTTCCTTAAATTTATCTCGAAAGAACATCTTTTAGCAAAGGTCGGCAACCGCCGGAAGGAGAATTCAGGGTTTGCCTCTACATGGCAGTCTCCTCTTGAGGAAAAGATTGACTCGGGCAATATCTATACCGGGCTGCGACTGTCGGAGGATTTTCCCGATACGGGAAAGATTGAGGATGTGACTCTTCTCTTCACTGAGGATGAGCGCAACACGATGGCTAATTTCCGTAAGGGGGATGTCGTGATTCTATATTCGTATCCGCAGGGCTCGCAGCCGGATGCAAGACGCAACATGATATTCCGCGCTACTATCATGGAGATCGGGGCAGATAATATCCGTCTGCATCTCCGTGCCCCTCAGTCAAGTNCTAAAGCTTTCTTCGCCCGCTTCTTCCCCTCTGAGGAGGAATTGCTGTGGGCTATAGAACATGATTTCGTGGAATCGGGTTTTACAGGGCTTTACCGTGGCGTCCATTCTTTCCTCTCCGCCCCGATGGAGCGCCGCCGCCTGCTGATGATGGAGCGTAAGCCTGAGACTGACCTTTCCCTCTCTCTCAAGGTGGATCATGGCTCTTTTAATACTTTGGCGCTTCATGCCAAGCAGGCACGGGATATATTTCTTATCGTCGGTCCTCCCGGTACGGGCAAGACCTCTTTCGGACTTATGACCTCTCTGCGTGAGGAATTGGCGGAGGAGGGGAGCAATGTCGTGATCTTGGCTTTCACCAACAGGGCGGTAGATGAGATCTGCTCGAAATTGGCTGACTCGGATATTGACTATATCCGTTTGGGTAATGATATGTCATGCACTTCGGATCACTCGCATCTACTCTCCAATTATATCGCTAATTGCCCGAATGCCGACAGGCTTAAGGAGCGTATACTATCGACGAGAGTATTCGTGGCTACAACAACCGCTCTTAATGCCTCCCCCCTTCTCTTCCATCTGAAGAAGTTTTCCCTGGCTATTATTGATGAGGCATCCCAGATTCTGGAGCCGCATATTCTCGGACTCCTCTCCGCGCGCCATCCGGACGGAGAGGCTGCTATCCGTCGCTTCATAATGATCGGAGACTATAAGCAATTACCGGCTGTCGTGCAGCAGACGGCGGAGGATTCGCGCGTGACCGATCCTCTTCTTCACAAGATTGGTCTGGAAGACTGCGCATCCTCTCTTTTTGAAAGATTTATACGCCGCTACGGTGATGATCCCTCTGTATGTAATATGCTGACCACCCAGGGACGTATGCATATAGATATCGCGGATTTCCCAAATCATGCTTTCTATCAGGGGAAACTGCGACCTGTCCCCCTACCTCATCAGCTTGCCGGATCTGCACCCCTCTCTTCAAATATCCCTACGGATCTGCTGGAGGAGATTATCAAGACACGAAGGGTAGCCTTTATCAATGTCGTCCCTAAGAAACATCTTCTCTCGGATAAAGTCAATCCTGCCGAAGCGGAGGCAATAGCGGAGCTGTGCGTAAGAATATATAATCTCCACCGCGATAACTTCGATACGGACAGGACGGTTGGAGTCATTGTTCCCTACCGCAACCAAATCGCCGCTATCCGCTCATGCTTAGCTAAATATGACATTCCGGCTCTTCAGGATATCACTATTGACACTATCGAGAGGTATCAGGGAAGTCAGAGAAAATATATCATCTATGGATTTACGGTCTCCAAACCGTATCAGCTGGATTTCCTTACAAATCAGACCTTCCGGGAAGGGGAATTTCTTATTGACCGCAAACTGAATGTGGCTATGACACGCGCAGAGGAGCATCTCCTCATGCTTGGAAACGCTCCTCTCCTTTATTCCTCCCCGGTCTTCAGCTCGCTCCTCGACTACCTGAAGAAAGGGGATAACCTATTCTCCCGAGATAATTAGCGTCTAAAAAATTCTGATGCTGTCACAATATATGAAAAATTAAAGTGATACTTTAAATTTTTCAAAGTATTACTTTAAATAATTTAAAGCAGCTACTTAAAAAACTTAGGCTCCATTCACTAAAATTTCCGCGACAACAGCGGTAATTCATAGCGAATGGAGCCATGATTATTGGATTATGATCTTTTCCGTATTTACGCCTCTCTTGAGGATATAGACACCGGGGGAGAGATCAGAGGTGTCGGGTGAGCCTGTGCCTTCTGCAATTTTCACTCCGGAGAGATTGAAGAGGATATAGGGGGATGTCTCAGGGCTGTCGACTTCTTCAATGAAAGAGGCGCCTGCTCCGGAGAGATCCCAGAAAGCCGGCGGATAGA
Organism: Bacteroidales bacterium; assembly: GCA_014800895.1. GTDB lineage: Bacteria > Bacteroidota > Bacteroidia > Bacteroidales > Muribaculaceae > Lepagella. The sequence goes on from JAAVFG010000027.1 coordinate 9,974, forward strand.
GAGTGGAGAGTTCTACGTCATTCACCTTATAACGGAGCAGCACGCTGGTAATCTCCTTGAAGGGGATGGGGAGTTTATATTCCTCTCCGATATTCATGCGGATCGTCTGGTTGCCGTTGACGGTGAGTCGCATATCTGTCACGTCTACCTCTCCTCTGAATGTCTTGGCGATCATATTAGAACCCTCTTTATTCAGGGAGAACTTGAACATCTGTTTCACTTGGCGTCCTGACTCCTTTACATCAGAATAATTGTCGGCACATCCGCCCGGCACATAATATATTCCTCTTTGAGCCACATGGTCGGCATAGACATCATCCTCAGGCGCATAGAGGTCGCAATAGAAGTTGGGAATCACCTTTGCCCCGTTCACACCCTCGAAAAGATTATAGAGCGGCATCGATCGATAGTGCTTTGAATCAAGGTTACGGTTGCGTGTTAGGGCAAGATAGACATTGGGAGTAAATTCGGTCTTCCCCTCAATCGGGGTATATCTGAATTGCGAACCATTGGCATTGTTCTGGAATGTGCCGAGTTCTATCTCAGAAAGGTTTGTGGTGTTGAAAGCCGGTTGATGGTCTTTGTCGTCGCTATCGCCCCAGAAGATTGAGAAAGGAGGGAAGATCACCCTTCTTAGTTTCTCACATTTCTTTGCCAGCGGAGAAGGGAAACTGAGGTATTCCTTCTCCGTGCCGGTGACTCCGGAGAAGTCAATCGTGTGAAGCGCTTCACAGTTGCTGAACATTGCATTGCATAATGCATCCCGGTTGGCATCAGAGACTTTATCACTGTTGGCATCGTTGAAGGTTACCTTTTTGAAAGCAGTGTTGAAAAAGACGGAATCAGCAAAGATACATTCGGTAGCTGTAGTGAAAGGAAACTGCATGAGAGCTGAACAATTCATGAAGGCTCGTGCGTTGAGAGCAGTTATGTTCTTTTTTGAAGAAATCTTTTCGAGTCGCGGGCAATCGCGGGCAAAGTCTTTCGGTATCTCAAGGTCGGGCGCCTCTAAAGTAAGCGAGATTAGCTTGGGAGCATTTCTGAGCGCGGATTCCCGGATAAAGATTACTGTCGACGGGATGTTGATCACCTCCACCGCAGAGTTCTCGATGATGCGGTCTGCTATATATTTTACTCTGCCGAGATCGACAGTCTTGAGGTTTTGGGTATTCTTGAAGGCATTCTTGCCCACGGCTGCCACGTCATTGCCGAGTGTAAGGGTCTGGCGTGTAGAGGCGGGAGGCACACTGATGGCAGTATAGCCGTTATATTTGTGCTCTATGAGGCAGTTTCCCTCGATTTGGAGGGGATATTCCCAGGAGCCACCTTCTCCCGAAAAGTGGTATTCCGCAAGATTCTTTGTGTCGTTGAGTCCGCCGTTTTGATATACGCTGATGTTGCTGGGGAAATAGAGGGATTTGATCGAGGAGTTCTCCTTGAATGAGTTTTCCCCGATTATCTTGACACTTGTCTTGATTGTGAATGCTCCGTTGGTGGTCTTGATTTTGGCAGGGACGCGAAGAATTGCTACACCATCGTCTGTGAGCAGCAGCCCTGACTCATCTGCAGAGAAAACGGGGTTACCGTCAGCCACGTTAAATCTGATCAGTTTCGGGCAGTTTTCAAAGTTCTTGACCCTATGTTCATAGCTGCGCAGTCCGGAGGAGAGCTTTTGGTCGCCTATGGCAGAAATCTGAGCAGGAATAGTGATTTCAGTCACATCTGTGAGTCCATCGAGAGCATGAGGTGCCACACTCACAACGGTGTATTCTTTTCCGTCAGTGTGTTTGAATGTGATGGGAAGTGTCAGCTTGCCGGAAGAGGGTTGTGAACCCGACCAACCCTTAAGGCGGCATAATTTTTTAGAGGTGTCAAAATTGTCGCATTGCCAGATAATGGCTTGGGTGGGAAGTGCCATCGCCAAGACGGCACAAACCGAAAAAATCTTTCGTAACATGTAAGACATCTTTAGAAATTTCCTACAAAGCTACAAAAAGAATCGGCATCCTCTCTTATTCCCGGTCTATGTATATCCTGTCATAGACCCGAAATAGACTCCAAATATAGGCTCCATTCACTAAAATTCCCGCGATAACAGCGGTAATTCATAGCGAATGGAGCCATGATTATAATAATTCTCTTACTCTCCTACAAAGATGAGATACTCACCGGGAGCCATAGTCTTGGGAAGAGAGGCAGGGGCGCCGGTCATCCAGTTGGTCATACCTTTTACTGAAGGAGCTTTCTTGAAAGGCTTTACAGCAACTTTGCCAAGATTGGCTATAGTGATCACATTACCACGGCGGAAAGCTATCACATCATCGGATGCGGTAGGTATACGCTCTACTTTCGCACCTTCCTTGCTTCCTGCTGCCAATTCCTTACGGTCATGTTTCAACTGATTGAGCTTCTTATAGAAGGCAGTCACCTCGGGATTGGCTGTCCAATCGGGAGCCTCGTCTTTCTCAAAGAAAGCAAATGCACGGTTCAAACCGACCTCCTGACCTGTATAAATGAGCGGCATACCGGGAAGCGTATAGCTCAATACTGCAAATGCCTCCTGAAGATTGCCGAGACGTTCAAACTCCGTGCCCTCCCAGGAATTGAGATCATGGTTAGTCACCATATTCATCATATAGGAATCGCCAGGATACTTTGTAGCCTCCTCATTCAGTCGCACATAGATATCAGAAGCATGTTTCTCGGGAAATTCCTTCATCTTCCCTTCTGCATCCTTGAAAGAATACTGACCGGATGTTGCGGCAATCTCACTGAAGAGATCCTTCATGGGCCAGTTATAGTCCATATCAAAAGCATGCTCCACAAGTTCGGGATTGGGAGCTTCCGCCAACATGAAGATATCCTTCTTGACTGCCTCAAGCTGGGGACGGTTCTCATTCCAGAAGTCTGTCGGAACCTCAAATGCCACATCGCAGCGGAAACCGTCAATGTCTGCTTCACGAAGCCAGTAAGCCATTGCATCTGTCATGGCGGCGCGCATCTCGGGCTTGGAATAATCAAAACGATATACGTCTGTCCAGTCATAGGGACCGAACATCTCTCCATTTTCGTTGCGCTGATACCAGTCGGGATGATTCTTCACCCAGGCGTTGTCACGTCCGGAATGATTAGGAACCCAGTCGATTATCACTTTCATTCCCGCATCATGGGCAGCCTTGACTACCTTACGGAAATCATCTATATTGCCGAATTCAGGATTCACCCCTTTGTAATCGCGCACTGCGTAGTAGCTTCCCAATGATCCTTTTCTTCCATCCTCTGAAATAGGATGTATTGGCATGAACCATAAGATATCCACTCCCAAATCTTTCAAACGCTGGATCTGGGGCAAGAAAGCTTCAAGCGTACCCTCCGGAGTGGCTTGACGGAGATTCACTTCATAGATCACCGCCTGACGGCTCCAATCCGGATGATTCACTGTGGTAGGGGCAGGAGTCTGCGCCATTCCGAACAGGGATCCTACTGCTCCCAGTAATGATGCTAAAATTTTCTTCATAGCTTTTATGGTATTATTTTTAGTTAAGCTCAAAATGTTCCAATTATTCATCGTTTAGATATACCCTTTCAGACCGAATAGAGAACATCACTCCTACAAAGATAAGAATAAATTGAATATTTGCCAATAATTATCAATTCTTATATTTGATTATTTCATCTGTCAACAAATGAACGGTCGATGACGGATTAGTGTATGCTCCTTTCTCTTTGGCTCTATTCACTGCCACTTCAATCGAGTCTATCAATACCTTTTTCATTGCTGTGGAGAATGTGCCCTTCGCATAATCTGCGTCTATGCTTTTCAACAAGGCAAGACATTCAGCGGAAGACAGCTCTTTTTTAGTATCCTTGTAATGTAGGACAAACCAGTATTCAATGCAGGGATTTGAAAGAAGCAATATGGCATCCTTTATCTTTCTCAAATGTTCCAGCATACCCGGCACGTCAAGGTCGAACATCAGAAATGTCTTATCATCCTGTGTCGTGAACCTGTCACGCTTGCATCGGTCAATGTACGGTTGTGAAATGTTGGAGTCGCTTACCCTTGCTATGATTTCAACCGGCACTCTGAAACTTCGGCGTAACAGGTCAACATAAGCCGCCTCCGTTTTTCCTTCACAGAAAACAAAGAATGTAGGGTTCATCTTTTTCCCACGAGGTTGTTTTGCTTTTCGTGCCATAGTCAGATGTTTTCAAATTCGTTGATATATGGCACTGCGTCAAAACGTCCCTGAAGGTATGCTTTCTCAAGATCCATCTTCTCCCGGAAATCCTTGTAGTCAAACAGTGAATAAAGGTCGGAAGAACTGTCGTCGCGCTTGTTGACAAAGAAAATCTGGTCTTTGCGGAAGCGTGTCATATCAAGAAGGTGGGTGTTATGGGTTGTGAAAACCAGCTGCGCCGATTTGCTTGAGTGGAACAGGCTTATAAGATATTCCACCAGACGGGTGTGCAGACTGGTTTCCACCTCGTCAAGAAACATCACCTTATTGTTACGCACCACATCCATGACCGTCAGCATGATCTTGAACAGGATTTTTGTACCCTCCGACTCCTCGGTGTTGAAGTCAAACGGNAANGACGGATTACNGCGGTGGAACGTGGTCAGTTCACCATCTTTATAAGTAAACTCTACTATATCACTGTCTGCGGCTTTCAACACACGGAGCACTGCATCCTTATTGTCACCGAGGAAGCGATCAATGGCAAAGGATGTTTTGCCACGGTAACTGAATACTAACTGCTCATTGAACCATCGGTAAACTTCCTTCGCCTTTTCCCTGTCCATCTGGCTTGCACGTGATATGAACAGTGTCTTGCGTGAGGTGTTTGATGCTACATCCATAGGACGGCGTATCACGGTGGTAAACTCATATTTCTCTTTCTTACCTCCGGCTTTACGCTCGTCACGGGAGAAGATCAATGCCCTCCTTCCTTTCGGATAGTAATACAGACTTTCCGTAATTATCTCGTCACGGGTGCAGGTAAATGAATACTCATGTTCGATGCCGTCAATGATGAAACGTATGTAAAACTCACTTGGAGCGTCCTTGTCACCAAATTTGAAAGGCTTAAAACTGAAACTGTCACCTTCATTATAATTGTGGGAGTCAAGTATCATATCGACAGCCGCTTTGATGGCTTTGATGATATTACTTTTACCCGAAGCGTTTGCTCCGTAGATAGCAACGGTTTTAAGCAGTCGTTCATTACCGACACGGAAAGTATTGTCGTCAAGGGCACGGGCTTCCTTTGTCTGGATATTGGCAGCCTGCATATCCAGGATTACTTTCTCATTTATTGAGAAGAAATTTGTAAGAGCGATTTCTAATACCATTTTAAGGAGCGTATTTGTCAATATATTGCAAATATAGCAATTTAATTTGGATTAGTCTCTGTTTTAAGGAGCTCTTTTTATTCGTTTGTTTCCAAGTATTCAATTCAATTTCTTCATCTTCAGACTCGTAAAACTATTCGCCTGAATTATAACATTTCCATCCTTCCATTTTAACATATGCACCGGGAATATGAGTTGTGCCCATTTTTTCGTCCGAGTTTCGTCCCGGTTATTTACTGAAAATGTCGTTAATCCGTTGCTNTCAACGNATTAACGACATTTCCGCGGAAGGGACGAGATTCGAACTCGTGGTAGGATTGCTCCTACGTCAGTTTAGCAAACTGGTGGTTTCAGCCACTCACCCACCCTTCCTAAATCTATAACTCAAACTCAACAAATCTTGCGACTTGCAAGAGCAAAGTTACAAACTTTTTTTATTCCTTGCAAATAATTTACTTATTTTTTATCTTTTATCCTCTCTTTTTTATCATTACCTGATATTTTTCTCCATTTTTCGCGGATTATCATGTAATTGGAAGCGAAAAAAGTTATTCATATCATTGCTCTGTGGCGGCAAATTCCATCAGGTATGCCTTGATGAAATCATCGATCTCGCCATCCATCACTCCGTTTACGTCGGATGTCTGATGATTGGTGCGATGATCCTTGACACGACGGTCGTCAAAGACATAACTGCGTATCTGACTTCCCCATTCTATCTTCTTCTTCCCGGCTTCTACCTTCGCCTGCTCCTCCATGCGATGCTGCAACTCCTTATCGTATAGGATCGACTTCAACTGGCGCATGGCATTCTCTTTATTCTTAGGCTGGTCGCGGGTCTCGGTATTCTCTATAAGAATCTCTTCCTCTTCTCCTGTATAGGGATCCTTATATTGATAACGGAGTCGGACGCCGGATTCCACTTTGTTCACATTCTGTCCTCCGGCACCTCCCGAACGGAAAGTATCCCAGGAGATACGGGCTGTCTCTACCTCNATCTCGATAGTATCATCTACCAGAGGAGTGACAAATACTGAAGCAAAACTTGTCATGCGCTTTCCCTGTGCATTATATGGAGAAACGCGCACAAGTCGATGCACTCCGTTCTCACTCTTCAGGAAGCCGTAGGCATAATCACCTTCTATATTGATTGTGACNGATTTGATGCCTGCCTCATCGCCGTCAAGAAGCTGGGCGATNGANGTCTTGTATCCATGNCGCTCGGCATANCNNAGATAGAGNCGCATNAGCATTGANGCCCAGTCCTGGCTCTCTGTACCTCCCGCGCCGGAATTGATTTTCAATACCACTCCGAGTTTATCTTCTTCTCGACGAAGCATATTGCGCAGCTCCAATTTCTCTATCTCCTTGAGGACGGTCTCATATTGATTGTCAATATCGGCTTCCTCTACCAGCCCTTCCTTGTAGAAATCCATGGCAAGCTCCAGCTCCTCCACCTGCTTGTCAAGTGCTGTATAGGAATCTATCCAGAAATGCAATTCCTTTATCTTGCGCATCTGGGCTTCCGCTTTCTCCCGGTCCTCCCAGAAATCTGCCACATGCGTGCGGAGCTCCTCCTCCTCTACCTCTATCTTCTTCGAATCGATATCAAGGTAACGTCGGAGCTCATCGCGACGGGTGGCTACATCTTTTAACTGATCTGCTGTTATCATTTTTTCTTTATTTTTCTCTTTGCCTCCTCCCCGATCACTTCAGAGGGTATTCATCTGAATACATCCATTCTATCTCGTCGGCATAACGCTTCGCCACTACCGGACGGCGTACTTTCATAGTGTTGGTCACCTCTCCATGCATGATTGCAAAATGATGGGGCAAAAGACATATTCTCTTTATCCGCTCATATCCCGCCACATCTTTCTGAAGCTTGTCGATTTCGGACATCACGAATGCCAATACCTTTGTATTCTTCACAAGGTGATCGGTATCCACCTCCTCTATACCCTCTTTCTCTGCCCAGCGCTTCAGCTGAGGAAAGTTGGGAACAATCAGGGCGGTGACAAACTTGCGGCGGTCGCCGATGACCGCTACCTCGTCAATATATTTATTCTCCGCCAATCGACTCTCCATCATCTGCGGAGCCACATATTTGCCGTTTGAAGTCTTGAAGAGATCCTTGACGCGCTCGGTCAATACAAGCGCCCCCTCTTTTGTAAAATAGCCGGCATCTCCGGTACGGAAATAGCCATCCTCGGTAAAGGCCTCCTCATTTGCCTTAGGATTATTATAATATCCGGGAGTGACTGTCGGTCCTTTTACCAATATCTCATCATTTTCGGGGTCAATCTTTACCTTTATACCGGGAAGCGGCACACCAACCGTGCCGATCTCATAATCTTTTTCGGGGAAGAAGGTAACGGTGGCTGTGGTCTCGCTGAGTCCGTATCCGACGATGATATCAATTCCTACCGATCTGAAAAACTCGCATATACGGTCGGAGAGCGGCGCGCCGGCTGTCGGGAAGAAATTAGGGTTAGGGATACCGATCGCCGCCTTCAGCTTGGAGAATATGCGGCTATCCCAGAACTGATATTCTTTCTCCAGAAGCACCGGCACACGTTTGCCACGGCGCACATATCCTATATTACGCTTCTTGCCGATGGCGATGGCGCGATTCACCATCATCCTCTGCATGGGACTCATCGCCGCTATCTTCTCTTTGACTCCGGCATAGACTTTTTCCCAGAAGCGCGGAACGGCACACATGATATTCGGCTTGATGTCATGTATATTTTCCTGAATCATGCGTGGGTCATAATTGACTGCTATCGCCACGCCCTTTGTCAGACAGAAGAAGCTCCATGCTTTCTCCAGGATATGGCTCATGGGAAGGAACGCCATGGAGAGGTCATCGTCATTGATGGCGGTAAGCAATTCGAGATGTTTATCCATGCAGGCATCATAATTGGAATGATTGATAACGACTCCCTTAGGCTCGCCGGTGGTGCCGGAAGTATATATGAGGGTCGCCATATCATCGGGCAGACCGTTATTCATGCGGCGCTCCACCTCCCGCGCCGTCTCTTCTGACGCTGACATGCCGAGACGCACGAAGTCATCCCAGAAGATACTGACCGTATCATCCTTTTCCAGATCCAGACCCTCCATCTTATAGATGATGATTTTCTTTATCTTCTCCGGGTTGCGTTTCCAGAAATTGTATGCCAAGGGGTATTGGTGCTTGTCGCCCACAAAGAGCACTGACGCGCCTCCATCTCCCACTACAAAATCAAATTGTGCCTGCGAACTGCTTGAATAGACCGGGATAGCGGCTAACCGGTTTTTGAAGGCGCCGAATTCGGATATGAGTATTTGCGGCGTATTGGGGGAGCAGATCGCTATACGGTCTTTCTCTATCAATCCCAATTCCACAAAGGCCTTTGCCGCTACCTCTACCTGAAGGGCAAATTCCTTCCATGATGTGGAAAGCCATTCTCCATCTTTGCGCCAACAGAAGCGGTATGCCTCCTTATCGCCGAATCGCTCGGCATTTTGCGGTATTATTTCTACCAGTCTATTTGCCATAAGTAAGTATTTTTTACCGAAAGTAGGTGTCTTTTTTTACCAATAGTAGATATCTCTTATAGTTTAAACACTTACTTATCTGTATTTCTTTGCAAATTTACCCATATTATCCCGGATTATCAAAATTTTGCCGTTTATCTCACTATTCCCTTGTCAAGAAGCCGATGTTTAACTAACATTCTGACCGGGGTAGGGAGTATGCCGACTATGAAGATCGAGAGTCGGTTCAACATTCCGTTGATATATTGCTTCTTTCCCTTCAGCATCTTCNCCACAGCCTTATGCGCGAATCTCTCAGGGGTCTGCAANGCTCCGATATTGACCGCTAATTTTTTAAGATTTTCCGGAAGTCCGAAAAGATCGGTTGCTATCCCGCCCGGACATGCCACTGTAACACTCACTCCATTATCCCGCATCTCATAATGCAATGCACGGCTGAACACCCGGATATACGCCTTCGTGGCTGAATACATTGCAATCCCGGGCATCGGCATCCAGCATGACATGGATGACATGTTAAGTATGCGCCCTCCTCCTCTTTTCGCCATCCGGAGGGCAAACTCGCGGCTAAGTGAGGTCACGGCGCGTATATGAAGATCTATGAAGCAGTCTATTCTGCTTTCCGGCGTCTCTGTCAGCAATCTGAAACTGAAGATCCCTGCATTATTTATAAGATAGTCCGCCTCCAGATTCCTTTCATCTAAAAACCGCGTTATCTTCTTCACCGCCTCCGGAGAGGTAAGGTCACTGAAATATGGATATGTCCTCACTCCGTAATCGCGGGCTATCTCCTCGCCACATTCTTCCAAAGTCTCCTGATTACTGATCATCACCAGATCACATCCGCGGCTTGCCAGCTCCTTGCAGAAGCATAGTCCGATNCCGCTCCCGGCTCCGGTCACGATACCTAACCTCCCCTCTAAATCTCGCTTCATTGTCTCCTTTTTATCTTCTCTATCTCCTTAAGTATTTTTTCCGGCAGCTCTTCGCGGCAATGTTTGTGACATGCCATCTCACGCGAATACATCCTTGCTATGCAATAATTCACATGATCGCAGGAGCATTTATGATACTTGTCNGCGCGCATCTTATTCACCATATCCGGCTCATTGAGAAGCGCACGCCCCATCTGCACGAAATCAAATCCTTCATCATCCAATACCTTTTCCGCACTTTCCCTGCCTACCACTCCTCCTACATATATGAGCGGTAAGGCGAGCTCCTTGCGGAAGATTCTCGCATCGTCAAGAAAATAGAGATCCTCATAAGNCTCCTTGGGTATCATCATCCCTCCAGCCATTCTGACCCCGTATTTGAGCCATAACTGCTTCATATAGTAGGTCATACTGTATATCGGCATCTCTCCGCGCATCACATACATCGGAGCTTTGCTGACGAATCCTCCCGAGAGAACAATACCATGCACTCCGGCGCGCTCTATCTCTTTCGCCACACGAAGACAATCCTCTATCTCGAGTCCGCCCTTGAAGCCGTCGCGCATATTGGTCTTGACAATTACCGCCATGTCGCTCCCGGCAGCTTTCAGAGACTCCTCAAGACAGAGATTCATAAATTTCATTCTGTTTTCAAGACTGCCGCCATATTCATCACGACGATGATTGGTATATGGAGAGAGGAATTGCGAAATAAGATAGCCGTGTCCGGCATGTATCTCCACGCAATCAAATCCGGCGTCACGCGCTGTGCGCACGGCATCTCCGAAATATCCGGCTATCTCCTTTATCTCATCCTTACGCAGTCCGCGCGCCCATGTAGGGGAATAAAGGTTAAATCCCGTAGATGCGCCAACAGGTGTGCCGCCGGCTGTGCGACGGTGGGTCATATTCCCGCAATGTCCGAGCTGGATGGAGGCTTTGGCGCCTCGTTGATGTATTCCGTCGGTGATCTCCCGCAGAGAGGTGACTATTTCCGGACGCAGCCATAGCTGTGTGTCGAAAGAGAGAGCCGACCGGCATACTCCGGCATATGCCAGAGTGGTCATCCCGACTCCACCTTCAGCCACTGAAAAATGATAATCACGCAATTTTGCTGTCGGTCCGTTATCTTTTCCCATCCCCTCGAAAGCGGCTGAGCGGATGGTGCGGTTGCGTAGTTCTATCGGTCCCAATCGACCGGGTGTGAAGAGTTTCTCCATAATGACTCTTGTCAATTTGTCTGCCGGATTAGTATATAAAGGGAAGAATATATTTCCTTCCTAATTTCGCGTATTCATCCCCGAACTCCGAAATATATCTCTTATGAATAGAGCGGGCACGGGGCGCAAGGTTGGCAAATGTCCAGACCGCAAATGCCACTCCTCCGAGACTCCATGTGAGGATAGCGTATCCTGTCCACTCTATAAATTCTCCTAAATAATTAGCGGAAGCTACATATCTGAACATCCCTCCTTCAGGTATATAATGTCTTGTATCTCCGGGCTTGCGCAGATGACGTATGATATAATCGGATTGAAGATTAATACCCATTCCGATCAGGAATATCACCGTGCCGATAATGAATTGCGGCGAATAAAGCCAATCCACTCCATACATCCTTTCAGGAGCCACATAAAATATCCATCCGCCTATCATATAGGCATTTATAATATTAAAGGTGATACCCATCAGCATAATACAGAGGGGCATACGTCCCTTACTCTTGATAAGAAGAGGAAAAATAAAACTTCGCTGAAAATAATGGATCAGGAAGAGAAGCGACATCACTATTGGCGCGGCAGCAGCGGCGCGCGGACTGAAAATCCAGAGCAAAAGCATTACGATGAAGGAGGGAGCCTCCATAAGCACCCACCCTATTCTGTTATCTATGACCGGACCCCAACGGCGGTCATACATCATTCCGTAGCCGGCTGTGATATTGAGGAGAGCGAGATAAACGATTACGGCGAGACCCAACATGGTCCATACTACGCCGTAGTAAAATTCATGACTAAAGATAAATTCCATTATTCCTCTTTTCGGGCGCGTCTGCATACACCCCGTTTTCAAACATCAAAATTACGGAATTAACATGAATTGACCAAATTTATCACCTATTTCAGCTTTTCCCAATGCTACTCTGATAATTGTAACTGATTCTTGACTAATTTCCAATAATAACCTTTGAGTCTTACCAATTCCGAATGAGTCCCCATCTCTGCTATAGTTCCATCCTTAACAAACACTATCTTATCAGCATCTTGAACAGTACTTAGCCGATGAGCAGCTAGTAAGCATATATCAATTAATTATTAGTAGGGACTTATAGATTAACTATTAATTAAAAATTTGAACTATCTAACTGAAGTCTCTGTAGTCGATGGTCCATTAATGTCAATGCGCCTATCTACTTTCTTGCCGTAGCCTATAGTGTAGGTGAGATTAACAAAAAATCGACGTCCGTTTCTTAGAAAATCTTGTAATGAAATTCACCACGTTCTTATATCCTTCATAAGCCGGATCCTTAGAATTCTCTATATATTGAACCATCTTCACCTCTTTGGGCCAGAAAGTGGAGAGATCAACATTGTTAGCTTTTTCTCCATTAATAAATATTGTCACATTCTCTCCGAGATGGTTAATAATATTGTCATCCTTTTCTTGAAGAAAAGTAAGATTCATCGACCTTATAAGGGACGCAGCACTGTTTGAAAGTTTCTTTTCCGATTTTGTTGGAATAACATTAATTTTCTCATTATCAATCCACATGCGCTATGTTTTCACAACTAATTCCTGCAGATGATGGGTCGATACGGAATCTGTACTTTGTGCATAAACCTTGCACACACTTAAACACACAAGAAGGGTAATTAGAAATATTCTCATAAGTTATTGTTGGGTCAATTTACAGGCTTTTTATTGAAGCAATATTCAAAAAGATCCATGATCATTCTATCCTTATCTTCTTCGGAATAATTAAAAGTACATTGGTCTGAATCAAGGGCTTCTAAAGCACGCTGTTTACATCCGCCCCCACAAATCGGTGCTATACGGCAACTCTTACAAACCGACTTGGATAACTATTATGCGTCACTATAAATAGGCTTTTTCCTATTATATTATAAGTGATTTTTATTCCACACGGGTGCAAATTTAATATAAGAACTGCACATGTACAAATTTTTTAAAAAAATTTTTTAAATAAGTACGTGTTCAAATTTATTGCATTTCGTTTTTGAATCTACAATATCCAACCAATGTCCGATTGGCATCAATGGAGGCTTTCAGACGAGCTGAGAGTTTTGATTTTTTACAAGTTCCGCTATTATCTGTNTGAAGTCGGTTATATCTCCATATACACTTGCTTTCTCCAAAGCCTTCATATATTCATCCCTCTTATTCAGAGGAACAATACTATTATTTGTTTTGCTTGTATTACTATTGTTTGATGTGTTAGTAATACTCGTTTATTTTGCGAAGTCAGTAATAATCTTCAGATTGTACAAGTATTTGAAAGTTGCCTTAGCCTAAGATACTTCTTTGGATAGAGCTCCAATGCTATAAAGCTATTTAATATGCATGTATCATATTATGGTTCTGCGAAACTACTTTAGTTTTATGTAAACTATGGTTGCATCATCATCGGCTATAATCGCTGATTCTGACGGTGACACAATTTTATTATGAAGATAGTATCCGTCCGTAGCGATATAGAGTTCATCTCCACTACTTATTTCCAGCTCCCTTACCTCTGGAGAATGGCGGAATTCCTTGCCGTTTATGCAACGGGATAGGAATGAGTGGTTGCCCTCAATCGCTAAATGGTCTTTTGTCAGCAATTCTGTTTTACCTCTTGTTGCAAGGTATATTCTCACATCTCCTAACCAAGTATAGTAACAGGTATTGTCCAAAAATAAGGTTAGAGCAACTGATGCGCCCATCTTTGAGTTGAGACGTGAGCACTCTTTCGCCAATTCATTATTAGCGTAGTGAATGGCATCTATGACGGGTTGTTTCGGACTATCAGAACAGAGGGCTTGCCTCAGATAGTTATCGATGCTATGGGCGATAATTTTTGAAGCATCCGCGCCATAAGACAATCCACCCATACCATCACAAATGACAATCAACGATATATCGGGCTCAATCTCTGTGTGTAAAACGTAATCCTCATTATATTTTCCGACACCGGGTTTCGAAAATACTTCAACATCAATCATCGGTCAATCTTTTTGAGAATACATCTGAAATGGTTTGTAAGACTTTAAGCACATCAGAGGACGTAACATACCTGTTTGTTTCAAGGATCTGAACCACAAGTCGGCTATCTTCCTCACGTTCTATCTCACTGCGGAGAACATCTGCATAATAGGCAATCTGTNTCTGTGATAGCAGGTCGGCAATATCATGTGCCATCCAATAAGCTCCGCCGACAGTGAGGTCAAAGCCGTCAAGTTCATACACTTCCGGATGAATCCCTCGTTCTTCATTGGCAAGATAGTAATTGTCAACTATGTACCACATATCTTCGGCATCCCTATTATCGCTTATATTACGGTCGAGCCACGCATTGAGTTTCAATAAAAATAGCCCGTGTAAGGAAGCAATCCTGATTTCAAATTCATTGTCAATACTTACCGTAATTGCCTCGCTCAATACCTCGTCGAAACCTTTGACAGACATAGCTATCGTTTCTTCCGGTGGCCAATAGATATTGTCATCATCTTTCGCCACCGCACCGTAAGGCACAATATCCACTTCATAATCGCNGAAGTAGAATCGTTGAGCCTGATGTGCGGACTTTTCAAATCCGTCAGCCATCAATGTCTGACAGATTGCGTTATATTTGTCCCAGCCGGTTACAGCTATGGCAATATCAAGGTCTTTTGTCTTTCTCCTTGCCGATGTATTGGCAAGGACACGCAATATTATATCACGGGCAGTTGCGCCAATGACAAAGAAGTCGCTACCAATTTTTGAAAAAGTCCGATTAAGCCGACGTAGTAATTCAACCAGCAGCGGATTGTCTATCTTTTCAGAGGAGATATTTAAGCTCATTTCCCTTTATCTTTTGTGCGGCCTCGATGCAACGACTATTCGCCGTATCCATTAAATCCGCGTATGTCAATATTGCCGGAGTTACATTCTCTCTATCTTCTCCAGTCCAGAATTTCTCATATACGGTAATGTCTCCGTCTGTGTCAGGAATGACTGCACCGGTTTTCATTAGGGTTGAGGCAGGTACATTAGTATAAACTGTAAACTCTCCCGGAGTAAGAAATCCATCGGTAAGTGCATCAGCCGGTTCTCCGCCCCATATCATACCGTCAGGAAGCGTCATTTCCTTCCAATTCTTCCGCTTTTCTTCATCGCGGAATGCAAAACGGGTCTGTAATAGTTTGGGTTTCAGAATCAGCCCATAGTTGGTAGCCCATAGCATAAGCAGTCGGTCTGCATTCGTAAGAAAGCGTTTGTTCCCTTCAACTCGTGCGAATTGCTGATACACCATTCCGTCAATTATGTTCTTGACAGTTCCGATCGCAACCCCGGTTTCCTCCATTATTTCACGGTACGGACGAGCAATGTTTTTCCTATCCAATAACAGATAAAATATGACTTTAAGCCCTTTATCCAGAAAGATAGGATATGCTTTTGGCATTTTTTCTTCAACCGGCCTCTCGCCTTTGTTGGCAAGCATCAGCACAATGTTACCATTCTTCAGTTGATACTGGATATTGAAATTTCCTGCGCAGTCCAATACATTAACATCAGGAAGTTTTGCAACCTCCAACATCTTTGGTGTAGCATTGATTGTAACGTAAAGAATCCTCGCCTCCTTGTCGGTAGGTTGACATTTTTCTGTCATATCCCCAAGCGTAAGGTTTGGTTTTACGACACACAAAAAACGCTTACCCATCAAGTTGAGATAAGGAATATCCCCGTCGTAATCAACCATTGCCTTCTCGCAGTAAAGGTTGTTATTCAAGGCAATAACAGCCTTATTTAATATCTCTTGATTGTTCATTTGTTCAATTATTATAGCGTGTTCAATATGATTGAACACTGCAAATTAAATGAACAACTCCGACTTATACAAGTATTTTGTTCAACATTTTACATTTATTCAATAAAAATGAACACAACGCCACCGATGAACACAATCTTTGTGCTACTGCCAAATATGCAGCGTATAGGTAAAANTATCCGATGTTCGCCGCCTTATAGGTCTTTATCTCCTGAGCTAAAGTGGGAGTGACAGGAACAGTGCGTCCACTGAGCCGGACATAGGATTCCTCCATCCATTCCGGACGATCTGCCGGGAGCGACACGATTTCACCCTTATAGGGCTGGATCTGTATTCGCATGATNTCCTTTCCTTCAGCATCAACCTCAAGAAGGTATTTTATATACATTCGTGAGATATCGGTGGATGATACTTTCCCTTCTCCTCCATTCACAATGAAGGCATGATCCAGGATATACTGCACGTAGGTGCGGTAATGATCCAGTGTCGGGGATGGGATATAATGGAGTGATGTGAGCTCCTGCATATCGTCTGCAAGTCCGCGGGCGTATCCGTCGTCGCCCACACCCAAGAGCAACTCTCCACCCGACCTTGAATTCAGGAAGCCGTTGACAGCCTTGATGATAGCCCATTTCTGATTNTCCGGNTCGGAAACNACGGAGAAGAGGCGGCGGCGATTGGTCGGAGGGAACACCACGGAGGTCTTGAATTCCAGACTGATGCTCTCCATTCCATAATGCGTACGCTCATCAAGAATAGAGACATATTCATCCTCCACACTCAAGGCGCGCGCTATGGCGTTCTTGATATTATTCAGCTCAAGATTATCTATNATATCTATCAGACTGTTGGAGGCGGTGACAAGCGCGCCAACCTGCTCACTCAGGTGCTGCTTCTTGGATTTCAATTCCACACCGCCGCGTGCCACCTCTTTCTTGCGATAGCTTCGCAGGGTGTTGATTATCCTTTCTCGGCGTGCCACCTCCTCGGAGCCTTCCAATTCCTTGCTATGCANCAACGGGGGGAGATCCTTATTTTGGGCGAACATCACCTGAGAGTAGAGATAACGGCGCTCATGATCCATATATGCTTCTTCACCGGGAAGTTCGAGCACTTTACAAAGCATTGTGGCGGCTGTGATATATTCCANTCTCGCTCTCGATGTAGGAAGCCCCTGATCGATCATNCGTGCCAATACTGATACCAACGGTATGCAGAGCTCTCGCTGAGCGGAGGTAAACTGCAGGCAGCGTCCCTTCTCCTCCACTATCTTACCCTCCTCCATACAGTCTTCAAGGAAGAGCAGCACAAGTTCGCGGTCGGCATCCGTGAAGAAGAACTTCTCTTCCTCCTCCGGCACNTCCAGATTCTCTATACCCGCATAGAGNAAGAACTGATCGCCGTCATCTCTCGGCGGCTTCTTATAGAGACGCAGCTCAAGCACNCCATGAGATGAGCATATCGCATCAAACTGCTCCCGCTCCTCCGGAGTCAGATCCTTCAGCTTGCCGTTATCTATCCCGACATGAAGTCCATCCTGAGTNACCCATTCCGTTCCCNTTCCGTAGGAAGTGGAGAAGCGGGCATATAGAGGCATATCCGCCAGTCCGCAGGCATGCTTGCGATAGAAGGTCTCGAANGGATATTGTATCTCGAAGGTATAATTGGGATCTTCCGCTATACANACACGCAGATAATCACCCTCCTTTATCTCTTCTGCAAATGATCCGGGCACAGGTCGCTTGTCGCCTGCATTAAGGAAAACCTTACCGCGCATATAGCTGTAATCGGGATCAATGGTCTCAGCCTCGATACGTATGCCGCGCTTATTGACCACCTTCACTATGAAGCAATCCTGAAAAGTATAATTATTCAATACNCTGCGTGTGGAGGCTTTCACCTGATCCTGAGCGGAGAGCAGACGGGTGGTCACCTTATAGAAGGAGTCGAAATCCCCTCCTTTCTCAAATTCGCGTTTGGGGACAATGACATCCATCACATTAGGGAGATGNAGCTGCACCTCAGGAGTCATCTTCTCATAATTCACCCTGTTTGCCACTACAAGCTCGGAGATTCCCACACGAGGCACCATGAAGAGTCCGCGGTTTTCTATAAATATCGTGGCTGCATCATCAGGCAGATCCGCAAATTGCATCTGAATGAATTTCTCCACAAAAAGACCGCACTGCAACTGCTCGGTCACNATATCATCCCATGTGAAGCCGCACCTTACCAATCGCTTCCCCCTAATACAATCGCACACTATATCATATAATCTCACCAACGGATCAGCCTTAATCTCCAGTCCGGCTTTAACTACAAGATCAACAAGCGACGCGATCAGATGATGAAGGGTCCGCCCGGCTTTATTNGCGGCAAGAATTGTGGCGCAGAAGAGTCTTATTACGGCTGTCGGCTCATAACCCAAACCAAGAGGACGATAGAAGGGGGTGGTTGTTACTTTTTCAGCCAATTCATCCGATAGCTCCACCATACATCTTAATGTGGATTCATAATCGGGATGCTCCTCTTTGGGATCATAACTATACTGACGTAAATAAGACAAGAGATTATCAAAATTGTCGAAAATGTAATCTTTTCTGACCTGTAGCCAGAATTGCGGTCGGTTTGTTGCCATTTTATTATCTTTTTATTGTATATANCTTATTATTGAATATATCTTACCTTTTATAAAGGATAGTNTTATGTTAAAAATTAGAATGTAAGCATGAACTGCGTCTGTATNCGGTTATCATGTGCCGACCCGTAATTCCAGGTCATCCTCTGTCCGTATAGATACTCGAGTCCTACCTGAAGATAGGAGGTGATGTTATAGAAGCCGTTTACAGCATAATAGAAGCCATATTTATANTCGTTGAAATGACCATTCTCGGTAGCATTCTCTTCGGCATAGGGACCGACTCCCCATATACGCGCCTCGGAAGCCATCATGTTAAACTGCCAGCGTTCCTTGAAGTTATAGCTCGCTCCCAACATCAATCCCATCATGGGATTTGCACGCATTCGTCCCAGATGCTTGGAGCTCGGAGTGAATGATAGCGGCAATCCGGACAAATCCTGAATATAATTGCCTATACCTTTTCCATATACTCCGGTGAAATAGAATACCANAGGTTTTATCGGATTGTAATTTCCGCTCAACATCACTCCCCACCCTGCGGCGTGATGCTTGCTCTCGGTCACTACATCCCTATATACGAAGTTGCGCAGTATGGCGCTTAATCTTACACGGTTATACTTTGAATGGCTCCATTCTATCCATACCGGCACATCAGGGATATTCTGTGTGTAATAAGTAGGGTCGGCGACATACTCCCCCTCCTCTTTACCCCATGCCTGNAAGTCGGGTCCATAATAGCGACCGGAGGAATGATAATATGTAGGAGTCGCCACTCCCAGTGCTCCACGGAAGCCATTGATATAAGGCGATATATATGACACCTCATATGCTGTCTCGTCTACCATTCCGCATGGTCCCTGAGGGTCGATTGTCGGGGGCTGACAGGCACGCCCATCCTTGAAGAGAGTGGATTTACGCCCCGCCGTGAAGCCTCTCCATGAAACGTAAGCATCCTTTAGCTGCAAGGCATTGGTATTGCCGTTCGTACCGAATTTGACATAACCCGTGATCTGATTCTCCTGNCCTCCCAATCCCACTACCTGAAAGTCTATATCCGCATTCAGACAGTTGATATAAAAGCGTGAGCGATGTCCCTTTACTGCCGGAACCGGAATAGAATTGGTGATAAAGTTGATTCCCGCAGATGATTGCTCATACAGGTTATTGCCCAAGTCTACACCTACTATAGGATTTATCTGTCCGCCGATAGACAATACAAAACTGTTATCTTCCGTATGAATGCAGAAATGGGGCACNGGTATCTCCTTATTTCCCTGCGGGCGTGTTCTCTCGAACATTGCCAGGCGCGTGGTGTCATTCCTCACACGTGAGAATTTCAAAGAGCGGCTGCTCTTCGTTGCTGCCGGAGCTGCCGATGAGAGCTCGCTCTCCCCTGCAAGAAGCGTCATGCCTCCCGCCGATAACAGTAATGTCGCTATAATCAGTATGCGTTTCATGTAGGTATATTCG
Organism: Bacteroidales bacterium; assembly: GCA_014800895.1. Lineage (GTDB taxonomy): Bacteria > Bacteroidota > Bacteroidia > Bacteroidales > Muribaculaceae > Lepagella. Next base: position 29,944 of record JAAVFG010000027.1, read on the forward strand.
TATGATAGGAATGATATTCTTTATTCTTTCACAAAATTACACATTAACTTCATAACTTCAATACTTTTATCCCCCTTTTCGCTTTATTTCCTCAGAAAAAAATGATAACTTTGGATTATTTTATTTTTTCGCCATGGGAAAATTAGATAAGTTGATGAAATGGGGCTCCAATTTTGAGCAGTCTNTTCTTAGCCTGATCAAGATTCCGCTGATGTCAAGACCCTCTTCTCCTCTGCCTGAAGTGGAGAAGGGGAGGGATGAGCTCGTGATTCTGGCTAATGGTCCTTCTCTCTCGAAGACTGTAGAGCAGNATCGCGACTGGCTCAGATCACGATCTCTGCTNGCGGTCAACCTTTGCGCCACTTCCCCACTCTTCACTGAGCTGCGTCCTGAATTCTATCTNATAGCCGATCCTCTCTTCTGGATTGTGGATGAGAAAAGGGAGGCGCTGTTCGGTTCGCTCGCTGAGAAAACNGATTGGACCCTGCATCTTTTTGTCCCGGCAAGAGCCCTCTCTGATAAGAAATGGCGCCCGATGCTTGAGAAAAATCCCAACATTAAGGTGCATATATATAATTCCACCCCTATCGAGGGCTTCCCCGCTTTCGAGCGATGGGCTTTCCGCAAGGGGCTCGGGATGCCGCGCCCNCATAATGTGCTGATTCCCTCCATCGCCACTGCNNTACGTCTCCCCTTCCGAAAGATCTATCTCGCAGGAGCTGACCATTCATGGCTCCCCGAAATATCTGTCACTGATGACAATGAAGTGCTGATGCATCAGAAGCATTTCTATGACCGGGATGTCTCCAAGGCGGAGACGGTGAAGAAGGAGGATCTTAATTCGGCGCATCTGCATACCATCCTCTATCACATGCACGTCGCTTTCCGCGCCTATTTTATCCTGCGTGATTACGCCGACTCGCTGGGTAAGGAAATTATTAACATCACTCCGGGCAGCTTTATCGATGCTTTCCGCCGCGAGAAGCTTCCCTCCTCTGATAACGATATAAAATGACTGAAGATGTAAGTAAGGATATCAAGGATGGCATCGTCATCCAGGCACGCTCCGGCTCGACACGTATGCCTGCCAAGATTCTTCTCCCTTTCGACGGGGAGAGAAGGATCATTGATATCATCCTCGATAATATCAAACGCGCTTATCCCGATAAAAGAATAGTGCTCGCTACGACTGTCAATCCTAACGATGACATATTCGAACAGATTGCCGGCAGTCACGGCGTGGATTGTTTCCGTGGCAGCGAGGAGAATGTCCTCTCCCGTTTTATCGGTGCGGCTGATCAGTTCGGTCTCGACCGTATTATCCGTGTATGCTCGGATAATCCTTTCCTNGATGTTGAGTCATTCAAGCTATTGTTCAAGGCTCAGGATAATTCGGGAGCGGATTATGTTTGCTTCGCTTTTCCGGATGGCAGACCATCCATCAAGTCGCATCTCGGTCTTTTTGCCGAGCTGGCAACTGCTGATGCGCTCCGNCGCGCCGCCGCTGCCACTCAGGAGAAGANTAATCTCGAGCATGTCACGATTTTCCTCTATTCCACTCCGGAATTATTCAAGGTGGAGAGGATTCCTCTCCCGGAATTTCTAAGGAAACGATCCGACCTGCGTTTCACGCTTGACACNCCCTCAGACTTCGCTCTCCTNCAGGAGATTTATAAAAGAATGGAGAGGGAATCTTCAGGCTCTATCCGCGAGCTGGTGGAGATGGTGGATGAGAACCGCAGATACGGGGAAGTGATGAAAACCAATATTGCGCAGAACGAAAAATGAATAATCCTCAACATACATATATCATCGGCGAAATAGGACAGAACCATAACGGCTCTGTCGATATCGCGAAATTAATCGTCGACCTCGTGGCGCGTCCTGTGCGCGATGAGGCTTCCGACCTCGACCTCCTCCCTATGGATGCCGTGAAGCTTACCAAGCGCGACCTCCGCGAGGAGCTGTCCGCCGAGCAGATGAGCCGTCCTTACAATTCGCCCCANTCTTTCGGCAAGACATATGGCGAACATCGCGCTTTTCTCGAGCTCTCTGACGAGGAGCATTTCGAGGTATATCGCCATGCGAAGGAGTATGGACTGGATTTCGTAGAGACTCTATGCTCTCCCGGATGCCTCTCCCTTCTGAAGCTCTTCACTCCCGACCGTCTTAAAGTGGCAAGCCGCGACCTCACCAATCTCCCGCTCCTCGAGGCGCTGGCGGAGACAAAAATCCCTATTATCCTCTCTACCGGCATGGCGGGAAAGAAGGAGCTCGATGAGGCTCTGGAGATTATCACCCGCCATCATTCCGATATCGCTATCCTTCACTGCGTGAGCCAATATCCTACNCGNCCCGATAATCTCAACCTCCGCACCATCTCTTATCTCCTCCGCAACTATCCGCAGTATACCATCGGCTTTTCCGACCATACTATCGGCATAGCGGCGCCTGCCGTGGCTGTCGGGATGGGTGCGAAGATTATCGAGAAGCACATCACTATCGACCGCCACATGAAGGGCACCGACCAGCAAGGATCTCTGGGACCTGACGGTGTCAACCGAATGGTGCGCGATATCCGTGTGGCNGAGCGCTGGCTCGGACGCGATGACCTTTATATCGACGAGGCTGTCACCGCTGCTAAAAATAAGCTTGAACGCTCGATCGCTTCCCGCCGTGACCTCCCCGCCGGACATATCATCACGGAGGAGGATATTCATCTCCTCTCTCCCGGCGATGGCTTTAAATGGAGCCGTAAGGAGGAAGTGATCGGGAAGAGTATTCTCCNTGATCTCCCCGCTGATTCCATTATTTATCCTGATAATATCCAATAAGAATGCTTCCCAAACTTTTCATTACCGATATAGATGGCGTCTGGACCGACGGCGGTATGTATTACACTGCCGAGGGAGACGTTATGAAACGCTTCTCTGTCAAGGATGGTTGGGGCGTGGCTTTCCTGCGTCATCTCGATATCCCGGTGGCTATAATGACTGGTGAGAACTCACAGGTCGTGGCGCGACGTGCCGAGAAACTGAAGATTGACCGCTGCTATCTCGGTGTGAAGGATAAGCTGGCGCTGGCAAGCTCCCTTTGCGAGGAGCTGGGGATATCGCTGCGGGAGGTGGCTTTTATCGGAGATGATATAAATGACCTCCCCCTGCTTCGCGCAGTCGGGTTTCCGGGTTGCCCTGAGAATACACCTTTCTATGTGGCTTCCCATGCACGATATATCGGCGGGAAATCGGGAGGCGACGGCGCATTCCGCGAATTTGTCGAGACGATTCTCGCTCAGGAAGGAGTCCTGAATGATGTCATCAACGCTCTAAGTTAATATACTATATCTCATAACTATAATATTATACACTACATGCTAACCACCCTGATAATTATCTTCGTAGTAGGCTATCTCGCCATAGCCCTCGAACATCCCCTGAAGGTGGATAAGACGGCGTCAGCTCTCGTCCTCGGTATGCTGATGTGGGTGCTTTACGCACTCGGNGCCGCTGAAATCGTTCCTAAAGTCTCGGCAGAGCATTTCCATCGTTTCCTNGCCGACAATCCTTCCCTTGCCGATGCNCCNCTGCATCGCCAGGCGCTGGAATANGTGCTTAATGTGGATATTGTCGAGCATCTCGGAGATATCACTCAGACCCTCCTCTTCCTTATAGGAGCCATGACCATCGTTGAGTTGGTCGATGTCCACGGAGGTTTCGGTATCATTACAAATCAGATCACTACCCGCAATAAGCGTAAGCTCCTATGGATTATATCCTTCACCACTTTCTGCATGTCGGCTGTGCTTGATAATCTCACCACGACCATCGTGATGATTCTCCTTCTCCGCAAACTCATTTCGGACCAGCAGGAGCGTTGGCTGTATGCCGGAGCTATCGTGCTNGCNGCCAATACNGGNGGCGCATGGTCGCCGATCGGNGATGTCACCACTATCATGCTTTGGGTGAAGGGCAATGTCACTGCCGTATCGCTCCTCTCCTATATCCTTCTCCCCTCTCTTGTGGCAATGGTAATCCCGACTGCTATCATAGCACGCAGCCTTAAAGGTGATCTCGAGTCCTTACCCCCTTTCGAGACTGAAAACCGTTTCATATCCGAACGCGAGAAGAAGACTATCTTCTTCCTTGGAGTCGGCGGTCTTATCTTCGTCCCTATATTCAAATCCATCACTCATCTCCCTCCGTTTGTCGGCATCCTTCTCGTGTTAGGCTGTCTCTGGGTCTTCACGGAGTGCTTCTATAACAGGAAGAAGATGNTGGATGGCGCCAAACAGCTCCGCCTCCCCAAGGTGATAGCACGTATCGACATGCCTTCTATCCTCTTCTTCCTCGGCATCCTGATGGCTGTGGCTGTNCTTCAGTCCACCGGTCTGCTCGCCGACATGGCAAAGGTGCTGGATGAGAAGATTCATGATGTGTATGTGATTAATGTTGTGCTCGGCGCCCTATCATCTATTGTGGATAATGTCCCCCTCGTGGCAGGTGTGATGGGTATGTATCCCATCGCCGATGCGGGCGCTACAGGCTATGCTGCCAACTTCGTGGTTGACGGTACTTTCTGGGAGCTCCTCTCCTACTGTGCCGGTGTGGGCGGCTCGATTCTCATTATCGGCTCTGCTGCCGGCGTGATAGCCATGGGTCTTGAGAAAATATCCTTCGGATGGTATCTCAAGAAATTCTCATGGCTCGCTCTTCTCGGCTATCTTGCAGGCGTCGGAGTCTATATCCTCGAAAAAATGATCTTCTGATTATAAACGATTAAGTAGCTGCTTAATAGTATTTTATGCGAAAGAATAATAAATCCTCCCGTCGGTTCTCCTCTCTCCGTTCGGCGGCTCTGTCAATATCGGCTTCCACACTTGCCTTATCCTCCATCTTCTATCCTATGGAAGGGGAGGCACAGGTCTCATCCTCTCCCGAAAGGTTCTCTCCGCAGGCTCTCGGATATCTCCAACGTGCCGAAACCATGCTCGGCGAGCAGAACTATGCAGGTGTGATCGATCAGCTCAAGATGCTTTCCAACCGCAATACCGACCTTTCCCTTATATCCCTCCTCTCTCCGGAGGCGAAGGAGAAATATATCTATATGCTTGCGGAAGCTCTCTATCAGCGCGGGGATGCCGAGTGCATAGAGATGCTGAGGGCGTTCCAATCCGCGTTCCCGGCTTCCCCTCTTGCTCTGAAGGCACGGCTGTCGATTGCCGATTATTATTTCTTCAATCATGATTGGGAACAGGCACTGGAGGAATACGAGAATATCGACTATCCTCGTCTCAACCGCACTCAATTCCCGGTATATACATATCGTAAGGCACTATCTCTTATCAAAACCGATCGGGGCGAACAGGCGCGTCCGCTTCTCAGATCTATCGCAGGTATTCCGGAATTCCGTCAACCGGTGCGTTTCTATGAGGCATACCTTGATTACCGTGACGGCGAACTGGATAAGGCTTATACCGGCTTCTCCCGCGTTGCAGGCTCTATCGACGGGATTGATCCGCTCTATTATCTGATACAGATTGATTATGCCAATTCTCGTTTCGGCGAGGTCATATCCAAAGCTCCGGCTCTCTTGAGCAGCGGCGCTCCCGCAGAGTTTATTCCGGAGACTGAGCGCGTGTTGGGTCTATCATACTTCAAGGAGGGTGACTTCTCCTTAGCGCGTAAATATCTTTCCTCGTATGCCTCATCCGTGGGCTCGAATATAGCTCCGGATGCAAATTATGCTCTCGCCGTGGCGGATTATGAGGATGGAGACTGGCACTCGGCAGCCGAAAGATTCTCTTCGCTTACTTCTCTTGACTCCTCTCTGGGGCAGAGCGCATGGCTATATTTAGGGCAGTGCGAACTGAAGAGCGGGAATACCGACGCGGCAGCTATGGCTTTTGAGAAGGCGGCTAAATCCGATTTCGACTCCAACGTAACTGAGACAGCGCTCTATAATTACGCGGCTGCTATCACTCGCGGCGGTAAGATACCTTTCTCTTCTTCGGCTTCTCTCCTTGAGCGATTTATAAAGACTTTCCCAAATTCGGAATATCTCCCCAAAGTGGAGGAATATCTCGCCACTGCCTATTATAACGACCGTAATTATAGCAAGGCGCTGAAGAGCATAGAGGCTATCTCGCGCCCCTCTTCCCGCGTTATGGCAGCCAAGCAGAAGATTTTATATGAATTGGGCGTGGAGTCGGTGGCTAATGGTCGCGCACGTGAAGGTGCCATCTATCTGCGTCAGGCGATAGCGTTGTCCTCTCATTCAAAGGAGATTGCCGCTCAGTCACAGCTATGGCTCGGCGATGCTCTTTATTCATTAGCTGATTTCAAGGGGGCAAAGGAGGCTTACCACCTCGCCGCTCAGCAGATGAAACCTTCTGCCAACCGTTCCCTCGCTCTTTACAATCAGGCATATTCATCTTATATGATGGATAATTACGCTGCGGCGGCAAGTGAGTTTCTTAATGCTCTCGCAGCTTCTCCGGCTCTCCCGTCTCCACTGAAGGATGACGCCCTCATCCGCCGTGCCGACTGTCTTTATTATACCGGAAAATACACTCAGGCGCGTGAGGCGTATGCCGAGGCGATCAGAAATAATGCCGCCGATGCTGACTATGCCTCTTATCGCCATGCAGTCATGCTCGGTCTGGGAAGCGACACCAAAGGCAAGATTGCCGAATTGGATAAATTTGAAACTTCTTATCCCGGCTCAAAGTGGGCATCAAGCGCTATTCTCGAGAAGGCTATGACCTATGAGTCGCTGGGACAGGCTGACCGTGCCGCCCAGGCTTACCGTGAGGTCTCTTCCAAGTATCCCGATGGCACTCAGGCGCGTAAGGCGCGTCTCTCGCTGGCTCTCTCCGACCTTCGCCGCGGTCGCACGGCGGAAGCTGTGGAGGAATATAAGGAGGTGATCCGCCGCTGGCCCTCAAGCGAGGAGGCGCAGATGGCTAACGATGACTTGAAAAAATATTATGCTTCCGTAGGCGAACTGTCGGATTATGCCCGTTTCCTGTCAAGTGTGCCGGGGGCGGCTCAGCTACAACCTGATGAGATGGAGCAGCTCGCTTTCGATGGCGCTGAGATGGCATATGTGGATAACAGCGCGAATATCACTCTCCTGCGCAATTATGTCCGTGATTATCCTGATGGTAAATATCTGGCGCAAGCTCTTCTCGATATCGCCTGGTCGCTCCGCAATAGCGGTAAATATGAGGAGGCTGAGGAGACCCTGTCTCATCTCCTTGCAGCTCGCCCTCATTCCCCGCAGGCACCGGAGGCGCTTCTCATGAAAGCTCAGATTCTTGAGGACAATTTAAATCGCGGTAAAGATGCCCTAATCGCTTACCGCGAACTTGAACGCCGTGCGCCGGAGGATTTCGGAGCGGAGGCTGCCGCCGGCATCATGCGCTCATCCGCCGAGCCTTCCGAGCGTCTGGAATATGCGCGTAAAGCTCGTCTGACAGGCGGGCTCGCTGCTGATGCCGTTGAGGATGCTTCCCTTATTGAGGCGGAGGCTCTTATTGATTTGAAACGAGGGGCGGAGGCGGCGCCTATTCTGCAGCGTCTTGCCGAGAATCCCGCCTCTCTTGCCGGCGCTAAAGCGGCAGTAAGGCTTGTGGAGTATTATCTCTCTGTCGGCAATTATCCCTTGGCGGAGAAGACAGCCCTTGCTTTCACAGATGCCGGTTCTCCTCATGAGTTCCAGCTCGCGAAAGGCTTCATACTCCTCGCTGATGCTTATCATGCGCAGGGTCAGACCCGTCTGGCGAAGGAGTATCTGCAGAGTCTCCGCGATAATTATCCCGGCAAGGAGAAGGAAATATCTTCCGCCATATCTTCTCGCCTCACTTCCTGGTAAATTTGAATTCTAATGAAGAAACGATATATATTCCCATCCATCCTCTCCCTCTCTTTTATCGCCTCGCTCCCTGCCTCTGCCCAGTTTGACCAAAGCATCTCCGTAGAGGGTAAGTATGTGCCGGAGGTGATACGTCTCGACCGTATCAACGCTTTCCCTCGTCAGGAGAAATTTGAGCTTGAGACATCGCCTCTCTCTTATGATTCCAATGGTGTGCCCGCATGTTTCGGTCAGTCTATCTATACGCTCCCTGCCATGGGATGGCGCGACTCAAGATTGGTTTCACGCCAGCGTGGTTATCTTGACTTCGGCATGGGCTCCTGGCTTAACTCCACCCTTTCCGCCGGCTATCGCTTCCTGCAGGATGAGACCACCTCTTTCGGTGTCCGCCTCCAGCATAATTCCACTTCCCTCTGGCAGCCAAATTTCCCGACTCATTCGAGCGATAACAAGATGTATCGATATGATGAAGCCATCGGTCTATACGGCTCTCATCTTTTCGAAGGTAAAGGTCGTCTTGAGGCGGCTGCCGACTATCATCTCGGCATTTTTGATTACTACGGCTATAATCCCGCTTTCGGTCCCATTGACGGCTATTACAGCGATCAGAATTTCTATAAGGCGCCTAAGCAGACTCTCAATGACTTCTCTTTCCGCGTGGACTGGCGCTCTCTGACAAGCTCTGATAATATCTCCTGGAATGTTGGTGCCGGCGTGCGCTATTTCGGATATTCCGATTTCTATATCCCCACTCTCGTCCCGGCTCCTGGCGCACCGCTCCCTGTCTTAGGCGACTTGGGAAAGTATAAGTCTACTCACGAGACAGACATCAATCTACGCGCCGGATTAAATTTCCCCCTCTCTGACAAATCGGCAGTGGGTTTGGATCTGAATGCCGATGCCCTCCTTTACAGCGGTTTTAAAACGGAAGAGCCTCAGTTCGGTGGTCCTAACAATATCTTTATGAGCACTGACGGTCTCTTGAAACCGGATTCCTATTTCCTCGCTTCCCTCACCCCCTATTACCGCTTTGCTATCGACCGTCTCAACATCCGTATCGGTGTGGATATAGATATAGCCGCCAACGCCGGAATGCCGGATAATCGCTACTCCGCTTTCCATTTCGCGCCCGATGTCATGGCGGATTATGACGGAGGGGGAGCACGCTTATTTCTGCATCTGCAAGGGGGCAGCCGTCTAAACACTCTCGCCTCCAATGCCCAGCTGGATTATTACCAGATGCCATTCGTGAGCAATACCCGCCCTGTCTATTCACCTCTTGACGGAGAATTCGGAGTTTCATTCGGACCATTCTCCGGCTTCTCTGCCGGACTCGGTTTCGCCTTCCGTGTCTCCAAAGGGGAATACACCGGCGGGTGGTATCAGGCGGCTATCAACGGCACCCTATATCCCGGGCTGATTACAAATCTTCCTATCTCCGCTTCAAATAGCCAAAGCATTGGCGATATCAACTATTCCAAAGCCATTCAAGGGAGCTATGACCTACACGGCTATTCACTCCGTGCCAATATAGGGTATGACTTAGGTAAAATCTTTAAAATCTCCGCCCATGGTTCATATCAACCTCAGGCAGGCAAGAAAGGCTATTTCAACGGTCTTGACCGCCCGCGCTGGGTTGCGGATATCACAGCCGAGACCAATCCGATTGACCCTCTGAAGCTATCCCTCTCCTATAATTACCGGGGAGTAAGGCGGGCATATATAATAGGGGAATACCACACCGACCGTGGCTTTGACGAGTCTATCCTCACCTCCCGTCGTCTCCCCGACATGACCACCCTCAACTTCGGCGCCTCATGGTCATTCAGCCCCACCGTCGCACTATGGCTGCAGGTAGACAATATCCTCAACCAGCACATTGAGATCCTCCCCTCCCTCCCGGCGCAAGGCATAGCCTTTGCCGGCGGTATCTCCCTTAATTTCTAAAAAGCAGATGCTTTGGCGATCGAACGCCAAAGCATCTGCTTTTTTATTTCTCTGCCCCCATAGCGGCGTCTGTGCCTGTGTGAGCCGCCACGCGGCGAAGAAAAAACTAAATCCTCCCCTTTTTTGTTTCAACTAAAAAAGAATCTCATGGAAAATATCACCCTCACATACCTCAACGAGGACGACAAAGCCTACGGGCTCGCAGGAATGGCAATATCTCTTGCCGCTCTTGATGCAATTGACTTCGTAGCCGATATATCCCTCGATAACGAAGGACCAATGGTCAATTTCTCGCATCAATATTACTTTCCCGCCTCTCCTGCAGTCTCCGTCAAGACCAACTGGAACAACCTCCTCCATAATTTCCACATCACTTCAGCTATGGTGCTCTCAAACGTCATGGCACGTTCATTAGTGCGTCTCCACACTCCCGTCCCCCAAGATATTCTTGATGAAATCTATGCCGAGATAGCTGAAGAAGGGCGTGAGACATGTTCCCTTGAAGATGATGAGATAAAAAGCATCTACAATCGCACAAACACCTATATGAAGCGCATCTTCAATAATCCGCGCGTAATCCCCGCCATTGACGAATTCGCACACACCATCTCACGTCGTCGCACACTCTCCGGCAACGAAATCCTCGATGAGCTCCGTCTCCTCCAGATTGTATGATTATCCTAATCAAATCTATTAGCTTGATTAGAAGAGTCCAAGCGGTATCAGATTAGCAAAGTCAAGATATCAGCCTAATAAGAAGAGTATGGGTCATATCCAATTAGCGGCGTCTGTGCCCGTGTGAGTCGCACTGCGGCGAAGAAAATAAAAGCAAAATAGAAGGCGAGCCCCTGGCTCGCCTTACGCTTATCTAAGCTTTATCATTCTCCCCGCCTCCAATCTCTCAGTAGTGGATATCATATTCAGACGGCAAAGATTTAGCACCGAAACTCCAGTCGCCCTTGATATACTCGTCAAAGAATCCCCGGCTCTCACTATATAAGTGCCCTTGACGGGATTAGTCGGCAAATTATTATTCTTAGGATTCAGCCTATCCAGATCTGCCAGAGTCCTGTGTCTCTGCATCCCGCCGGGCATATTGAAATCAAACATATCGGAGGGATCAAAAGCCACCCCATTGTGTCTTGTCTCGAAATGCAGATGCGGGCCTGTTGAATTTCCGGTATTTCCACCCAGTGCTATCGGATCACCCGCCCATACCCGTAAGCCGGGATATACAAGCGACCGGCTCAAATGCGCATATCTTGTCTCCAAGCCCCCGTTATGCCTGATCACAATGAAATTACCATATCCGCGAGGATCATTTGCCACACGCGATACTACACCATCCAATGCCGAAACCACAGTATCCCCCACCTGCAGACAAATATCTATCCCCTTATGCATCCGCTTGAACCGTGGACGATAGCCGAATCGTGAACTGATTATCCCGCTGACAGGCAACACAGCCTCCCCCGCTATTCCGGAGTGATATCTATAATAGGTCGTTTCGTCCGTCCCCGCCTCATCATAAAGTCCGTTTAGAAAATCCAAGGCACTATCCATCGTCATCGCATCCGCTACTGACAGAAAGAGTCCGGTCTCTCCTCCCCCAGGCATCATCGCATCTGCTACTGCCCCGAAGAGAGCCGAATTATCTCCAGACGGCATCATCGCATCTGCAATCGAACCAAATAATTCCGCCTCCCCCTTTGTCGGAGTCTGCCCTGTGTTAGAGCCTTTGCCTCGAATTCTCCCAGCAGTCGGAGTCTGCCCTGTGTTAGAGCCTTTGGCTTGCGTATTCTCCATAGCGGAAAGCACTCCATCAAGCAGATCCCCCGGATTTCCCGCCTGTAAAGAGAAAGACAAAGAGAAGGCGCCCCCAAAAAGCGCCCCCAATATTAATAATATATTATATCTTAAATCCTTTATCATATCAAAAAGCAAAATCCTGCGCCATTATCCCGTTCTCTCGGTTTCCGATCCCGTGTGAGGCGCTCATGCGCCGAAGTCAGATTTCTCCGCCCGAAGCTGCTCCTTAAGCGGTCTCACAAATAGGATCCACGCAACAGCCCCCACAAACGCCAGAAATACATACCCCACAAGTATAAGCGGCTTCCTCGGAGCCGATGGCTTGTTAGGAACAGTCGCCGGAGAAATCACCGCATAAACCGGAGTCACTTCCTGCACCTTCGCCTTTGCCATCGCCAACTGCTGGGATGTCTGATTGAACATATTGAAAGCTAATGTAGCCTCATTTTCCAGTCTGTCGCGCATCGTCTGAGCCGAATACATCACCATCCCCTGATGCGTATCCAGATAATTGGCATATTTCTGCTGTGCGCTATAATAAGCCTGTTTCGCCTCCTCATTCAGTTTATCAATATATTCGAGATCCTTTCGCGCTTTGTTCGTACGGTAATCCGTCACATACTCCTGCAGTCGGCTCACCACCGTATCAGCTACTATCGCAGACACCATCGGATCCTGCATTGTCACCCCGACAGTAATCACATTAGTCTTGACATCTACCGATACCCCGATCATTCCCCCTAAGGCTGCAAGAAGAGCATCCTGTTGGGGAGTGATACGGAATGGCTCCTCGCTCTCACCCCCCTCGGATACTTCTTCATTTCCTCCGCGGAAGGCTCCGAGCATCTTGCCGGGCAGACCCGTAATCGCACCCCACCATGGAGCACGGACATCATTCTGCAGATATTCCTCCAGTGTAAACTTTCTCTTCCCATCTATATCCGTAAGAGGGATATTAAGCAGTGATAGTCCGAACGGCACTGACTTCACGATATCCGGATAGAGCTGGGGGGAAACAGCGTCTGCGCCTCCGCTTCCTAAATTCACTCCTGCCATCGCAGCCAAAGCGCCTAAATTCCCGGCGCCCGATTTCCCATCCTTAACCTCCGGAGCCAATGTCACCTTTGTGGTATATTCCTTCGGTATGGAGAAAGCCACTACCAATCCCAATACAGCGCCTACAAAACACCATAGCCCGATGGTCTTCTTATTCCCCCAGAGCTTCTTGAAGATATCTATCAGATCTATCTCCTTCTCCTCCGCTTGAGGCGTATTTTCCTGGTTCTGTGAGAGAGCCTCAACTCGCCCTGCATTGTCCTGGTTCTGTGAGAGAGTCTCAGCTCGATTATTATCTTCCATAGCCTTATTTCTTAAATAATGAAGCGATAGTAGCCGCCATTGTAGCCACCGATCCAAATCCGGATATAAACGTCAATGCTTTCTCCCAACTGAAGCCACCGCCCGGCTCCTTAGCCGGCACGATGATCTGTGCACCCGGCTCTACCACCGTCTTGCGTCCCACTTTATCGACATGACCGTTCAAATACACGATGAAGCACTTGCTCTTCTTGGCGTTGTTGCCATAGCCTCCCGCCTCCTTGATATAGTCGCTGACCTTAAGCCCAGGCTGATATACCACCGTATTCGGATACATCACCTCGCCGGAAATCTTGACCGTACTGACCTGCTCGGGTATATAAAGCTTATCTCCCGGCTGCAACACAAGATCCTGCGACGAGCCAGGATATGCCAACGCCAGTTCGAGATTGATACCAACGCTATACACATCCGAAACCTCTATCTTACTTGTAGAGATGGAATCCGCGCCCTCCTGATTCATCATCGCCATCTTGAGAACATTCTCCCTCGCCTGACGCTCATCATCCGAAATCTTACGCTTCAAGAAAGCCCCCCTTACATAGGCTCCGTCCACGATTCCTCCGGCGCGTGCCACAAGGTCGCTCAGGCGCTCATTACGCTTCGAGATGGTATAAGCCCCCCCGAAAAGCACCTGTCCATCTATCTCCACCATCTCCTGAGGCTGATAGCCCGGAGCGGTACGTACAGTCACTATATCATATGGCTTAAGCATAAATTCGCTCGCCGGATTATTCTTGGTGCCCAAGCCTCCAACGATATTGATTGTGTATGTCTGCGCCAACTGGTTGGTCTCTGTCATGGCAGCCGGATCTACGATACGGCGCGACACATCCACACGCGCTGTTGATGCTCCCTCCCGGAGACCGCCCGCACGCAGGATAAGATCCTCCACCGACGTATTTGCCATATAACTGTACGCCCCTGGATTAGTCACCATGCCGTTGATAGTGAAGTCCCCCTTCTCCGATATATCCTGCACGCTCGCTATCTCCACGATATCATTCTTCTGCAATGTTATATCGGGCGAAATACCCGCCATCACAGATCCCAAATTTACGGGTATCACCTCAAAGGTCATATCCGGTCCCTGACGGTAGATCAGCGCCCTCCCCTTATAGGCATCATCCGTAAGTCCCTCGGCAAGTCGAAGCATTTCGGTAAGCGTTGTCGCTCCGCTTCCCAAGGCATATAATCCCGGGCGTGTTACAGCTCCCTTGAGTTCTACTCTGTTGGAGAAGCGATCAAGGACAGTGCCGACAGTCACCACATCCCCATCCTTCAGACGGTATGAATCGAAATCACCCTTCTCCACATTATAAAGCTCATTCTCCGTGCCGTTCTGGCGTGACAGTTGCACCATCCCCGAATATGCATCACCCGAAAGACCACCGGCATAATCAAGGAGCGAAGCTACCGTCTCTCCCGGTTTGATCTCATAATACATCGGGCGCTTAACATTTCCCGACACGTTCACTATCTGCTCATAGGGAGGCACGATGATCACATCTCCCTCCTGAAGTCGGATATTTCCCGTCTGTTTCCCCTTGAAAAGATAGTCATATATATCCACAGTCGCCACGCGCTTACCGTTGCGCAACACATAAATATTACGCATAGATCCGATATCATTTATTCCCCCGGCATTATAGAGAGCATGGAACACACTTGAGAAAGGTGACATCCGGAACGATCCCGGAGTGCTGACCTCTCCCATGATATCTATCTGTATCGAGCGGATATCACCGAGATTCACGCTAACATCGGTCTGCTCATTGCTCAGACCCCCATATTTATTGGCAAAAAGATTCTTAATATATTTATTCGCCTCGTCTACAGTCTTCCCGTTGAGATAGACAGGCCCGAGACGCGAAACCATTATGCTCCCCTCCGGAGAGATCTTCTCGCGGAGATGCTCTTCGGCAGCGCCCCATATGTCGATAATCACCTCATCTCCGGGTCCGAGACGGTAATTCTTCGGAGTCGCCATGTTATTGTTCGGCTCGAATGAGAGGCTCTGCGAATTAAAGAGCGAATGACCATACACCTCCTTATAATTGGGATCAAACGGTATGACCATATTATCCGTCTCGGTCACAACCACCGTCTCATCATTCACACCACGCAGATTACCCTGCTGATTCTGACCTCCTGCATTCTGAGGCTGCTGATTGCGATTTGCCTGATTCTGATTATACTGACTCCCCTGATACTGTATAGCCGCAGACTGAGCCGAGTTATCAGCACCAGTGCCCATCGTCCCTTCACGCTGATACTTCGCCTTGATACGCCTCACCTGATCCGGCTTCACGCCACGAGCCATCAGCTCCTGACCAATCTGCTTCTCAGTCTTGCCGTTAGCCGACTGAGTACGTATATATCTTATCACTTCATCATCAGTCATCGCTCCAGCAGAAAGCGCCAAAGCCATCAAACCGATAAAAAGATACTTCCTTATATTCATCAGAACCAATATTAATCTTTGAAATGCAAAAATAATAAAAAAATCACCTCCTCCCAATTCAAAATACAAAAAGACTCCCTCAAAAGAATAAAATATTAAAAAACAACCCAAAGAATCAAAAACTGCAATTTATTTCTTATATTTGTATCCTCAATCCGCAGTAGGCGCAGAGCGGGAGCGAAAGCCCTGCTCAGTTGCGGTGCAAGGCGCAAGCGCGTCCCTAACGCGAAGCGGCTTCCCATCATATTTTAACCGCAGGCGGGAGCGCAGCGACCACCGGCAATAACCATCTTGATTATGAAAAAATACAACATAGCCGTAGCCGGCACCGGCTACGTAGGCCTCTCGATAGCCACCCTCCTCTCCCAACATAACCACGTGACTGCGGTCGATATTATCCCCGAGAAAGTCGACCTCATCAATAATAAAAAATCTCCCATCCAGGACGATTACATAGAAAAATATCTCGCAGAGAAAGAGCTCGACCTCACAGCCACTCTCGACGCAGCCGAAGCATACCGCAACGCTGACTTCGTCGTAATCGCCGCCCCCACTAACTACGACCCGGTCAAGAACTACTTCGACACACATAACATCGAAGATGTCATCGACCTCGTCCTATCTGTCAATCCCGATGCCGTAATGGTGATCAAATCTACCATCCCGGTCGGCTATTGCCGCTCCCTCTATCTCAAATATGCCAAGAAAGGAGCGCAGAAATTCAACCTCCTCTTCTTCCCCGAATTCCTCCGCGAAAGCAAGGCTCTATACGACAACCTCTACCCCTCGCGTATCATCGCGGGAGTCCCCAAGATTCTCTCCCGTCCAGAATTTGCAGAAGAAAATGAAGCCATCCTCGCCGTTACCAACATCAAAGAAATGGATCATCAGGCACATATCTTCGCCGATCTCCTCCGTCATGGAGCAGAAAAGGAGGATATCAATATCCTATACATGGGCATGAAAGAAGCCGAAGCCGTAAAACTCTTCGCAAACACTTATCTTGCCCTCCGCGTCAGCTACTTCAACGAGCTCGACACATACGCCGAAGTCAAGGGACTCGACTCCAAAGCCATAATCGAAGGTATCGGACTCGACCCCCGTATCGGCACCCACTATAACAACCCCTCCTTCGGCTACGGAGGCTACTGTCTCCCCAAAGACACGAAGCAGCTCCTCGCCAACTACGCCGATGTCCCCCAGAATATGATGACCGCCATTGTGGAGAGCAACCGCACCCGCAAAGACTTCATCGCCGATCAGGTGCTACGTCTCGCCGGATGGTACGACTATACCTCCTCCCCCACCTACCGTCACGACCCCGAAGAGGAATGTATAATCGGAGTCTACCGCCTCACAATGAAATCCAACTCCGACAACTTCCGACAGAGCTCCATCCAGGGCGTAATGAAACGCATCAAAGCCAAAGGAGCCACTGTCATTATCTACGAGCCTACCCTCCCCGACGGCTCCACCTTCTTCGGCTCCCGCGTGGTCAACGATCTGGATGAATTCAAACGGCAATCACGCGCTATCCTCGCCAATCGCACCTCCGCCGACCTTTCCGACGTCTCCTCAAAAGTCTATACACGCGACCTCTTCTCCCGCGACTGATCCTCCACGACTCCGCATCATCCGCAGAGTCTGCGCCTGTGTAAGCAGCTTTGCTGCAAAGAAAAAAGATAATGAACTGGTACGCAATCAAAACCTCCAAGCCCCTCGCTCTCTCTAAAGAATTAGAAGCCAGAGGCTGCGACACTTACCTCCCACTTGAGGAAATCCACCGCGCCGACGGATCCATCCGCCGGCGTCCCCTCATATCCCGACTACTATTCCTCCATTCCGACCGCGCCAAAGCCCGCGCCATCGAGCAAGAAGCACGAAAAGAAGAAAGTCCACTCCCCGCTCTCTGGATCTACCGCAACAAACCGGGAGAAGAGATCACCCCAATCCCCGAAGAGCAATTCCGCCTATTCCGCCTCCTCACCGCCCCCGACTCCCTCCGCTGCGAAATCTACCATAAAGAGGAATACAAGATCGGCGACCGTCTCCGTGTCATAGCCGGTCCTTTCGCCGGCTACGAAGGCTACGCGCGCCGTATCCGCAAAAACAAACATATAGTAGTAGAAATCGAAGGTCTCTGCGCCATCGCCCTCCCCTTCATCCACCCCGACCTCCTCCAAAAAATCTAAACACCTGCCTCCACCACCGATCACACTGGGGGCAGGAGGCTCCTGCCTTCCGCTAATTTATGAGGGCTCGATGCCCGAAAAAATTAAAAATAAAACAGCCACTGAGCGGTCAGCCCTTATTCCACACCAACAATTAAACTCCTCCAATATTTGCATATTTCCCCAAATCCCCCTATCTTTGTAACATCTACCCACGCCGGAGCCCATGTATTTGGAGAAAGTGTAGGCAGTTCTTTCTCCGACTATCCCCCGATAGCCGGAAGAAAGACTATACCCACACCAATTTTCGAAACATTTTCCTTTTTCTCCCCTACAATACAAAATAGCTTAAGTAAATGATTTTAGATTTATCTATTTCTAACTTCAGATCCATAAAAGATAGACAAACCATATCTTTTATTGCCGAGTCAAGTACTCACTTGGATGACTACTATGTTGTCAAAAAAAGTAAATATAGGATACTTAAACTTATCTCCATCTTAGGGCCTAATGCATCCGGCAAGAGTAATTTCCTCAGAGGATTTCAATTTCTGAGAAGACTCGTTATTCATCCACTTGAAAATAAAGGATCTAAAATACAATATGAGCCATTCTTGCTTGATGATGACTATAAAAACGCCGAATCCTCCATTGAAATAAATTTTATTTGTGGAGATAGTAAATTCACCTACTCGCTTCAATTCAATAATAACTTTATTCTTAAGGAGATTATCACACGCCAAGGATTAGAGGATTTACGTGCTCATAAAGTCCTTGATCGAACCACAGATATTGAGAAAGGTATTGCCTACATCACGTGGGGAAATAAATATCGTAATACCCCTAATAAAGAAGGATTATTAAACAATCTACTCCCAAACCGTACGGTGTTTGGAGCTTATATGAAAAGCAATGTAGACATTCCGTGGATGAAAGAAGTCTGTGATTGGTTTGGAGAATATATGTTACCTAATATAGACCCTCATAATCAGAACCTTCAAGATTTTGTAGCCAAGGAGATTCATAATGGAAAAATCAATCATGCATTGCTCAAAGATCTTCTGAAAAAGGCAGATATCGGAGTTGCTGACCTCACACTTGAGGTCTTGAAAACTCCAATTCCCAAAGAAGTGTTGGAGGTGATATTGAATGATGACGATCTTCCATCAGATGTAAGGGAAAGGCTTTCATCCGATCCCACCTCTACCGACTATAGAATCTCACTTCTTCATAATGGACCCAATGGGCCGGTAGCTCTTAAATTTGAAGATGAATCGGAGGGAACGCAACGATATTTCGAGCTTTCAGGGATCCTGCTGAAAATGGTACAAGAAAATCATTTTCTTGCCATTGATGAGTTAGAATGTAGGCTACATCCTGATCTCTACAGATATTTCATTACCTCATTTCTATCCAACTCACATGAGTCTCAACTGATTTTCACCACGCATCTTCGAGAATTTCTTTATAGTCCGGAGGATTTCAGGATGGATAGTGTATGGTTTGCTGAAAAGGACTCTCAAGGTGCAACTGAATTATATTCATTGGCTCATTTCGATAAGAGAGACATTAAGGAACTCCCCAATCTCTTCTGGGCTTATAAAACAGGACGTCTTGGTGCAGTACCAAGTTTAGGAGATACCGGTATTAATTGATTCAAATCCACTATGTCAGCGCGTAAAACTCTCAAAGCCACTCCTCAACGACTGCGCGAATCCATAGCAGTCATAATAGACGGCAAGGATGAAAAGTGGTATATTGAGCAGCTTAGGGAGTTCTATTCCAAAGAGAAGATCACCAAAATTAAGATCTCCCCTGAGTTCCCGGAGAAGAAGAGTGTCCACGACTTATTTGAAATGGCAGAAAGATTAGCAGGACAATCCTATTCCCACATCTTTCTGATCATTGATCTTGACAATATTCTTAAAGATGCGGTAGAAACCCGAAAATTTCAAGAAAAATATAAAGTATATAATACAAAGAATAAAGGTAGAAAAAACAAATGGATGGAGAAGTTGACCATAATCATCAACTCTCCATGTTTGGAATATTGGTATTTATTGCATTTCAAGCAGACTAATAGATTTTATCCTGATTATGACGCATTAAAGCCTGATTTACGGAAAAGCAACCCAATTCTGAAACAATACGATAAGTCAGAGACTTTCTATTATCAGAGTCCCGGTCTTTTTCGCAAATTAGAACCTTATATTGAGGTGGCTAAAGCAAACGCACTGCCATTCGATATATTATCCATGCATCAAAAAGGCTTCTCAGAGATGTTCAAACTTTTCGACTATCTCACAATTACGAAGTCTACTCCTTAGACTTAACTTGTAGCAGTTCCACTATCCCAACTCCTGAAGGGTTACACCTTCTATTAAACCAGATGGAACACAGCGCCTATCCTGCGCAAACCCGAGGGTGCATCGTCGGCCGGGAGGAAGTGAACCTTGAAATAGCTGAAATCTTTTTTACTTTTTTTAATATCAGATTCTCTCTAAAATAATACTATCAAAGGGACCATCTGGAGCAGTATAGAACGCTTCTCTGTACAGAGGATTAAACCAATAGATAATTTAATATGAATAAGCAAGTAAAGCCTAAAATAGCTATTATTGGGGGGAGCTATTTACAGCTGCCATTAATAAAAAAATGTAAAGAATTAGGCATCGAGACTCACTGTTTTGCTTGGTTAGAAGGAGCAGTGTGTAAAGATTTTGCTGATCACTTCTATCCCATATCAATAATTCAAAAAGAACAGATTCTTGATATATGCAGAACGGAAGCAATTAATGGCATATGCACCATTGCATCTGATGTCGCTGCGCCGACAGTCGCGTATGTAGCTGAAAAATTGGGATTAAATGGAAACTCATATGAAAGTGCCTGCAATGCCAACAATAAGTTCATGATGCGAAAATTGCTTCAGCAAGCGGGGATCTTATGTCCTCAATTTTTTTGTATAACAAATATTGACCAAGTCCATGGTATTGAATGGCGTTTCCCTTTGATTGTTAAACCGACGGATAGATCTGGATCCTTAGGTGTATCAAAAGTTAATAATAAAGAAGAGTTAATCTTGGCAATTGAGAAGGCTATTAATTTTTCATTCAAGGGAGAGGCCATTGTTGAGGAATTCATAGATGGACGTGAGATTAGTGTTGAATGTATATCATATCATGGTAAGCATTATCCTCTTCAAATAACAGATAAGGTCACAACTAATGCTCCACATTTTGTTGAATTGGAGCATCATCAACCTGCTGAATTATCAGAATCACTTTACGAAGAGATTTATTCCATAACGACAAGAGCGCTTGAAGCATTGGGACTAAAAGAGGGAGCATCTCATTCTGAATATAAGATTACTGATAAAGGTTCAATATATATAATGGAAATCGGAGGACGAATGGGAGGTGATTTTATTGGATCAGATTTAGTGGAACTTTCAACAGGATATGATTTTTTAAAGGGGGTAATTGAGGTCTCTTTGAACTCCTTCAATGAACCCCAGATACATACAAAAAAGTATTCAGGTATATATTTTCTGTCAAAAGAAACAGAGGAGTTCCTTCCATTTTTTAAGAATCTTATATCTTCAGATGTAATAGTTGAGATAAATCAAACATCAACCGATTTAAAAGATCTTACTTGTTCTGCTGACAGAAGTGGGTATATAATATATCAATCAGATAAAAGTAAATGGAATCCAAGAACGATACTTTAAAAAATAGGGTAGCAATATTGGGTTGTGGCGAATTAGGTCTACAGGCTGCTCATTATTTGAGATTGATGAATAATGGATGTAATCAATACTCACAAATTGGATGGATTGACGATGTAACTCCGGTAGGTAGTGTGGTAGCCGGACTGCGGGTAATAGGGAAAAGTAGTGATACGGAAAAATTACATAATGAGGGTCTGTTTGAATATCTATTTGTCGCGATAGGTTACAACCACCTTAAGGCAAAGAAAGAGATTATTGAAAGATTTAAGAATCGCATCCCCATGCTTAATATTATAGCTCCCTCTGTTTATGTTGATCCATCTGCTCGTTTAGGAGAAAATTTATTTTTTTATCCTGGAGCGATAATTGATAAAGAGGCGGTAATAAATGACGGAGTAATACTTAATCTTGGATCAATAGTTGCTCACAATTCAACAATAGGAATGTGTTCGTTCCTTGCTCCTAAATCATCTGTGGCAGGATTTTCAAAGATTGGGAATTGTTCTTTTATTGGCACTGGAGCCACGGTAATAGATAACATAGAATTATGTGATTCTTTAAAAATAGGAGCAGGTGCAGTTATTGTAAAAGACATTTCAGTATCTGGCACTTATTTAGGAATCCCGGCAACTTTAATTAAATAAAATTCATGAAGATACCATTTAATAAACCGTTTCTGACTGGTAAGGAAGCTCACTATATCTACCAGGCAGTATATTCCGGTAAATTATCCGGAAATGGCGTTTACACCAAGAAATGCCAGGAGTATTTCGAGAATCATTGTGGGTTTAAAAAAGCTCTAATGACCACATCTTGTACTGATGCCCTGGAAATGGCGGCAATCCTTTGCGATATAAAACCCGGGGATGAGGTCATTGCACCAAGCTATACTTTCGTATCAACAGTTCTCGCATTTGTGCGTCAAGGAGCTAAGATTGTTTTTTGCGATAGTTATAAGGATAATCCAAATATTGATGCAGACAAGATTGAGGCTCTTATCACACCTCGTACCAAGGTTATAGTTCCGGTTCATTATGCAGGTGTCGCTTGCGATATGGACAAAATCATGGAGATAGCCCATCGCCATAATCTGCTCGTGGTGGAAGATGCGGCTCAGGCTATAGACTCCTACTATAAAGGACGTGCGTTAGGCTCTATCGGTCATCTAGGTTGCTTCTCTTTCCATGAGACAAAGAATGTGATCGCCGGTGAAGGTGGACTCCTCTCCATCAATGACGATCGATTCATCCGTCGTTCGGAAATTATTTGGGAAAAGGGTACGAATCGTTCCGAGTTTTTCCGCGGGGAAGTAAATAAATATGGCTGGGTCGACACCGGATCCTCTTTCCTACCTTCCGAACTGATATCCGCTTTCCTTTGGGCTCAGATTGAGAATATGGATCTCATACAGACTCGACGTAAAGAGATATGGGAACGATATTATCAAGGATTGAAGGGATTAGCCGAAGAAGGCTGTTTCTCCCTGCCTGATATTCCGGAGTATGCCACCAACAATGCACACATGTTCTACATTGTATGTCGGAATCTTGAGCAAAGAAGTGGATTGATAAAATTCCTGAAAGAGAATGAGATTCTTTCTGTGTTCCACTATTTGAGTCTTCATAAGAGCGGATACTATACTTCTCATCCCGAATCTCGTCCTGATAATCTTCAGGAAGTTAAGACTATCGGAGATGATCAGGTAGTGGTCGGCTTAGACCTCCCTAACTGCGACCGTTTCGCAGATTGCCTTGTTCGCCTTCCCATGTTCTATGAATTAAAAGACGAAGAGGTAGATTCGATAATTGAAAAAATTCATGAGTTCTATAAAAAATAGAATAGGAGAAATTCTTCAGGATGCACACGATTATATGGAATACCGTAATCGTGTGTATTCTCAATCTTATGTATGGCCCGAATCGAGAGCCAAACAGTTAAGATATGCTTTCGCACTATTCAGGAGGAATCTGAACGGATTCAGGGATTTGGTATATTATCGACTGAAATCCCGACTTAATGGATTTCTGCAACTCGGATATAAAAAGACCACTAATCTGATATTGGACGTCGGAGTAATTGATGGAGGAATAATGTTTCATCATGCCTTTTCCACATATCTAAATGCTGAATACATAGGGAGAGGATGTTCTTTTAGAAATAACACCACGTTGGGAAATAAAGAGGTTAACGGTGAGATATGTCGGCCGTTTCTTGAAGAAAATGTTTTTGTCGGACCGAATGTGGTGATTATTGGAAAAGTAAGGATCGGTCGGGGAGCTGTAATCGGTGCCGGAGCAGTAGTCACAAAAGATGTGCCACCATACGCGGTCGTTGGAGGCAATCCCGCTAAAATTATTAAATACTTGAATCCTGATAAGGATTAGCCTATAGAAATGTCTGAAAAGAAAAGTTTCTCACAGCAGATGAAATCAGGGTTAGCCTACACTGCATTGGCTAAATACTCCGGTATCTTTATTTCCCTGCTGATCTCATCCGTTCTTGCTCGATTATTACCCCCAAAAGCATTTGGAGTAATAGCCGTTGCAACCGTTTTTATTGTTTTCTTTTCTATATTCAGTGATATGGGACTGAGCTCTGCAATCATACAGAAAAGAAATCTGACAGAGAAAGACTATAATAATCTATTTTCCTTCACGGCATATTCAGGCATTATTCTTGGCATATTATTCTTTTTATGTTCCTCGTTGATAGCAAAGTTTTATGGTGATCCTCAATTAAATAATATTTGTAGATTACTCTCTTTAAACATTCTGTTCGCAACATGGAATATTGTTCCCAATGGCCTTTTATTAAGAGATAAGGAGTTTAAATTCATCGGTATAAGGACATTAGGTGTTCAAATAATTTTAGGAGTAATTTCAATTGTGGCAGCGTATATGGGAGCCGGGGTATATGCTTTGTTGATTAATCCCGTGCTTGGTTCTTTTCTTATATTCATTCTTAATTATTACAAGCAGCCTGTAGGTTTTATAATAAAACCTAAGGTTGAATCAATAAAGAAGGTGGCCTCTTATTCTATATATACTTTCGGATTCTCCCTTATAAATTACTTTACCAGGAATTTAGATAAATTATTCGTAGGAAAGGTGTTCGGATTAATTCCATTAGGCTATTATGAGAAATCCTATAGATTGATGATGCTGCCGGTTCAGAATCTAAGTCAGGTAATCACCCCCGTTCTTCACCCTGTATTAGCTGATTTTCAAGATAATCTTAATGATCAAATTGCCAAATATCTTAAATTAGTCAGACTTTTGGCTATCATAGGGATGCCTGTATCGGCATTTCTATTTTTTTCTGCCGATCAATTGGTTCTGATTATATTCGGGAAGCAATGGGTGCCATCTATTCCGGTATTTAAGATTTTGAGCCTGTCTGTTGGTTTGCAGATTGTAGCCTCAACTTCAGGAGCAATCTATCAGGCTATGAATAGAACAAAAGTGATGTTCTATTTGGGAATGGCCAATACCGCGATTAATGTCATGGGATTGTTATTTGGGGTGTATATCCTGAAGTCAATAGAAGGAGTAGCATGGATGTGGGTTATAACGTTCTATTTGGGTCTCTGGAATAATATCGTATTGGCAAAATGTGCACGCTTATCCATTATGGATACTTTTCGTCCATACATCCCATCAATTTTCCCAACCTTAATATGTGCAACGATATTATATGGGATTTCCCTCATGAGAATCGAAAGTTTGATTATATCTCTATTATTGAATACAAGTGTATTGTTGGTAATCGAAGGGATATCCGCCCAATACTTTAAGATAGTAGACTTGAAAAGTACGATCCTAAAAATAAAGAATAAGTTTTGAAACAGGAAAAATCAAGAAATCTTCATCTTCTTTGGGATGAAAAAATCACACCCGGAATAATCGATAATTTTGAATCCGTTCTTCCGGGGCAGAATGATTATATATATTGGTGGAATCCATATTTCAAACTTCACTTTGCCAAAGAAGACGACAAATGTAAAGTAATAAAAAATGACAAGGATATTCCTGACTTAGACTATTCCCGCTATTCCAAGATCATTATTCATGGCTTAGATCCCAAGAAAGTTAAATTTTGTGCTCAAAATATTCCACCTCACATCCCAATCTACTGGGTCTTATGGGGAATTGAGTTATATCGTCTTTTGGAAAATCGAGGATTTGATTTATTTTATAGGAAGAACTCGAAGGTCTCTTTTATCGATAAATTAAAGAAAACCATTATTCGATTAGGATATCTCTCTCCACAAATGAGAGAATATTTATCAATTCTCAGAGAAAGAAATGTTACAATGGTATGCAGTAGGGAGGAATATAATCTACTTCGCCATTACTATCCCAAGCAGACTCGAACTTTAAAAAATAATCCTGATTTCTTCTACTACCCGGTTGAAAAAATTTTGGGCCCTTTGGCGAATGAGAAGGTTAAAGGCAATACCATTATTATAGGAAATTCAAATTCTGAAACGAATAATCATTCCTATGCTTTCAAATTTTTAAGAAAAGCAGATTTATCAGGAAAGAGTATTCTTGTTCCATTGAATTATGGAGGAAATGATGAAAGTAGGCACTCTACTATTCAAGAAGGAATAGCATTATGGGGGGAGAATTTTAAACCCTTAACAGAGTTTCTGCCTTTAGATGAATACAACAGATTATTATTAGAAGCAGAATACGCCGTATATGGGAATTGGAGACAGGAAGCTGTGGGGAATATTTTAGTGCTGTTTTACCTGGGTAGCAAGATTTTTTTATCGCACAGAAATCCATTACTAAAAATGTTTAGAGATATGGGGTTAATTCTATTTGAATTAGAGAAGATAGATGAAGATTCTTTCCAAACACCATTAAATTATGAACAAAAGCTGATTAATAGAAAAATAATATCAGAAAAATATAGTTTTGCGAAAATGCAAGAGAATATAAAAAAATTATTCCAATAACCTTCTTCAAGACTGTCCCTAACTATTTATAGTAGTAATAGCTATTACATTCAAAGCAAGTCAAGGAAAGTTAGTGGAGTAATTGATGAGGATTAATAAGCTGTCAAAACTGTAACACTCAATACACAATTATTAGTGGAATCCATCACCAATATATCACTTAAAAGAAAAATTATCGACAGCTCTGAAGACTTTCAGAAGTATCTGAGCAATGATATTTTGGGAGGAGAAACGTATAATCTCTTTTTAGAGATTATGGGAGATAGCCATGGTTATTTA
The DNA here is from genome assembly GCA_014800895.1 of Bacteroidales bacterium. Lineage (GTDB taxonomy): Bacteria > Bacteroidota > Bacteroidia > Bacteroidales > Muribaculaceae > Lepagella. The sequence continues at coordinate 56,556 of JAAVFG010000027.1, forward strand.
TTAAGCGGCTTAATTCGAGATTATTTCTTAATGCTCCATAGGTCTGTACGTGATCTTGATTTCGTGTTCCAAATCAGTAAGTTAAATCTATTAAAATATAAGGAGTTTCTTAAGAAAAAAAATATATCTTTTAATTATAACTCCTTCAAGGGGTTAAAAATTAAATCTTCTGAGTTCCCTGACATCGATATATGGAAATTAGAAAACACATGGGGTATAAAACATCAGAATCTGAAACCAACTGTAAATTCCCTTATTGACTCGGTTTTTTTTAATTTCTCTGCTATCGCTTTTGATCTTCAAGGAAAGAAATTCATCTTTAATGATCATTTTATCAATTTCCTTTCCACAAAATATCTTGATATAGTATATCCTGAAAATCCCAATATTCCCCTCTGCCTCTTTAATATTTGCTATTACACAGAATCTTTAGAATTAGATATTTCCGAGAATGTAAAGGCATGGGTGAAAAGCAATTACACTGCTGACCTTGATTTTGACCAAGTCCAAATGAAACATTTGGGAAAAATTCAATATACATCCAACTATATTAATACCTTCCTAAAAAAAATACAAGATGGAAAATAAACACTCCAAATATGATATCGATTGGAAAAAATATTTGTCAGAAGAGAGATTTAGACCTTCTAATAAAGCATCCGACGGTGAGAATAACTCCGACCATCGGTCTCCGTTTGAAAGCGATTTCGGGAGGGTAGTGTTTAGTTCCCCCATCCGTCGCATGCACGATAAGACTCAAGTGATTCCTCTCACAAGTGGAGATAATATCCATACCAGGCTCACTCATTCCCTGGAGGTGATGAATACTGCCAAGTCTCTTGCCATAGATCTCTGTAGGGACAAGGACTTTATAGAGGAATATGGTGAAATGGAAGCGCTAATTCTTGAACAAAAGATATCTGCCATTCTGATGACTGCCGGATTAGTACACGATATCGGCAATCCCCCTTTCGGCCATTTCGGAGAAACAGTCATTAAAGAATACTTTAAAGATTATTTTAAACGCAACGATCTTTTCAAGACAGATAAAAGGGATGATTTTTGTGAGTTCGATGGAAATGCTCAAGGCTTACGTATCCTTACCCATCTTACCTACGTGGGAGATCTGAATGGTATGAATCTCACAAAGGCAACTTTAGCCTCCTATATGAAATATCCTAATGCCGGTAAGATAGATAAAAGTTATATCGGAACAAAAAAACATGGAGTATTTCACACAGAAAAAAAGATATTGGAGGATGTCGCTGTCGCATGCGGAATGAAGAAGGGAGAAAAAATCATACGTCACCCTCTCTCCTTCCTTGTGGAGGCAGCCGATTCAATATGTTATCTTGCCATGGATATTGAAGATGGTTATAATCTGAAATGGTATGACAATAAAATATTAACAGCCTCACTTGATCGCGAGCTGAATTCCCTCATTAAAGAAAATAAGAAAAAACAACTGCTCCCGGCTGATAGATATAAAAATGACGACGGCTCTTATTCTTTCTTAAAAATTATCGGCAGCAATCTCTCCGACCAGGCTAAATGGAAGGAAATTAATGAAAGTGACTGGATTGTAAAATTCCGCACCGGTCTAATTCGCTATCTTGTCTCATTAGCCATCAACAACTTTAAGAAAAATGCAGCCGAGATCGCTCAGGGAGCCTACTCTCGGGAACTTATTGAAGATAATAGTCTTTTCATCACTGAAGCATTGCAGAAATTCACTCGTCGACATATCCTATCTCAGAGAGATATTCAGAAAGCGGAATTAACCGGACACAAAGTGATTTCAGGTCTCCTCGATATCCTTACTCATTATGTGTGTCATCCGGATGAATCTTTCCGAGACAAAGTGAAGAATGTAATTTCCAAAAGCATATTGAAAGTTTCCATCCACGAAGAAAATTATGATAAGATTCCAAACGGCTATATGCGAACAACGGCTGAGGATCTTTTCAATGTTGACCTCAATATTTTGGGAGAATATCAGAAATTAAGATTAGTCGTAGATTTTGTTTCAGGAATGACTGATAAATTTGCTGTCTCTCTTTATCAGGAGTTACTGGGGATAAAAATATAGAATATACTCCCTTACGCAAACCATTAGATAAAAGTTCAAATGAAATTTATCATTAAGATTATGGGATTATTATTGAGCGGTTTATTCTTTTGCAACAGTGTAATAGGGCAGACCCTCTATACTAATCCTGTGATGGGTTCAGCCCCGGATCCAACTGTTCTGCATTATGGAGAGAGGTTCTACTTATATCCGACTTGTAACCAAACGAAAATGCCGGTGTATGAATCCTTAGATTTGGTAAATTGGAAACGAAAAGGCTATATCTTCGATAATACACCCCCTAAACTCCTACCCTCCGGCGGAAGCCTTTGGGCGCCTGATGTTATTGTGTATAAAGGAACGATACTGATGGCATATTCAGTTTCAAAAATGGGAGAAGTGATAGATAATGGTATCGGTATCGCCATTGCGGATAATCCATTGGGTCCTTTTACCGATAGCGGCATGCTCTTCACAAGTAAAGAGATTGGAGTAAGGAACTCAATCGACCCTTCATTCTATATCAAAGGGAAAACATTGTATCTACTATGGGGAAGTTTTTACGGAATATATATAACACAACTAAATACTAAAGACTTAGATCATATATCTGTCAAATCTCCGGTAAAGAAAACTCAATTGGCAGGTAATATTTTTGAAGGAACGCATATTTACAAACGCGGTAAGTATTATTATCTGTTTGCATCTATAGGAACATGCTGTGCAGGATTGAGGAGCACGTATCAGGTTGTGGTGGGTAGATCCAAAAATCTGCTGGGTCCATATGTAAATAAAAATGGAGAGTATATGTTGGATAATGCATACACTCCTCTGATTAAAGGGACAGATTGTTTTATAGGACCGGGACACGGATCTTCTATTCTGCTTGATAATGAGGGTAAGACATGGTATATTTATCATTCTTACGTTAAAGATGACATGGCTAAAGGCAGACAGGTGATGTTGCAGGAGATAAAATGGGATAAAGAGGGCTGGCCTTATGTTGAAAGCGGTATCCCCGTTATCTCTGCCACAGTCCCTCAATTTAATAAAATGAAATAAAGATGATTTACTTCCTGATATTAGCTCTTCTTCTGGCGTTAATATTTCATTATGACTACCAGCGACATAATGCGGGGAGAAAATTGGCTTATTTGTCTGTTTTAGCAATTTTTATCTTAGTATCAGGTCTCAGATATAGGATAGGGATAGATAGTATAGTATATGAATATGCTTATAAGGAATTACCGAGTCTCTCGCAACTTTCCACCTTTGACTATAGCACCACGCGTTTTAGCATAGGTTATATATTCTTAAATTCCATAGCGCGCTCTATCTCCGACGACTTTGTTGCTCTACAGATTATTCATGCAATTTTTGTAAATACAATTATATTCTATTTTTTTTATAGGAATTCCAAACATATATTTACAGGGATTTTATTTTATTACATCTTCTTATATACTAATTATAATTTTGAAATATTAAGAGAATCTTGTGCAATTTCTGTATTTTTACTGGCATGGCCATTTTGTGTCAAAAGGAAATGGTTCAAGTATTACCTAATCTCCTTTATTGCCATTCTATTTCACCCGTCGGCTGCCATTACATTAATTGTTCCACTGATATTCCTGCCGGGTATCCGGAGATTCTTTCAAATAAATTTACTTACTCCCTTCGTAATCATAGGGCTGTTTATAATAGGGCAGATTATTGCTGTGAAATTTTTTGATTGGATTCGTCTGATGGATATAGCAAGTATGGATAGCTATGCAAATACCTATGAAAATTCACATTATGCTGAAGGAAAAAATCTGAATATCATTGGAATGATAGCTTTCTTTATTTCCACCCTTTTTTATCCGCTCTTTTTGGGATGGTTAATAAAAACAAGAAAAATAAAAGCATCAATTCCACATTTCAATATGGTGATGGGAATGGTTCTTTTACTTGTATATATATCCACATTAAAATTGAATCTCTACATTCTATATAGATTCTCAAACTATTTTTATCCCTTCCTGATAGTTTTCTTAAGCGATGTAATCTTTTCCACTCTGGATATTTTCAAACGAAAACTCAAACTCAGTTTTGGAATCTGGATACTATTCTTCTTGCCTATTATCACCATAAGTCTAACTCAATATAAAGAAGATACCGAAGTCGCTGGGATTAAGAAATACTCAAGATATTATCCTTATGACACAGTAATTTTTAAAGATACGGATGCCAAGCGAGAAACATTATTTAGCCAAGTCAATTATGCAATGTAGAAATATGATAAAAGTGTCATGTATTATAACGACTCACAATAGATTGGAACTATTGAAACGCGCTGTTCAAAGTGTCCTATCTCAAACTTATAGTAATTATGAGCTTGTTATCGTAGATGATGCCTCCGATGATTCTACACCAAATTGGTGCTTACAACTTGAATCCACCTATCCAAGTAAAATTAAATATATACGCATCGATAAAAATGATAGTAAAGGTGGAAATTACGCACGGAATTTAGGTATAAAAAATTCCCTCGGAGAATATCTCGCTTTTTTAGATGATGATGATGAATGGTTGCCTTCTAAATTGGAAAAGCAAGTTGCGGTAATGGATGAGAAGAAGAATTGCGTGTTGGTTTATGGTGATAGACTCATTGAAAATGTTAATTCAAGAGGAGAAATCAGTTACACACACCTTTCTTTCAATAAAAAGTATTCCGGGGATGTTTCCAAAGACATTCTAACAGATATTTTTACCACGACATCTTTAATTCTTACCAGAAAATCCGCAGTAGAGGAAGCAGGGTTATTTGATGAGGATTTAAAATTTTGGCAGGAATACGAACTCTCTATTAGATTAGCACAAATTGGAGAGTTTTTATATGTTGATGAGCCCCTGATAAGATATAGAGTCAATACTTTTGACACTTCCCGATTGACAAATAAATATCATGAATGGAGAAAGGCGGTTAAATATGTGAGATCCAAACATAGAACGTTATATAATTCTCTTTCTTCATATGATAAATTTAAATCTATCGCTCTTATTTGGGAGGATGCATCTCATAGGACTCGGACTTGTAATCTTCCTGTCAAATCGTTTGTGTATAAATATCTATATAAAAGTTATCGAATAATTGATGCAATCCATAATGGCACATTTATGAAGAAGCTAAAAACGCGATTTCATGTGTTACCTCAATTTAATAAAGAAAAATAATATGAGAAATAAAGAGATTAAGCTATGGCTGGAATCTAAAACCATAAAATATTGCGTGGGTATTTTAAAAAAATTACATATCCCTATTGATAGAACATACTATTCCTTTATTCACACAGAAAAAAAGAAACGTCTGAAGTCTTATATTCCTCATAGTCTTGAGTTTTTAAAAAGTGGGACAGCCCAAATGAGTGGTGAAATAGATACGAAGCCACTCCCTATTTATATATTATGGTTGCAAGGGATAAATGATTTTCCTCCCATTGTCAGTCTATGTGTAAAATCCATAGAACTTAACCGCAATAATCACCCAATTATATATATAGATCAAAATAATTTAAAAAGTATTCTTCTTTCGCTCCCCCAGCATGGACAGAAAATTTATGATTGGTATCAGAACGGTATAATTACCATTCAATATCTCTCTGATATTCTACGAGCAGGTCTACTCTCCCAGAGTGGAGGAATATGGACTGACGCGACTCTCCTTCTGACATCTTCTATTGATGATATCTTACTTAATCCTAATTTTTATTCATTTAAAAGATTACATGAGAACATCAACTGGAAATTTGTAGCTGAAAATAGATGGACTGCATTTTTCCTCGCTGCACAGAAAAATAACCTTCTGATGAAATTCCTCTATAAGGCTTTAATTGAGTGTATTGAGAATTATGGAGGTATCCCTGATTATTGGACCATAGATTATATATTGGCAATAGGTTATGAGGAAAGTAAGGAGATTAAAGACTTCATTGATATCCTTCCTGCTATTCAGCCTAATTTAGGGAAGTTATTTCAATTAGAGCAAGGAATGGATGATGAGACTTTCAAAAAAATTCTCAAATCTTCACCAGCTTTTAAATTGGATTGGAGACGACCGGTGAAGGAGTTGGATGAGCATGGGAATCCAACCATTTATTCTCATATAAAAAAATATCTGAATTATGAATAAAGAGTGTTACGACTACCTCATAGTAGGCTCCGGCCTTTTCGGCGCCACATTCGCATATCTTGCCAATAAGGCGGGAAAAAAATGTCTTGTGATTGATAAGCGCCCGCATACCGGCGGTAATATATATTGCGAGGAGATTGATGGAATAAACGTGCATAAATATGGCGCGCATATCTTCCATACTTCCGACAAGGAAGTGTGGGATTTTGTCAATTCCATCGTTCCTTTCAATCGCTACACCAACTGCCCTGTGGCCCAAGCGCCGAATGGCAAGCTCTATAATCTCCCCTTCAATATGAATACTTTCTATCAGATGTGGGGCGTAAAGACTCCGGCAGAGGCGGAAGCTAAATTAGCGGAACAGCGCAAGGAAGCGATTGAGAAAATGAGAGCGGAGGGTGTCGCTGAGCCGCGCAATCTGGAGGAGCAGGCTCTGACTCTCATAGGAAAGGATATTTATGAGCAGTTGATTCAGGGTTACACCGAGAAACAGTGGGGACGCAAATGCACTGATCTTCCCGCCTTCATCATCCGCCGCCTTCCGGTCCGCATGACTTTTGACAATAACTATTTCAATGATTCCTTCCAAGGAATTCCTATCGGCGGCTACAACAAACTGATTGATGGACTTCTGGAAGGAATAGAGGTTCGTCTCGACACGGATTTCTTTGAGGATCGGGAGAAATGGGAGGGAAAAGCCGACAAGATCCTTTTCACCGGAAAGATTGATGAGTTCTATGGCTATCGTTTCGGCAAACTGGAATACCGCACCGTCCGTTTTGAGACTGAATCCCTCGACCATCCAAACTGGCAGGGTAATGCAGTGGTTAATTACACCTCCGCCGATGTGCCTTTCACCCGTATAATCGAGCATAAACATTTCGAGAAATTCGGCAATGAGGTATATGAGAATCCGAAAACTGTAATCTCTCGTGAATACTCTACTGAATGGAAAGAGGGTATGGAGCCCTTCTATCCTGTCAACGACGCGCGAAATCAAGAGATATATTCCCGTTATAAAGAGTTGGCGGATAAAGAAGAAAATGTTATCTTTGGCGGACGATTGGCGGAGTATAAGTATTATGATATGGCGCCGATTGTGAGACAGGCTATGGATACATTCAAATAAAAGTTGAAGTAATGAGTAAGAATGTTAAGATATTGGTAGCAGCTCATAAAGCAGATCCCGCTATTCGGCAGGATGAAGTATATATACCTATACACGTAGGAAAAGCGCTTCATCCTGAACTGGATTTAGGTTTCCAAGGGGATAATACAGGCGATAATATCTCCGAGAAAAACGCAAGTTACTGTGAGCTGACTGCAATGTATTGGGCTTGGAAAAATCTAAAGGATGTCGATATTATTGGCTTAGCTCACTATCGGAGGTATCTAAATATCAGTAATGACGACATACTTAATTTTTTCCGTCGGTCAGGTATAATACTACCTGAAAAATTCCATTGCCGTACTGATAACTATACCAATCTCGTTTCACTTCTAACCCATGAAGAAGCGATTTTAGCTATTGACACCTTATTGAAGATGCATCCTGACGCGAAAGGAAGTATTCAAAGATACTTCTATCAGTCAAATAGATATTCGGTGTTCAATATGTTTATTGCCGATTGGAACACTTTCAATGAATATTGTTCTTTCCTTTTTCCTTATCTCCTGAAATTAGAGCATCGACTCTCCGAGCCTTCATATTCGCGTTTGAAGAGAAATCTCGGATATGTAGCTGAAGCAATGTTTGGATTCTGGATTGAATATGCAAAGGTAAGGACCAAATATGTTCCCACAGTTGACCTTAGTCCGTCTCCCTATGGGAAAGGATTAAAAAAGAGAGTCCGTGATTTACAACGGGATTTGGGCTTCATACTTGCATATCTTCCTATCCATCAAAAACCCTATTACTACGGAGCGGCTCTTCATGGATTAAGAAGTCAAGGAATTGATGTTGATAACATATAATTTTTAGATGTGATGAGCACGCGCATATTAATTAATGTAGTAAAGACCAACCAATCAAGGATGTTTAATGCAGCCGATAAGGCTCGTAAAGATGTAGAAACGACCTTGACAAGGAATGGGTATGAGGTGATAAATATTCCTCTATCCTTAGGGGGAAATAAAATGAAAGCAATTTTAGGTCATCTAATTGCAATAAAGAAAGCTTTAAACTCTATAAAAAAACACAATCCTCAAGAAATTATCATTCAATATCCCGGATTTAGGCTTGGTATTAAATCCATCTCTTTCATTCTTAGATTCTTAAAAAATAGGAACATAACTCTCTTAGTTCACGACATTGATTCTTTAAGATTCCATCGTAAGGTTTCTGAAAAGGAGGTAAGTGTCCTAAAGAAGGCCACTAGAATTATCCTACATACAGATAGGATGAAAGAACATCTTCAGAAGAACGGTGTGAATACTCCCATGTCAGTAATGTGGTTGTTTGACTATTATGCTAATGGATCCTATATCTCCAAGCCATTTACAAAACCATTCTCGGTGATTTTTGCAGGCAACCTTGCAAAAAGCACTTTCTTAGAGAAATTAAATGAAATGGACTGTAGTTTCCCCCTATACTTATACGGCTTACCAACAGATTATAATTGGACTGGGAATATTAAATACATGGGGAAATTCGCTCCCGATGATATAGATGGTATTCAAGGTAATTGGGGTTTAGTTTGGGATGGAGATTCATTGGATGAATGTTCAGGTCATATGGGGAATTATCTCCGATACAATTCCTCCCATAAAACATCACTTTACATTGCTGCCGGCAAACCAGTAATTGTATGGAGCAAGTCCGCCTTAGCTCCGTATATAGTAGATAATAATTTAGGTATAACGATTGACACCATAAGGGATATTCCTGGAAAGTTATCAGAAATCTCGGAAGAGCAATATAAACTCTTCAGAACTTCTGTAGAATCAATGGGCAAAAAACTGAGAGAAGGAAAAATGTTAGAAAACATTCTATAAATGCATCGTAAAAATGCCAATTATCAGTATTATTATTCCATGCTATAATTTAGGTTCTTACCTTGATGGGTGTTTGAATAGTATTTCTCATCAAGAGGTCGGCGAAGTCGAATACATATTTGTAAATGATGGCTCCACAGACCGGACATTAGATAAAATTCAAAAATTCTGTCGCGGCAAAGAATCTTACTGTAGAATTATCAATCAAAGCAACTCCGGAGTTTCTAATGCACGAAATGCAGCTCTTAAATTATGCAAGGGAGAATATTTATATATGCTGGATGGAGATGATTTGCTGACAGAATCAGCAATTAAAGAGATGCTGAGAGCTATTAAAATATCTCACGCCGATATGATCATTTCTAATGCGCTGATCCTTAACGCTTCCGGAGAAGAAACTTTGTTAAAACTTCCGATTCAATCCGGTAAATATACCCCCGAAGAATTTTTTAAAAAAATTAAAGTATTCCCTACTATCCCCCAAAATTTATATCGGACTGAAATTGTAAAAAAACATACCTTATGCTTTGATAATAAGCTAAAATTCGGGGAGGTATATGAATTCACACTTAGATTTCTTTGCTTTTCCAAGAATATATTTGTATCTGATTCTTGTTATTTTAAATATATAATGCGTGCACAGAGTGCATCTCATGCCCCTGATTATTCTAAGGATATCTCAATCTTAGACACACTCAAAAAATATAATGAAATCAAAGGAGATTTTTCTAATCAACCCTCATATAAAATAACGATGTTTAAAATGCTCATGGCATTCAGCTATAATAAGTATGCTAAATTAAAACTTATTAATAAGTCAGCTACGGATAATATCTACCAGATTCACCATGATCCAAATGTAAGTAAGTTATGCAAGGATGTGTTTGCCTTGAAGTCTACTCCTGTGAAAGAAAGGCTTTTAGCACTCTATTTCTATCTTACAGGAGTTCAGGGATATAAATTATTAGTGAGGATATTGAACTTAAAATGATGAAGCAATTAGTGATAATCGGAGCCGGAGGAATGGGGCGGACAATGTATGATCTTGCAAAAGAGAGCCATGGCTTTGGTTCGGAATATGAAATAAAGGGATTCATTGATGATAATATTGAGGCACTTAACGGATTTGAGAATTATCCTCCTATATTGGGGCATATCTCTGATTACCAACCTAAGAAGAATGAGGTGTTCGTTTGCTCTATTGGGGGACATTTCAGAAAGAAATGTATTGAATCTCTTCTTGAAAGAGGAGCTGAATTTATCCCGCTAATCCATAACACTGCAAGGATTGGCACTAATGTGAAGATGGGTAAAGGGACGCTTGTCGGCACCTACACCACGATTGCTGCCGATGCTGAACTCGGAGACTTCAATTTTATCCAGTCGCTTACCATAATCGGACATGACTGCAAAATCGGTTCATGGAATCGTATCGACTCGCAGGTGATGATGGTAGGAGCTACTCAAATCGGGGATGAAAACATGATCCATACCGGAGCAATGATCAATCATAATGTCAAAATCGGGAACAGAAACACTATCGGCGCGTCCTCTTTTGTCACTATGGATGTACCCGATGATGCCACTCTTTTCGCCACACCGGCAAGAAGACTAAAATAAAATTAATTATGCTTAAAAATAAAGTCGCTGTCATAACGGGAGCTTCACAGGGGATAGGCCGTGCTATAGCCTTGAAATTTCTTGCCGAAGGGGCTGTCGTTTTCGGCGTTGCCCGCACTCCCGACTCTATGATGGATATAGCAAAGAGTCATCCTGATTTTCATCCTCTCTATTTTGATGTTGCCGACTCATCGGCTGCTAAGAATGCCTTGATGGGGATTAAGAAGGAATATGGCAAAATTGATATATTGGTCAATAATGCCGCCGTAGTCTTCAATAAGAAAATGGGAATGATTGTCCGTGACGAATTGGAGACTATGTTCCGTATCAATGTTTTTGCCACTATCGAACTCTCCCAATTAGTGGCACGGTTAATGGCTCGTTCCGGTGGCGGCTCAATAGTCAATATCGCTTCCGTTACCGGAGTATTGGGTTCTCCGGGGCAAACTGCATATTCAGCCACCAAAGGCGCTGTCATAGCCTTCACCAAATCTGCCGCCAAGGAATTGGCACCGCAAGGTATCAGAGTGAACGCTGTAGCGCCCGGAATTATTAAGACTGAAAGATTCGAGGAATTGTACGCAGACTCGGGAGATAAGATTGATACCCGTATAGGTCGCATTGCTCTCGGTCGTCTTGGAGATCCGGAAGATGTGGCTAATGCGGTGGCTTTCCTTGCATCCGACCAGTCTTCATATATTTCAGGTCAGATTTTGGGTGTGGATGGCTGTGCCTCAATATAGTATTATTTTGCATAGCTCAGACAATTCAGTAGGGACGCACCCCGGTGCGTCCGCTAAAAAATCATTATATCGGACGCACCGGGGGGCGTCCCTACAGTGACAGATAAATGCTTCTTGACATTGATAAAAAACCGCTGGATGCATTGGCGGCCATTGACACGGATGGGAATAGGCTCAACTATGGGGAGATAATTGATTTATCTGAAAGGATTGAGCATCTTATTCCTTCGCGATCGTTGACTTTTATTCTCACAAAGAATAATGTGGGTGGTATCGCGTGGGTGATGGCAACGATACTTTCCGGCAGTGTGCCCTTGATTCTGAGTGTCCATACAGAATCCAAACTGCTTCAGAATCTTCTGGATACATATCGGCCGCAATATGTTTGTTGTCCTGAGGATATGACATTTGATGGGATCTGTATTTCCGAATCAAAGGGATATAGACTGTTGTCATTGCCAAATGAAAAGGCGGTTCTGAATAATGAGTTGTCACATCTTCTCCCCACGTCAGGCTCCACGGGCAGTCCAAAACTAGTAAGGCATAAATATGATAATATTGAGGCAGCAGGCCTGAATATCTCCACTTTCTTTGAGCTGACGGATGCCGATCGTCCGTTGATGGTGCTTCCCCTGCATTATACAATGGGATTGTCAATGATTTTCAGTCATTTCAAGGTTGGCGCAACCGTGCTGATTACCGACCGGAGTATGACTGACCCTGGCTTTTGGAAATTCCTGAAGGAGGAAAAGGCCACCAGCTTCACCGGCGTGCCTTTCAGTTTTGAGATTCTGGATAAGATGCGCTTCACACGCATGAAACTACCTGACCTCACTCTCCTGACTCAAGGAGGGGGGAAAATGCCTACGGAGCTTAATCTTAAATTCGCTGAGTATTGCCGGGATAATGACAAGAAGTGGATCGCTACTTACGGTCAGTCGGAAGGTACTGCCCGAATGGCATGGCTTCCTCCTCAATATGCCATTTCCAAGATGGGTAGTATCGGCATTGCAGTTCCAAATGGCAGATTATCCCTGCGCGATACAGAAGGGAATGAGATTACGGAGTCTCCCTCCACAGGAGAGATGTGTTATGAAGGAAGAAACGTAACTATGGGTTATGCCCGCAGTCGTGAGGATTTAGCTCTCGGAGATGAGCGTAACGGCTTCCTTCCTACAGGAGATATCGCTTACCGTGATGAGGATGGGTTTTATTTCATCAAGGGGCGTATGGGTAGATTCCTGAAATTATTTGGCAATCGTATCGGGCTTGACGAGTGCGAGCAGATAGTGAAGGGTGCAGTCAGTTGTGAATGTGCCTGCACCGGCACCGATGAGCGTCTGATTGTCTATCTCACCTCGGAAGCGGATGTGGATAAGGCGAAGACCGCAATAATAGAGGCAGCACATCTCCCTGCAAATGTGGTAGAGATAAGAATAATCGATGCTTTGCCAAAGAATGAGGCAGGAAAAATACTATATAGTAAACTTAAAAATGAATAAAGATATGACAAACTTAGAAAAATATAACGAGATTTTCACAGAAGTGTTTGGTGTTGATGCCACTGCACTTAATGATTCATTTGGTAAGGAGACAGTAGAAGGGTGGGATTCAGTGCATCAGCTTAATCTGGTGACATTGGCAGAGGAGGCATTTGATATCTTCCTTGACCCGGAGGAGATTCTTGCCTTTACTTCATACGCTGCCGGCAAGGAGATTCTGAAAAATCAGGATGTGGAAATGTAGAGTAATAAGGAGGAGATGGCGGAATATATTCCGGGAGGACTCTTAGAATTATATTCACCATTTGTTTCTGATTTAATTCGTATATTTCTTACAGACCATCTAAAATATAAACATTTCGATGTTAGAATCTCTTTATATTTATGGTATGACAATGCTAATAATGGTATTGTTAGGATTACCGTATTACAATACATATTCGTTAAATAAGGATTCTATTGTAAAAGTAAAGAGAGGGCATAAAATTCAGGAGGCTCCATAGAGTAAATAATAGAGTAACTTTAAATTCCTTTATTCATGTCTTTTTCAGCAAACCAATATGGAATAAATCAACTTTTTGGAAATAATCTTTTGGATATTCCACGTAATCAGCGAAGGTATGTTTGGTCGGAAACGAATTGGAACGACTTGTTGACTGATATAGAATTCATAGTAGATAAATCTACCTCGCCAAAACACTTTATAGGTAGTATAGTGTTAAGAAAAGAAGATTCAGTAAATGGACTTGATAAATATAGCATAATTGATGGTCAACAGCGTACCATTACTATTATCCTGTTACTTTTAGCATTAATCAGAATTTTTAAAGAAAATAATCTTAAGTCAGATGTAGAGGGTACCCAGCAGTTTCTATACGTTATGGATAGGAAAGGTAATAAATATCTCGTCTTACATAATGATGCTTATATTGATATCGAAGATTTAGCTAATGAAATATTAAAGGCTGAAAATAAGTGCTCATTAGACCAAATTTTTAATAATTGTTTGCTCTCGGTAAAAAGCAAGCGATTAAAGGCGGCATTTTTATACTTTTATAATCATTTAAAGCAAAAGGAAACTTCAGAAGGAGTTGATAAACTCATCCAATTTAGAGACAGCCTTTTGGATACTAACTATATTAGAATTGATACAGATACTGAAGAAGATGCATATACTGTATTTGAGATTCTAAATGCACGTGGACAATCACTTGAGCCATATGAACTTCTCAAAAACTATATTATGCGTTATATACATCCAAAAGAAATGGTAGATGATGTTAAACAAAAATGGGGCATAATAGAAGATGTTTTAGGTTCAAATATAAATAATTTCTTTCGACATTATGTCGTTCATAAAATTGATACCCCAGATAAAAAAGATATTTATAGAGTTATTCAAAATGCATTTCCCAAAGATAGGGTAGAATCATTGTTAAAGGATATATACGCCAAGGCACATCTATACAGTCATATTATAAATCCTTCTTCTGAACGTGATGAATGTGAATACAAGATTTTTTCTTATTTGAAATCAAAGAGATCTGTTCAACTTAGACCATTATTATTAAGTTTGCTTACTGCTTATGAATATAATAAGGCAATAACTAAAGAAGAATATATCAAATCACTTACTTTTTTGAAAAATTTCTTTGTTTGTTTTTCCATAATTAGCTCTGAGAAATCAAATAAACTAACTGAAATTATTAATAAATATTCTATTAGTATCGGCAAAATGACAGAGGCTGATAAAGAGTTATTAGCCTCATTTTATGATGCCATGAAATCAAAATTACCATCACAAGAAACATTCATCAATAAATTCAAGGAGCTCGGATATTCTAATCATACAGATTTTTACAACGATTCTAACAAAAAGAATCAAGTTGTTGCTGCTTTGGAGCTTATTGAATCTCATTTATCTCCGGATAGATTGGTTGAAGGTGGAACAATTGAACATATACTCCCAGATTCTGCTGATAAGGTAAACGCTAAAATAGGGAATCTTACACTTCTTGAAAAGGGATTGAATAGTAAATGTAAAGATTTGCCTCTGCAAGATAAATTAGAAAAATATGGTGATTCAAATTTTCGAATGACGCGTAGACTAAAGGAAAGGTATGGTAATAATCCTGAATCCTTTAAAGCAGATATTCGTGCAGCAGAAATGGCAAAAATGATCTATAAGGATATATTAAAATTTAATGGTAAATAATGTATACAGTAAGCTAAGTGTGTAAAAATTACGTTTTGTCGGAATGCTTATAAATAATGATCTGTGCACTGTAACTAAAAATTACAGGTAAATGCCATATTCAAACGTCGGCTACGCAACACTCCGTGTCCTATTACAAAACTTAATTACTCCTCACTCTTGCCTCAGACCGTATGTTGAAGCACAAAAATGTTAAAATCAGCCGAAAATTAAGTGTATTTAACGAGACACCTCCTATCAGCGGCTTCTCTAAACCTATACGTCATTTTTAACGCTTACTACTTTTTAATTAATTGACACTATTTATTAATAGATAATAATTTTTATAATGGAATTTAAAATTGAAGAGAATCTTAATCAGAATGGCAATATGCAAAAAATCTATGAGAGATATAAAGAGCAGTATCCTGATATTGTGGACTATAGCGATAGTGAGATTGAAGTAATAAAAGATTATCTGAAGAGCTTCATTTATATGATAAGAGTGAATAAACACGGATATCTTCATAAGATGGAAAAGGATTTTCCAACTCCGAAGTCGTATCTATATGGAGGCATAACTAACGATATCAGGAAAAATCTTAGTCGGCATCAAATTGATAAATATATTAAATGTATATTTGTTGCAGATTATGATACGGCTAAGGAGGTTGAGAGATATTTAGGAGAATTAGGATTGGATATCGGTAGAGAAGGATTAAAGTCTGCCGGTAATGGCGGTAAAGCCGAAGGGGGCGATGATGACTCGAGGGTAGTCTATATCGCAGATAAAACTCTTCCCGGTTTTGTGAAATAATTTATCTCTCTTTTGAAAGCATGTAAAAATGGCGTATTGCGGTAATATGAGCAAATGTTGAATTTTGCACTGTAACTAAAACTTACAGACAAATGACATATTCAAACAAAGATTTCGAACGCTTCTACATCCTTACACGCTTACGAAAGATAGAGAAATCGGGAAGAATAAGCGTTCTCTTCTAATTCTATCCTTTCCTGTGTGAAGTAAAGCTTGATAATTTCCCCGCTGGAAATAATTCTGGTTCTTCCTGCCGCTCCGGTCCGATTCGGATTGATTGTATACGAACTTTACGCTATATGAAACTCTATAAACGCTTTTTTAAACGCGCCATTGACGCTACTGTCTCCGGATGCGCACTCATAGTTCTTGCCATACCTTTGGCTGCCGTAACAGCCTGGCTGCATGTAGCCAATAAAGGCGCGGGGGCTTTCTTTTTTCAAGAACGTCCGGGAAAAGATGGTAAAATCTTCAAGGTAGTGAAATTCAAGACTATGACAGATGAGAGGGATACGGATGGCAAACTCCTACCCGATGCTCAGAGACTGACAAAGGTTGGAAAAATAGTCCGCGCCACATCTCTTGATGAGCTTCCGCAACTTTGGAATGTCTTTAAGGGTGATATGTCGCTTATCGGACCCAGACCTCTGATGCCGAAATACCTCCCTCTTTACTCTCCCACGCAGGCTCGCCGTCATGAAGTCAGACCGGGAATAACAGGCTGGGCACAGATTAACGGACGCAACAATATATCATGGGGGAAGAAATTTGAATATGATGTATGGTATGTAGACAATATATCTTTCCTTACCGACTGCAAAATACTATGGCAGACTGTAATGAAGGTAGTGAAACGTGCCGATATAAATCAGGAGGGACAAGCCACTACAGAAGCATTTAACGGCCATAATTAATCCATCCTGATATCTTATTCCTCTCTACTCCGGAATCGTGCGAGCCACTGTGCGACAAAGTCATATATCACCTATCCCTTCTTGCTTTTCTCCCCCCTTTTAACTACCTTTGTCTTTACAATATTTAGGATTACAATTATATGCGCGATAGAATTTATCTTTGTCTCGCTCATATGAGCGGCAATGAAATGAAATACATTAAGGAAGCATTCGATACCAACTGGGTAGTCCCGATGGGTCCGAATGTAAATGCCTTTGAGAAGGATCTCGAAAATTTCGTGAATAAACGAGTGAAGATTAATCCTGAAAATGGCAAGACCGTTAAGGAGTTGGCGCCTCTTGATAAGAAAGTGGTATGTCTGAGCGCCGGAACCGCCGCCGTTCATCTCGCTCTTATAGCATGTGGCGTCCAGCCAGGCGACGAGGTGATCGTCCAGTCGTTCACTTTCTGCGCTTCAAGCCATCCGATCACTTATCTGGGTGCCACTCCGGTATTTATTGACTCCGAACAGCAATCCTGGAATATGGATCCCGAGCTCCTTGAAACTGCCATCAAAGATAGAATAGAAAAGACCGGTAAAAAACCGAAAGCAATTATCCCGGTGGCGCTCTACGGTATGCCCTATGAAATAGACCGTATCATGGAGATTGCCAATCGGTATGAAATACCGGTGATCGAGGATGGAGCTGAAGGTTTTGGCTCAATGTTCAATGGTCAGGCTCTGGGTACTTTCGGCGAATATGGAGTGCTGTCATTCAATGGTAACAAGATGATCACCACCTCAGGAGGCGGCGCCCTTATCTGTCCTGACGAGGAGAAAGCGAGAGAAATACTTTGGTATGCCACCCAGGCGCGTGAGTCTTACCCCTACTATCAGCATGAAGCTATCGGTTATAACTACCGTATGAGTAATGTTTGCGCCGGTATCGGACGCGGACAAATGACCATAATCGATGAGCATATCGCGCATCATAAGCATGTGCAGGCGTTATACTGCGAATTGCTTAAAGATGTGAAGGGCTTTCATATGCATGGCAATCCCGCTCCTGAATTTGATTCCAATTTCTGGCTCTGCACCGCTACCCTTGACCCGGATGTTAAGATCGTAGGGCAGGAGAATGCGTATAAGCAGGTGGTGACAGGAGCCGTAGGTGGAGCTGCCGGCGTGACCCATACCGCTTCATCTGCTGTGACTGATTGCCAGCCTAATGATAATGTGGAAGCGCTCCGCGTGGCTCTTGACAAGGCTAACATTGAGGCTCGTCCACTTTGGAAACCGATGCACAAGCAGCCAGTATATAAAGATGCGCCCGCTTACGTGAATGGCGTGAGCGAACATCTTTTCCATAAAGGCATCTGCCTCCCTGCAGGTCCATATGTCTCAGATGATGATGTCAGATATATTGCCGATACCATCAAGGCGTCCATATTGTAATCGCAATTACCAATAACTCTCCATACATTATTTGCCGCTCCGTAGAAATATCTGCAGAGCGGCATATTACTTTCCCAGACCCTTCTCCCCACAAATCATCTCATAAAGTAAGAATTATTCACTCCATTACCTTTCCTTTTTAAATATTTTTTCTTATCTTTGTAGAAAACCGTGATGACTAACCGGGAATCACGCTATAAAACCTATTCATGAGATCTCTCAAAGACCTGGCTAACTGGTATTTCTCACGTGCGGCGCTCCCCTATTGGAGTATCCTCATCTTAGACTGCATTTTTGTGGTCTTCGCCGGCGTGCTCGCTTATACTGTCCATCATGGCTCTGATCAAGCTCTCGGCGTCTTATTCCCGCTGGCTTGCACGATGCTTATCTTCCTCCTCTGCTTTCTGATCGCTTTCCGTATTTTTCACACTTACAATGGCGTGATCAGATATTCCACTTTCTCCGACCTTTTACGTATCCTCTCCGCAGTCTGCCTCGCTGTCGTGCTCGGCGCCGTGATTCTCCTCTGCCTCGAGCCTAAACCCTGGCTCGTCTCTTTTACTGTGGCGGATGTCATACTGATGGCTCTCTTCGTCGTGGCTTTCATGTGGACTGTCAGGGTATGGGTGAAGACTATCTTCGAACAGACTTTCAAACGTAAAAACTCTAATAAGGCATATATCCTCGGTGTCAAGACCGGCGGCGTAGCGCTCGCTAAAAGTATCCGCTCCGCTACCGATTCTCCATATAATCTCGCCGGCTTCGTAAGCGCTGAGGCTGATATGGATCATCGTATCCTTATGGGTCTGAAGGTTTTTCCCTTCAATCATCATCTCCCTGAGCTGATGAAGCGCAATAAGGTGAAGTATCTTATTGTCTCCCCTCTCATGATGGATGATCTCCGCTCTAACGAGGAGCTGGTCAATAATATGGTGGAGAAAGGCATCAAGATTATGGTGATGCCGCAGGTGCGCGAATGGGATGGCAAGTCCAATCTCGAGCTTTCCGACCTTCACCCCGTGAATGTCGAGGATCTTCTTCCGCGCGATAAGATTGAAGTGGATATGCAGGCTGCCGCTGATCTGATTCATGATCATGTGGTGATGATCACGGGCGCCGCAGGAAGTATCGGCTCGGAGATGGTCCGCCAGATTGCTACATACGGTCCCAAACGCCTCGTGCTCGTGGATCAGGCTGAGACTCCGATGCATGATATCCGCCTGATGATGAAAAACCAATGGCCTGACGTGCCGGCGGAGACCATCGTCTCTGATATTGCCGATCATAAGGTCATGGAGCGCATCTTCTCCAAGTATCGCCCCAAATATGTATTCCATGCCGCCGCTTATAAGCATGTCCCGATGATGGAGGATAATCCTTATGAGGCTATCATGAATAATGTGGAAGGCACACGCATCATCGCTGATCTCGCCGTGAAATATGGCACGAAGAAGTTCGTCATGGTCTCTACCGATAAGGCTGTCAACCCTACAAACGTCATGGGTTGCTCCAAACGTATCTGCGAGATATATGTCCAGAGCCTCGACAAAGCTATCAAGGAGGGTGAAGTGAAAGGAAAGACTCAGTTTGTCACCACCCGCTTCGGTAACGTGCTTGGCTCCAACGGCTCCGTTATCCCTATCTTCCAGGAGCAGATACTCAAAGGGGGACCTATCACGGTGACTCACCCCGATATCATACGATTCTTCATGCTAATACCCGAAGCCTGCAAATTAGTGATCGAGGCGGGCACTATGGGTAAAGGCGGTGAGATCTATGTCTTTGATATGGGCAACCCCGTCAAGATTGCAGACCTTGCCAAGAGAATGATCAAGCTCAGCGGCGCAAAAGGTATTGAAATCAAATATACAGGGCTTCGAGACGGCGAAAAGCTTTATGAAGAGGTCCTTAATGATAAAGAAATTACCCTCCCCACTTTCCATCCCAAGATAAAGGTGGCGAAGGTGCGTGAATATGAATTTGACTCCGTGAAGCAGGCGATATCCGATATCGTGGCGAAAGCTCCGGAGAGCGATGATATGACCATCGTCGCGGCTATGAAAAAAATCGTACCCGAATTCAAAAGTCAACACTCGAAATATCAGGTCCTGGATAAAGAAGAATCCGTGCCCGATAAGAAGGAGGAGGATAATCAACCCCAAAACTCAAAATAGACTATTTTTATACATCGTTTAACCTCCTAATCTAATCTAAAAAAATCATGGAAAAAATTTTAATTCTCTTCCTTTTGGGAATCCTATTTGCCGGTGCGATCGTATGCATTGCTGTCAATTCAAGAATGAATCATTCCGTTGACAGCTACTCTGACGATATCCTCTCAGACTTCGACCGCAAGGCATTTACGGAGTAATAGCCTGATCTCCCGGCAGATAGAAACAAACTCTCCCCGGGAAACAGAAAGCAAAATCCTACGGAAGAAAGAAAGCAGACCTCCGGATTGTAAGATACTGCCGGTATCCTACAATCCGGAGGTCTCATTTCGTATATTCCCCATCCCTCTCAGATTTTATACTTTTATATTGGAATTTAATAAAAGGGATGCTGTATTTGTTAAAATAGTTGTAAATTTTTAAAGATTATGGGGTAATAGGGCATACTATTTTAAGTTTATTTTACAATTTAAATGTTAAAAACGGGATAAATGTAAAAATACGTTAACTTTCTTAAAACTTTTTAGGATTTCACTCTGTTTTATAGACAAAGAAAGTTAAAAACTAAATAAAAGTTAAAATTATGAAAAAGTTATTTTTACTCCTCGCAGCTCTCTTCTCTCTCGTTTCTTTCTCTTCCTGCTCTTCTTCAGCA
>JAAVFG010000028.1 GCA_014800895.1 Bacteroidales bacterium
AGGAGGACAGGAGGACAGGGATTTGGGGCGCACTGGGGGCGGGAGCCTCCCGGCTTCCGCTAAATTTCGAGGGCTCGATGCCCGAAGAAATTTAAATATAATTATATTGATTAAAAATAATATCACAGATCTTTCAGAGATTAGCGCAGATGTTTCACAGATATTTAGATCTTTAAATGAAGGTATTAGATTTTAAATCCTTAAAAGGATTTGGATTCAACACGGATACCATCCGGCTGCGCTCCGTGTCCCATCTCAAAATCCTTTTAAGGATTTAAAATCTGAAATCTATCCAATCAATTACTATCCCACAAACCTATCTAAAGAAAAAATCTCCCCATCTGTGAAGCATCCGTGTAAATCCGCGCCTCATCTGTGATATAGAAAATTTAGACAGTTGGACAGTAGAATATATTTCAGACAGGAGGACAGTAAAATATATTTTTGACAGGAGGACAGTAGGACTTTTTTACAGTATTTTTTAGACAGGAGGACCGGTTTTTTGACAGGAGGACAGGAGGACAGTAAGATCCGGATGGTAGCCGCGGAGCGGCGAGTCCTTGGTTAACCGTGGGTAAGGCGGAACGCCGCAGCCCACGGAGCTAAACCTCGTGCGTCTCGACGGCCGCGGAGCGGTCGGTCTTCCATTACATCAAATAATGCGGTAACAAAGACCCACCGCTCCGCGGCGGAGTGCTCCTGCTTAGGGTTGTCCCCCCGGCTGCGGGCTGTGCCCTTACCGGAGGTTTAACAAAGACCCACCGCTCCGCGGCTACTCTCCGGATCTTCCCGTTCTCCTGTTAAGAATTATTGTTCTCCTGTCCTCCTGTCAAAAATTACTGTCCTCCTGTCAAGATGATAAACCGGTCCTCCTGTCAAAAATTCATGTTCTCCTGTCAATTTAGCTGAAAGAGGGGATTGACAAAATGCAAGGGATAATATAGAATCAATGGAATTAAAATAGAAAAGCAATTTGAAATATAATACTTTTGCTAATGGGCAAAATGAGGAAAATCAGACAGAAAAATCTAAAAAGAGGTCAAAATCAGGCACGATGAAACACAAAATGAATTTATAGTATCATTTTTATTAAAAACTGTGAAAAATTATTTGTTCGTGCAAAAAAGAATTTTTATCTTTGCAGTTGAATGGTCAAATAACGCAAAATCCGTAGTGTCGTGAAAGTGACACGAAAGATGACTTAAGGTAAAAATACTATTTTTTTTATTTCCATACTAACTAATTCCTATTTATATGAGGAAACTTATCTCACTCATGATGGCCGTTGTATTCGGTGTGGCATGTGTATATGCACAGAGCCAGTCGATCAGCGGTACAGTGGTGGATGCCGCGGATAATAGTCCGTTGCCGGGTGCATCCATCATGCCGGTAGGTGGTGGTCAGGGTACATCCACTGACATTGACGGAAAATTCACACTTACCATTCCGGCAAAGGTTAAGACAGTAACTGTTTCTTATGTAGGTTATGCCACAAAGACAGTGCCCGTATCAAAGAATATGACAATCGCCCTCTCTCAGGAGGACAACGCCCTCGACGAGGTGATGGTCGTAGCTTACGGTACTGCCAAGAAGTCAGCTTATACAGGTTCTGCTTCAGTGGTTAAATCAGAAGCTCTCGAGACAGCGCTTGTATCAAATGCAACTGATGCGTTGGCAGGTAAGATCGCCGGTGTGCAGATCCTTAGCTCAAACGGTCAGCCGGGTACATCTCCTTCAGTACGTATCCGCGGTGTCGGTTCAATCAATGCGTCTATGAATCCTCTTTATGTGGTAGACGGTATTCCCTACGATGGTGATATCTCCGGTATCAACACCATGGATATCGAGTCAATGACTGTCCTCAAGGATGCTGCAGCCGCCGCTCTTTATGGTGCGCGTGGTGCTAACGGTGTGATCCTCGTCACTACCAAGAATGGTAAGAAAGGCGATGCAAAGGTAACAGTTGACGCTCGTTGGGGTGCTAACCATCGTGCAATCCCTAACTATGATGTGATCAAGGGTACAGATACTTTCGTGGAGACTGTTTATCAGGCATTGTATAACGCCGCATACTATAACTTGTCCAATACTCCTGCGGGCGCACATGCTTATGCCAACGCTCAGATTGTCCCCTCTCTCGGTTATCAGGTATATACTCTCCCTAACGGTGAGTCATTGATCGGCACAAACGGCAAGATCAACCCTAATGCCACTCTCGGATATTCTGATGGAGAATACTTCTACAAACCCGATGACTGGGCTAAGGAGCAGTATCGCGACGGTCTCCGTCAGGAGTACAACCTCAGCATCTCAGGCGGCTCTGACAAGATCAACTACTTCCTTTCAGGTGCCTACCTCGGCGATGAGGGTCTGATCAAGGGCTCTTACTTCAATCGTTTCGCCTCTCGTGCTACAGTTGATTATCAGGTGAAGAAATGGTTAAAGGTCGGCACTAACCTCGCATACACTTATACGAGGTCAGGCTATCCCGGCGACCAGACTACTGATTATGCAACTTCATCAATGAATGCCTTCTATGTGGGCGACCAGATCGCTCCTTATTATCCTATGTATGTACGCGATAAGGATGGCAAGATCATGAAGGATCCTAACTCAGGTCTCCCTATCTATGATTACGGTAATGGTGAGTCCACTCCAAATAGACGTAACTGGATGTCGCTCTCTAACCCTGCAGGTACACTTGCATACGATACAGAGGAATATCTTTCAGATACTTTCAATGGCAAATGGTACGCACAGCTCACTCCGGTAGAGGGTCTTACTATTACGGGAACAGCAGGTCTGTATATTGACAATACCCGTTATCACAATGTCGGTAACCCCTGGTATGGTCAGGCTGTTCAGAATGGTGGTTCAGCAATTCAGGCAAATACACGCACTCGTGCTCTCAACCTCCAGGCACTTGCCAACTATACCCGCACATTCGCTGACAAGCATGATCTTGATATCCTTCTCGGTTATGAAAGCTACGGTCTTAATAAAGAGTTCATAGAGGGTGTAGGTTACAATCTCTACAACCCCAATTCATGGGCGATGGATAATACCATTGATAACAAGACTCCCTATGGATACTATATGGATTATGCTACCCGTGGTCTCTTCGGTCGTGTAAACTATTCATTTGATTCTCGCTATTTCGGTAGTGTCAGCGTACGTCGTGATGCATCTTCACGTTTCGCACCCGGTCATCGTTGGGGTACTTTCTGGTCAGTGTCAGGCGCATGGGATATCTCCAAGGAGAAATTCATGCAGGAGGCTGTAAACGTTGATCAGTTGAAGCTTAAGGCATCATTCGGTCAGCAGGGTAACGATAATGTGAATACTCGTACATATATCACTTACTATCCCTGGATGGACCTCTACACGATTGGTGGTGCTAACGGTGTATGGTCAGACGGTCAGCTCTACTATAAAGGTAACCCCGATCTTACATGGGAGACATCAAACAACTTCAACGTAGGTGTTGACTATAGCTTCTTCAAGGGTATGCTCTACGGTTCTATCGAATACTTCAACCGTCAGACTTCCGACATGCTCTACAACAAGCCTGTATCTCCCTCAAACGGTTACACAAATATCCCGATGAACGTCGGCTCAATGCGTAACAATGGTGTTGAGATCGAGATCAACTATCGTCCGATCTCCAATCAGAACCTTACCTGGGATATCAACTTCAACATCACGACAATGGGTAACAAGGTGTTGAGTCTCCATTCGGATCTTAACGGTCAGATGATCTCCGGCTCTCGCATCTATCGTGAAGGTGAGTCAATGTATCAGCTCTATCTTGTGCAGTATGCAGGTGTAGATCCCGCTACCGGTCTTGCCCTCTATTGGGATGGTAATCCCAAGATGGATGAGAACGGCAATGCAATGAAGGATAAGGCGGGCAACTATATCATCGAGGAGGAATTCTTATCTACCGATTACAACCATGCTTACAGCTACAACCGTAAGTCAAGCGGTAATCTTCTTCCCAAGGCATATGGTGGTTTCGGTACTACTCTTAACTTCTTCGGCGTAGACTTCTCAATGGCATTCGCATATCAGTTCGGCGGTCGTATCTGGGATTACACTTATCAGGATTTGATGCATGGTGGCGCATCTGATCGTCTCGGTCAGAACTGGCACACTGACATCTTCAAGGCATGGACTCCCGAGAATACTATCACAGATGTTCCCCGTCTTGATAACCAGGATACCAACGTAAATGCTTCATCTAACCGTTGGTTGACATCAAGCAACTATCTTTCACTCAATAATATCACTCTTGGATATACTTTCCCTGCAAGATGGGTCAACAAGCTCGGCTTGAGCAATGTCCGCATCTACGGATCAGCAGAGAACCTCTTTGTATGGACAGCACGCAAGGGTATGGATCCCCGTCAGGACTTCGCCACATCTGAGGGCGCTACTTATAGCGGCTCACGTTGTATCTCAGGCGGTATCCACATCGAATTCTAAAAAAGGAGTGACATAATTCAATAAAGAAAGCTAATGAAAACAAATATAAAAATTCTTGCAGCTTCGCTGATTGCAGCAGGGTTCGGTCTCAGCGCATGT
The DNA here is from genome assembly GCA_014800895.1 of Bacteroidales bacterium. Lineage (GTDB taxonomy): Bacteria > Bacteroidota > Bacteroidia > Bacteroidales > Muribaculaceae > Lepagella. Next base: position 4,585 of record JAAVFG010000028.1, read on the forward strand.
CAGGATCTTGACACTCTTCCCGGTACATCATACGTTTCTACTGAACAGAAGGAGGAGGTAATCAATTCAAATCCTGAGATGGCTACCGCCGGTGTCGTTGGTATTGCCTCCACCTACACCCCTTATGATGCTGTCTATACCACCCATATCGACTTCGGTTGGCCATCTGTAATGTTACTCTCTGATGCGAGCACTGCAGACATGGTGGGTTTCAATACCGGTTATAACTGGTTTTCATCAGGTGGAACCTTCGACTACGGTAACAATAACAACTATTTTAATAACCTTACTTGGTATCACGCATTCAAAGTTATTCGTTCATCCAATGCAGTATTAGCATCTATCCCTGCTGATACAGACAACAAGGAACTGATGCTTTATGCAGCACAGGGATATGCCAACCGAGCATTCATGTACTTCCAGCTCGCGCAGTATTTCCAGTATACCTATAAGGGTCACGAGAGCCTTCCCTGTGTGCCTGTCATTACAAATGAGAATGCTGACCAGGCTGCCGCTGACGGTGCGCCCCGTGCAACTGTTCAGGAGGTTTATGACCAGATTCTCAGCGATCTCGGTACAGCTATCGATCTGCTGACCAAATCCGGTCTGAGCACAAGCATTATGGCGGATACAGGCGCGAAGCGTTTTGTATCGCTCGGTACAGCTTACGGTATCCGTGCCAGAGTAAATCTTGTGATGAATAATTGGGCGGCGGCAGCCGCTGATGCTCGCAGCGCAATCACCAGCAGCGGTGCAACACCCGCTTCTATCGCCGAGGTATCCTGCCCTTCATTCTGGAGCTCGGATGATAACAACTGGATGTGGTGTGTGTATGTAAGTGAGAGTGATGATGTAGTGCAGACAGGAATTATCAACTTCCCCTCACACATGGGCTCGCTCAACTATGGTTATGCTTCTGTAGGCGCATGGCGTCGTATCAATAAGACTCTTTATAATTCAATTCCCGAGTCTGATGTCCGCAAGGGATGGTTCCTTGACGATGCAGCTGTAAGCGCAAATCTTAACCCTACTCAGCAGGCTTATCTTTCAGGACACGGTGCTCCCGCCTATACTCAGGTTAAGTTCGCTCCTTATCAGAACGTTGTTGATCAGACTGTCAATGCATCTGATATTCCTTTGATGCGTGTTGAGGAGATGTATCTTATCGAAGCAGAGGCGACTGCTATGGCAGGAAATGCAGCTGCCGGTAAATCACTTCTCGAGTCTTTTATCCAGACTTACCGTAATCCCTCATATACCTGCTCTGCATCTACACCGGCTGCCGTTCAGGAAGAGGTATGGATGCAGCGTCGCGTTGAACTTTGGGGCGAGGGTATCGCATATACCGACCTTCTCCGTCTGAACAAGGGTATTGACCGTCGTGGCGGTGGCTGGCCCACTGAATGGGTTTACAATGTGCCCGCACCTCTCAAGCCATTGCTCATCCCGCAGAACGAGATGCAGAATAACAGCAAGATCGGAGATAACAACGAGACTTGGGGTCGACCCTCTCCTGTTGATGACTATGAGTAAGAGAGGATTCTGATCAAATTATTTCAATTTTAAAAAGAAGAATCAATGAAATTCAATAAAATAATCTTAGGATCCCTTCTGATGTTAGCGGGTGCGATGACATCCTGTACATCCGGTCAGTATTGGGATGAGCCCGGAGAGTCAGCTACAGTCTATGCTTTCCCCAAGCCTGCCCTTACTCTCAATGTTGACGCTAACGATGCTTTCCCCGAGACTGTGGAAGTAATGATCAACCGTAGTAATGCCGGCGCGAAAGAAACTGTACCTGTGGTGTTTACCCCCTCTAAGGCGAGTGAAGGTATCCTTACCGGTGCTGACGAAGTGACATTCGAGGCTGGCAGCCGCACTGCCACATACGTTATCAACATTTCAAAAGATGCTGACGTGAATGTGGCATACAGTGCAACAGTTCAGGTTGAAGAGCCCGAGGATGCATTGGTCGATGTTAAAGCTGAAAATCAGAAATATACTCTTAACTTCAAACGTGTCCTCACCCTCAAATGGGTGGATGCAGGTGAAGCTCTCTGTATCTCTGATTGGGTTGAAAATGAAGAGCCTATTGCAGTTCCCGTTCAGGTGGCTACCAACTGGCCCGTTGCAGGCGAGAAAGTGGTTCGTCTTTGCTCTCCTTACCATGTAATGGAGCCCCAGTATGCTAATGAAGAGGGTAATATTGACTTCATCGTTGATGATGATAACAACGTAGTAGGCCTTTACTCTTCATGGCAGTATATCGGTGAGAAGTATGATGGTGAATATATGTGGCTCGGTATCGGTTACACCGGATGTACTTTCACAAATGAAGGAAACGTATACACAATCAACGGTGTGTTCGCTACATCCGAGAAGAATCCGTATACTGCTCTTAGCCTCCTCACATTTGAGACACTCACATGGCAGTGGAATCAGTAATCTGATCTAACTGAACACTGATTATAGGGGAGCCCCGCCAATCCGGCGTGGCTCCTTTTTTTTGACAGGAGAACAATTATTTACAGCATATTATTTGACAGGAGGAGAGTAAGAACCGGATGGTAGCGCGGAGCGGCGAGTCCTTGTTTGCATGATCAGGTGATGTAAGACCGACCGCTCCGCGGCCGAGTCTCGGGTGATAGTTCACCCCGGGGGCTACGGCGTACCGCCTTACCCCCGGTTAAACAAAAACTCGCCGCTCCGCGGCTAACATTCGGATTCTCCTATACACCTATCAAGAAAACGGAGGTAAAGAAGGAGATTCTCCTCGCCCGAGATATTGTATAATAGGAGAATTTTTTATAAATTTACGGATTGACAGATTAGTGAATTGTCAATCTGATGAAATGAGCTATTGACAATCTTACATTCTGAAAAAATGAGATTCTGACAATTTGTCAAAATGACCGGATAGACCAAACTGATAAGATAATCTATGAAACTGAAATATATATCAGCCGGATTGCTTTCTTTATCTCTTCTTGCGGGTTGTGAGAAGGATAAGGGACCGCAGGGCTCGGGCGAGATGGAGAAATTATCCCCGAAAGAGAGTGTAGCGTTTATTGAGAAGACAGCAGGTAGCGTCCTGTCGCTCCTGAATCCCGCTGACCAGAGCGAGATTATCGAATTGGCGGCGTATTACACTGTCAACTATGGCGATTATACCCTTCCAGCAAGCTGGATAGAGGGAGGTCTGACTTCGCGCGGCTTCAACCCCGGCAATTATATCACCTCGCTCTCAATGGCAGCGGAGGGGAATATCGCCGGGATCACACGCGCGGCAATGAGTATCACCCCCGGTATGATCATCGAGAAACTGAGCGGAATATACACCCCCGACGAGGCGACACATTCATGGGTGAAAAGCGGCGACAGCAAGGATATCGTTTTCAGTTTCAGCAATGCTGCGCAAGCACCGGTAGAATTGCGCATAGTCAGGACGGGGGATGAATGGATCGACCTCTCAGCCACTCTGACTGAGAATGGGGCGGAGTTGGCGCAGAGCAATGTCAAAGGAAATTTTGACGAGAAGAAGCACAGCCTGACAGCCGATGCCACCGTCAGCGTGATGAATCTACGCGGACATGTGGATGTGGCAGGGCACGACTCGGAAGTGAAAAGCAATACGTCACTCTTCATCAGCGACAAGAGAGTGGCTGATTCCTATGCAACGGTCTATGGTAATGGTCTATGCGACCCGAGCCGTTGGAAAGAACTGAGCAATATCGAGAATGTCCTCCTCGACAATCTTATCGGTAAGATGATAAAGGATGCGGATTGCGGTCTTGATATATTGGGAGAGGTGCAGGTCTATGGTCAGGCGAAGTATTATGAGCAGTTCCTTCTTGATATAGCCGGAGCCTATACCGTAGCTCCCGGAGGTGATAGCCGTGAGGCTGAGGAGGCAAGCCGGAAGGCATGCGACCGTCTTAACAAGAATGTCAAGGCACAGTTGCGCTTCAACCGTACCAAGACCAATCAGGCGACGCTACTCTTCTCTCCCAAGGAGAAAGTGTTTGAACTCAGCAAAGAGTATGTGGCTTATCCCATGATACGTTTCAATGACGGCAGTGTCTACAGCCCGGAGGAGTGTCTGGCGGCGATGTCCGATATGGCAGCTCCCCTGCAGGCGCTGATAGGGGCATATGTCACAATCTGGAAAGAGAGTCTCGTCAAAGCCGAAATGAGTAAGACAGCTCAGTAAAACAGTAAAAAACAGACTTGATAAGACTTGATGAGACGATTACGCACACTACCATACAGCATAGCGCTTCTTTTTGCCGCCGGTTTGCTTCTCTATTCATGCGGACCGGGCAAGGGACATTACACGGTAGACACTCTTGTAGCCAACTACGCCTACGAAACGGAGCTGGAGACCGGCGTCCCGTCCGCGCAACGAGAGACCATCGATTATGATGCGGAAAATGACCTCGACAGTCAATCGGAAGAGGATATCCGCGAGGAGCAGAAAGAGGAACGCGAGGAGGCTGAGGAGCTTAAAGATAATCCGAAAGTGGAGGGCAGTGTGGAGCCGGCAGTGGAGGTGAAGCAGGGCCCGCGGTATCACGACCGTATAAAGGTCAGGAACATAGGGCGGCTGGTGGAGGTCTTCAACGACTCCAATTACCGCCAGTTGGCATACGCCAAGGCATTAGGTATCGAGCCTATCAAGAATCTCTCACGCGCCTACAATACACGTCGCCCTCTTCTCCGAATCACGAGTACGGCAGATTATACGGTCGATCCCCTTACCCATTCCCTCCCTTACCTTGTGCCCGAGGCATCCCGGCTTCTTACCGCGATAGGTCGCAATTTCAAGGACTCCCTGCGACGCCGCGGGGCTGATGGCTACAGGGTGAGAGTAACATCGCTTCTACGCACACCTTACAGCGTGAAACGTCTGCGCAGGGTCAATATCAATTCCACTGACTCATCCACTCATCAGTTCGGCACGACGTTCGACCTCTCCTACCGTCGTTTCCATTGCCTGGACACTACGCGCACCATCAACGAGGAGGATTTGAAAAACCTGCTCGCGGAGGTGCTTTACGACCTCCGGGAGCAGGGCAGATGTTTGGTGAAATATGAGAGGAAGACCGGCTGCTTCCATGTGACGGTCACACGCTGACCTGATCTTCCACGGCTTGCGGAATTACGCGCGGCGTCACACGCTGACCACACCTTTTATAGGTGGATAGGGATCATATCCCTCCAGCTTGAAATCCTCATACTTGAAATCGAATATATCCTTTACCTCCGGATTGATAATCATGCGGGGGAGAGGGCGTGGCGTGCGTTGCAGCTGCTCATTCACCTGGTCGAGATGATTGAGGTAGATATGAGTGTCGCCTGTGGTATGGATGAATTCCCCCGGCTCGAGCCCGCATACCTGCGCCATCATCATGCAGAGGAGGGCATATGAGGCGATGTTGAAAGGCACGCCTAAGAATGAGTCAGCCGAGCGCTGGTAGAGCTGGAGCGAGAGCTTGCCGTCAGCTACATAGAACTGGAAGAAGGCATGGCAGGGGGGAAGATTCATATTCTTGAGATCAGCCACATTCCAAGCGCTGACAATGATGCGGCGTGAGTCGGGGTTATTCTTGATAGCCTCGACGGCCTCCGAAATCTGGTCGATAAATCCGCCGTCGTAATCGGGCCATGAACGCCATTGGTAGCCGTAGATATGACCTAACGAGCCGTCGGGGTCAGCCCATTCATTCCAGATACGTACGCCATGTTCCTGAAGATAACGGACATTGGTGTCTCCTTTCAGAAACCATAGGAGTTCGTAGATGATACTCTTGAGATGCACTTTCTTAGTGGTCAACAGAGGGAATCCTTCTGACAGGTCAAACCTCATCTGATGTCCGAAAATAGATATAGTGCCGGTGCCGGTGCGGTCCTCCTTGCGGTGACCCTCCGTCAATATTTTATTCAGTAAATCCTGATATTGTTTCATAGAAGATTATTCTTGTAGATTTTATTATCTGACAAATTGACAAATTGACAAAATGAAATAATGTCAGATTATCGTGCCTCCGTTTTTCTCCTGAATAGTGGAGTGAGAGGCACATTCCTGTTTAATTGCAACCTGATGGCGTCATATTCGCAGGCAGAGAGACAGTCGAAGCAGCGGAGACAACGCGCATTATCCACATAACGCTTCTTCAGACGGATACAGTGTGCCGAACATCCTGCCTCACACTTTCCGCAATAAACGCATTTATCGGGGTCAATCTCTATATGGAGCAACGCATTATTGCTCACCGCCCCTAAAGCTGCCCCTAATGGACAGAGGTCAGTGCAGAAATCACGACCGGAGCGTAATGACCATCCCGCGATGAAAAGCAGGGATAAAATGCCGGCGATTATACTTACCGCCGCGCCTACGCCTAAAGTCTGCCAGGAGAGTGCGGTCGCCTCGGGACGCGCTATAGAGACAATATTCCGCATGATATTCCATGGCTCCACGATGTATGCCACAGCAAGGAAGCCGAGAAGGAGGGAGAGGATATATACCATCAGAAGGTATCCGCTCCAGGGAGCGCGACGTTTCCAGTGATAGTCCTTATCCCGGCGAGGTATGAGCCTGCCTGTCCGCGCGAACATATCGGTCAGCGCACCGACCGGGCAGACCGTGGAGCAATATACACGGCCGATAAGAAAAGTGAGAAGGAGCCACGTAATGGTGGCTCCTATCGTCATAGTTATCATCGAAAGTATAATCTGCGACTTAAAGGAGATATCAGCCATCGGACGCCGTCCCGCCCCCTCATATAGATAGAGCGCCGACGCTATGAAGAAGATGATAGCCAACAGTATCCTGAAAGTGCGGAGTTGTCGCATATTGCTTATCAGTATTTGAAGCGGGATAACCCGCATCCAATTCTCTTTTATCGCTTGCCCTGTCTCTTCTGCTGCTCGCGCAACATTGCCTGCTGCTGACGCTGTGCCTCCTCGAGACGCGCCATGAGGCCTGATTTCTTCTTAGGCTTCTTGGCATTCTCAGCCATGGTTTTCTCCACCTGCTTCTCACTGACGATATAGCGGAAGGCGAATGTCTGTCCGATAGTGATGAGCAGGGATACGAAGTAGTAATAAGAGAGACCTGCGGCGTAGTTATTGAAGAATACGAGGAACATTATCGGCATCAGATACATCATCCATTTCATTCCCGGCATTCCGTTATTCTGGGAGTTCTGCATGTTGATGTATGTGTAAGCGATATTGGTAATCGTCATCAGGAGACAGAAGAGGGAGATATGATTGCCGAAATATTCAGTGATGAACGGTATGTTGCCGCTCCATGAGATGATCGCATCGGGGGCGGAGAGGTCATGCGCCCAGAGGAAGCTCTGTCCGCGCAGCTCGATAGCGGAGGGGAAGAACGCGAACATCGCGTAGAGGATGGGGAGCTGCAGAAGCATGGGGAGACAGCCCGACATCGGGTTGGCACCAGCCTGCGAATAGAGTGCCATCGTCTTCTGCTGGCGTACCATCATATTCTCCTGTCCGGGATACTTATCGTTGATAGCCTTGATGCGCGGAGCGAGGATACGCATCACAGCCTGACTGCGGTAGCTCTTATATGTGAGCGGGAAGAGGATGAGCTTGATGAAGATAGTGAGGAGAAGGATGATGATACCGTAGTTGGAGATAAATCCGCCCAGGAAGGTAAACACGGGTATCACTATCAGGGTGTTGATCCAGCGGAATACGCTCCAGCCGAGAGGTATCAGGCGGGTAAGGTCAAGATTCTCCTCGGGGTCGATGTTCTTGCTGAGCTTGGAGAGGAGGGGGTAGAGGTTCGGACCGATATAGAGGGAGAAGCCCGCGGGGTTGGAGGCGCTCCAGTCGTAATCATTCACTACGGCATCGGCAGTGAGGTGTTTCAGATAGTCTGAATTCTTCAGCACCTCCGAAGCGAAGTCGACGGAATGGAAATTGCGGTCGGCAATCATGACAGAGGAGAAGAACTGATTCTTGAAGCCAATCCATTTGACTTTATTCTGATGATCCTCGGTGTCATTCTTAGACTCCGAGAGATGATCGACAGAGCCACCTGCAAACTTATAATAGAGACCTGAATTTCTCTCCTCGAACATTCTTCCCTTCTCCTGGCGGTGGATATCCTGCATCCATGAGAAGCCGAGATTGCGATTGTTCGACATCACGACGTCAGCCATATTCTGCTGGAGGATATTGACCTTCACGAGATAGCTGTCACCTTTCGGAAGAGTATATTCGATAGCCCACCATGCGTTTGGCGCAACCTCGAGAGTCATTCTTACAGTCGAGTCATTGAGCTGCACGGGGTTGAAATAGAGGTCGGCAGTCTCGATAGGCTGCGGAAGGGGAATCTGGAAATTGAATTTGTTGCGGTCGCCATCGAATATCACGACCTTCTTCTTCACCTTCTTTGTCTCGTCGGCGCTATACTCAGTGTCATAATCCTTAAGCTCGGCACGAGTGATTGAGCCGGATTTAGAGCTGAGGTCGAGCGCGAGCACATCGTTCTCGAGACGTATGGTCTTGTTCTCACCGGCGGTAAACTTGGCGAATTTGCCATATTTCCCCATATTGTTGGAGATAGCACGTACCGCCTCCACCGCCTGATGCTGCTCGGCGGCAGACATCTTGGATAGATCCGCGCGGCTGACATCGTTCCAGTCGAGTGTCCTGCCATTAACGGTGACAGTGCCATAGACTGAATCCCCCTTGAGGGAGAGGTTCACATTCCCCTGGGAGAGAGTGGTGACTCTTGAAGAGTCGGGGAGCATCTTTACAGTGCCGTAATTGGAGATATTATTCACGAGCCATTCCTTTTCGTTGGCGCCGAAAGGTTGGGCGGCAAGATTGGAAACCTGCTCTGTTGAGGCTTTATCGTCTCGGGAGTCGTTCTGCTCCTGCTTCTTATTGGGCATAAGCCACATGAAGAGGAGGAATACGGCAGCCATGAGTAGGAGGCCGTTAAGTTGATTTTTATCCATTTAAAATATTTACTCTGTTTCCTCGCTAACGCGCGAGTCTGAAAATTATTCTGTTTTTTGCCGGTATTATTTCTTTTCTTCGCTATATTTCACCGCCGCTTTCACGAAAGAGATAAAGAGCGGGTTAGGGTTAAGAACGGTAGACTGATACTCGGGATGATACTGAGTGCCGACAAACCATCGGAGCGCAGGAATCTGCACCACTTCCACCAAACCCGTAGCGGGATTCTCGCCCACACATTCCATACCCCCCTTTTCGAAAGCCTCGCGGAACTCATGGTTGAATTCAAAGCGATGGCGATGACGCTCGCGGATAATCTCCTCTCCATAAGCCCGGGCGGGAATAGAGCCGGGCTTGAGGCGACATTCGAAGGCGCCGAGACGCATCGTGCCGCCGAGATTGGAGATACTCTTCTGCTCATCCATGAGGTCGATGACATTATAGGGGGTGTTATGATCCATTTCGGTGGAGTTGGCATTCTTCATCCCGAGCACGTTGCGCGCGTATTCGATCACCATGCACTGCATACCGAGGCAGATGCCGAATGTCGGGATGTCATGGGCGCGACACCATTCCAGAGCCACGAACTTACCCTCTATGCCGCGCTGACCGAAGCCGGGAGCGATGATGACGCCGTCGAGGTCGTGGAGCTTCTCATCCACATCCTCCTTGGTAAGTTTTTCGGAGTGGATATAGCGCAGGTCGAGCTTGCGGTCGCAATAAGTGGCAGCCTGAAGGAGCGCCTCGGAGATAGATTTATAGGCATCCTGAAGCTCCACATATTTGCCGACGAGACCGATTCTGACCGTTTTCTCGGCGGAAGCCAATTTATCGAGGAAGACATTCCATGCGTCGAGGTCAGGCTTTTCAGTGCGCACCTCGCTGCGGGTCATCTCAATCACCATATCGTCAAGATGCTGGGCATGCATCATGAGGGGCACCTGATAGATAGTCGGAGCGTTAAGGCTCTGTATCACTGCATCGGGAGCGACATTGCAGAATTGCGCCACTTTGCGGAGCATGGAAGCCGGAATCTCCTTCTCAGTGCGGAGCACGAGGATATCGGGCTGTATGCCGACCGACTGGAGCATCTTTACGGAGTGCTGTGTAGGCTTGGTCTTCAATTCCTTGGCCGCCGTGAGATAGGGCACGTATGTGAGATGGATGCAGAGGGCGTTTTTGCCGAGTTCCCATTTGAGCTGGCGGACAGCCTCGAGGAAAGGGGTCGACTCGATATCTCCTACGGTGCCTCCGATTTCCGTAATCACGAAGTCATACTTGCCGGTCTTGCCGAGGCTCTTGACATTGCGTTTGATTTCGTCAGTGATATGCGGGACGATCTGGACGGTCTTGCCGAGATAATCGCCGTGGCGCTCCTTATCGATCACCGACTGATATATTCTGCCGGTAGTGACGTTATTGGCGCGGGTGGTGGCGATATTTGTAAATCTCTCGTAATGCCCTAAATCGAGATCAGCCTCATGACCGTCGACAGTGACATAGCATTCGCCATGCTCGTAAGGGTTAAGAGTGCCTGGATCTATATTGATGTAGGGGTCAAATTTCTGGACCGTAACGGAGTATCCTCTTGAAAGGAGGAGGCGGGCGAGCGATGAAGATATGATACCCTTGCCGAGGGAAGAGACCACACCGCCCGTGACGAAAATATACTTAGTCTCCACGTTCTGAAAAGTTTTCTGCAAATTTAATACCGTTTGCGCGGATACGCAAATCTTATCTTAATTTTTAAAGTCGTTCCATGCCAGTTTCAAGCCCGGGTCAAATTTATCCGAGCGTTTTGCTCTGCTTATGTCAGAGATTTCCATATAGGGAGGCTCGTATGCGCCCGGCTATCTCCTTGGGCGTCATCCCCTCCTGCAGGAGGCGTGAAGGATCGACCGGAGGGAGGAAACGGATGGTGAATTTCTTTCCCTTGGATGCGAATACCTCCGACGGGAGGAAGATCTGCTCGATATTGAATTTTATCCCCAGCCGTTGGCGCCATTTAGCCAACTTATAGAAACGGGGACGGTTAAGACCGCCGAAGATAAGGGGAATAATCAGTCTGCCCGACTCCGCCGCCTTGCTCACAAATGACTTCTGCCATTCCAGGTCCTCTATCTTGCCGTCAGGGTGCATGCGTGAGACCAGTCCGGCGGGAAACATCACAATCTGTTTATCCGATTCGTAAGCCTCCGCTATCATCTTCGCCCCCTTGCGCCCCTGCGCCCCATATTTATTCACTGGAAGGAAAACCTTGCTCAGCGGCTTGACATTCATCAGCATGTCATTGACCAGCACACGGATATTCTCATCGCCATAACGCTTGCCGAGTATCTTCACCAGTCCGATGCCGTCCAGACCTCCCAAGGGATGATTGGAGGCAAAGACAAAGCGCCCCTCCGCCGGGACATTATCCCAGCCACTGGCATCTATCTCAAGATCAAGATGAAGATACACCTTGTCGGCAAATTCCGATCCCTCGTGGGGATGGGTGACACGCAGTATCTCGTTAAGCCCGTCCTGATGGATGATACGCTCCAGCAAGGATACGATAAACCCCGGGATACGTAGACCCCGGGATTTCACTATCTGTTTTAAATCAATTTTCAGCATAATAATAATTTCTCAAAGAGAAGGAAAAATGTTTTTCTTACTCTCTCCTCTCTCTCCTCTCTCCTCATCTTCTTAGTCGGGATTGACAGAAGACTCCTCGTCCCAGAATTCATCCTCCCAATCCTCATCGGTATAATTTGAGAAGTCCTCCTCGTCGGGCTCATCCTGCTCGAAGATGAAGTTGTCCTCCTCTTCAACGCGATGGCGCACATCGAGATTGCGGTGAGTCATGGTGTAATTATTCTTGTTATCCTCCGAATTTATCTCGCGCCAGAGGAGGTCCTTGAGTTCCGTGAGCCCTTCGCCGGTGACAGCGGAGATGAATACGGTCTTTATCCCCTCGGGGAGCTCCGCCTTCATAGCCTCGCGCAACTCCTCATCGAGTATATCCGACTTGGAGATGGCAAGCACGCGCGATTTGTCAGCCAACTCGGGGTTGAACTCCTTCACCTCCTTCAGCAGAATCTCATACTCTTTCTTGATATCATCCGCATCGGCAGGCACCATGAAGAGGAGGACTGCATTACGCTCGATATGGCGGAGGAAACGGAGTCCGAGACCCTTACCCTCCGAAGCGCCCTCGATGATGCCCGGGATATCAGCCATTACGAAAGACTTGTCGCCACGGTAATGCACTATGCCGAGAGAGGGCTCCATAGTGGTGAAGGGATAATCGGCAATCTTCGGACGGGCGGAAGAGAGAGCCGAGAGGAGCGTAGACTTACCGGCATTCGGGAAACCGACCAGACCGACATCTCCGAGGAGTTTCAGCTCAAGGATCACCGCCTTCTCGAGAGCGGGCTGACCCGGCTGTGCGTAGCGCGGGGCGCGGTTGGTGGAGGTGGCGAAATGCCAGTTGCCCAATCCCCCCTTACCGCCGCGGAGAAGCTTTATCTCCTCGCCGTCCTCGGTGATTTCGGCAAGAAACTGACCGGTTTCGGCATCGAAGACGGCTGTGCCTACAGGCACTTCGATAATCTTATCCTCGCCATCCTTGCCGGTAGATTTGTTCTCGCCGCCGCTCTGTCCGTCGGTAGCGAAAACGTGGCGAGTATAGCGGAGGGGGAGGAGGGTCCACATGTGACGGTTTCCGCGAAGGATGATATGTCCGCCGCGACCGCCGTCGCCCCCGTCAGGTCCCCCCTTCGGGATATATTTGGCTCTATGATAATGTCGGCTGCCCGCTCCGCCCTTGCCGGAGCGGCAGAGTATCTTAACGTAATCTATAAAATTCGAATCTGCCATATACTTAGTAACTTCTTAATAATCTAATGTTTGCCCGGGATAGCACCGGGGTCGTCATATAGAGAGAGGGTAGAGGTCAGCTCATTGCGCACCATCAGCTCCAGCTCACGCGGTTGGAGCACCTTCACCGAATTGCCCAGCCCTAAGATCTCATGCACAAGCTCATAATTGAGTTTGAGGCGGAAAGTAAAGATGGAATAAGAGTCATGTATCTCCTCCTGTTGTGAGGCATGAAAGGGGAGAGCCCTGAAATACTTCGCCTGCGTGGGGTCGGTCATCAGTTTGACGATTCTCACGGGAGCTTTGGAGGAGGTGACGCCGATCACATTGTCAAAGAGCACCGCATGGCTCACGTCGGCAGGCATCTCGAAGCTGACGCTCAGCAGCTTCATCTCCTTCACGCGGTCGAGCGCGTAAGTACGGATAGCCTTCGCCGACTCCTTGAGACCCACCATATACCATCTCTGCTTATATCTTTTAACAAAATAAGGGTGGAAAATGATTTCCTTTTCATGCCTTGAACGGTTAAAACCGGCATAAGTGAATTCAATTTTCTCATTTCTGCCGATAGCGTCGAGCACGATAGGGAGAAACTGACGTGCGGAAGGGACATCTTCCACCGCCACTCTCGAGGCGTCCACGAGGGAATCCTTCACCGCGGAGTTGACGGCATAGGAATCGAGGAGGTAATTTGTGAGGCGTTCATCCTGGGGGTCATCGGGGCGTTCGATGAAATACTCACCCGAGCGGTTGCAGCGGATATCGATATGGAAATTCTCCTCGATAGCGCGGCGGTAATGGAAGAAAGTGCGTTCCGGGATCGGTCTGCCGTCGGAGAGGGAAGAGCGGAGCCAGAGAGAATTGATTTCCTCCCTTGTCAGTTTTTTATATCTTGTAAGAGTATCGATGAGCCAGATATAACGGCTGATGATGTCGCGTGCCATAATAGTTACAAATATACATAAAAATAGCCTCATTTGCTATTGTCAGATAAAAAATAAGAGGAGGTTATATTTGCTATTGTCAGGAAAAAAATAAGGAGGCCATATCATCGCGATATAGCCTCATCACCTTCTAAGGCTTAGACTCCATCCACTAAATTTTGTTGACTAACTGATATTTCACATAGGTGTGCCACTTCTTTTTCAAAATTCTCCCGGTCTATGGCACGATTTCTCACCTGAGTCCGGTGATTAAAAATAGTTTGAGGAGAAAGAAAGAGGAGAGTGGCTATCTTATTGCTGTCGGTTATCCCCATTCTTACCAGAGCATAAATACGTAAATCAGTATTTAATAATTCTCCCTTTTTTGGATAGATCTGTCTCTCAGATTGCAGAAGGTCATTGAACTGCTTTATATAATCGGGATATAGTCGAAGAAAAGCAGAATCAAAATTTTGGAACATCTCTCGCGTCTCTGCATCTGTCGGGCGCACGTAACGATCTGCCACTGAATTTAGATCACCCATATTCTTGACTTTCAGTTTCAATACAACTGGAAACCGATTGAGCTTCTCAATGTAAGCGGCACAAAGATCCATAAATAGGCTTACATACTCTTCTCGCGACTTATTAGTTTGGCTAAGTTGGAAATTAAGTTCTCTCAGCTTTTCATTAAGTTCTTCCATTGCATCTTTCGAACGGGATACAATCTTATGTTGGCGAAAGATATAGACAGCCACCACCGATAATGAGATAGTAAGAAGTCCTATTAGCAGAAGATATAGTTTTAAACGTCTGTTCTGAGCGTTGACAGTATCCTGATAGACATTGGAAATATCCGGAATTTTTTCTGCTACCTCAAGCATCCTCAGACGATTATTATAGAAGATTGCATCCTCAAGGGCGAGTTTCAGATAAGAATTTGCTCTTTCAATGTCTCCTTCCTCCTCTTTGAGATAGAGAGCGAGCTGCTGAAGAGCTAAATTTTCCTTAAGAGGAACTTTCTGATCAGAAATAGCCGCATTGATTAACCATTCCTTATATTTTTCCTTATCCTGCATATCTCTATAGGTCAAGGCAAGCGCATAGGCAGCCTGTGCATAAAGCCTGCTTTCTACAGGGATACGGGCAATAGTGGCTAAATATTCCTTTTCAGCTTCCTTGTAGTTATGCGAACGAAAATCTTTCTCTGCCAATCTATAGGTGTATTCCGGTTTAGAGATATCCGTCACTGCTATAAGGGAATCCAAATAAAGAAGACTCCTCTGTGTAAATTCCGGAGCTATTGTACGCTTGTCGGAATATTCTGCCCATACTCCGTAAGTCCATTCACATGCTGCGAAATATTCTTCCTGTAAACGTACAGACAGCTTTCTTGAATCAATTTTCTTTAGAATATTTATAGCGTGGCTGAAATGTCCGGATGTTGCAAGAGAAAGTGCTCTGTGTATCTCGACTTGTGCATGTAATTCATAACCGTCAGTAGGATCTATGATGTCTGAGGCATAGTTCACATACATCATGGTAGAATCAAAATTGAAGGTGAGATATTCCCGGAAAAGCTCATTATATAAGTTGAGTCGTCTATCTCTATCAATCTCCGGTTTTAAAAGATGACGCAGACTATCCACACGGCGCTCCTTGACGTTGAGGAAATGCTCACGTTGATCTATGGCATTGTCAAGACGAGAAAGAGAGGTGTTTCCCGCGACGGCAGTCAGACTGCCAAGACTAAACAGAAATACAGATACTATTTTTGTTATCTTCATGGTTCAAGAGATCCTTAAAATGCAAATATAGCATTAAATCTTCACTCCTGAAACACTACCTGCCAATTATCTTCAATAATACATAACTTATTGAAAAATTAAATTTTATATATGTTATTTCCTACTTATGCACTACCTGAAACTTACTTTATATTGACATCAGCTTCATGACGGTGTAATTTTGCGCTATCACCGAAATAAATATCCATGAAAAAGAGCTTGACAACACTAATGGCAATCGCCGCATTTACACTTTTACCATCCTTTGCGATGGCAAAAGAAAACACCGACAGTCTGTCTGCCGGAGGTAAGGGAGAAGAAAGAAACGTGATGCTCAATGCTTCCGATGCAACCAAACCTCGCGAGATACAGATAGGTCTTCCAAGCGAAGATGTCAACGTCTACGAAAACGGTTTACCTGCTGTTTATTCCTCCACCGTTCACCAGCTTGCCAGACATTGGCGCAGTGATGCAAGTCTGGGCACGGTCGGACTAATGAACCCTATGGAATCTGCCATAAAGACCGGGAATATTGCCTATTCCGTTGATAGCTATTCCAACTTCGGACAAAAAGAGTTTAAAGCTATTTTTAATTATCGCACCAACACCTTCGGCTGGCAAAATTTCGATTTCAATGTCTCAGGTGGTATAGGAGAAAAATGGCTGTACACTGCGAGTATTTATCAGAACTTCGACCCGGGATATTTCAAGGTGAAGTTTACTGACTTTTCTGACCGTACTCAAATCTATCATGCCGGACTGACCAGATTATTCAACAGAGGAAAACTGAGCATACTATATAAATTTTCAAAAAGCAACGCCTTAGGATCAATGATAAACAGTGCTCCTTTCATCTATGTAGGAGATGGAAGCGTGAAGGAGATTCCGGGATTTCCTCTCGGCACTACTTCTTATGCTCCTATCGGAGGAGAGTTTGAATATATGGATGTGCTCGATGGCAAAATGAAAAAAGGACGCTGGGGTGACTTCACTGACAACTATGCTCATGACATAACCGCTCATTTTGATTATAGTTTCAGCGATGATTATAAACTTGATATAAATGCTAAGTTTATGCGGGCTCCACATGCAGATTATTGTGATTTCGGTGGAAGTTCAATTTTCGAGACCACAGCTGCCGATCAGCTTTATAAACCGGGAGAAGATACTCCCTATATTGGTCTTGCAGAAGGAAGACGCACATGGCTTCATATAGGGAAAGTGACGAATGCTCTTCTTACGGCTGAATTAAATAAATCGTTTGCAAATCACGATCTTCGTCTTGGTTTGAACGAATGGTATTACCACCTTGATTACAGTTCATCGTCTTTTCAGTGGACAGGAACCGTTTCACCTTATCCCGATATACTTGTACAACATAATTCCGACGGCACATTCAGTCAATTTCACGGTTTCAATGAGCTTTCTCCGGAGTATACTAAAGGATATGAAAACAAGAGTGCGATATATGCTACAGATAACTGGCAAATCACTCCGAAGTTAAATCTTTATTTCGGGGGACGACTGGAGTATTACCGAATGAGTGCCGATCAAATACCTTATGCAAGGTATGATGGCTTCCATATCGGCGATACCCATACTTACACCGATAGCGAGGGGAATATGACTACCGTAAAAATTGAGCCACACCATGTATTGAAGAATAAACTTAATTATGCAGCCAC
>JAAVFG010000029.1 GCA_014800895.1 Bacteroidales bacterium
TTCCGCAAATTGTCGAGCGACCAGTTCACCATACAGACCGTCGGGCGTATACTCCGTATGCCTGAACAACATCACTACACAGATGACCGTCTGAACATAGGATATGTATATACCGACATTGCCAAAGAAAAGATCAATATAGTCACCACCGATGCAGATTATATAAAGAAACATGCTCTGATGGCAGTGCGTCGTCCCGAACTCAACAATATAGAGTTGAAATCAGTATATGCTGACCGACCAAATGACACCCGAAACTATTTCGGTCCCGACTTCCGAAAAGTTTTATACTCAGAAAGTGAGAAGTTCTGGAATATAGAGCAAGCGTCCGCCGGATTGTTCAGTCTCGCTGAACTTGCAGCTATGCGAGGCGAAGATTATGCACCTAAATCATTGCCTGACACAGACGATGAACAGATAAATGAAAACCGCAGGAAGGTAGAAAACATATTGCGTCTCAATGTCCCAAATGTGAATATTCCGATTCCGAAGGATATTCATTTTCAAAATGAGATTCAGACTATTGATGTCGATAATCAGAGTGTGAAATTTGCAAGAACAGCAGCGGAGATAGACCGCGTGTTTATAAGCGAGATTTCCAGATATGTCTCATCTTTTGAGAGCAAGAATAACCCGGCAGACAAACTTGCCGGCTATTTGCTCGAAACGATAGCGGATTTCTTCGGTATCTTTGACACGGATGCTAAGAAAGTGTTCCTCTATCATGATAACCGTCCGAAGTTTGATCGATTGCTTCGGATGGCAATAGAGAAGTATATAAAAATCCGTGAAGTCAAGAAACAGAATGCATCTGCCCGCGCAATGAAGGAATTTCAGTGGAGTGTGCCGGAGGAAAGACTGTATGAGGATGAAACACATCGTCTGCAACTTGCAGATAATCATGCATTACAACCATTCTATGAACTCAACACGGCATCGACCCCCGAAAAGGCTTTTGCTAACTTCCTTGAAGAGAATAGCGAATATATCGACTGGTGGTATAAGAATGGAGACAAAGGTCGCCAGCATTATGCCGTAGAGTATACCAATGAATCCGGAAACAAAGCACCGTTCTATGTGGACTTTGTCATCCGTCTGAAAAATGGGAAGATTATGCTCTTTGACACTAAGACAGCCGGAAGCGAACCGCTGACTGCACACTTAAAGCATAATGCTCTCAACGATTACATTGTTGAAGAAAATTCCAAAGGCGCAAATCTCGTGGGTGGAGTGATTGTTAAAGACGGGATGAACTGGGTGTGGTCGCGATATAAGATAGAGAATACAACAGACCATGAAGGCTGGGCATATCTCGATTTCAAACAAGAAAATTCGTAAGCTATGGCAAAAGGAATAGATCAGAAATTCGTACATTACGGAATCCGTAAGGATGACCTCTCGATGATTGAGGCTATCTGCGATGCAGAGGGGATTGATTTTGAATGGCTGAGTGAGGATATTCTTAAGACCTATCATGCCAAAAAGGTTGATGCCATAGAGATTGACGATGCAACCACGGAAGATATTATCCGCGCTGCCATTCAGAAAATCAAACAATAAAACTCTCCCGACATGTTAATCCAGAGAATCAAAGTCAGTAATTATAAGACCTACCTTGACCTCGATCTTGATTTGACCGTTGACGAGGAACGTCCGATTATCCTTATAGGCGGCTCAAACGGTGGTGGTAAGACTACGCTGTTCGAGGCTATAAGCGGAGCGCTTTACGGTCTCAAAATCGAGAACCGTGATCATTTCATGGAACTCGTCAATCAAGGTGCTGTCGGTCAGGTCAAACCCGAAATATCCTTGCAAATCACTTTCAGCGGCAAGGTACTCGGGCAGGAGCAGAAGTATATCCTCAAACGCACATACGTTCTTAACCCTGCCGGGAAACCGCTCGAAAGTGTCAGCCTTAACATGAACGGTAATATGTTTGTGTATGGCACTATGACCGCTCCCAAGGAGCGCATTAAAAATGAGCAAGAAGTCAACAAGATTATAAAGGCTAATCTTCCGCAGGAATTAAGCCAGTATTTCTTATTTGACGCCATGCAGTCAAGCGAACTACTGAAAAAGAATGTGTTCGCTCAGACTATCAAGGATAATTTTGAGAACGTACTCGGCTTCAAGAAATATCTCCAGCTGAAACGTGCAGCAGAAAAACTTCAGCAGGAATGGGCGAAACTCCGATTGCAGGCGGAACAGGAGGCAGCCGAATACAACGAGCTTGTCAGCCAAAAGGATAAACTGACAACCGATCTTAATGCTTGTGTTGCAGAACAAGATTCTCTTTACAAGTATTTAACCTCGATGGAATCTGAATATCAGAAAGCTAAGGAGGGTGCGCAGCAGAGTGCAAGCCTGAATAAACGTATCACTGATATTTCAGCCAAGATAGATGATATAATATCTCGTGCAGCAACGTATGCGGAAGATATCAAAGGATTTATGGAGAATGTTGAAATCAATGTTTTCCTACCCAAAATCGCTTCAAGCTTATCTGTTGAGATAAATAATATACTACGTATCAAGAATGAGTTGCAACAGTCAAGCACCGGGGCATATCCTCTTGAAACACTTCGTGATGTCACAAGTAAAATCATTGAATATCTGAAAGATTTGTCTTTGTGTTCTCCTGAGGTGGATGAAGAGAATGTTGTAAAACACATGGTGGCGGTTCAGAACACTTTTAATCGCCAAGATCCGTTTGACTACCTTGACTCATCCGAGACAGCGGCATTAAAGTCACTTGTAAGCAGAACATCAAATAATCAGTTCGTTTCTCTATACCGTCAGCGTCAGGATCTTGAGGTGCTGTTGGCTACAATAGAGGAAATGCGTACTGAGAAAAAGAATCTTGAACAGACACGAGCCGGAGGTAATGAATTTATCATTTCATCGTATGAGGACAGTCAACGTAAACTCGAAAAGGCAAAGGTCAGCGAAGGACAGTTGAAACAAGAAATCCAGAAGCTCGAAAACCGCATCCATCGTTTTGATGTTCAGATTCAGCAGGAACCTGATTTGAAATACGATACTCTCGTTAAACTCAAACCTTTCTTTGAAAAGGTTGCTGACAGTCTGCTCAAAAAGAAAAAAGCTCAGATAGAGAGTGAGATGCAGCAGCAGCTCAATCGCTTGCTTGTGTCTTATAAAGGTCATATTGGTCGAGTGGAGTTGAGCGACAGCATGGAGAATTTCAATATTAAGATTTTCCATACAAAAGGGAATGAAATTTACCTCAATCAGCTTAACGCTGCCTCAAAGCAGATATTCATTCAGGTGCTTCTGAAAGTTCTTCGTAATCTTGGCGATTATAATCCTCCTGTGATGATTGATACCGTAATGGGTGTGCTTGATAGTGAGAGCCGTGAGATGCTGTTTGAAGAGTATTTTCCTAATCTTGCCGAGCAGACCATCTTGCTTTGTACCACTTCGGAAGTTCGCCCTGACAGCGATTATCGGAAACTTGAAGCTTTCATCTCAAAGACATTTACGCTCCATCGTGACGTAGAGGAACAAAAGACAACAGTCAGCGATGGATATTTCGGAATCGAATTAAATCAGTAAAATCATGCCATTACTATTTGGAGATATATACTTTCCGGAAAACTTCAATACGGAGTTTGCACCGTTAAAAGAGAAGATTGAGAATTTAATCAATCTTTCACGCTCTGCAGGTAATGAGCGTAGATACTCAATACTGAATAATAAGCTGATGCGTATTTGCTTGCTCGTGGGGTTGTCCACCCCGGGCAAACGAGACGAGAAGGCTGTAGAGGCTATCAAATTGCAGAGAGGTAGTCGTTTTCAGGCAAGTTTCTTTACCCATCAGGAGTTGGCTCCTTTATATTCAGCCTTGATAAAGATGCGGTATAATGATACATCGCTGGATTTATCTAACAATAACGTATTGTCTCGAATAATTGGCGCGGAAATGTATCGCGGTCGTGATACATTAATGGCTGACAACAATCTTGAGAATTACTTCTTCTCATCAGGAGGACGAGCTGCCCTTGCCAAGGATATTCCGGCTCTAAATCTCCTTATAGGAAACTATGGGGATGCAGAAATGGAGGCGACTCTTGACATCAATAGCCGTGCTATAACAAATGCTCAGATAATCATTGCCGGAGCGACCGGTTCAGGTAAGACCAACCTGCTCGCTGTATTGATGCAACAGATACGCTCAATTTCGGCAGAAAGCAGCTATCCGGTCAACTTTCTCCTGTTTGATTATAAGGGAGAGTTCAGCGACATTCAGAACAATCACTGGCTGTCATTATTCGATGTAGACCGATCCTGTATACTTGACCCCATAGAACGTCCCCTTCCGTTCACACCGTTCAAGAACTTTACCGGGAGACCACAGAATGAGATCAATCTCTATTCGACAGAGATGGCTTCTGCTTTAAGTTCTCTTGATAGAGTTACGGCAAGTTCTAATATGAGCAACAGATTGAGCGAAGCCATAGTAGACGCATATAACTCAACTAACGGACAGCCGATAACATTTGACCTCATGCTCAAAAACTATCAGGCCCGTATGAAAGATTCTGATAAGGATGACAGTATTTCATCGATATTGAAGCAGCTTGTTAGAGCAAATATCTTTGACACAGAGGATAAGGCAGACCTTGTTGGAGAAAGCTTTATCGTCAAAATGGATGGCTACCCAAAGGATGGTCCGATTGCAAAAGCTATCGTTTACTTCCTTATGTCGAAACTCAATAACATCTATGAACAGCTCGACAAGCAAGCCGTAAACGATGATGTCGTGCAGATACGCCACTTCTCTATTATTGATGAGGCACACTATATGCTGAGCTTTGATAACCGACCACTCCGTAACCTTATTGCGGTGGGACGAAACAAGGGATTATCAATTATCCTTGCTACGCAGAACATGGCAGACTTCAAAAACAAAGGCTTCGACTTCTACGCCAACGCGCAGTACCCCCTAATTATGAAACAGCAGACAATCGATGATAAGGTTATCAAAGACCTTTTCGGTGTGAGTGGCCAAGAACTACACGATATCCGCACCGCCATTGCCGGACTGCAAAAGGGTGAGCTTATCATCAAAGACCAGATGGCCTTTGCCTTAGGAATGGGTAGCAAATATAAGAAAATCAACGTAACACATCTGATATGAGTTAATACTTACTTGTGTAAGTATTAACTCAACTACACCTTTTGGAGGTTGTAATTAGGTTGTAATTTTGCATAGCAAGGTTGCACTAATTGAGACCTCCGATTTTATGACAAAGATAGAGTTAGACAACGGACTCGATGTCCGTTGTTTAACTAAAATCAATTTCATTTAAATTTTTTACGGGCATCGAGCCCGAAAAAATTTAGCGGAAGCCGGGAGGCTCCCGCCCCCAGTGCGCCGCTGAATCCTTCCTCTGAATATTGGAAGACCGACGGCTCCGCCGCCGCTGAGAGGCGCGAGGTTTAGATCCGTGGGCTACGGCGTTCCGCCTCACCCACGGTTGAACAAGGAATCGCCGCTCCGCGGCTACCATCCGGATCTCCCTGTTACAAGGACTCACCGCTCCGCGGCTACCATCCGGATCTCCCTGTTACAAGGAATCGCCGCTCCGCGGCTGCCCCCGGCTGCGGGGTATGCCCTTACCGGGGTTGAACAAGGAATCGCCGCTCCGCGGCTACCATCCGGATATAGTATAAATTATTTTTGAACACTTACTTATAAAATGATTTTATTTTGTTGTTCATCAATTCATTATAAAAAATTTTGAAAATTTTTTCAGAAAAATATTAAACAAATCGGTGGAGTCACGTGTATTAATAACGTAACAAAGCTAAGGACTATAGAGCTAAACAAAATTTCCAATTTGATTTGAACACTTAATTATCAAAAAACTATGAAGAATACAATCCTTACTTCAATCTTAGCCTTAGGCGCTGTATCAGCAGCTTCAGCTCAGCAGGCTATCGAGACTCCAAAGTTTGGTGACAACTGGTCAGCAGGTATCAAGGCTGGTGTTACTACCCCTATGAACAATTCGCCTTTCTTCGGCGGCATGCGTCCCGTGATCACTCTTGATGTCAACAAGAAGCTCACTCCTACTTATCGTGTAGGTCTTGAGGGAATGTTCGGAATCAACACTTCTCGCCAGAACGGTCGCGGTCCTGTAAGCACTACAGCTTTCGACAGCTCTTACATCGGAACTTACGGCGCTGTTAACCTCTTCAACCTTTTCGGTGGCTATCCCGGTTACACCCGTCCTTTCGACATGGAAGTACAGGCAGGCGCAGGTTGGGGTCATAGATTCGAAACCGCAATCCACGACCAGAACTTCTTCGCAACTAAGTTTGGCTTAAACTTCAACTTCAACGTTTCTGACAACGTCACCATCTCAGTATCTCCTTCTTTCCTTTGGGATATGACAAGCAAGCCTGTGGCTCAGAGCACTGCTTCATATAATAAGAACCGTGCTAACTTCAACCTTGAGGCAGGTGTGGCATACAACTTCGGCGGAAACGGCTTCAATGTGGTTAAACCTTATAACCAGGCTGAAATCGATGACCTTAACGGTCAGATCAATTCACTCCGTGGCACTGTCAACGCTAAGGATGCTGAAAATGCAGAGCTCGCAGCCAAGAACGCCGCTCTCGCTAAGGAGAATGAGCAACTTCGCAACCGTCCCGCACAGGTTGAGACTGTAGTAAAGAATAACCTCGAGTCTGTACGTTACGTCTTCTTCCGCATCGGTTCATCTGCCATCGGCGCTGACCAGCAGCCTAATGTAGAGATGATCGCAGCTTACCTCAACAATCACCCCAACAGCAAGGTAGTGATCAAGGGTTATGCTTCTAAGGATGGTCCGGAAGAGCTCAACATCCGTCTTGCAAACGCTCGTGCACAGTCTGTAAAGGATGCGCTCATGAAGAAATACAAAATCCCCGCATCTCGTATCGTAGCTGAAGGTCAGGGTATCGGCGAGATGTTTGAGGAGGAGTCCTGGAACCGTGTAGCAATCTGTATTCTTGAGGCTAACTAATAAATTCTCAACTGATTACTACTTGAATTATTGAAATTAATCGCTCAGATTATATGCAGGTTGCGCCGCACTTTCCGTGCGGCGCAACTTTTTTTACATTCTATTCTCTCGTCATCCCTGCTTTTTTATATCCATTATCCTATATTTCTCTTCTTTTTTTATTAATTTTGCAAAGAGTTGCTTAGCGAAATGAAAATCCTTAGTCAACTGACGATAGATAGGTCTTAACTAAACGCAAAATATATAGTTTCTATGGGAGGTTTCTTTGGAACCGTATCTAAAAAGTCATGTGTCAATGATCTCTTTTATGGCACTGACTACAATTCACATTTAGGTACTCGACGTGGCGGTATGGCCACATATGATGAGGAGACCGGACGCTTCGCCCGTTCTATCCACAA
>JAAVFG010000030.1 GCA_014800895.1 Bacteroidales bacterium
AACCGTATCTACTCCACCGCTCGGAGAAATATGAATTTTATACTTCAGATTGGGATATTTTTTTTGAAGGAGATTTGAAAAATATTGAGATGGAACAATATTTATCGAATTATTTATAAATTTTTTTAGAAAGCGCGATGAGATTAATGAAAGAAAACTTTTACCTGCCAAATCATCCCCATGCCAATGGATTATAGTGTTCTTCCTTCTCAAGAATAGATTAAATACTATTGGCCACGCATACGGGAAATGATTGATATAGATAGAATCATATGTGCCACGTCTGGAGATGCAGCTAAACCAGTATTGCAGGTATTTACGCAGTTTGTAGAAGGATGAGGTCTCTTTGAGGTATTCGATCACGAGAGTCTCAACATTGAAGCCTGCTTTGTAAAGACATTCTGTAATATCTCTGATATATGTGGTGTAATCAGGATAATAGTTGGTGGGATATCCGTTATTCACTATGAGAATCTTCTTATCTGACATTGTAGAATACTGTTACGAGAACCAAGAAAGAAAGATAGGTGTAAAAAAATCCGGTTTTCCGTATCCCTTTAATCGCATAAAGGGATAGGAGTATCATTGAGGGGAAAAATGTTATTACAAACCTCATATCCAACGCTACCCCGGCTAAAATCACGGAGATGATTCCAAATAAAGAATATAAAATCAATGGATAGAACCTGTAATTGAGATTCTGAATGACTTTCCAAACTCCGATAAAGAGAAGTATATTGAGTATGCTTTTCAATAGGATTCCGCCACTGAAAAGCAGGGCATATTGTCCCAATCTGAAGAAATTAGGAAATGGACCTATTAAAGCAGCCAACACCTGAACTAAGGAGTCCATGATCCCTGAACCTACGGCGCCGTTGCGAGCATGCGCCACTGTCATGATCTGTTCGATGGAAATTCCTGTGAAAGATTCCAGGATATAATTGGCAAATATTGGAGAGCAGATTCCACAGATTATCAAAAAGTTGAGAATCTTTTTTTTATTAGAATCTGTGGTAATCGCGCATACACCCATACAAATCAATAACAACAGACATATCGGACTCCGAAAGAATATAGTGGAGAGAATGAAGCAGAGACAAAGAACAAAACTTCCGGTTTTCTTCTTTAGTTTCCACTTAAACATATAATAAAAGGATGATATTATAAGAAAGCAAAATATCACTTCTTTAAGTCCTACAGATGAAGTAATATATAGGAATGGATTGAAACCATAGAGTCCTCCGGCAATCATTGCCTCCCTGATTGAAAAACCTAAAAGGATTGCAAGGCGATATAAGAGATAGGATGAGCCTATTAAAAATAAGGAATTGATAAAAACCATCAACATTCTTCCCAACTCTACGTTTCCTGATATTTGATAAACTTGATACAATATATATGGATATCCTAAATCATCGGTTTCAATATGGGGGCTAAGAAGACTGAATCTTTTTTCCAAAAGAGGGATTACCATAATGTCATACCTATAACTGTCAACAGCTAAACCAAAAGGAGTATTATAGTAGTCTAAGAAAAAGATTCGTGTTGCAAAGGAGATTAAAAGAGAGGAGAAAAGAATACAGAATAATAACTGTTTGATATTTTTAATCCTTGTACTGAGAGACAATCCCCCGATATATACACCACCACACACTATTTCAATTAACAGGAACGGCAATTCGATACTTTCCTTTGCAAAAATCATACCGGAGAGGATGAATGCCCCAAAGATAATGCAGAAAGAAAGAATTATTACCTGAAAAATCCGTTTGTTATAGTTATCGCAGCGTGGCATTAACAGATTTTAGTGGATGGAGCCTAACTGTCATTGCATTATTATAACAGCTCCTTTAAGTCTATAAATCTTTGATAGGGGACATTTACAGATTCAAAATCGGCATGATTAACCAACCTCACTACTAAATCATACTTATCTCGTAATTCTTTTGGATTGGTCAATACATGCAAGTGGTATTCTTCTTCCACCTTGCCGGTGTCAATTAATGGATCATAACAATCCACTGTAAATTCTCCTTTCAGATTCCTCACTATCTCGAGAGCCTTTGAATTCCTGCAATCTGAGGTGTCGGCTTTATAAGCTGCTCCGAGAATCAAAATAGTCTTTGCGCCAAATCCTTTCGCTAATTCTCTTATCTTGTCAGCAACCTTTACTGCCTTAGTTTCATTAATGGTTCGCGCACATTGAATTAATGACAATGAACGTGATTTTTGGTTGGCTCTGTTTAAGAGATAATAAGTATCTACGCCTATGCAATGCCCTCCAACTAATCCGGGATTCACCTTACTGAAATTCCATTTGGATGCAGCACATTCTGTTACTTCATCTATATTAATCCCCTCGGCTTTGCAAAAATCTGAATATTCATTTGCTAAAGCTATGAGAACATCACGTTGCACATTTTCATACATCTTTGTCGCCTCAGCTACCTTGATGGATGAAGCCTTAATAACAGGTGCTGTAATTATCGACGAGTAGAGTTCATGCATTAATTCCAATGTTTTTTCATTGGAGGCTGATATTATTTTGGAGATATTCTCTAATGAATGTCTGTCGTCACTTACATTAATTCTTTCCGGCGAATATCCTACATAAAAATCCTCATGCAATTTTAGCTTTGACGAATTTTCCAACAATGGAACACAAAATTCTTCAGTTGCTCCCGGAAATACTGTTGACTCAAACACTACCGTACTGCCGTGTCGCAGGATTTTACCCAGAGATTCACATACTTTCTGTAAAGGAAGTAAGTCAGGTGTTTTATCATCATTTACTCCTGTGGGCACACAAACAAT
Organism: Bacteroidales bacterium; assembly: GCA_014800895.1. Classification (GTDB taxonomy): domain Bacteria; phylum Bacteroidota; class Bacteroidia; order Bacteroidales; family Muribaculaceae; genus Lepagella. Next base: position 2,815 of record JAAVFG010000030.1, read on the forward strand.
AAAAACATTACACCCTGACAAATCTTCATAGGTATGCGTCAGGCTTTCGATAGAGTCTCCACATTGTTGCTCTGAATTCTTTAATTCTATAATTCGATTCTCATCTATATCCAATCCAATGGTTATAAATTTCTTCGAAAGCAACTTATAGAGAGGCCATCCGACATACCCGAGTCCGATGACTCCTATCTTGATTTCAGTATTTTTAATATTAGCGTTCATTAATGAATTTTATATTTCTAAAACTTACTTACCTCAAAAGAGCATTTATCAGGCAGAATTTTATTAAAGGCATCACATAACATCGACTTTGAATACTCAAAATCAGAAACCTCGCCATCATTAACGCATATTAATGACTTTTTTTGCTTTGATATGACATCAATCGCCTCCATTAAGATATCATCATTCATATATGCGTATGACACTGAGGTTTTCCAAGGATTTATCGGCTCAAACATTCCTTCAGCAAGCTGATAATATCTGAATACATATTGGTTTACATTTCGGAAATTCCTGAACCTGCAAGAACATGTCGCGTCAAGTGTATGATAATCTAAAGCCCACACATTCTTAAGTGTTGTTTTGAAGTAAGGATTAGGAAGATGTGGACTATAAAGACCTGTAAAAGAGGGATAAGGATATAAGGCAATGGTGCGTAGCAATAACTTTCCATAACATGCATTAAACCAACCCCGGATATTCTTTTTTAAAACATCTCCTTTATCAAAGAATCGGTTAACGAACCCTGTATTATTTGCCATAACATAATCCCTGTCATCTCCTTTTGGTTGACGAGCACTCAGGACAGCGATGTCACGCACCTTATCCTTAACAAAAAATCGCTTGGGCGAAAGATGGTTGATTATAAAAGTATCATCATTAAAATATACGAATCTCTCAGACAGAGAATCGATACGATGAAGATTGAGTTCTATTGTACGCGAATTAAAAGTAGGTAAATACTTCTCCGGGATATAGTCAGAGTGTTTTATAAACTTTAGTTTCGGATGATTGATATCCAACCAATCAGGATAATGGCCACAAGTGATGAAGTATATATTATTCACCCACGGGGCAAACTTTTCAACACCCCTGAACCAGTATCTTAAAGTTCCCCAGTCTCTAAATCTCACCGGTCGGGCATCGCCTGATTCTAATTGGGTATATTTTCTTAAAGATTCCTGCCAGACAGGGTCGTTATCGTCTACCCAAATGAGAACAAAATCTATTTTTTCCATCGTAGAATATTTCTTAACCATTGTTTAAAGCCGGATAATTCTGCGTCAATTTCATATCGGGAAGTGTAGCGAATTATATTCATCCGTGAAATTGTGTATGGGGTTTCGTCAGGTACATATTCATTCATTACAGCGGCGGAAAACCCTGATGCGGCACATTCCTTAACGCATTCAGTTGAAACATGGCGTTTGTGCCCGAAAGGATATGCATACAGACTGCAATTGAAAAGCATGTTGATTTGAGCGCCACAATACTGAAAGTCTTGCTTCAGCTTTTCTGACGGGAGAAGAGAAAGAACTTCGTGATTTATGGAGTGAGCACCTATTTTATGTCCATTACGCTTAAGTTGGCTTATTTCATCAAGAGTCAATCCGCGGAAACGCAAGTTGGCGTAGTCTTCACTTATGTTCAGTTTATCAAACGGGCAGATGGTCTCTAACTCCTCGATGATGGGTAAGTAATTGCAATCATTTGTATAGATAGAGTCAATTATAGCATTATATGCTTTCCGTCGGGAAGATTGAGAATACAAATAGTAGGTTTGTCCTGCAATGGTGTATTCTCCGGGGGTGACGTATGCCATCCATCCCTTAATTCTATCATTCCATAATGGACCGCCATCAACATTAAACAGCGGGAGAAAAAAATAAGCATTATTCCCGTATTTACTTAGGGCTTCATCTGCGATAAGGGAGGAGCGGTAGCCATCATCAATGGTAATTATTGCTGAATTTGGTTTCCCTATTTGTGTTGTTACATCCAATCGTTTGTTGACAATATCAATAATCCTTTCAAAATGAGATTGAGAAGAACACACAAATTGTTGTTCAAATGAATCAGTAATAAGATGGTCGGGCATGATATGGTGAAATACGAGAATTCGCTGTCGGTTTCTATTTAAGCGATAAAACCACCATATTATACCCGTATAGTATGCGAGGAGGTAAATTATTAAATAAATCTTTTTGAAACTCATTGGTTAACTGTGATTTTTTGGTTCACCGACCATATATTGTTCGATATATTTTACGGATGAAAAAAATCAGATTTCGAAGGAAAATAAACCTGCCGATCTTGCCTTGCAAAGCAAATTTAACAGGCAATTTCCAATGAGGAGCGACAAGATGCTTGAATTTTTCATAATCGAATTGAGAATACACCGATAATAATTCCTGAAGCTCAGCTCTATCGCAGTTAACTATCCCAACTATGTATTTCCTGAATCTCCTCTCATCAAGCACCTGATCATACACAGATGTTTTTAGGGAAAGAAAGTCGGCTACTGTTTCTATAGCCCTCAAACGCTGGCGCGTATTTGCTGCTGAATTATGATGAGTATATGAGCTAAGATTTTGCTTATTATAATGCACGAAGGCGCGGTTCACTTTTGTGATTACATCAGCATAATACAAAGTCTGTATGGTTACGATCAGATCCTCCCCAACATTTATACCCTCTATGGAGTTGATGTTATGTTTCGTGTAGATACTCCTCTTAGTCAGCTTGTTCCACACATAGGCAAAGACAGATTTATATCCGGTATTCCAAATGGCAATGATCCCCTTTAACAAAATTTCTTTGTTGTCGGAAAGAAAGCACTCGCAATATTCCTCACCCTTCTTGTCCGACATAAAAAAGTCTGCCACCACTACGTCTGAATTGTGAGTAATGGCTGCTTGATACATAGCTTCAAGCATATCCGGCTCGAAATAATCGTCGCTATCCAAATGAAGGATATATTCTCCCCGCGAATTATCAAATCCGGTCTGTCGGGCAGCTGCAAGACCTCGGTTACGGAGATGATTTATTATTTTCACTTGGGATTCAAGCTGTGGATATTCGCTGATAATGGCTGTCAGCACTTCGATGCTCCGGTCTCTCGTGCAGTCATTGACAAAGATAAACTCCACCCCGTCGGTCATAGTCTGGCCGAAAAGAGAGCGCACACATCTCTCGATGTATTTTTCCACTCCATATATCGGAATAATTACGGAAACCTTAGGCTCCATCCACTAAAATATGTAAAATGCCAGGGCGGCTATTTTTGAGCTAAAATATTCTTTTTCAGAAGGAGCAACCTTTGCGTTGCGACTGATGAAAAAGGCTATTTTAGCCAAAAAGAGCCGGGCAAAAGGTAACAATTTTATCAGATGAACTAACATTATATAATATTTAAAAAATTTGGTTTAATTAAAACACCATCCGTATCGCAGCTACACCTTGCCTATCGCTCTTTGATTCAGTTGCATAGCCCGCTATGCGCCTGAATCTGCAGAGCGATATCCAAGGCGCATCTGCGACCCTGGCATTAACAGATTTTAGTGGATGGAGCCTTATCTCTTCCATAGGCTTTAACCTCCGGCAAATCATGAAGCCATGTATCGGCAAACGCAGACAGTTTCCCATAGGTGTTGTCAATATATTCTACGGGCTTATGGAGCAATACTGACAGAATCATAGTGTGAAGTCGAGTGGTGACAACTCGCGAGAATGGTTCCATAAATTCATATCCTTTTCTAGTCAAAGAATCAAGGATGAATCTTTTTCCAAAAATCCGGATTGCTCTATCCACAATTCTCAGGCGAATGCCATAGCGTCGCAAATCTCTTAAAATTCTCCTCACCCTCTTGAGATTCCTTATCATTAGCTCGAAATATTCAGATGTGGGCCAGTCGGATGTTACGTCAGCTTCTTGCAGAGCCATCGGCGCATCCTGAGGGAGCTCTTTATCAGATCGGAGAAGAAAAAGAGTTTTCCCCGCTTCCCGATTTCGATGACATTCCAACAGCGAGGGATTGATGCAAAATGCCATATCGGGAGCAAGGTAGATGTGATTGCGATTGAAATTTACCGACAGCATGTCGTAGCTTGCTTGGTCGCGGGCAAAGAGATGCAGGTCGGAGTGACTTGCCATTAAGTCGGCATCCTTCTCGATTAACTCATTTTCCTGATAGCAGATCGACTGTGGCAGCATCACGATTCTGTTATCGGGATAGCGTTTTATGATTTCGAGTCTGTTATCTTGAAGCGTGCGCCATAAATCTCCGAAATTGCCACCTCCCATCAGTATAATAGTAACATCTTTATTCAGATCAGGAAAAGGAAAGTAGCCCGCTCCGTAACTCCCCAAGAGCTTAAAGTCGTTTTCATGGAGAAAATCCTCTGCTCCTTGCCATATAAGCAAGTCTCCTATATTCGAGTAATAGGGAGCATCGGCTATAATAACTCGATCGCTCAAGAGTGGCTTTAGATGCCCGGCTATTATCTGACGAAGCTCTGAAATTTTGTTCTCAAAATACTCCATTTTCCATTTATCACATGATAAATCAGACTTCTGACTGAATAAACCAATTTCTGAGCTTTATTCTTACACATAGCCAGTTGTTTGGACTTAGAAGTCAACATCTCATTATTATCTGATAATTTCTGAGACAAAAACTGACGCATCTCTTCTCCAACCCAATGGCGCCCATCAGTTGTTACGCGGTCGCGCATCTCCAGATATGAGGGAGTGATAAGTTCGGGGATCATCCCGAGCGTAAGCCATGCATGACCGTTATAGCAATGAGCCATTTCACATTTCCCTGCCGGGCAGAAATCAATTGGAGCCGAAGGATTATCAAAAATTCTTTTTGGTCTTAAACGGTAGCACTGCGAAAGCGAGCCGTTCTCCAGATTAATGTGTCCGCCCCATAGCCCGTTATAGCAAAACTCTTTTCGTGGCTCGCCGAATATCCGCATCTTGAAATCAAACAGCGGAGAGTCAAACTGTCCCCACACCTTGATATAGTCCTCGCGTGAGAGTGAGGAAAGTATCGGTATTCCGGGCTTGGTTCTGTCTCGAGCCACAGTAATATGACAAAGTGCCCCGATATTTTTGAGGCATACCTCCTTAATCTCTTCAATATATGGAATTGCGTCATCTGAGGGTGTCAGCTCAACCGAAAACGAAATGTTGCTGCGGTCTATCAAACGGATGTTGTCAAAATATTTGTCAAGAAGCCCTTTTGACTTTAGCTCCATAAAATGGAAGGAGATTTTAATTATCAGGTGTTTTTGCAACTCAACCGGAATTTCCTCTGTCAGTTCCTTGATCCGCTTTGTAGGCAACCCGTTTGTAACCAACATGACGTAGTGGCCTTCTTCAAGCAATTCACGTGTTAAATTCACTATATATGGTGCTAAGAGGGTTTCTCCTTTCCCGCATAAGTTGAGCAAGCAGGTTCCTCCCAATCGCTCGCGTGAAAGTGCCTTACGGATATGCGGAAGGGTATAGTCGAGTGGCTTTACCTCAGCAGATGCTTGATTTCGATGAGTTATGTAGCAATAATTACATTGCAGATTGCATGTGGTCACCGGCACATCGATGTCGTAGAATCTTTTTAATCTGTTTTTATTCAAGAAATGAAAATTTATATCCGGCTTCTTTAAGCCATTTAACTGTTTCCTTAAATAATCCCTTGTTGATGCTTTCCCAAGTCCGGACTTTTATTTTTCCGGCTAAACTTCGGTGGTTATAGTTTTCGGGACTATGCCATAGCTTCCACTCGTGAGTGAACACCACGAGGGTGTCAACATTTTCGATTCGTTTTAAATCACCAATCACCCTGAAATTATCATCAACCCTCAAGTCGGTTCTTCTGTAGGAGATTTCGTTTTTACTTATCCACCCCCTTTCCGCTACGGTCATTGCTTCTGAAGTCGTGAGATTATATGATAAGCGGTTGCAATCGTCGGCGCAAAGAAGAGTCTTTATGCCTGTCAAGGCGTTTAAAAGAGAATCAGGGGCGAAGAAGTAGTGGAATCTGAGCGTTGATGCAATCATTGATGAATCTGCAAATTGAGCAATCGCACCATTCACATTGTTATATGAATCCCGAAAGTCTGATACTGATACAAGACTGTCAAACTTAGCCCTGCTGCTATGATAACCTATCCTTAACCAATCGGATGCTTTCCGGAAATCGTTTTTATATTTCAACGGCATATCTTCAAGGAGGGTATCTCTGCCGTCGCCGTTGCGTAAATGTTCATAGGTGTAGAGTGTGATCCGCATACCATAATCTCGATGCAATTCTTGAAGGAAAGCCATGAAGGGGTGTTGGAAGAGCGAGTCATAATCCTGTTGGTTCCCTATCAGATCGGCAAACACCTCAACATCATCAAGGCTCAGATGCACCACTCGGTCGCTCTCTTCGACATCATTCCGATATCCCCGGCTGCAGGAGCAGACGGCGATGGTGAGGAATAGAACCACAAGAGATATTAAGTTTTTGTGCATATCAACCTATCCTTTTTATCATAGCTTGACGGATAATTTTACGTTCCTTGTTGTTAAGTCCGATTCCGACCTCAAGCGCTATCACAATCAACATGCTTCCCGCTATGGTGATGATCGGATTGATGGTTTGCGTTTGCTGCAGATAATGATACCCTGCATATAGAAGAGCGCACGCTATCGCCAACATTCCCGCCGGCAAAAAGGCGGAGTGCAGAATTCTGAAAATGGATATTTCGGGCATGTAGATCTTAAGCACCCACAATCTGACAATTAATGCGATGATTGCAAGCAGGGCTGTCACGACAAAAACCGTTTGCGGAGCCATCCCGTGGCGCAAAAGAATATAGGAGATGGGAAGACTAAGAAGCTGAATCCCTCCAACCGCCATTTCATAAATCTTCACATGGCCGGTTGCCCTCACTCCGGCTCCTATGCAATAGACAAAACTTTCAATCTGTGAGATTATAAGCACTAATTGAGTGAATGTCGGAGTATAAGCGGGATAGTCTCCAAGCCAGAATTTGAGTATAGGCTCGATGGCGATCAAAATTGGAAATGACAATATCAGGAGCAGATAAAAGGAAATTTTACATCCGTATATAATGAGGCTTTCGGTTTGCTTGAAATCGTTGGCTGAAAAGGTTTTGGTTATCTGAGGATTTATTGCGGTAGTGAAATTCCGGACAAAACTGTTTAGCGCCCCGTTCACTTGTGAGGAGAGCGCGTAAGCAGCATTCACCACCGGTCCGAAGAAGAGATTCAATAAAATGTTGCAACCCTGATTTTTCCCAACCCATGACAGTGTGCCGATCGTGCTCCACGACATGAAGTCTGCCATAGGTCGAAAGAGTTCTTTATCGTATATCGCTCGTATTGACCGACATTCCGGAAAGCAACGTCTGCAATAAATCAGGGTGAGTAATACAAGAAGGGCGGCTGTGCCCATATTGAGAAGCGAATATGCCTTAAGCTTATTAGTGAGGATGTAGGTCAAGGATAAGGCAACTATCAATTTCACCACCACCTCAAAAATACTCAGGACAGCGAATATCTCCATCTTTTCGCGTGCTATGACCACTGCGTTGAGCGGTGTACGAAGGATGGTGAATACAAAAGAGATTACGGCACATTGATACACCCAGTTGGCAGCCGTGAGCTGATCTGAGGGAATCGTCATATAACGATTCAGAAACCACAGACCGAGTGTTTCCGCCAACACCACCACTATCAGAGATAGCAAGATATGGATGGTGATTGCCGTGCGGAATATCCTGCCGGCAGTATTTATGTCATCCCGACCATGGGAGAATGATAGAAATCTGACCGTGGATAGCGACATCGCTCCGTTAAGGAACGACAACATTACTATTACCCCTCCGACTACATTGTAGATTCCGTAATCAACTGATCCAAGCTCTCTCAGCACTATACGCGAAGTATAGAGCGAAACGCCCATTACCAGAAACATTCTGAAATAAAGCATCAGAGTGTTTCTGGCTATGTTGGATGTCGAACTAAGAGATCTCTCCTTAGGCAATCAAGATCCTATTTGAAGATAACACCGGCTTTCAGACCGATGAAATTCAGACCTCCTGCGTGACGATATACGTTATATCCGTCGGGTGTACAGTTTAGTTTAGATTTATAGAAAACACCTATGCGGATGAGTGTGTTCTTCAAAGGTATGTTGCCTCCGACCTCAATCGTCGGAGTGATCAGACAGCCTGATTTTTTTAGATCCTTCACCACCATCCCGGCTGAAGAACTCCAAGTCTTGGCACTAAGGGTAGTGAAAAAGACAGGCGAAAAACCTACCAG
>JAAVFG010000031.1 GCA_014800895.1 Bacteroidales bacterium
GCCAAGCGGAATATACATAGTGCGTTTCAGCAATAACAGAACTGCAAAAATACTGAAGAAATGAAACTTTACCGATTGATCGGCAGTTTTTTCTGCCTGTTGAGTTTTTCTGCCGGCATGTTCGCCGAGGAAACCGACTATAGTAAAGGGATAATATGGGTTAACGAAGATTGGTATGGTCACCAGAACTCAACCGTAAATTATCTTATGCCCGATGATCCGGATGGCAATTTCTGGAAATATCGCGTTGTGCAAGCCGAAAATCCTGGCAAGGAGTTAGGATGTACTAACCAGTATGGAGCACTTTGGAACGGCAGACTATACCTTATAGCAAAACAGGAGAAGGACCCGGGCGCCACGATCACCGGAGGGCGTATCACTGTCTGCGATGCCAAAACCATGAAGATTCTCCACCAACAGAGTCTTATCGACCCGTCCGGGGCACAGTGCGATGGAAGAGGTTTTGTGGGTGTGGACTCGCACAAGGGATACGTTTCTTCAAGCAATGGAGTCTGGGTGTTTGACCTTGATAATTTCAAAATTACCGGACAGGTAGCGGGCACTTCCAATCCAAATGCCGGAGGTGATAATGACAAACCCAATACTGATCCTACAGGATCGCTTTATCATGGTCAATGCGGGATGATGGTCAGAGCCGCAGGCAAAGTATTCGTAGCTCACCAGCAGTATGGTCTTCTGGTGGTGGATCCTAAGACTGATGCAGTCATAGATGTTATATCGATGGATGTGGTGGCAGAGGGTGCAGGTATCGGATCAGTAGTAGAATCCAAAGATGGAAGGCTGTGGTGTTCGGTAGCGAAGGATCTTAAAGGTACCGGGACGGCCTATAGGGCACTCCTTTGTATTGATCCGGCAACTTTGGAATATGAGGTTATCGATACTCCGGAAGGGATGTATCCACCCTCAAATTCATGGTATGCGTGGACTCCGGATCCCTTCATAGCTTCATCGGTAGAAAACTGTCTCTATTGGAAGGGTGGACCTGACAGCTGGTTCACAGGTACTAAAATCTATAAATTCAATTGTGACACGCGTGTTCAGGAATTATTTATAGATATTGCCGGTGATGGTGAGGGGTGGAAGTTGTACGGATGTGCGATGGGCATTCACCCGGTGACAGATGAGTTGTATATGGCGCTTTATCATGAGTTCAGTATTCCGACTTACATCACCCGTCGATATTCTCCACAAGGAGAAAAAATCCGGGACTACGAGATGATCATGAATTATTGGTTTCCGTCGTTACCCTTATTCCCTGAAGGTGAAACACTATCAGGAATAAACCGGATTCCTGCCGACTCCTCATCTATAATGGGGAATCTTTATTCAATGAATGGCATTTGTGTGAAACGAAATGTCGAATATGGAAATTGGATTGGTATTCCTCCCGGAATCTATATATGGAAATCCAACGATTCTTCCAGAAAAGTTCTTATAAAATAATTAAGCATGACCTTAAAATAATTAAGCATGACCTGAGTTCTTTGGCTCAGGTCATGTAACATATAGATAAATGAATGAATAAATTAATATCAATTATATTTTTAGTTCTTCTGACCGTTGGATGTACAAAACACAAATCTGATATAACAGATTTCAGCAATCCTCTCTATACCCCGCAATATGCCTCCGGCTTCTGTATCAAGGGCGCTGACGGAAATGAAAGCTCAATCATTACTGTCACTAATCCGTGGCAGGGTGCGGACAGCATAACCACTCAGCTCTTCATAGCAAGAGGCGGTGAGTCTGCTCCCGAGGGATTCACAGGTCAGGTGCTCGAAGGGGATGCTTCGCGAATTGTAGCTATGTCATCCACTCATATAGCCATGCTCGATGCTGTCGGCGAAGCCGGGCGTGTGGTAGGGGTTTCCGGCATAGACTATATTTCCAATCCGGTCATCGCCGCTAAACGTGACAGTATCGGTGACGTAGGCTATGAAGGGAACATCAATTATGAGCTGCTGCTTTCCCTCGACCCGGACCTTGTGCTACTATACGGAGTGAACGGTGCAAGCTCGATGGAAGGAAAACTAAATGAATTGGGTATACCGTTTATGTATGTCGGTGACTATCTCGAAGAATCACCGCTTGGCAAAGCCGAATGGATGGTAGCTCTTTCCGAGGTTGTCGGAAAACGTAAAGAAGGCGAAGAGGTTTTTGGCGGCATCCCGGTCAGGTACAATGAACTTAAAAAGAGAGTCGCCGATACCGTGCTCGATGCTCCCACCGTGATGCTCAACACTCCCTATGGAGACTCCTGGTTTATGCCTTCCACCGAAAGCTATGTCGCCCGGCTCGTCAAGGATGCCGGAGGCGACTACATTTATAAGAAAAACACCGGTAATGCTTCAATGCCTATCGACCTTGAAGAAGCGTATAAGCTGACTTCCCAGGTGGATATGTGGCTTAATGTAGGAATGGCTAACTCTCTCGATGAACTCAGGAGATCATGCCCGAAATTCTCCGACACCCGATGCTTCCGTAACGGCTATGTATGGAACAACAATCTGAAGATAAATGCCGCAGGCGGCAACGACTATTACGAATCTGCAGTTGTCAATCCCGATATTCTACTGCGCGATCTTGTAAAAATCTTTCATCCCGAACTCGTTGAAGAAGATTTCGTCTATTATAAGCAACTTAAATAGAGATTACGGAAATGCGGACAAGAACATCAATTCTTTTCATTGTTCTGGCAGCCCTCACACTCTTCCTGTTCATGCTGGATCTGTCCGTGGGGGCTGTCGCTGTGCCTTTAGGCGATGTGTGGGCGGCACTAACCGGTGGCGACTGTCCCCGGACCACAGCTAAAATCATTCTCAACATTCGCCTCATAAAAGCGGTGGTGGCTCTGCTTGCCGGGGCGGCTCTGTCAGTGAGCGGACTTCAGATGCAGACTCTTTTCCGTAATCCGCTGGCAGGACCATACGTCCTTGGCATAAGCTCGGGCGCAAGTCTCGGCGTGGCTCTGTTCATTCTCGGAGCGCCTCTATTCGGTCTTTCGGCTTCCTTCGCATCACTCGGCATTGCCGGAGCCGCATGGGTCGGGTCTGCGGCTGTCCTCATCGTTATCGCTGCCGTCGGACACCATATCAAGGATATTATGGTGATCCTCATTCTCGGCATGATGTTCTCGTCGGGAGTCGGTGCGATAGTGCAGATTCTCCAATATCTCAGCAAGGAAGAGTCGCTAAAGGCTTTTGTCATCTGGACTATGGGATCGCTCGGTGATGTCACCCTGTCTCAGCTTTATGTCCTTGTGCCGGCGGTGATTATTGGACTTGCTGTGGCGGTTATAACCATCAAACCGCTCAACCTGCTCCTTTTTGGCGAGGAGTATGCCGTGACTATGGGACTGAATATCCGGCGCTCCCGTGGACTTCTCTTCCTCTCAACGACATTGCTTGCCGGAACGGTCACTGCCTTTTGCGGTCCCATCGGTTTTATAGGTCTCGCCATGCCACACGTCACGAGGATGCTCTTTGACAACAGTGACCATCGTGTCCTCATTCCCGGTACGATTCTTACCGGCGCGTCCGTCCTTCTGCTCTGCGACCTCGTTTCCAAGTTATTCACACTGCCTGTCAATGCTATTACCGCACTGCTCGGTATCCCCGTGGTAGTATGGGTGGTGCTTCGCAACAAATCCATTACTGCATGATACATCTAAAGGATTTCTCAATAAGCTTCGGCTCCCGTACCCTATTCGACAAGGTGAATACATCTTTCGACAAAGGAGAACTGACTGCTCTTATCGGGCGTAACGGTTCAGGCAAATCGACCCTTCTGAAGGCGATTGCCGGACTGAACAGACAATATTCCGGAGACATAATACTTTGTGGCAAGAATATACGTTCGCTCTCTCCCGGCGGACTCGCCAAGTCTCTCGCGTTTGTCACTACTGAACGAACACGGATTCCAAATCTGAGGTGTGAGGATGTCGTAGCCATCGGTCGCGCCCCTTACACCAACTGGATAGGCAAGATGCAGGATATCGACAGAAATATTGTGTCGGATGCCATTCACTCGGTAGGGATGGAGGGTTATACGAAGCGTACAATGGACACCATGAGCGACGGGGAATGTCAGCGTATTATGATCGCACGGGCTTTGGCTCAAGACACACCGATAATGCTACTTGATGAACCCACCTCCTTCCTCGATATGCCAAACCGCTATGAACTCGTCTCTCTACTTCGCATTCTTGCACACGAAAAAGGTAAGTGTATCCTCTTCTCAACTCATGAACTGGATGTGGCACTTCGTATGTGTGACAGTATCGCTCTGGTGGATGATGGCGCGCTTCATCATCTTCCGGTAACCGATATGGTGGAAAGCGGGCATATACAAAGATTATTCTCAATTCAGGATATTAAGTAAGTATACTCTTTCGCTCCGCACAAGATTGGAAATCACTGAGTTTCCATAAAAAATAAAAGCGGACGAGTCACCCCGCCTTCATGGCGAGAATAGAGAATATCCACCATGTCGCCGCGTTTCTGTAGAGAAGTTATTAGTTATTTTTACAGTTTTCAGTTGACTCTACACATGATAAAGTATTCATAGTACCTCCAATCCAATGAGACAACGTGATTATAGTTGGGTTACATTTGAATACCGAAGTTTGTGATATCCAATTTCTTCGGTTTACCGAAGTTATGATACCTTTAAAACGTCGAAATACCGAAGTTTGGGATGTGTAAATTTGCCGATTTACCGAAGTTTGCTTATCTTTACACCATATAATTACGACAATATGGATGCATCAGTATTACTTGAAATATTACGTGACCAACAAGAAGAGTTGGATACACTTCGTTCTCAGAGCTTTTGCAAGCGTAAGGAAGAAGCTTTGATAAAGCTTGAGAGTAAAAAAGCTCAAGTGGTTATCGGAGTGCGTCGTAGTGGAAAATCAACATTGTGTTTCAATGTTCTAAATAGAGCGCAGGTAAAATTCGCTTATGTGAATTTTGACGATGAGCGTTTGATTCGTTTGTCCGCAGATGATTTAAATGATGTCCTAAAATGCTTGTATCAGATTTATGGAGATTTTACTCACTTATTTCTCGATGAGGCTCAGAATATAGAAGGATGGCATCTATTTGTCAATAGATTGCTTAGACATGGCATAAAGGTGATAATAACCGGTAGTAATGCGAAATTGCTTAGTAGCGAACTCTCAACATATCTCACCGGACGTTATAATGAAATAGAATTATATCCGTTTTCGTTCGGTGAGTTTTGCGAAATGGAGAAAGTGGAGACCACGAATCTATCTACTAAAACGGATGCCTTGCTTCGCCGTGCATTTGACAGGTATATGGAGGTTGGTGGCTTTCCTGAGATAATCAGTGGTGAAGAAATCGCTGATGAATACGTAGACACACTGGTGTCGAATATTCTGGAAAGAGATATTGTGCAACGTTTTAAGGTAAGATACAAAGACACCTTTAAGTCATTATCCCATCATCTGATGAATAATGCTCCATGCGAAGTTGTTTATGCAGCATTGCAAAAGATTTTTAATTTCAAAAACGATAAAACGGTAGAGAATTATGTAGGTTATCTCTATCAGGCCTATCTTCTGAAACAGTTGCGCAAATATTCACCTAAGAGTAGCGAGCGGATTCGTAACGCCAAATGCTATCCCATAGACGTATCTCTTATGAATGCAAGGAAGGCTGCATTTGCAAAAGACAATTTGGGATGGCGGCTCGAAGCCTTAGTTTATCTGGCATTATGCAGAAGATATGGAACCGGTCATGACATCTATTACCACAAAACTGACTCCTACGAAGTCGATTTTGTGGTATGCCATCGAGCAACGGTTGTTGAACTTGTGCAGGTATCTTATGATATATCTTCTGAAAAAACACTCAATCGAGAGACCTCTGCTTTGATAAAAGCCGGAAAATCGCTTAAATGTGATAAATTAACCTTGCTTACAGCCTATGAGGAGCGTGGGTTGGATGTTCACGGACAAGTCATTAATGTCTGTGCTGCTTACAAATGGCTTCTGGTATAACTTCTTATGGCATAGAAAAATGGGAATATTTGAACTCTCTTAAAATCCGTAATAGTTCAAATTGTCTTAGCCTAAAAAGTTGTCTAATGATGGTAAACTCATGAAATAAGTAACCGTCGTATATTGAAAATGGAAGTTATTTGAAATCTTAATTTATTCGGAAGTAATATTTCCATATAGCAGTCTAATTTTGCAGTCGGAAAGCGGCAGCGTGTTGTGAATCTCCTAACTATTCGCTAACTTTGCAACAGAGATCACCGACTATTCGACTGACTCACGACATAGCAATTAGCTTTGACTAATTACACGGCTTTAGTAAAATCTGGTAAATTTCACTTTTGAGTTCCGCGTAATAAGTCGAAAGGTAGGTTGCACCCGATCGGGCGCTGACCGCTTTCCACTTATTTGAAACTCACGGTTTACCAGAGCCGACTAAAGCAGATAAGCGAAAAGGGAGTCGCGCCTTTTTTCATGCGACCGCAGTGCCGAAATGCGTCAATGGAGGCTTTAAAAATCTAATGTAAATGTTTTTTGACGTAAGAGATGGTAAAGTTCTCCGTCGGCAGGCAGGCAGTTCGTTGGCCACAACTGTTTATAGCGGAAGTTCCAAGGCGATTAAAGCTGTATTGAGTCCGGACGAGAAACGTGTGTTAATCCTTTTAGAAAATGGGAAAGGTGTGAGATGTGTTGATGCCAACGCTTCTAATTTCAACACAAATGGAAGGATTGTATATAACGAGACAGGAAGTTTAGCTGCTCAAGACGTGGCTTGGGATGGCAATAAAAAGATGATGATAAAAAATGGAAACGGTTGGAGAAGCCGCAATCTCTAATGTATTTTGATTATGGATAGTATCTCAAGTTTGTTGAAGAATGTCACAACGAAAAGTAAGACTAATGGTGAACCTACTTTAATAGGAATGGCAGGAAAGTCAACGAGCGAAACAGTACACTCGTCGATAATCGGTTTCCTTCTTAATCCCAATGCTCATGAAGCCGGGACAGAATGCCTTAAGGAATTTATCAATCTATTTCCGGAATGTTCGCTTGGCAAATTCAATCCGGAGAAAGTCGTTGAGGTGACTACAGAAAAAGACTTTGGTCCGGTGAGGATTAACGAGTATCCTACAGGCGGTAGAGCCGATATCTATCTGGAGGATAGCGAGGGGAATGTGGTGGTTATCGAGAATAAAATTTATGCAGGAGATTCCGAATGTCAGCTTCTGCGCTATCATAACTCCCTGACGGATGCAGGCAAGTCGCCTTCGATTATCTATCTTTCGCTTAAGGGTAATCAACCTTCGGATGAAAGTCTTGGGGTGACAAATGCCGATGTTGAAAATCCTTTGGGTCTCGATTATGTGAAAGTTCTCTCCTACACTGATATTCTGCTATGGCTTTCAAAAATCCTGGATAATTGTTCGCCGGACATGAAATCAAATATTGAACAGTATACACGCTTAATCTCTAATTTGCTTATGGAGAATAAGATTCACGAAGAAATCCTTTCATCCGGCGAGAGTTATAAAGCTGCTATTAAAGTAGCTAAAAATCTCGAAGATGCCAGAATGACTCTAAAAAGAGAATTCATATCTAATCTCAGAAAGGAACTAACTGAACTTTTATGTCACGATGAAAGATATTCGTTTGAGGAATATAGCAATGCTCGTAATTCAAAACTCGTGGGCTTTACAATATGCTCCGAGTCTTCGGGACTTCGATATGATGTAGTGATAGATTGGCGTCTCTACATCGCCTGCAATCGTAATTACCCGGAGATTCTGCAAAAGGATAATGGTACATGGGATTATGTTGGAGGCAGAAATGCATTAAATTTCCATGAATGTAGTGAATTGGTTGATGAGTATCTGTCGTCAGAGGATGGGAAGCAGGTGATTCCATCCTGCGCTGCACATCTGATTGTAGAGATTCTCTATGAAATTGAAGGCAGAGATTAACTAATTTATGGGTGTACTGCGTAAAAGAAAAAACATTCACTTAATTTGAAAAACTAAAGTTGCTTCAACCATTTTGAGGCAACTTTTTTTGAATTTAATTTTAATCGGAAATGGTGCTACCGATTAAAGAAGTATCTTTGCAATGTAAAAAGAATTAATAATGGTAGAACTCCTTTTGAAGCGATATCTTTGGCTAATTGATACGTTGAAGCGTGGTGGCGAGATGACTTACGATGAAATTGCCGATCGATGGTGCAAATCTTCTGTTAACGACAATGGTTCGAAGCTGTCAAAACGCACTTTCTACAACCATTGTCAGGCTGTGGCACGCCATTTTGGGATTGATATAGAATGTCGGCGAGGACGAGGATTGAATCTGTATAGTATAACTAATCCGGAAGCAATCGAGGAAAATTCGTTGACCAAATGGGCTTTGGATAGTTTTTCGCTCGGTGAGCTACTGCTCGGTAACGCTTCGATAGCTGATAAGATTCTTTTAGAGGATATCCCTTCGGGGCGTGAATGGCTTGAGCCTATCCTACAAGCATTGCAGAATGACCGTCAGATTCAAATTGAATATGAGAATTTCTTCGGCGTGAGGTTCACCGGAAAGGTATGTCCTCTTTGTGTCAAACTGTTCAAAAGACGATGGTATGTCCTTTGCGAAGTAGGGAAAGATAGAAAACGAATTTTCTCACTTGACCGTGTAAAAAAACTTGCTGTCACTAACAACTCATTCACCTACCCCCGCGATTTTGTCCCGGCTGACTATTTCCGTGATGTCTTTGGAATAGTTGCCGGCACAGGCGGGAATGTTGAAAACATCGTAATCCGTACATACGATGAGCTTCCGGGCTATCTCCGATCTCTACCGATGCATCATAGCCAGCGAGAAATTAAATCAAACAAGGATTACACCGATTTTTCACTTCGGCTAAGACCATCGTTTGATTTCATTCAGGAATTGTTATTGCATCGCGACCAACTTGAAGTTCTGTCGCCCCAATCTCTCCGCGATCAGATTGCCGCAGTTATATTAAAAATGAAAAATCACTATGAATGCAGAGACGAATAAGAAAGTTTGTTGCATATATACCCTTCAGGAAAGGACTCCGCAAAAGTCCAGAATGATTTTATCAGATTTTGACGGGAGATTTTTAAACGAACTATGCCCTACTAAAAAAACAATGAGGTCGGCAGCCATGAAGGCATCGGTATAATTGGTGAGTTTGAAAGTGGGATGACTTTTTATATTCGGTTCGGAAATCATAATTTCCATATCATTACTCAATTTCATGATTTCGCTTGCTATGTCGATAGCCGGCGACTCGCGCAAGTCGTCGATATCCGCTTTAAACGCCAATCCCATCAGTGCTACCTTAGGAAAGCGTTTATATCTCAGTGCGAAATCATTAATGCTTTTCTTTATTTTTGCTATGCACCATTGTGTTTTATATGTATTGCTTTTCCGCGCCTGCTGAATAAGATTTGTATCTTTCGGGAATTTTGAAATTAAAAAATAAGGGTCGACGGCAATGCAATGTCCTCCGACGCCACAACCCGGAGTTAGAATATTCACACGAGGATGAAGATTAGCGAGCCCGATAAGCCTATTGACATCAATACCGGCATTATCGCAAACGATGGAAAGCTCATTGGCAAAAGCTATCTGAACATCGCGGAAAGAGTTTTCTACGAGCTTGCACATTTCGGCAGTCCGGGTGTCAGTGGTATGTAATTCTCCTTCAACAAACATTGAATAGAATCGGGAGGCGTTAGCTGCCGAGGCTTCATTTATTCCCCCTATCACTCTATCGTTGTGAGTGAGTTCATATACAGCCTTTCCGGGGATCATTCGTTCGGGACAATATGCGATATACAGTTTATCGCGAAGTTCGGGGCGTTCCTGATAGATCAGATCAGCCATCTGTTCGGTTGTTCCGACCGGAACAGTGGATTCAATCACAAACAGATTGCCCGGTTCGAGCAATGGTATGACCGAGCGCGTGGCAGCCTCCACAAAACTGACATCGGGCTGTTTCTGATTATTGATGGGGGTTGGAACGAACACTATAAATGCGTCTGCCTTTACAGGGGTTTCACGCGCAATCAGTTTCTTGCAACCGACTGCCTTCCGGAGCAAATCCTGAAGACCCGATTCCACGATATGAGACTGACCGTCGTTCGTTTGTTTCACAATTGACGGATTTATATCCACTCCCACTATATCGACACCTTTGTTGGCGGCCACTATGGCTGTGGGAAGTCCAATATATCCTAATCCTATAAAGCAAGCTTTCATAATAATCTATTTAGAGCCTCGACAATTCGGGAAGACGCACAGCCATCCCCATAGCAACCCTGATATTCGATTGATTCAGGAGAGTGTGATGAATTGTCAAGGATATTCGATGTTTCGCGTATAATGTTATTTGAGTCAGTTCCGACGAGCTTCACCATCTCCCCAAGTGCTTCTTTTCTTTCGGTGGTTTCGCGCATTACAAGCACCGGTTTGCCCAAAGCCGGCGCCTCCTCTTGCACTCCACCGCTATCCGTCAGAATGACAGTGGATTCCGACAGAAGGAAAGAGAATGTAAGATAGCTGAGCGGATCAATGAGAAAAAGATTATCACGCTTCTCTTTGCCGCTTCCGAATATTCTATAGGCTGTCTGCCGGATGTTGGGATTAAGATGCAGGGGATACACAAAGTCGGTGTCGGGATATTTTTGCGCAAGCTGATCGATAGCATGGCATATCGAGGCGAATGCTTCGCCAAAATTCTCGCGTCGATGAGCAGTGATGATCACAAGTTTTCTATTGCGAAGTCGCGATGGGTCATATCCGGCTTCATTGAGTTCCGCAGATATCTCTTGCAGGATTCCCTTTGACGATTTAATTTTATCGACCACCCAGTTAAGCGCATCAATCACCGTGTTGCCTGTCACAACTATTTTCGCATCATCGATACCTTCCGACAATAGATTGCTTCGGCATAAAAGGGTAGGAGCAAAATGGAGGGTGGCTATGCGCCCGGTGATCTGGCGATTCATCTCTTCGGGCCATGGGGAATAAATATTGTGTGTGCGCAGTCCTGCCTCAACATGACCTACGGGAATCTGACGATAGAAAGCTGCGAGTGCGGCGGCGGCGGATGTGGTGGTGTCGCCATGCACGAGAACCATGTCGGGATCGGTTTCGATGAGAACATCACGCATTCCGGTTAGAACGTGGGCTGTCAGATCATAAAGATCGTGAACCTTATCCATAATCTGCAAATCATAGTCGGGGGCGATATCAAATACCTCCAATACCTGATCAAGCATCTCTCTATGCTGACCTGTAACACA
>JAAVFG010000032.1 GCA_014800895.1 Bacteroidales bacterium
TATTCTACTGTCCAACTGTCTAAATTTTCTATATCACAGATGAGGCGCGGATTTACACGGATGCTTCACAGATGGGGAGATTTTTTCTTTAGATAGGTTGATGGGATAGTAATTGATTGGATAGATTTCAGATTTTAAATCCTTAAAAGGATTTTGAGATGAGACACGGAACGCAGCCGGACGGTATCCGTGCTGAATCCAAATCCTTTAAAGGATTAAAAATCTCATACCTTCATTTAAAGATCTAAATATCTGTGAAACATCTGCGCTAATCTCTGAAAGATCTGTGATATTATTTTTAATCAATATAATTATATTTAAATTTTTACGGGCATCGAGCCCGGAAAAATTTAGCGGAAGCCGGAAGGCTCCCGCCCCCAGTCGTCGCTATTCCTCGGCCCTCAGTCTATCCGGACATCTTCTTACAAGGTCAACTTTTTTTAAAGTAAATAAATGCACTTCAAACTATTTTCATTATCTTTGCCTCTGAATTTCATAAGGCGAAAATAATGATCAGACCTACTCAACCCATTATCCCTATTATCATATTGCTGGCATTTAACCTCTTCCTTTACGGCTGTCGCCACCACTCATCCGTATGGGAGAAAATGGATAAAGCCGAGCGTCTGTTATCGGAGGCGCCCGACTCTTCCCTCCATATTTTGGAAGAAATCCCATCAGCTGATATTAAAGGGGAAAAAGAGAAGGCAAGGTATGCTATCCTAAAGACCATAGCACTTGATAAAAATTATATTGATACCACCTCTTTTGAAATTATTCAGCCGGCTGTGGATTATTACCTTAAAAAAGGGAATGCCGATGAAAAATTGCGGGTATTATACTATAAAGGTAGGATTAACATGAATAGATCTGATTTTCAATCAGCTATGCATTGTTATTTAGAAGCAAGCAATATACACGACCAATATACCGATACACTACTTTTCGCACATCTTCTGGTAGCTCAAGGGAGTTTGTATGCCCAATCATATCAGATGGAGGAATTTATGCTTAACAATCTGCAGGCCGCCAAGCTATACGAGAAACAAAAGAAAGATTTTTTCCATTTATCAAGCTTAATAAAAGCACTGGATGGCGCCATTGTTTTAAAGGAAAAAGATAAAGCAGATAGTGTATTGAAGGTCGTCGCCCCTCTTTTACATAATGTTCCGGCATTACAGGGAAAGGTGGTTGCGGAAAAGCTTTACTACAGTGTAGTATTTGATTCTATACCTTGTATTCAATCTATTGTTGACACAATAAAAGATTATAAACAAATTGACAACGAAATGAAACTTAATGTTTCATTAGGATTCTTAAGCTTACATAACCCCAAAAAAGCCGACTCCATATTTAATCTGATTGACTCCACATCCATAATTACATCATCGTATAATTACTTACGTATAAAATCGGAAATTCAGATCGCTCTTAAGAACTATCAAGAAGCTGTTCAATCATTAACACAGTATCACACGGCTGTTGAAGAGGAGAATACAAAAATATATTCTCATAAAATTACTATTGCCCAAGATAATCATAACTCTGAGAAAAAACATATTCTTTCCCTAAGGCAAAAAGACCGTATGATTTTTGGTATTTTATGTATTATTTTAATACTTCTCTTTATTATAGGAATAATATATTATCAATTCAGATTAGGAAAGAAAGATAAGATAATTACTGAGCAGATTCAGAAGCATCTTCAACTTGAAAATCAAAGCTTGGAACAACAGAACACCATGCTTTCTCTTGAAAAACAGAATATTGAATTAGAATTAGAGAGAAAGAGACTCGCTGCTGAGAACATGGAACTTAGAATAGAACATCTGGAAGCCGAAAAAATGCGGTTGGAAAAATTACTTGAAAATTCAACCTTTTCTAAACCAATTCTGCAATCCATACAAGAGAGAATCGAAATATTAAATGGATTATTGGCGACAAAAATCACAGCAAAGGAAAAATATAGTAAACCTTACGAAAAGTGGATAAATAATGTAACAAAAGATAGAATCAAATTCCTAAAATCTACAAGAACTGCTTTTCAGATTTCTCATCCAATGTTCATGAAGTATCTTGAAGACCATCAATTGACCGAAGAAGAAAAAGATGTTGTCTGTCTGTTTGCAATGGGATTAAATGGAAAGGAAGTTGGTGCCTACGTATCTGAAAACCGCCATTATCATATGAGCTCGGAGATCCGAAAAAAACTTGGACTTGCGACCAATACCACCAATCTAAATAAATTTATCCAAAAAATATTGCATGAACTGTAATCTCAAATATAGAATATTGAAAAGCATTGTCCTGAGGGACTTTCCCTCCATCTAATAAAAATATGTTAACTCCTCAGCGGTCTATTTTTGAAATAAAATCTTGAATTGTAGGGGAAGCATACTTTTTTATGACAAATGGGAGGGGAAAGTATAGCCAAGTCAGCATCACGAATTTAAGGTCATAACATTCCCTTTTTAGTCTATTGTCAAACTTTTAAACTATGCAGTTTTTTACCCTTGAAAATATTTCCATAATTTATTGATTTTCAAATAATAAACTTTACAAGAAGTAAACTTTTACTATTGTTTGCAAACTTTTTATTTTATAGCTTTGCACCCAAAATCAATACATCTATAGAAATGAGAGTAAATATCAGTAGGGTTCTCTGCTCTCTGATAATGGTAGTGTCATTATTTAGTATACCCATACAAGGAGCAAAAACTACGGAAAGAGCAATAGTTCACCGAAATCCTAACTCCTCAACAGAAAAGGATATTCATAGAGCGCCAGCCAGACTTCCGATAATCGACATCATTTATGATTCGGATGAACGTACCGTCATGGTATTCTCTTCTATGAATCAAGAAGCGACTATTTTCATATATGATGTTTTCGGAAATATTATCATCACAGCTGATTCTTTTGATGAAATCATATATCTCCCCGAATATCCAGACTCAGAAATTTCTCTTAGAATAGAAACACATCTGTGGATTGCTACCGCAAATATCTTATTATGACAGGGAACTCCCAAAAGAAATAGCAATAAGATCATAATATGCGATCATATAACAGACCAAACTGTATAAAAGGATTTTAAGTAAACATAATTATTAACTAAAAAAACGCAACAGCAATGAAGACTTTAGATCTTTCAAAAAAAGAGCTTCGCTCTATCCGTGGTGGTGCAGAACCTAATGAAGGTTTCCCCTGCAAAGTTATTAACGAGAATGGAGACGAAAGTTTAGTAGAATTAATTGTCAATCTGGATGCTGAAATCTTTCAAAGATACTAAAGCAGTCATCTCTAAATCATTGCTATCATAGAAGTCTCTGTTTAATCCATAACTCACTGTTAATCCAATAAATCATATAATCGTGTGCATATTTTATCACATATTATTTTGAAATATTAATACTGTTTATTAATTTTGCACGTAGAGTATAAATATCTCACCTGATATTCATACTCTTGCGAATCTTGCAGAAAGTGTTTTATAGAAATCATAATCCCTTTCCTATATACTCAATCAATACCCTCTAAAATCATTCATCATTATCATCTCCAAAAAAATTATCTTACTCCTCATCGGTATCATTACCTTTCTTTTTCCGTCTCCCATGGAAGGAAAGAAGCGTAATGATAGGGATATCAAGCATTTCAAGCTTTCAGAAAATAGAGACACTCTATTAAAATATACAGGCTCAAAAGCTCTGATAGACCTTACTGCATATCCGCAACTTAATGAGCTGAAAGTAATCGGCAGAAGTGCTTTTGAGAGTAATCAGAAAATTAAAGAGATTATACTTCCTCCCCATCTCGAAGAAATAGGGAAAAGCGCTTTCTCTTACTGTAGAAATCTCAGAAAAATATCTATCCCCAACTCGGTAGAGGAGATCGGATCAAGTGCCTTTTGGGACTGTGATTCCCTTTATCTTGACCACCTTCCCTCCTCCCTTAAAAGAATAAATGAAAACACCTTTGTGGGATGCAGGAAATTATGTATTACCGAAATTCCTGAAAGTGTAGCCGATATAGATATCCGGGCGTTCGCTCATTGTGATAACCTGCGCTCTATCAGGCTCCCTTCCAAATTAAAAACCATTCCGGCAGTTATCTTTTTTAGATGTAAAAATTTAGAAAACGTCGTTATCCCCGATAGTGTGAACCGCATCGAACAAAATGCTTTTTACGGATGTGAAAGTCTAAAAGAATTGAAACTCCCTCAAGGGGAATGCACTATCATAGGAGATCCCTTTGATAAATGCACCAACCTCACCAAAATCCTCATATCTCCCTCAACCACCGCTATTGAATACAATGGTCCGCTCGGTATAGAAATGGTCGATCTGGATGCTGAAATCTTTCAAAGATATTGAAAAAGGGGAATATAAGACTTTCTTTACTAGATTTTATTATAACAACTCATAAAAACTCACATATATGAAACACCTGTTAGCAATAGCCGCAATAATTGTAGGCTTCAACTCCATCTCCGCCAAGAATAATACTGCGGCATATGAGTGTATATATGAATATACAGTCAAAGGGGAGGATAAAAAGGATAATCCCTTCTCCGATGTCGCCTACTGTATCCTCCAGATCGGAAACGGAGATGCAAAATTCTATGACTACACCACTTTCCAGACCGATTCCGTCAGACAAGCCGGAGCGGATGAGAAAGTCATCGGTCAGTATGAGCTCCGCCAGCAGAGAGCTGTCAATTTCTTTGACCAGACCGTCTATCAGAACGCCCCGAAAGGGAAAATGACAGTGGAGAGTGTCATCACTCCCAATTACTTCACTTACGAAGACAACCGTTATCCCGTGGAATGGACAATGGTGGAGGCTACAGATACTGTATGCGGATATCCTTGCCTTACTGCGCGTGGAGAATACGGCGGACGCACATGGACGGTAAAGTATGCCCCGGAAATTCCCGTACAATATGGTCCCTGGAAACTGACCGGTCTTCCGGGTCTTATCCTGGATGCACAGGATGAAGAGGGAATACACCATTTCTCTGCAATCACCTTCCGCAACGCAACTTCCCAAATCATACCCCCGCAGAATAAAGGGAAAATCTCTACCAACCGTGATAAATTCATTCAGAATAAAAACCATTTTGAAAAGAACCCGGTAGGTAACCTTCCTCCGGAATCAATCAGCGAGATGGAGATCAGGAAAGGGGAAGATGGCCAGGGCACTATCCTTGTAAACGGCGTCCAGCTGAGAATGAGGGAACATCCTTATATTCCGTTGGAATTAAAATAACTTCTCCCAAACTCCCTTAGTTCCATCCTATATTCCATTATAATTGAAGTGAATAATTGACACATCATGCGCATCAAAGGTCTTCTTGCCCTGCTGACTTTAGCCGGCTTCTCCTCCCTCTCCACTACATTTTCAGCCAATGCTGAGATAATAATTTCAGGAATAGTGGTCAACGAGAACAAGGAGCCCGTTGATGTCGCGACCACCAGACTCGTGGATGCCTCCGGAAAAACCCGTTTTTTCCGGAGCACCGACGAGAACGGGCGGTTTCAATTTACGATCGACACGCTTAAATGGAACGGCACACTCCTGGTGGAATGTCTCGGATACGCTCCCGCCTCGCGTGAAATTGCCACCGACCGGAGCATCAGAGATATAACCGTTGCCCTATCACAAAAAGCTACCGAACTTAAGGAAGTCGTAGTCACCGCCCCTAATGTCAGAGTATTGGGCGACACCGTCTCTTATCGTCTGTCAGCGTTCGCAGGGAAAGGGGATGTTACCCTGAAAGATGCCATGCGCAATCTTCCGGGTATAGATATTGCCGACAATGGAAAAATAAAATATCTCGGCAAGGATATATCAAATTTCTATATTGAAGGAATGGATCTGCTGGGTGGAAAATATAACGTAGCCACCGACAACCTGCCTGTCTCTTCCGTAACGAACGTAGAGATTCTTAACAATCACCAGTCGGTGAAGATGGATAAGGATATCTTCAGCGATAATGTGGCTATAAATATAAAGCTTAACGCAAAAGCGAAGTTCCGCCCCGTGGGCACGTACGAAGCCATCGCTGGATACGGCGACGACTGGCTCTATCAACTATCCGGAGCAGGAATGATGTTCACCAACAAGTTTCAGACTATCCTGAATGTAAAATATGGGAATGTCAAGGAATTTTCACAGACTGCAGATGCGGATCTCGCCGACTCATCCGACTCTCCATATTCAGCCGGTGATCTGTTAGGCAGCTCCTCCCTATCCACACCTCCTCTCTCACGCGACCGTTTTATCAATCCGGAGGATTGCTTTGTATCTCTCAATACGTTAAATAAAACAGGAGCTGACGGCTCTTTACGTGCCAATGCGGGCTATTCATATTCCAAAGCCTCCTATTCTTATCTCTCTTTACGCGACTATTTCACAGACGCCGGCGCGCTACATATTGATGAGCAACAATCATCGAATGTCTCTATCCATCGTCCTACGCTCGCTCTGGAATATAAGCTGAACGGGGATTCGCAGTTCCTGACCAACAAGTTTAGTGCCGCTGCCAGCTTTAAGGATAATGATTTCCCCTCTGTTCTTGACGCAGTGCATTTCAATCAGCACGAGAAGCTGAAAGACTACTCTCTGCGTAATGAATTCCGTACTTCATGGCGCAGATCCCGCCTGAGATGGAGTATCTCATCCCTTCTGGAATTCAATTCCGCTCCGAAGGGGGAGATTGATGTGCAGGGACACGAGCCGGAAGAGTCTTTTCTTCAATCTGCAAAGAGCTGCAGCTTCCTTACAAAGGAGACCCTGTCTGCCGCTTACGAATACAAGCGGTCGCGGTTATGGATGCCTCTCTCGATTCTATACTCGCATAACAGACTGCAGTCATCACTTGACTCTCCCTTGGCGGAGAATGATGCACGGGAGGATAACCTCCGCTTATGGTTTGCACCTCAATATGAATACACACATCCCCAAAGGAAATATGTATTCAGAGGCACCGCCATCCTCCAGTGGCAGTTTCAGAGGATGCGTAATCTCGGGTCGTCTCCTCTCAGCGACACTTTCAATCATTTCACTATATCTCCAAATGCCTATTTTTACTGGAAGATATCAGGCTCGTCCTCTTTCAGAACCCAGATAGTATATTCCGACAGGATGGGAGACATCGCCGATTTCCTCTCTGCCCCCGTGCGCACCGACAATCTCGACATCTCCTATGCCACAGGCATACTCTCCCGTAAAAAATCTTTCAATGCGATGATGCATTATGACTTCAAGATTCCGCTGGAGATGTGGTTTCTTAATGCCGATATAATATATGACAATACCCGGAGCAACCTGCTTTCCAACAGCAATGTCACCGGCGATTATATCCTCTCCTCCCCGCTTTTCTCGCCCAACACGCTCGAGACCGTCACCGGATTGCTGAATATCACAAAGCAATTCACCTCAATCAATACAAAGATCTCCTTGGGAGGATCCTATATGTGGGGAAGAGGAGATATAGCCCAGGATGAGGTGATCCGCCGGCAATACACCGGCTCATACTCTTTCTCGGGAAGCATCATCGCCAAGCCCTGGTCTTTCCTGGAATTTGTCTATAAAGGGAGGATGACACGAAGCCGTATGAAATTTGCCGGGATACGCAATTCCCTTCTGTCGCAGACCCATACTCTCGGACTTAGCCTGTTCCCATTCAAAGGTTTTGAAGTCAGGACAGGATGCGATATCACCCGCAAGGAGCTGACCCGGGATGTGTCGAAGACAATGGCACTCATGGATGCAGGGGTCGCCTACAAATTCTCATCTTTCAGAGTGGGAGTGGATGTAAGGAATATTCTCGACACACGCCATTACTCATATAGTATCTTCTCCGGGATAAATCAGTTCAGCTATGACTATGCTCTCCGGGGTCGGCAGATACTGCTCACTTTCTCATTCACAAGATAAGACTCCGCTACCCTCCTCCTCATTCCTTCCCGCTGACTATTCTCCTATCCTGATGGTGAAATCAAAATCGGAATTGAAGAAATTAGTCCGCGCCTCCAGCGAGGGAACATCTCCGAGAATGGCGTTAAGCCGCGACTGAGAGTAGAATTGACGGATATTGTGGGCATCCTTCTTCGTCCCCTCAAGGATGAAATCATTATAGCTCTGCATGAGATCTGCCAAAGCTGTAAGGGAATTGCGGGTCTGCTGGTCATATAGCGTTCCGCTCATGGAATTATTGGTAAGTTTCCCCTGAAGCGCACCGTTCACACCGGCTATATCCTCCATCATCTCCATCTGGAGCGCCAGAAGGTCAGTGATACCATTGGAAGAGATTTTTGAATTGATCTGCTGAGGGATCGGCTCCCCCGCTTTCGGCTTGAACATGATCACTCCGTTGAAACGGCTCCATTCCGCCGCTATATCCTGTATCTTCACCCCCTCCGGAAGCGACCCCTCCGGAATCAGGAGAACTCCCTTGGCTGATGCCCGGAGTATCCAGTCGTACATGGAGATAAGACGGTTGGTGAATTTCTGCTGGTCGATGATATCCGCCACAAAGGAATGTATCTCCCCGTCGATAAAAGGATAGAGTTTAAGGGTATAGGGATGTCCGCCATGACTGTACGGGGTCTTCCCTTTCGACAATACGATACCCTCGGAGGTAAGGAAATGATAATGCCATTCCTCATCCATTATCCAGCGCGCACTTATCAGGGAGGATTCATCCGCTCCGTTTTCCCTCCTTATCTGATTCGGATATGTCACCAGCCGGCTGAGATCCCTCTCCCCGACACGGAAACATCTGCCGGTAAGAGGGTCGTGGCAAACATAACGCGGAATGTATTCTTTAGTCCATACCTCCACCACCTTATATGTCTCCTCCTTCCCATATTCCCGCCCATTGACCGCGGAATGATAATATATTTTGCTCAATCTGTCGTAATCTTCTTTTTTCAAGGCGAAAGAGGAGGCGATATCCTGAAATGTCATATCATGATATTCCCCTATAATCGAAATGTCCCAGTTACGGAAGTCGCGCGAGTCGCTATCCAGAAAGAAATGCTCGGGGGAGACGTAATCCGTCCAGCAGTCGATATTCCTTCCCTTTTTTCCAAACCATTTACGATGCACCGCCATCCCGGAAATGAGAAATTCCTCCATCGTGCGGGCATATAATTCCTCCAGACGGTTGCGCTCTATATTATATGCCAGGAGTCGCTCCATAGCCCGTGCCTCTCCTGCCTCCTCAATGTCGCGCGCCTCGCAACGGGGCATATCCCACTGATTGCGGAATACTCCGAGTACATTCCTTACAAGGCGGCGGATGAGATTATTTTTCAGAGGTATGTTACCCTGAGCCACAATATAGTCCTCTTCCGTAGCGGCTCCCGCGCCATTCGGCATAGGATCGCTCCATTGGTCGCCGTAAGTGAAGCGTTTGCAACGTTCCCTCTCCGTTCTGAATCGGCTCATGGCGTCCCAGCAGGCGGAGGCGCGCGCCAAAAGGTCAAGTCGGTATTCTTCTGAATTTTTCATATAATTTTTCTTTTTCTGCAAAGTTAGAGCGCGGGGATGGTTAAATATCCTTATTTCTTTATCTTAGCTCCTTGGACATCATCCCGGGCAGTTGCTCAAAACGAATATTTTTACTATCTTCGCATAAAATAATCAGATTATGTCCGACCTTTCAGCGGAAATAAAGCAGGCAAAACAACGTTTCTCTATCATTGGCAATTCCCCTGCCCTTCTTAATGCTATCGGCCGCGCCATTCGCGTGGCTCCGATTGACCTGTCTGTTCTTGTCACAGGCGAGAGCGGTTCGGGTAAGGAATTCTTTCCGAAAATCATACATCAGTATGGAGCGAGAAAGCATAAGAAGTATATAGCGGTCAACTGCGGCGCTATCCCGGAAGGCACTATTGACAGTGAACTCTTCGGACATGAGAAAGGCTCCTTTACCGGTGCTATCTCCGCCCGTAAAGGCTATTTCGAAGAGGCTGACGGAGGCACTATCTTCCTTGATGAAGTGGCGGAGCTTCCCCTCACCACTCAGGCTCGCCTGCTGCGTGTGCTGGAAACAGGCGAATTTCTTAAAGTCGGTTCTTCGGAAGTGCAGAAGACTAATGTCCGCATTGTCGCCGCCACTAATGTCGACCTTATTCATGCCGTAAAGCAGGGAAAATTCCGTGAAGACCTATATTACCGTCTCTCCACGATTAAAATTGAAGTGCCTAACCTTCACGACCGAGGTGATGACATCACACTCATCGCCCGAAAGTTCGCATCCGACTTCGCACAGAAGTATATGACAGCTCCCATCACCTTCTCTGAAGAAGCATTCAAGGCGATGTTGCTTTACCGCTGGCCCGGAAATGTCCGTCAGCTTAAAAACGTTGTGGAGCAATTAGCTCTATTCGATGCCGGAAGCGTGATTTCGCGCGAGCAGATCATGGAGGCTCTTCCCCTCGACCGTTCCGGACTCTCCACCCCCGCTACCTCACAATCCAACCAGCAAGGATATGAGAAGGAGAGGGAGATGCTCTGGAAAATGCTATTCTCACTCAAAGGGGAGATTTCCGAACTGAAGGCTGCCTTCAATGCCTCGGAGAGAAATGAGGATGATTACTTCCACCGCCAGAAGCCTTCCGCATCCTCCGGTCTGAACGCGCTGATGAAACTCCCTCACAATAGTCTCGGCGAAGAGGAGCATAACGTGCCGGGTGCCGATACATCTCTTTCCGAATCTGTCGACGCCACTGAAAAGGAGGCTGTCCGACTGGCGCTGGAGAGAAACAAAGGCAATAAGAAAGCGGCGGCTGACGAGCTCGGCATTTCGCTCCGCACCATCTATCGTAAAATAAATGAATTTAATCTTGACTAAGACTACATCATGTCTGATGATGAAATAATGAGACGATTAAAATCTTTCAAGGGGATTTCTCAGAAAATCCTGCTTATTATTCTTCTTATCCTCCCGCTGGCAGGACTCTCCGGGTGCAAACCGGTGTTCACATTCAATGGCTCTATATTGAATTATGACATATATAAGACTATATACGTGGCGGATTTCCCTATCCGCGCCGCATTAGTATATCCTCCGCTACAGCAGACCTTTGAGAATGAGATTCTTAATTACGTCACCCGCCAGACCAAACTGCAGGTACAGGATACCCCCAACGCGGATATCAACCTTTCGGGCGAGATCACGGGATATTCTCTCTCTCCGCAGGCGGTAGGAACGGATGCGTATGCCACTGAGACACGTCTCACCATCACAGTCAGGGTAAAATATGTTGATAATAAGAATTCTGCCAATAATCTGGATCAGACCTTCTCCGCCTACCGACAGTTTTCATCCTCGCTGATGCTGACCGACGTGCAGGATGAGCTCTGCCAGCAGATTTCAGAGGAATTAGCCACTCTAATTTTCAACGCAACTCTCGGTAACTGGTAAGACTATGGATTATCCCTATTATATCATACCCGATATTGAAGCTCTCCCCACAGCCGAGGGCGCTGAGCGCGACAGAATCATAAGCCGTATCTCCATGCTGATTGGAGACCCGGCGGCGTTGAGACGCATTCTGAACATAGAGGAGCCGGAAGAAGAGACGCCTGTCGAACCGTCACTCTCCACATCCGATGCCATAGACTCTTTTATCAATCGTTATGGCAAGCCTGACATGCCGCAATCTCCGGAGGCTAAGAAAGTGGAGGAATTAGTGCCCCTTCCCCCTCCTGATTATGATCTCTCTCAGATTGAGACGGATCCGATTGTCTCACAGGAGGAAGAGAATATCACACCCGGGACGGAGAATAAACCGGCTGCAATCACGCCCGACTTCTCCGAATCTCTGGCAAGAGCAATGATTAAAAATGGAAATTACGTCAAGGCTCTTGAAATTATTACCGATTTAAGTTTGAATAATCCGAAAAAAAGTATTTACTTTGCAGACCAAATACGTTTTCTTAAGAAATTGATACTTAACCAGTCAAAGTCTAAGAACGTATGATATCCCCTTCCCGGGCGCCTCAACTGCTTCCATCTTATCAAGCGACAGGGACGCTTCGGGGGAATAATTATGTATAAATCAAACAATTAAACAAAGATATGTATATCTTCATCGCTATTCTCATCGTAATCGCCAGCCTCCTTCTCATAGGCGTGGTGCTTATCCAGAAATCAAAAGGAGGCGGTCTTGCTTCCGATTATTCAAGCGGAAACCAGTATCTAGGTTATCGCAAGACCACTGACTTTGTGGAGAAAGCCACTTGGTCGCTGGCTATTTTCATCTGCATTCTCTCTATCTGCGCGGCTTTCACTGTCAAGACTCCTGTGACTCAGTCAAGCATCCAGACAGTAGCTCCCGCTCCCAACAGCGCGGCTCCCGCTCCTGTCAATAAGCCTGCCGCCGCTCCCGCTCCTGCAGCAACTCCCGCTCCCGCAGCAGCTCCCGCAGCTTCTCCTGCAAACTAATTAATCAGAGAGGGATATAAGGATTCGTCAATAACCCTTATAACTACATAAAAAACAGTAAGTGCCGGAATAATTCAGTTTATTCCGGCACTTACTGTTTATAAAAACAATTATATTTATCCTGTCCTCCTGTCAAAAAATATCTCCTGTCCTCCTGTCAAAAAAAGTATCTCCTGTCCTCCTGTCCTCCTGTCAAAAAAAATATCTCCTGTCCTCCTGTCAAAAAATGTTCTCCTGTCAGAAGCAGGATTATTCCGGCCTCGTTGCCCATCCTAATTTATTACGCAATACTTTAGAGAAATTCCCCTTTGGACGCCTCACCACGCTCACCTTGAAAGATGCCTCCTTCAGGACTATACTTTCTCCTGAATTAAGAAGGTAGGAACGGCCGTCAAGCGATACGCGACATTCACGCTGACGCGACCGGGGAGTAAGCACGATAGATGAAGCGGCATCCACCACCAATGGTCGCATGGTAAGGGAATGTGGCGCAATCGGAGAGATGACAAGACAATTCAATGTCGGCT
This sequence comes from Bacteroidales bacterium, assembly GCA_014800895.1. Classification (GTDB taxonomy): domain Bacteria; phylum Bacteroidota; class Bacteroidia; order Bacteroidales; family Muribaculaceae; genus Lepagella. The sequence continues at coordinate 12,991 of JAAVFG010000032.1, forward strand.
GGATGATCGGTCCGCCTACCGACAGATTATAGGCAGTCGAGCCGGTAGGTGTGGCAACTACCAGACCGTCGCTCATGTAATCGGCGAGAAAAAAGCCATCAATCTCTGCATGAACAGTCACCATTGAGGCAGTATCACCTTTCAATACGGCGACTTCGTTGAGCGCATAGGGCCAGAAACCATCCGGCATTTTATCGCATAACACCTCTATGACCGCCCTGCGCTCTATCCTCCAGCATTGATGAGCCATCACTTCAAGCAGCTCTTCAGTATCATCAAGAGAGAAACTCGCCAGAAATCCTAAATGACCCGTATTTATTCCCAATATGGGAGTCTCACGATTCCCCACCCATTGGGCGGCCTGCAGAAATGTGCCATCACCTCCGATACTCACCACGCAGTCCACACCGCGCGGAAAGTCATCCACCATGAAAGCATCTGTCATCGCGATTCCCATCGTGTTGAGATAGAGAGAGAAATCGCGCTCGATATAGACCTTGAATCCCCTTTCGGCAAGTAGAGCGAAAAACCGACGCAAGCCCTCAAGATGCCCCTGCTGATAGCGGTTCCCGTAGATGGCAAGTGTTTTCATATTCCGGATGTATTTGAGGGGGGGCTTACACATTCAGAAGAGTATTGAGGGCAAGGAGGCGCTCCCATGCCACTTCCATATCAGGACTTTCATTTCCATAACTGTCCACCACCTCATAGCCGTATCTCTCCAGATTATGAATGGTGGAGGTAGGGTCTGTGCGTCGCACTCTCATAGTCACCCTGATGCGTCCATGCTCCGCCGGGCTCGACCAGAGATCCACGATATGCGCATCCGAATCCTCCACGGCATGCGAGAGACGCGATGCGCTGTAATCGCCGGGCGCGCATTCCACTGTGACAAGACTCGAGTCATCTCGCGCAGGTATCATCCGCCCAAGTCCCTCCAGAAGCGAACTCTGATCTATCACGCCCAATATATCTCCGCTATCCTCTACCCCGACCATACGGCCCGGAGCATCAAGCAGACGCGGCAACACCTCCGTTACGGGCATTTCCGACGACACTGTCGTCCCCGCAAACCCCTCCGGAACTGTCTCGACACGCGATATTACATCTTTCGCTTTTATCATATCCTTTTTTTTCTTAAATTTGCAGTTAGTTTATATTGTAACGCTCAGAGTATACATCTCGTTATGCGTTTTATCCTCTTTTTTCAACTTCGGACTGAAAAATGACCGGATATATACGCAAAGTTACAAAAATTATGCCAATTTTCAATAATGACACGTTTAAGCGTAAACATCAATAAAGTTGCTACTCTGCGCAATGCCCGTGGCGAAAATGCCCCGGATATTGTTGAGTTCGCTCTCGCCGCTGAAAGAGCGGGCGCCCAGGGCATCACCGTTCATCCCCGTCCCGATGAGCGTCATATCACTCGAGCTGACGTATATGAACTCCGCAGAGTGATCACTACTGAATTCAATATCGAGGGCTACCCCTCTCCCGAATTTCTCAAGCTCGTGCTGGAAGTGAAGCCGGAGCAGGTCACTCTCGTGCCGGATGCCCCCGATGCAATAACATCTTCCGCAGGATGGGATGTTATAGGCAGACAGGATTTCTTAGCTCCCATCGTAGAGCGTCTTCATTCAGCCGGTATCCGCACATCTATTTTTGTCGATCCTGATCCGGCACAGGTGAAGGAGGCGGCGCGCATCGGTGCTGACCGGGTGGAATTATATACCAAGCCTTATGCCGATATGTTCCCCCTCGACCCCGATAAGGCTGTAGAGGCGTATATCCCCGCCGCAAAGGCTGCCGTCGACTCCGGTATCGGGCTGAACGCCGGGCATGACCTCAACACCCACAACCTTAATTTCCTCTATCGCCGCCTTCCGCGGCTGGATGAGGTCAGCATCGGACATGCCCTTATCTCCGACTGTCTCTATTGGGGACTCGACGAGACCGTGAGAAAATATCTTAAATGTCTCATGCCTCATCAATGACAAATCATCATTCCGCGTGATCTTATAAGCAGCTACTTAATTCATTAATTCAGATAATAATTCCCATAATATGCAGACCCTCAACTTCTGGTCGCTCGTAATGGATGGCGGCTATATCATGATTCCTCTCGCTATACTGCTGGTGGTGACTATCTATATCTTCGTGGAGCGCACTCTTGTGATATCCCGCACTTCAAAGAATGACCGTCATTTCATGGACCGCATCCGCGACTATGTGCATGAAGGGGATATCGAATCGGCTTTCAATCTTTGCAAAAAGACCGATACCCCTTACTCACGCCTTATTCAGAAAGGTCTGAGCCGTATCGGGCGCCCTATGAATGATGTCCTCGTGGCTATAGAAAATACCGGAAATATTGAAGTGGCGCAGCTCGGGAAAGGGTTCCCCTGGCTCTCCACTACTGCTGCCGGCGCTCCTATGCTCGGCTTCCTCGGCACCGTTACAGGTATGATCCAGGCTTTCTTCTCTATGGCGTCTGCCGGAAAATCAGCCGATATCACAGTCCTCTCAAGCGGTATATATCAGGCGCTGGTCACTACTGTCGCCGGTCTTGTGGTCGGCATCATCGCTCTCTTTGCCTATAACTATCTCGTGGCGCGCGTCAACCGCGTAATGAATGGTCTGGAGACAAAGACTATGGAATTTATGGATCTTCTCAACGAACCCGCAAAATAATCCCTGCCTCATGGCTCTGAAACGTAATTTCCAGTCGCTTGATACTTTCTCCATGTCTTCAATGACAGATGTGATTTTCCTTCTGCTCATTTTCTTCATGGTGACCTCCACTATCATCTTCCCCTCAGCTATTGATGTAAATCTTCCTCAAAGCAGCGAGCAGAGTTCCGACAAACCGCTCACCGAGGTCTATATCGATGCTGATAGCAAATATTATATTGTGGTGGATCGCAATGACTCGGTGGATATCACGAATACGGCTCCCCGCGAGGTGGCGTTAGAGCAGCTGCGCGCCGAACTGAGCGCGATTCATGCCGCCGACTCCACAAGGGGCGTGGCTCTATATGCCGATTCTCTCGTGGATTACGGCAAAGTCGTGGATATCCTTGATATGGCGGCGCGCAATAACATGAGAATGGTGCTTGCCACCAAGGCTAAATCTCTCAATTAGCATAGACTGTGACTGACAGAGAAAAAAAAGATAAAGCTATTGCGGCGGCTGTGACTTTTGTCGCAGTGCTGATCATCCTGCTCATTCTCTTCCTCGGAGGGATGGACTATCAGCGTGTCGAGCTGGCGCAGACCTCCATTCCCGAGCTTATGCCGGAGGAAGAGGATGAAGAGACATTTATCGAGCCCGAGATTCTCACCAAGCAGGGCGAGCCTGACGCCATTCACAATGACAAGCCCGCGCCTGCCGAACAGGGTGAGCCCGTACAGGCTCCCGTCGAGAATACCAAGCTCGTCGTGCCGGGGGATAATCCAAAGCCTGCTCCCCAGGTGGAGAAAAAAATCACTCAGAAAGTTGAATCGCCCGTTAAAGCCACCGACCCTCCCGCTACCGATCAGGAGAAATCACAGGTATCGTCGGCTATGGCTAATAAATTCTCCGGAAAAAACGGTACTCCGGGAGGAAAGACCGGAAGCTCCGGATCAGGAGGCACGGGAATAGGCGTGAGCGGAAACGCCAACGGTCGTGAATTTATCGGATGTCCAACGCCGGATGTCACTCTCCGCCATAAGACCACTGTCAAGGTGTCCGTAGTGATCGATGCTTCCGGAAAAGTGATATCAGCCACCGCCACAGGAGCGGCTGACGCTTCTATCCGGCAGGCTTGCGAGAGAGCGGCACGTTCGGCAAGATGGTCGGAAAAGAAAGGAGCCGGCGAGACGCGAGGATCAATCACATTCACTATCACGCCCAGATAAAGCCGACGCGATTATGTTCGGTTTTTGGTTACCATCACACCCGGCTAAGCCGACGCGATAAAGTTCTATTTTTGAAATCATAATGTCGGAGCGGAGAAGTCAACCTTCCCCGCTCCGACAGCGTTATATAAACAGACTATTCAGTATGGATAAGCGAATCCTGACCGATTCCCGAAACATTATAAAAATTAATACTATGACACTTTCCGATCGTATCAGACACACATTCCATGTGATATCAAATGTCAGACCTATATATTGGATATGCCTCTATATTGCTTTGATGCCTGTTTTCGCCCTCATATACTGGGCGCTTCCGGACACACAATTCCGTATTCCTGACGGAGCGGGCACTGACTTCGGCTCCTGGCTTTATTACAGTATCGTGACCATCACCACCCTCGGCTTCGGCGATTACACTCCGGCGCATGGATGGGCACAGGCAGTAACGGCTGTAGAGGTGATGTGCGGATTGACCATACTCGGTTTCTTCCTGAACGCCGTCGGCTCCATGAAGTCGGAGATTGATGTCACTGCGGAGATAGAGAAGCAGCGTGCCCTGCATGAGGCGCAGACAAAGGATAGGATACAGAGAGCAATACCTCGTGTGATTCACTGTCTCAATACTTTTCTATCTTATTGCTATGCCGCTACCACTCCTGCAGAGAAGCGAGACGATAATGATCCGAAATTCAATCCTGACTTTAAAATCGAGGATATGAAAGATATATATAAGCCCACCGGACTGGAGATAGATCATACGGATATCCCGGCAATCAATAAGGTGATGCGCGCAGCCTCATCTACATCCCTCGCCTTGGATCAGCTCCAGACCGCAGTCGATCTTTCTCTATGGCCTGACCTTTTGGAATATTGCTTCACATTCGTGGCAGACTGCCAGATGTTTACTGAAAATGATCTCCCCTCTGAGCAATATGTAAAGGGACATGACGGCACCACCCCCCACCCTCTCACCTCTCTCTCGGAGTTTATCCGTCATACTTCCTCTCTGGCGCGTAACATCGAAACCGAGCTGACAAAGATAGCATCTGAATAAACCGGCGTCTGCTCAATAAATATCATGATGCAAGAAAATCAAGATGCCCCATGATGCCTCAAGATCAATCATGATGCAAGAAATCAAGATGCCACATGATACCTCAAGATCAATCATGATGCAAAAATCAAGATGCCACATGA
>JAAVFG010000033.1 GCA_014800895.1 Bacteroidales bacterium
CTATCGACTATCGAAGTTTTGCTTGCTCGTTGAAAGTATGGCGTGCGGAGGCAATAAAGGGCTGTTCGCCTTCGGCTGAAAAATACGAGTTGACCAACGGGAGGTCTGGAGATTTTTCAGTTGAGAGGCAAAAGAATAGCCCTGCTCCGCACGTTTTCAATTACGAGCAAGCAAGGCTTCCTTAGTTGATGGTACAGCAATAAATTGGAGCGTAGAGTCCGCCCCGGTGAAAACGGACATCAACATATTGGCTACTGAAAAACTGAAAGAATGGAACTATACAGTCCCGGGAAGGCGAGTCTGTGATAAGCCGACAAGGAACGAAGGCTGCTTATCACTGTCTCGGCGCGTGGACTGCAACTATAAGCGGCAAGTGAGGGAGCGGTCGGAAAGTCCTTACAAGCAACGGCGATTAAGAACACGGATAAACGGCAATAAGTCTCAGAGGTATAGAGCAGCGTTCTCGATGCTCACCTCGGAGGCATTGCCGATTATCGGTATTCCGCCGGTGCCAATAGGCGTTGTGCGGTCAATCGATATCAGGCGTAGCCCGTTGCCGATTGACGGCATTACGCCGGAAACACGGAAGACCGCTCCCTCTCTTACCGCTTTTGCAATGTAAAAGAAGAATGACTATGAAATAAAAAATGTGGGGGTAATTTCTACTTGACCATTTCCTGATCCGAAATCCAGATTTGACGGCTCTCACAGCCATCCAAAGAGTATTTAATAATGTGAGCGTAGTCCTCTCTCTGAAATTACACGAGAGACATCGCTGAACCTATACCGCACTTTGCGGCCGATTTTGATAGGAACAAGTATTCGTTGCTTTGACCAGTTCCATAGAGTACCATAGCATACGCCGAATTTCTCTCTGACTTCCTCGCGGGTCAGCAATGCCTCTTCAGTTTGGGATGCAAGAATCGGCACAAGTTCGGCTTTGGCGGCTTCGATGCTTTTGGCTACAAGGTTGGCAAGATCATCAGCGGTGACAGTAAGCGTCACTCCGCCGAGGCCGCTCTTAATCAAATCAAGGATGTCTGTCATTGGCAGAATCTGTGTCGCGCTGTTTGGTTGAACAATCAGGGGAGGGTCGAGCTTTGCGACATTGGCACCACCGGCTCCTTTGAAAATTTTTATCAAAGTTAGTGAGGGGGAGTGTCTCGAACCAAATTTTTTGGAGCAGAGTCCGCGTTTGTCCGTAAAGGGTCCGGTTGAGTCTGTAAAAAGTCCGACAGGGTGTAGGGACTAATGTAGGGACTACCGAGGGAAATCAGGTGAAAGAGGTACTTTGTGGAAAGCAGGTATCAATCGCCAAAATAGGTCGATAATGACCTGATTGTATTAAAAAGTGTTAAAAGATTCAATTGAGATTCATTTAATGAGATTCAAGGAGGTGTAGGGACTATAAAATCAGGAAAATGTAGGGACTAACGTAGGGACTATGCCCATTTTTGAGATTAAAGAAAAACACTAAGTATCTGATTTATTGATACTTAGCGTTTTGCGAGGTGGTGCCACCAGGAATCGAACCGGGGACACAAGGATTTTCAGTCCTTTGCTCTACCAACTGAGCTATGGCACCATCGTGTTATGTTTTTGCTCGCGGGTGTCATTGTTTCCCGTTTGCATTGCAAAGTTACAACCTTTTTTTGGTTCTGCCAAATTTTTAAGCAAGTTTTTTTGATTTTTTTTCTGCTCTATTTTCCCTTTTCTGTCAATATCTTCTTCTATGAGATTAAATTTCAGTCCTTTGGATGAATTAATGGATGGAGATATTTTTTGAGAAGTCAGGGAGAATTATTTTCGGTAATCTCCCTGTTAATATATTTAATCTCCCTGTCAATATATTTAATCTCCCTGTCAATATATCATGGAGATAGGATGATTTCAGAGTTCCTTTTCTATGAAGGGGATAAATAGGGCGTTTAGCTGTCCTGTCTCAATCAGAAAGCCGTCGTGTCCGAAGGGGGAGGAGATGGCGGCATATTTTCCATTGGGCAGACGGTCGGCTAAGACACGCATGTCGCCGGGTGGAAATACGATGTCTGTGGTCAGTCCTACTACAAGTGTCGGCATCTTTATACTCTCCAATACTTTTCTCATCCCTCCGCGTCCGCGCCCGATGTCGTGTGTGTCGAAAGCATCCAGAATTACCATGTATGAGTAGGCATTGTATCGTTTGCATAGTTTGTCGCCCTGATGACGCTGATATGTCATGGCTCTACGCAGTGTGTCTGCCGGAATGTCATCCGGGTCTTGCTGCGTGAGGTTGTAGCCTTCGGGTCCGCGGTAGGAGATGAGTCCGATGGCGCGGGCTGCGGCTAAGCCAGCCATTCCGGCATCGGGACGGCGTTCGCCATAGGTTGGGTCGGCTTCAATCGCCATTCGTTGTGTCTCATCGAGGGCAATGGTCCAGGGAGTAGCTTTTGCATCTGTGGCGCAGAGTATCATCCTTTCAAATCGCCAGGGCTCCATTACAGCCCATTCTATTGCCTGAAATCCTCCGACGGAGCACCCTATGAGGGCTCGTACTTTGCGAATGCCGAGATGGTCGGCAAGGAGGGCGTGGGCCTTGACCATGTCGCGGATAGTTACCTTGGGAAAGTCTGTATAGTATTGCTCTCCGGTCTCGGGGTTTTCATGAAGGGGGGAGACTGTGCCATATGGTGAGCCGAGGATATTGGCGCATATCACGAAGTATTTCTCGGGATCGAGACATGCTCCTTTCTCTACGGTATGCGGAAACCAGTCTGCCACATCAGAGTTGGCTGTCAGGGCATGGCATACCCATAGCACATTGTCTCCTTTTTCGTTGATCGTGCCGTAGGTATGATAAGCTATGACGGGGTCTTGAAGATGTCCGCCTATCTCAAGGTCAAGGCGTCCTTTATGGTGATAATATTTAATCATGGAATCATTTTATTTTTCGGACGCACCGGGGTACGTCCCTACATAGCCGATCTAATTCTTGCGCTTGATGATTATGGATATTGTCAGGCACACAATCAGTGCCCAGGGATAATACATATATGGCCAGGGCGCCGCCGGAGAGATGCCTGCCAATCCCGTAGCCAAGAGTGTCTGCGCCCCATAGGGTATAAGACTCTGCACTACACATGAAGCCGTGTCAAGGATTGAAGCTGACTTTTTTGGCGTTATACCGTATTTAGTGGATATATCTTTGGATATTGATCCGACAGTGATGATCGCTACAGTGTTGTTGGCGGTGCAGAGATTCACCACTCCCACTAATATTGCGATAATGGCTTGTCCGCCGCGTTTACCGTGGATATGTGAAGTGAGACGCTGAAGGATATAATCTATACCACCCATTTCCTTTATCAGTCCTAACATCCCGGCAGCCATAAGAGTGACGATTATCAGATTGCCCATGGAATCTATACCATCTCCCATCATGCGGCATGCATCCAATATTCCGACACCACGTAGCGGAGCGAAACAGAAAGCGGAGAAGATACCTAACATCAGCACTATCGTTACGTTCATCCCGGCTATAGCCGTGACGATTATCACCATATAAGGGGTAATAAGCCACCATGGAGCTGCTTCCGAAGGAGGGGTCAGGATCGCCTCATTATACCCGATTATGAAATAGACGCATAGAGCGATTATAGCTGCCGGCAAAACAATCAGGAAGTTGGCTTTGAATTTATCTGACATGGAGCATCCCTGAGTGCGGGTAGCGGCGATGGTGGTATCGGAAATAAAAGAGAGGTTATCTCCGAAGAAAGCGCCACCCAATGCAGTGGCTACATATAAAGGTATGCTGCCTCCTCCGGTATGAGCTAATTCCACGATAAGCGGAACCAAAGCCACGACAGTTCCGACCGAAGTGCCGATTGATATTGATATGAAGCAGGCGGCGGCGAAGATAGCCGGGAGTATAAACTGAGGAGGAAAGAGGTCAAGTGTCAGCGCCACAGTGGCGTCAATAGCCCCTATACCCTTTGCTAAGGAAGCAAACGCTCCGGCTAAAATGAATATCCACACCATGTAGAGGATATTGGAGTGTGCAGCTGCAGAGGAGAAAATCTCTATTCTCTTTGCGAGGCTCTCTCCGCGACATATGACAATCCCCCACACCGAAGCGGCTAATAGAGCCACCGTAAGCGGCATTACGTAGAAGTCCCCTATCAGGAGGGAGACCACTACGTAAAGGATAAGGAAAAGGGCGGCAGGGGAGAGCGCTAACAACCCTTTGGCATTGGTAATCTTCATATCGTACGACCGGGATATGCTTTAAGAGCCTCAGCCAAAACTTTCATCGCCTTTTCGAGCTCGTCACGTTCAAGCACATATGCGAGTCTGACTTCATTGCGTCCGATGCCGGGAGAGGTATAGAAGCCTGAAGCCGGAGCCATGAAGATAGTCTGACCCTCATATTCAAACTCTCTGAGACACCATTGGCAGAATTTGTCGGCATCATCCACCGGCAGTTTCGCCACGGTATAGAAAGCGCCCATAGGGATAGGGGAGTAGCATCCGGGAATTTTATTGAGGCTGTCAATCATGAATTTACGTCGTTCCACATATTCATTGTATGTGGCGAGCATATACTCGGGAGAGGCATCGATAGATGCTTCCGCCACGATCTGCCCCAATAACGGGGGAGAGAGACGCGCCTGACAGAATTTCATCACATTTTTCTTCAGCTGCTCGTGCTTTGTGATAAGAGCCCCGATGCGGATACCGCATTCATTATATCTCTTCGACACGGAGTCGATCAACACCACGTTCTCCTCAATGCCCGGAAGATGGAAAGCTGAGATATAGGGAGCTCCCGTATAGCAGAATTCGCGGTATACCTCATCGGAGAAGAGGAAGAGGTCATGTTTCTTCACAAGGTCGCGTATCTGCAGCATCTCCTTCATAGTATAGAGATAACCTGTGGGGTTATTGGGATTGCAGATAAGTATACCCTTTGTGCGGGGAGTGATGAGCTTTTCAAATTCCTCTACCGGAGGAAGCTCAAAACCGTTGTCGATAGATGAAGGGACAGTCACGATCTTAGCTCCGGCGGAGATAGCGAACGCCATATAATTGGCATATGCAGGTTCGGGGACGATAATCTCATCGCCCGGGTCAAGACAAGCCATAAAGGCGAAGAGCACCGCCTCGGAGCCTCCGCAGGTGATGATGATATCATCTACATTGACATCGATATTGAAGCGATGGTAATACTCCTTCAATTTCTTACGCAGGGAAAGAAGACCTTCGGAAGGGGAATATTCCAATACTTTGCGGTCAATCTTTTTAAGTGCCTCCAGAGCTTCGGGAGGAGTAGGCACATCTGGTTGACCGATATTAAGGCGATACACCTTAAGACCTTTTTTAACAGCCTCGTTAGCTAGCGGCACGAGGCGACGGATAGGAGAAGCGGGCATGATTTCGCCACGCTGGGAGATTTCGGGCATATTGGGTAAAAATTATTTCTGTTTTTTAAATCTACCAAGGAGGTAGGTAAGAGTCTCGTTAAGTTCCGGGAGCCGGCATATTCTTGCCAACAGGATATATATTCCTCCACCCGCGGCAATCAGAGCCAACAGACTCAACACAGGGGGGAGGGAGATGGAAAGCATAAGGAGACAAACCGCTCCCATAGCTAAGGAGAGAAGGAGAGAAGGGAGGAGATCAGCGATGAGTCTGACGGCACGGTAGCCCGTTATACGAGCGGTCATGCCGGTCACGATAAGGAAAGTAATTGCAGAGGCAATAAACTGTCCCCAAACTATTAACGTCAGATTTGCCGTCCACATTGTGGAAAGGATAGCAATAAATATCAGGGCGTCTTTCACCACTTCCACCATGAAAAGGCGTTTAGCCGCTCCGATGGAGAGTATGAAATTATTATGAAGCGAGATAAGCACAATGAAAATCCCGCGGATTGTGAGTATCTGATATATCGGAATCGCCGCATCCCATTTATGACCGAAGAGAGTATGAAAGAGCGGGGCTCCGATAGCCGCCAAGCCGATCATTACAGGGAAGAGAATGAAGCCTGTGAAACGGTTTACCTTTGTCATATATCTTTTGAAAGTCTCCGGATCGTCCTGGACGTTTGAAAGCAGCGGAACAAAAGTGGCGGTCAGGATCTGCGACACGGATGCGCTCGACATCTTGCTCCATTTATCAGCCTGGGTATATACACCGAGGAGAACGAAATTCAAAGCGCCGATCACGAATGTATATATCTGAAGACAGATGGTATTAAGCATCGAAGAGGAGAAAACACTCAGTCCCACCCGATATATACTTTTGAGGGAAGCCAAGCTGAATCCCGCTTTGGGACACCATTTACCCGTAGCCCATAGCCAAACTGTCTTGACAGCTCCCAAGGCTACATATTGCCATACCAATGCCCATACACCATATCCCGCGAGAGCAAGCCATACGCCTACGATGCCCGAAGCCAAAAGACCTAAAGTGTTGGCAACGGCAAGCATCCTGACATCCATGCGCTTCATCAGCCTGTTGGTCTGAACGATTGAGAGCGCATTGATTACAAATGTCAGGAAGAGCACGCGGGAAAGGGGGATAAGGATAAGTTCGTCATGAAAGGCATGAGCAATCAGAGGGGCGCAGAAGAAAAGGATAATATAGATTGCGGACGAAACAAATAGATTAAACCAGAACACAGTGGAATAATCCTCATCCGTGGGATTTTTCTTCTGCAGCAACGCCGTGCCGAATCCGGAGTCTACAAAAAGATTGGCAAAAGCCTGAAAACCGAGCAGCAGACCCACTAATCCGAAATCCTTCTCAGAGAGGAGGTTGGCGAGAACGATTCCCACCACGGCATAAAGCAGCTGAGTGGAAACACGATCAATCGTGTTCCACTTTATACTTCGTGCCGTTTTGAGTTTCAGATCAGACATCGGGATTAAGAGAAGTTAAGCAGATGGGGTAAAACAGAGGAGAAGAGAAATCAGTTCTCCTTCTCAGCCGCTTCATTAAGAATCTCTTCATTAGCGGCGGTAAGGGGGAACAGCTTTCCGCCCCCTACCTTCTTAATTTTCGGTTTCCCTTTATAGTATACCTTTGTGGAACCGATACCGCGCATTTTCAGGATATTGGTAGCCCAGCATCCTATTGTTCCGCTCCCCATTATCTTGCATTGTACAGTCTCGGCCTTCAGCTGGTCAGCCTGAATAGTTCCTGTGCCTACCATTTGATACAGAGCCTTGTCACATTCGCCTGAAAGTATGATGGAGCCGTTGCCCGTAAGCACTGACGCCTGGATCTCTCCCGCTTTAATACTCTTGACTACAATCGAACCGTTTCCAATCATTTTAGCCGTGAAGTGAGGCACAGAGGGATTATTATTCACTATCAGCGTATGATCTGCCGAATTAGCCACGGAAGTCAGATAATCGGAATAGAGATGCACCACCGGCAGGTCGTTGGCATCCAGATCAGCCGAGGCGGTCTGTACTTTAAGATTACCTTTCTCATTGGAAAACAGGAATACATCAGCCATGTCTGCCGGAGCTTTATACACGGCATAGCCCGTTGAGTCAGCGTTGGCATGATATACCACGCGGAGATTGTTATTGACAGCTAATTTATCAAATTGTCCTACCTTTATACGGAAGGTATGATCCGCACCGGCAGCAGATAGGGCTATCATAGTGAGGAGAGTAGTGAGAGATAATAGTCTTATTAAAAATCGCATATATCGGTGACTAATTGCAATTAATTAATATAAGTGAGTTAATAAGTTTCAGTCGTTTAGGAAATTATCCATTATGAAGTCCAGAAGATCAAGCAGTTCCTGATGAGTCTCCGCGCGGAGAAGCTTAATCCGCGTCTCCCTGAAGTTAGGGATACCCTTGAAGAGGGGAGTCGCCGCGAGATGACGGCGTATATGGAGGATACCGCGGTACTCATCAATGCGGTCGATACTTTCACTGATCTGGCGCTTTAGAATCTGCATCTTCTCTCTGTCGGAAATCGGGGTGTAAGAGCCGGTTTCGATAAAATCCTTCACCTCCTTGAAAATCCAGGGGGCTCCGATGGCTCCACGACCTATCATCACGCCATCCACGCCGTATTCATCAAACGCCCTTTTCGCCTCCTCTGCGGAGGTGATATCTCCATTTCCGATAATCGGAATTTCAATGCGTGGGTCTTTCTTCAGGGCGCCTATAAGAGTCCAGTCGGCATTTCCTGTATACATCTGAGATCGGGTGCGACCATGCACGGTCAGCGCCTTGATGCCGCAATCCTGGAGGCGCGGAGCAAGGTCAGTGATGATTTTATTCTCGCAGTCCCATCCGAGGCGCGTCTTGACAGTGACAGGAATATCGACAGCCTCCACAACGGATTTTGTGATCTCAAGCATCTTGGGAATATCGCGCAGCATGCCTGCTCCCGCACCCTTACCAGCCACTTTCTTTACCGGACAGCCGAAATTAATATCGAGAATATCCGGCTGAGCCTTCTCCACAATTCGGGCAGCCTGCACCATTGCCTCCGGGTCGCGCCCATAGATCTGTATAGCCACGGGACGCTCCGCGGCATTGATATGGAGTTTTCTTACGGTGCTGCTGATATCGCGTATAAGAGCCTCGGCAGAGACAAACTCCGTATATACCATAGCGGCGCCCATCTCCCGGCAGATAAGACGGAAGGAGGGGTCGGTCACATCCTCCATAGGAGCAAGCGACACCGGACGACGCCCGAGATCAATATCTGCTATCTTCATGTTAAAGTAAGTCGGTTTAAGCCGTTGGAGAGAATCATCTCAGCCACACAGCGAAATTCCTCAGCCGTGACTGCGCGTATGCGCTCGGCGGAGCTGTTGATATCGATAATTTCATTAAAATAGAGGAGACTTTTTGCCAGCGACATGGCACGGCTCTCACGATGGTCGCTCCCCACTATCATCTGACCTAAATACTGATCGCGAATAGCGGCGAATTTACGGTCGGAAAATGTATCGGAGGCTGCTTTCTCAATCTCTCGCCTGATTATATCGGAGCATTTCCTGACATCGGCAGGGTCTGTTCCGAAATATATAGTCATTGCCCCGGTCTCTGAAAGTAGGGAGACATTGCTCTCCACCGTATAGACCAGACCTCTCTTCTCACGCAATTCCATATTCAGGCGGGAATTCATACAAGGACCTCCCAGCCAGTTGTTGAAAAGGAAGAGAGCGAAGCGCCGCGGGTCGTGTCTGCTGAAAAGGCGAGTGCCGATGATCGTATTCGCCTGATGATTCTCCCGGTCGCGTGTCTCATCAAATGCAGGGAGGGCTGGAAGAGCGAGTGGCTCCGGGAAGGAAGAGGGGAAAGAGAGGTCGCCGAGATATTTCTCAATGAGCCGGATATTCTTCTGCGGATCGCCCGGATCGCAGCAATACACCACCATTTTCTCCGGCGTATAATTACGGTCGATAAATGCTCGTGCATCCTCCGGAGTGAGACGCCGTACGCTCTCTGGAGTGCCTAATATATTATGGGCGAGGGGAGTGCCGCGATAGATAAGCTCCTCAAATTCATCATACACCGCTTCCGAAGGAGAATCCCTGTAACTGTTGATTTCCTCGATAATCACCTCCCGCTCCTTCTCTATTTCCGAAAGGGGGAAAGATGCATTCTTGATAAGGTCAGCCAAAAGCTCGACAGCACGGGGAGCATATCCGGCGGGAGCATTGGTATATACCATAGTCTCCTCTTTAGTGGTATAGGCGTTGAGTTCGCCGCCGATCTGTTCCATCCGGCAGGATATGTGCCAGCTCTTGCGACGTCTCGTCCCTTTGAAGATGGTATGCTCCACGAAATGAGCCAACCCTTCATGCTCCGTATCCTCATCTCTCGAGCCGGCTCCGATCAGTACGCCGATATAGGAGACCTCGCCGGGCAGCTGTTGTGCAACGACGCGGAGACCATTGGAGAGGGTAGCTATATGATATTGAGGTTGATTCATCTGTATCCTTTCTATTCAACCTGCAAAGTTAATCAAAATAATTGGTATAGGGGTATTAATACGCAAAATAATGAGTATCCTCCGAAGAGAAACACTCATTATTTCAGTAAATTCATATAATTTCAGCAGAGTCTTATTAAGCGAGACAGTCATCCAATTCCTTTGAAATCTTCTCTCGGTCGAGATCTCTGCCAATGAATACCAGCTTGTTCATGCGGTCGCCATATTCCTCATCCCAGTCGCGGCGCAATGCCGGATCGCGCATCATCATGACTTCCAGTTCCTCCTTGGGAGCGGTGGCATACCAATAACCCGCCTCCTTGAGATTCTTCTGCACGCCGGCAGATTCAAAGAGAAGCGACATGTCGCGGTTATGGCTGAAATAGATCACTCCCTTGCAACGTATCACATTCTTAGGCCAATGCAGATTCACAAATCTGTCAAACTTATAGAAATCAAATGGTCTGCGGCGGAAATATACGAAAGTGCCGATGCCATATTCTTCGGCTTCTCCCTCGCCATGATGGTGATGATGATGACAGTGACCATCGCAGTGGTGACCCTCCTCGCCGTGCGCGGGATTCTCGCCATGCTCATGGTCGTGCTCATGGTCGTGGTGATGGTGATGCTCATGCTCATGGTGATGGTGATGCTCATGCTCATGGTGATGGTCATGGTGTTCCTCCAACTGCTCATCCGCCGGACCCTCGATCTTCTGCACCCATGTGGCTGAGGTAGCGACATCTTCAAAGTCAAATGAATGTGTGTCGATCAGCTCATCAAGAGGGACATCGCAATAATTACATTCTATGATTTTGGCGCGGGGCTGAAGGGCGCGGATCACGCTCTTGATACGCGCCGCCTCCTCCTTGCTCACCTCGTCAATCTTATTGAGCAGGATAATATTGCAGAATTCAATCTGCTCAATGATAAGATTCTCAATATCCTCCTCATCGATATTCTCTTTCTGAAGGGAATCTCCGCACCCGAACTCGCTCTTAAGACGAAGGGCATCCACAACTGTCACGATAGCATCCAGATGAGGTAGTTCCTTGGGTGCGCCAGCAGGCGAGATCATCTGTTCCATGGAGCAGATGGTCTGGGCGATAGGGGCGGGCTCGCAGACGCCTGACGCTTCAATCACGATATAATCAAACATTCCTGTGTCGAGAAGATCATCAATCTGTTTGATCAGATCCATTTTAAGAGTGCAGCATATACAGCCGTTCTGCAAAGCCACAAGATCGCCGGATTCATCCTGTCCGACAATTCCACCTTTCTGGATAAGATCAGCATCAATATTGACCTCGCCGATATCATTTACGATGACGGCAAAACGGATACCTTTCTTATTGGTAAGGATATGATTAAGGAGCGTGGTCTTTCCGCTGCCGAGATAGCCTGTGAGGAGGAGAACAGGAATTTCTTTAGATTTTTCCATAATTAAAGACTATTTCTTTTTGTTATATATAGGTAGCTATTTGAGTAGTTGCCAATATTGATAACAATATGGGAGTGGTAAAAGATTTAATCATTAATCAGTAGAGATGAGTGAAAGCAAGGGTATAAGGCATAAGTTAGGGTTCTGGGGATTGACAGGAATAGTTTTCGGCTCCGTGATAGGAGGCTCGATATTCAATCTGGCACAGACTCTGGCACGGAATGCCGCCCTGGGGGCTGTTCTGACAGCATGGCTCATCACCGGCATCGGAGTCCTCTTCCTGGTCGTTACTTTCAAGCGCCTGGCGGATGCGCGCCCCGATCTTAAAGCCGGTATCTATCAATACGCTCAGGAGGGCTTCGGCAATTACTGGGGCTTCAATATGGCGTGGGGCTATTGGCTGTGCGTGATCTTGGGGAATGTGGCTTACGCCGTCATGATCAACGATGCCGTCGGGTCTTTCTTTCCCCCTCTGCGCGACAATCCTTGGCTGATATTCGCTTTCGGCACTTCTCTGATATGGATAATGTTCGGACTTGTCTCCTCCGGTGTGCGGTCGGCAGCCATGATCAATACCTTGCTTTCTGTTCTTAAATTCGCCTGTATCATACTGATAGTGGGGTTATTGGTGGTCAGCATGAAGGTGGGGCTATTTACCGCTGACTTCTGGGGATGCTCCTCCGGTTTGATGTTGGGAAGCGTCTCGGAACAATTCACCTCCTGCATGTTGGTGACTATCTGGAGCTTTGTCGGGATAGAAGGGGCGGTGATGATGTCGGGAAGAGCCCGCAAGCCGCGGGATGTCGGGCGCGCCACGGTCACAGGTTTTTTGCTTGCATTGGCTCTTTATATTCTTGTCTCCGCGTTATGTTACGGAGTCATGACGCAGCCTGAAATGGCTGCGTTGCCCAATCCCTCTTTAGCATATGTGCTCGAAGCCTGTGGGGGAAGCTGGGCTAAATGGTTTGTGATAATATCGGTGATAGTCTCATTGAGCGGAGGTTTCGTGGCATGGACATTGGTGTGTGCGCAGGTGCCTTACGAAGCGGCGGATGTCAAGATATTTCCGCGACAGTTCATGCGTCTTAACCGTCACGGTATGCCTTGGCTCGGGATGGGCACCGCCTCATTGTGCATGACCCTGTTTCTCCTCCTGGTAGTCACTGCCGAGAACGTATATGTCGCTGCGCTTAATCTCACCGCCTTGATGGTGCTTCCTCCCTATCTTTTCTGCGGACTGTATCTATGGAAACTTACCACCACCCCCCTCGGACTAAGCTATTTGAAGGGAGGGAAAGCTTTGAATCGTTTTATCGCTGCCGGCGAAGTGGGTTTCTGTATATATATAATGTGGGCGGGGACATTCAAGCTGTTGATGATGACTACTGTATTCTATGTGATAGGAGTCGGCTTCTATATAGTGGCACGGATGCAGAAATATAGAAGTATGTTGAGATCCGGCGATCTGAATCATCCTGTAAGGCTGATCGGAGATATATTCACGCGCAAGGAATTTGCCACTTTCATCCTTCTTCTCCTCATGGCTCTCTTCTCCCTCTTTATGCTGATGAAAGGGTGGATAAGGCTGGATGTTTAGTCACATACGGTGCAGAATGAATGAATTATGTATTATAAGTTACTAAATATTGAATTTTTGCTTAAATATTAGATTGATTTTTATCAAAATATAAAAAAATGATGTATATTTGTGAGCAAAATTATAGTACGTAATCAAATCATCTGACATTTTGTAGTGAAAGCATCAAACATTATGAAACTCGGGTTACTTATTACCCCCCCCATTTTGGCGGGGCTTCTGCTTGCTGAGAGTGCTTTGGCAGTGCCTGCCAAGCCCGGATATTTTTATGTCGATACTCCTGACGGTCAAATAAAAGTCAGATTGGCGGGAGATGAGCATTATCATCAGTATTTTAGTGAAGACGGTTACCCTGTCGTAGAGAAAGATGGACTTTTCTATTACTGCGACTTATCATCTTCGGGAGAATTGATAGAGACCGGTCTGAAGATCGGAGATGAATCTGCGGCTGCCGCCGACTATAAGAGTAAATTCAACTTCAACGGGCTTGAAAAGAGAATAGAGCGCAGGGCAGACCGTTCGCGCCAATCAAATAGAATAGCTCCGGAAAAGCATATCCGTACCGTTTCTCCCGCCTCCGGGACTATGGCAGAGAGTCCTTACCCTCAGGGATACGGACTCTATCCCCTTTCAAAAGGCTCACGCTTCCCCTCATCAGGGAGACAGAAAGGACTCGTGATTCTGGTGGAGTATAATGATGTCCCCTTTACATTGGAGAATCCGCATGATTATTTTTCCAGAATGCTTAACGAGCCGGGGTTTTCCGATTATGGAGCCACGGGAAGCGCCGTGGATTATTTCCGTTATAACTCCATGGATGCCTTCCAGCCGGAATTCGATGTCTATGGACCTGTCAAGCTGACAAAAAACCGTTCCTACTACGGAGCAAACGATCCATGGGGCAATGATCTCCGCCCCCATCAGATGATGATAGAGGCGCTTGACGCCCTTGACCCTGAAGTGGATTTCTCACAGTATGATTGCGATGGCGACGGATACATAGATAATGTATTCATATTCTATGCAGGTAGGGGGGAAGCTTCCGGAGGAGGCGCTGTAACAGTTTGGCCTCATGCCAATACGCTTTCCAATCTGAATGAGAAAGGACATGTATATGACGGCGTTACAGCCGATCGTTACGGATGTACAAATGAATGGATGGGTACGCGCCCAGATGGAGTGGGTACATTTATTCATGAGTTCAGCCATGTCATGGGGCTTCCCGATCTCTATGCCACAAGTTATGCCAATTCCTTTACCCCCGACAGCTGGTCGGCGATGGATCACGGCTCATACAATAATGACGGTATGACACCTCCGCTTTACAGTATGTTCGAGCGCTATGCGTTGGGATGGGTAAAGCCTAATGAGATAAACCGCCCGGTCACAGCCACATTGCAGCCTATTGGCAACAATATGGGAGGAATCATCCGTTCCGATCGTTCCACAGAGTATTTCCTGATAGAAAACCGTCAGCCTACAGGATGGGACAGCTATCTTCCCGGACATGGAATGTTGGTATGGCATATTGATTATAACGAGAATATATGGTTTAATAATACTGTCAATAATACTCCCTCGCATCAATATGTGGATTTGATTGAGGCTGATAATATCCGCACGGATGAGACACGCTCCGGCGACTCATTCCCCGGAAGCTCAAATATCACATCGTTCACATCGACGACATCTCCCTCGATGACCACATGGGCAGGGTCAGACCTCGATTTCCCCATCACAAACATCAGGGAATCGGAGGATGGATTGATCACATTCGATGTGTTGGGGGGAGCCTCAACGGATCTTCCCGCAGTGGATGGAATCAAGGCAGAGGATATTACAGCCAATGGCTTTACATTGAAATGGAATCAATGCGAGGGTCTGGATCATCTTGTCTCAGTCTATACCCGTGGTGAGGATGGCGCTGTAGATTATGTAGCCCCATATCATTACTACAATGCAGGCGATACCGCTTCATTGGAGGTGAAAGGTCTTAATTCTACTCAGAAATATTTTGTAACGGTCGTCACCTCAAACGGTTGGGAGATGGGTGAGGTATCCGGGGAGGTAAGTCTCACGACCGATAGAATGAACCTTAGTTATTATCAGGTGATTGCAGACGAAGCCGATGCGATTACCCCTGATGGCTTCACAGCCCGCTGGACAGCTCTTGAAGGAGCAAACGGCTATGAAGTGGAATTATATAAGCAGGAAGAGGCGGGTCAGAATGAAGAGACCTGCGATTTCGAAGGAGGAGCAGGCAACCTTCCCGACGGATGGAAATCATCATCTTCCGCAACTTACAGCATGGGGTCATATTGCGGCGCGGCAGCACCCTCACTTCGATTGGGGGAAGCCGGCGATTGGCTTGAAACCTCAGCTAAGGATGATGATATAACTTCAGTTTCTTTCTGGCATCGTGGAAATGGTGTGAAGGAGGGTGCCTCTATTGAAATAGAAGCTTTTGACGGAAATGAATATAAGAAAGTAAAGGATATCCCTGTCGTGACTGTTTCCGGAGGCGAGAGCAATGTGATTACTCTCCCGGAGGGAACAAAACAAGTGAAGCTTGTCTTTGTGAATCCCGAGGGGAAAGGCTCGGTGGCTATAGATGATGTAATCTTGCTATACGGTATGAATTACAAGTATCTTCCCTTCGCAGGATATGAATTGACAGATGCCGGCTTATCCACCCAACACACGTTCAAGGGACTTCCGGAATCTACGACTTTCGGATATACGGTAAAGGGTTATGACGATGATTACAAGTCTATGCCTTCAGAAATGAAGTTTGTGATGACAGGCAAGACCTCAGGGGTGAGCCTGCCCACAGGGAATACATCTGACGTTTACGTGATAGACCGGAAGATAGTAAATAGTGCAGCCACTGAGATAGTGGTATATGATATCGCAGGACGCAGGATTGCAGCCTCAAGGGAGAATATAATACTTCCATCAGCCGGCGTCTATATAATCTATACACCCTCCGCAGGTAAGAGTGTCAAGATTAATGTAAAATAGCAATTCACCATTATTTATCAACTATATCCTCGTGGGGGAAAGGTTTCACTCCCGCGAGGATTCCATCTTTGAAACCGTTTGTATACCTATGATTAAATCTTTATCAAGGTTAGTTCCCGTGGCTTTGACCATTACAGCTGCAATATTGCCATTGTCAGCGGAATTGGAGAAGAGCACGCGGAGCGTGATTTCCCCTCGGGAGAGTGGAAAACTAAAGAGTAAAAAAGGCGCCAGACAGATGAAGAGTGTTCATACACTCCCGATCCGTCAGAAGAAAAGTCCTTTTCATCAAGGGATGAAAGTTGGCGATTGGAGCGCGCTGACTGCGAAAGTGACTCGTAGAAGCAGCGTTGTCCGTGTAGGAGAGCAGTTTGATGTGCCGACCATCTATGGCTCGATTGTCTCCAATACACTTATAGATGCCAATCCTTCTTCTGCGGAGGTAGGTCTCTATGAGATTCCCAAGAGTGGCGCGTCGCAGTCGGATATGCTCTTTTCAGGTCCGAAAGCCTCTTATGGAGGTGTACTGGTAGATAACATCTATTACGCCACTGACCTGATGAGCTTCTTCGGCTGGGATTATATCATGATATATGGATATGATGTCACGACCGGCTCCAATGAGGTATATATCGACGGAAGTATTAACAATCTTGCTCCGGCAGGTATCACGACCGACCCGACCACCGGCACGCTCTACGGCATCTTCTACACGGATGACAAGCAGAATCTTCAGCTTGGCACCATCACATATTCAGCCGACGGAGCGACAACCACTCCTATCAAGGTGCTGGAAGGACAGTGGAACAGCATCTGCTGCGATGGAAAAGGACAGCTGTTCGCTATCTCCTATGAGGGAGAATTAAAGGATGGCAAATATACCGTTACATCCTGCAGCCTTCAGAAGCTTGACAAGAAGACAGGCGAGGCAACCAAGGTCGGGGAGATGGAAGGTTATGCTCCTCAATATCTTTCAAGTTGCGTAATCGATCCGAAGACCGGCACAATGTATTGGAATTATTGCCCGGCAGATGGCACGAGCTATATGTGTGTGGTCAATACGGAGACAGCAGAGACCACCACTCTCTATAAGCTCGCTTTGAATGATGAGATTATGGGTATGTATATCCCTACTCCCGCGGCAGATGCCAAGGCTCCGGGAGAATGCGCTTCATTCCATGCCAATTTTGAAGGTAACTCACTTGAAGGGGAACTGACCTTTACCGCTCCCTCCACTCTTTTTGACGGCTCGGCAGCTTCAGGGGATGTGAATGTCACAGTCCTTGTGAGCGGTAAGGAGGTGATGAATGAGAAGGTGAGTTATGGGGAAGAGTGCAAGGTGCCTGTAAATGTAGAGGAAGCCGGAACTTATACCTTTACCGTATTTGCCTCAAATGATGCCGGAGAGGGACCTCGCTCCAATCTCAAGCATGTATGGGTAGGTCCCGATACTCCATCCGCTACTAAAGTTACGCTTAAGTATGAGGATGGAAAGATGGATCTCTCTTGGAATGCGGTGACATCCGGTATAAACGGCGGCTATCTTGACTTGGATAATCTGACATATACCATCACGCGCTATCCGGGAGCCAATGTTGTGGCGACCGACTATAAATCCACAACATTCGAGGAGGTTTTCCCTGCTCCGACAGAGAGCCTTGATGTGATCTATTACACAGTCACCGCCTCATGCAACGGGCTTGTATCAGCACCCGCGCAGTCAGAAACTGTTACATTAGGAAATATCGTACCGCCTTATCTCAATAAATTCGACTCGGAGAATGACCTCGGCGGTTGGAAAACGGAAGATGCCAACGGCGATGATGTGACATGGTTCTGGGAAGGCACTGATGGTGGCGACATGCGTAATTCCTTCAATGACGATCAGGCGGCTGACGACTGGTTTATTTCTCCTGCTGTCAAGCTTAAGAAAGGTAAGGCTTATTATGTTTCGATTGATACACGAGGCACAAGTACATCCTGGACAGAGCGCGTCGAGCTGAAATACGGGCGCACTCAGACAGCAGCCGGAATGACGAAGACACTCGCCGGACCGTTGGAGATGACCAATAATGTATTCGAATCTTTGGGCGGCTTATTGGTTCCCGAGGAGGATGGAATATATTACATAGGTATACATGGCATATCGGATGCGGCTAATCTTGATCTTGTGGCAGATAACTTCAGTATCGAAGATGGTATCTCGGCTTACGTTCCTGCCGCTCCCGAAGATCTTAAGATCAGCCCCGATATCTATGGCAAACTTACAGCAGAGATATCATTCACCGCTCCCGCGGTTGATCTCCAGGGAAATGCCTTGACCTCACTGACTAAGGTAGAGGTGATGAGAGGCGATGAGAAGGTAAAGGAATTCCCGTCTCCCGCCGTAGGAGAAGAATTGAAATTTACAGATACTCTTCCCGAGGAGGGAGTGTATTCATACACTGTGATTGGTTATAACGAGGAGGGTAAGGGTCTGTCGATAGAGGGCTCCAACTATGTGGGAGTAAATCTTCCTACCGAGCCGTTGAAAGTTAGATTTGACGCTACTCCCGGGTCGGGACTTGTCACTCTTCAGTGGGATGCGATTGAGACAGATATTCACGGTAATCCCATGCTTGCGGAGAATGTCACCTACACAGTCTATGACGTAAGCGGAGAAGTTGTAGTGCTTGCTGATGGCTTGAAAGAATGTTCATACACATATCAGGCAGTGCCGGAGGGCGAGCAGAAGTTTATACAATGTGCTGTCTGCGCGGTGACATCCGCCGGTGAAGGCGAGCCGGGATATTCGGAAATCACTCCGGTAGGTGTTCCCTATAAGTCAGTTGATGAGACATTCGCTGACGGTGATGTAAAAAGCGACTTCGGTGCTGGCTCCATAGAAGAGGGTCAGTGGCAGGTCTGCACAGATGCCACATTCAAGGATATCAAAAGTCGCAACGGTGATAACGGTTTCCTCGCTTGCCGCAGTAAAGGCGCAGGCTCCGGTGCCGAGTTGATGACAGGTCTTGTTTCTACAGCTGATATGAAGAGCCCTGCGGCATCTCTCTATGTCTACAACTATGTGGATGGTGAGGATGACGACAATAATATTATCATGATTCAGGCACGCAAGAGCATTAATGATGATTTCACCACACTTCTTGAGGGCGAAGTGAATCAGCTTTGCAATGGCGAAGAGGGCTGGCATCGTCTTGCAGTATCTCTCGGTGCTTATGCCGGTGGAATCGTGCAGGTTAAGATTACGGCGATCGGTGGTATCTTCACCTATACATGTATTGATGATATCCGTGTTGACTCAATGTTGGCAACCGACCTTACTATCTCTTCCTTTAGCGGTCCGGATTTGGTGACATGTGGCGACAATGTGGCATTGGCTACAACTATCGAGAATCTTGGAAGTGAAGAGTCAGGAGCCTTTACCATCGAACTCTATGGCGATGGAGAGCTTATCGATACTAAGGAGGTGAAAAACCTCGCAGCCGGTGGGGCGTTGAATATTGACTTCAATACTATTATGCCTGCCATGGCGAATAAGGAAGTGATCTATAAGTTAGTGGTAAAGAGCGACAAGGATGAGAACGCTGATAATAACACATCTTTGGAATGGTCAGTAGAGCCGGCGGAGAGTCCCCTTCCCGAAGCAACGGATCTTGAGGGGAATATTGATGAGGATGTCGTAGTCCTGACATGGAACGAGCCGGATCTCAATTCCTATGTTCCGCAGATTACCGATGACTTCGAGGATGGCGAGGCGTTCTCTTCAGAGTATGGCAAGTGGACATTTGTTGATGAGGACAATAGCCCTGTGGGAGGCTTCAAGGATATGGAGATTCCGGGTATCACTATCGGTACCACTACCGGTTCATTCTGGAATTGGGATACAGCGGCGTTAGGCGGCACAGACCCGACATTCGCTTCTCATTCCGGCACTCATTATCTCTTCTCTCTCTTCCGTCAGGATGATGGTCAGTCGGATGACTGGGCTATTTCTCCCGAACTCTATGGGAATGCTCAGACAATCTCTTTCTATGCCAAATCTTACAGTGCATTAATATCAGAGAAAGTTGAGGTATATTACAGCATGGGCAGTCTTGACCCGAAGGACTTCGTGAAGGTATTGGATACAACTGAATTGTCCAACAGTTGGACTAAGATATCGGCAGCCCTTCCTGAAGGTGCGAAGCATTTTGCGATAAGGAGTTGTGCGGAAGGAGCCTTTATGTTGATGGTGGATGATGTGACTTACTCTCCCGCCGGTGCTAAATTTGACGGATCGCTCTTAGGTTTTGATATCTACCGTGACGGCGTGAAGATAAATAAGGAGACCGTGGAGGACTTTGAGTTTACAGATGAAGACATCAAGGGTGGTCAGAAATATGTGTATAACGTCGTGGCTGTTTATGATAACGGTATCTCGAAGCCCTCAAATGATGTCAGCATTGATACATCCGGAGTAGAGGAGATAAGTGATTCAGCCGCTTTCCGTATAGTTGAGAGCGGAGTGGAGATCCTCGCTACAGATGTAGATACATCCGTATGTGGTATAAACGGTCTTGTCTACTACACCGGAGTGCCTTCTCAACCCACTACTGTAAATCTCTCCAATGGAGTGTACATATTGAAGATAGGCAAGAGGTCATACAAGGTGACTATTAAATAATTGGAATAGAGATATTTATTATTGATAATTGAAAGTCTCGGGATGTTTCCGTTTACATCCCGAGACTTTTTTCTTTAAGCTGAAAAATGTTTGTAGGATGGGTATGAATGGCGCACATTACCCTGTAAAAATAATTCTTAATATATTTTAATAAATATGGTGTGGAATTAAAGAAAATTTAGTAAATTTGTAATGTAGTTGGAAAATCTCTTAAAAATGGTTATCCAAACTTATTTTTGAGGCTATCCTCGTAGCTCCACTCTATGGCTACTGCTTACAACACATAATCTAATACTCCACGCTAATGTATAAGAAAGTCGGTAAATATATAATAATGATGGCAGTCTCCCTCTTTTTTGTCGGGGGTATGTCGTCATGCAAAAGTGATAAAGAGGAAGAAGAGGATATGAATACAAGTATTGTCGGAAAATGGCAACCGGCGTATGAGGTATTCATCGAGGAATTCAATGGAATTACTCTTGACAAATATGATGGTCCATGGGATGAGGAGGGGGATTACTTCGTGGAGTATAAGGGCGACGGCACGATGACTGTCTATCAGGACGGAGAGGTGACGAACGGAGAATGGCATCTTGACGGAAATAATCTTACCGTTATCGGATATGACGAGGAGGAGAATCCGGAGCCTATCACACGCGAGTGTAAAATAAAAGGGAATGAAATGACCACTATCGAGAAATATAGTGAAGACGGATTCAAGATTTATCAGGAAATCCGCTATAAGAGAGTCAAGTAAGTCCAACCGTAAGATAGATGACAAAGAGAAATAAAGGGGAAGAATCATTTAAGAGTAGAGCAATAGGATTTGTATGGCAACATATCCTGTTGCTCTTTTCTATGTTTTTTATGACATTTGGAGTAGCCTTATGTGTCCGCTCTCAGTTGGGGAGCGGAGTGATCTCCTCCATTCCTATGTCTTTTTCGCTTGCGGGCGAGGCGGGGTTAGTGCCCGGATTGACGATAGGCGGCTATACGATTATAATGAATATAATCCTTGTGGCATGTCAGATTTTCATCTTGCGTAAGCAATTCCATGCCGTCCAGCTT
The DNA here is from genome assembly GCA_014800895.1 of Bacteroidales bacterium. Lineage (GTDB taxonomy): Bacteria > Bacteroidota > Bacteroidia > Bacteroidales > Muribaculaceae > Lepagella. Next base: position 21,745 of record JAAVFG010000033.1, read on the forward strand.
TTTCAGCTTCTGATAGGGTTTGTCTTTGGCTTCCTGCTTGACGTGAACATGGTCATTACCTCCTTCTTCCCCTATGATTTTTTATGGGAGAAAATATTGGCACAATTTATCGGCGCCACTATTTTGGGATGTGCCATAGCTGCGGAGATCCGTTGCGGATCGATCACGATGCCCGGCGAGGGAATACAGGTAGCGGTATCGCGCGTGACCGGCAAACCCTTTCCTGTAGTGAAGATAACGATTGACACTATTCTTGTGATCTTGGCAGTAATATCGGGTTATTGTTTCTTTGGCACGTGGCCTTGGACAGTGGTCGGACCGGGCACACTCTTTGCTATGTTCTACGTGGGATACATCGTGAAATTAGTTAATCCTCATCTCGGATGGTTTGACCGTCTGCTTGATTATCGTCCCGGTTTCCGCCGTTATATCTACGGACTTGCCCGATTTATATATCCGTGGAATAAGGGGTAAGAATAATTAATGCAACTAATCTTATATCTGTTTGTATCAAAAGGATTTATGATTTTTATTTATTAATAATATTATTTTAGACTTACATTGGCGGCGACTGGGGGCGGGAGCCTCCCGGCTTCCGCAATGTAAGCCGCGGAGCGGTGGGTTTTTGTTCAACCCCCGGTAAGGGCACAGCCCGCAGCCGGGGGGATAACCCTAAGCAAGGGCACTCCGCCGCGGAGCGGTGGGTCTTTGTTACCGCATTAGCTGATGTAATGGAAGACCGACCGCTCCGCGGTCGCTGAGACGCACGGGGTTTAGATCCGTGGGTAAGGCGGAACGCCGCAGCCCACGGCTAAACAAGGACTCGCCGCTCCGCGGCTACCATCCGTATCTTCTTGTTCTGCTGTCAAAAAATATGCTATAATAATTGTTCTGCTGTCGTACATTTGTACGATTAAAAGTTTTTGAATAAATTTATCTTAAATTTTCAGGATATTCAAGCATGGAATAAGGCAGATCTACTGTAGGCAAAAACCATAGAGAACGATACGCCCCCATGCTTTTACATCTAAAGACTGGATAGTTCGTTGGGGCAGAATGACTGACCCCGTGTTTGCGACGAGAGTGCAGAA